>JAUIEK010000008.1 GCA_030428865.1 Bacteroidia bacterium | reverse complement strand
TTTCTCTAGAAAGGAGGTGTTCCAGCCGCACCTTCCGGTACGGCTACCTTGTTACGACTTAGCCCTAGTTACTAGTTTTACCCTAGGCGGCTCCTTGCGGTGACCGACTTCAGGCACCCCCAGCTTCCATGGCTTGACGGGCGGTGTGTACAAGGCCCGGGAACGTATTCACCGGATCATGGCTGATATCCGATTACTAGCGATTCCAGCTTCACGAAGTCGAGTTGCAGACTTCGATCCGAACTGTGATATAGTTTATAGATTCGCGCCTACTTGCGTAGTGGCTGCTCATTGTCTATACCATTGTAGCACGTGTGTAGCCCAGGACGTAAGGGCCGTGATGATTTGACGTCATCCCCACCTTCCTCACGGTTTGCACCGGCAGTCTCGCTAGAGTCCCCATCTTTACATGCTGGCAACTAACGACAAGGGTTGCGCTCGTTATAGGACTTAACCTGACACCTCACGGCACGAGCTGACGACAACCATGCAGCACCTTGTAAAGTGTCCGAAGAAAAATCTATCTCTAGACCTGTCACTCTACATTTAAGCCCTGGTAAGGTTCCTCGCGTATCATCGAATTAAACCACATGCTCCACCGCTTGTGCGGGCCCCCGTCAATTCCTTTGAGTTTCAATCTTGCGATCGTACTCCCCAGGTGGGACACTTATCACTTTCGCTTAGTCACTGAAATAATCCAACAACTAGTGTCCATCGTTTACGGCGTGGACTACCGGGGTATCTAATCCCGTTCGCTCCCCACGCTTTCGTCCATGAGCGTCAGTATATACGTAGTAGACTGCCTTCGCAATCGGTATTCTGTGTAATATCTATGCATTTCACCGCTACACTACACATTCTATCTACTTCCGTATAACTCAAGTCAATCAGTATCAAAGGCAGTTCCACAGTTAAGCTGCGGGATTTCACCTCTGACTTAATTGACCGCCTGCGGACCCTTTAAACCCAATGATTCCGGATAACGCTTGCACCCTCCGTATTACCGCGGCTGCTGGCACGGAGTTAGCCGGTGCTTATTCTTACAGTACCGTCAAACATCTACACGTAGATGCGTTTCTTCCTGTATAAAAGCAGTTTACAACCCATAGGGCAGTCTTCCTGCACGCGGCATGGCTGGATCAGAGTTGCCTCCATTGTCCAATATTCCTCACTGCTGCCTCCCGTAGGAGTCTGGTCCGTGTCTCAGTACCAGTGTGGGGGATCTCCCTCTCAGGACCCCTATCTATCGTTGCCTAGGTAAGCCGTTACCTTACCTACTAGCTAATAGAACGCATAGCCATCTTTTACCAATAAATCTTTAATTAAATTTCGATGCCAAAATTCAATACTATGAGGTATTAATCTTCATTTCTAAAGGCTATCCCTCAGTAAAAGGTAGGTTCTATACGCGTTACGCACCCGTGCGCCGGTCGTCAGCGGATTGCAAGCAATCCCTGTTACCCCTCGACTTGCATGTGTTAAGCCTGCCGCTAGCGTTCATCCTGAGCCAGGATCAAACTCTTCATCGTATATCTTTAATATAGTATATGAAAAGTCCAAAAGAATTTTCCGAAGTGGAATGATTATTCTACTCTTTATACGCTGTCAATTTCAATTCTGTCAATGAACTTGGTAATCCATATTAATAAGATCCTATCTCAATCTTATACTACAAACTACCCTATCTTGTGGAAATACGAGAATCGAACTCGCTAATTTTTCTAAACTCTAACTAACTCGCTAGCTCTAAAAATTATTCCAAAATATCTCCTGTGAACTTCCCTTCTCTCTCAAAGCGGGTGCAAATGTATGAAAGAAGGTTTTTATCAGCAAAATATTTTATCGATTTTTTTCTGTTTTTTTTACCTAAAAAACACAACTAACTCATTTTCAAAGTAAAAAAAGTAAAATAATTCTAAAGGCATTTTTCAATAAACCAAAATAATCATTATTAGTGAAAAAATGAATTGTTATATATCAAATCATTTTATTGCTTACTTTTAGTTTTCTAATATCTTTGCGGCTTATTAAAGTGCAGTAAATATGGTTCACATCACATTACCTGATGGTAGCGTAAAAGAGTTTGAAAAAGGAGTGACTCCTTTTGAAATAGCTAAAAGTATTAGTGAGGGCTTAGCAAGAAATGTTATATCCGCTAACTTTAATGGTAATACTGTAGAAACTAAAACCCCAATAAAAGAAAGTGGGTCTCTTATTTTATATACTTTTAATGATGGTAAAGGTAAACAAGCGTTTTGGCATTCTTCTGCTCATGTAATGGCACAGACTCTACTAGAATTCTACCCAAACGCTAAGCTAACCATTGGACCCGCTATTGAAAACGGATTTTATTATGATGTAGACCTAGAAAATGAAATTCTTTCTGAAAAGGACTTTGGGAAAATTGAGTCTCGATTTCTTGAGATTGCTAGAGAGAAACATGAGTTTGTTATGCGTGAGGTTTCTAAAGCGGATGCCCTAACTTTATATAAAGAAGAACAAAACCCTTATAAAATTGAGCTAATTGAGAATTTGAATGATGGAGAAATCACATTTTGTGATCATAGCACTTTTACTGACTTATGTAAAGGAGGTCATATTCCTCACACAGGCTTAATAAAAGCAGTGAAAATTATGAATGTTGCTGGAGCTTATTGGAGAGGTGATGAAAAAAATAATCAATTAACGAGAATCTACGGAATTTCTTTTCCTAAACAAAAAATGCTAACTGAGTATCTTGAGTTACTTGAAGAGGCTAAAAAAAGAGATCATCGGAAATTAGGAAAAGAGTTAGAGTTATTTACGTTTTCTCAAAAAGTAGGTCAAGGATTGCCTCTTTGGCTACCTAAAGGAGCTGCGTTAAGAAGTCGTTTAGAAAACTTTTTAAAAGAAGCGCAAAAAAAAGCTGGCTATGAAATGGTTATGACTCCTCATATTGGCCAAAAAGAACTATATATAACTTCTGGTCATTATGCAAAATACGGTGAAGACAGCTTTCAACCTATCCAGACACCGAAAGAAGATGAAGAGTTCTTATTAAAACCTATGAATTGCCCACATCACTGTGAAGTGTATAATTTCAAACCCCATTCATACAAAGATTTACCAAAACGATTTGCTGAGTTTGGAACGGTTTACAGGTATGAACAGAGCGGAGAACTCCATGGATTAACGAGGGTTAGAGGTTTTACACAAGATGATGCTCACATTTTTTGTACTCCAGAGCAATTAGATGAAGAGTTTAAAAACGTTATTGATTTAGTTCTTTATGTGTTTGGATCATTAGGTTTTGAAGATTTTACGGCGCAAGTTTCTGTAAGAGATAAAGAAAACTCTGAAAAGTATATTGGTGATCCCGAAACATGGGATTTAGCAGAACAAGCTATTATTTCTGCTGCAAGTGATAAAGAATTAAACTATGTTATAGAAGAAGGAGAAGCTGCTTTTTACGGCCCTAAACTAGACTTTATGGTAAAAGATGCTTTAGGAAGAAGTTGGCAGCTAGGCACAATACAAGTTGATTATAATCTACCAAAACGATTTGATCTGACGTATAAAGGAACGGATAATCAACTACATAGACCTGTTATGATTCACAGAGCACCTTTTGGCTCTATGGAACGATTCATAGCTGTACTACTTGAGCATACTGGCGGAAACTTCCCTTTATGGCTTACGCCTGATCAGGTTATCATACTGCCAATCAGTGAGAAATATCAAAATTATAGCGAAAAAGTTTTACATTTGTTGGAAAATTCCGAAATTCGCGCCCTCGTGGATAATCGGTCTGAAAAAACAGGTCGTAAAATACGAGATGCCGAAGTAAACAAAATACCATTTATGGTAATTGTTGGCGAAAAAGAAGAGAACGAAGGAACTGTATCCGTAAGAAAACACGGAAAAGGTGATTTAGGAACATTTACTATTGAAGAATTTGTTTCTATGATCAAACAAGAAATTAAGCATACTGTTGTAGAATTTAATCAAAAAACGCCTGTTTAATCAGGGTAAAACTTATTAGTCATAGCAATTAGAAGAAAAAGGTCTAGAGGGCCAGCAAGAATAATCAAAGAAGATCAACATAGAATCAACGAGAAAATAAAATATGTTGATGAAGTTAGAGTAGTTGGTGAAAATGTAGAAGTTGGAGTATATCCAATTCGAAAAGCCAGAGAAATGGCAGAAGAACAAGGACTTGATTTAGTTGAAATTAGTCCAAAAGCTGTGCCTCCAGTTTGTAAAATCATTGATTATAAAAAGTTCTTGTACGAGCAAAAGAAACGCGAGAAAGTTTTAAAAGCAAAAGCAACTAAAGTTGTTATTAAAGAAATCCGTTTTGGACCTCAAACCGATGAGCACGATTATGAGTTTAAGAAAAAACATGCTATTAAGTTTTTACAAGATGGAGCTAAACTAAAAGCATTTGTCTTCTTTAAGGGACGATCTATTGTTTTTAAAGATCAAGGTCAAATTTTATTATTAAAACTGGCTCAAGAACTTGAAGAATATGGCAAAGTGGAGCAAATGCCAAAGTTAGAAGGTAAGCGTATGATAATGTTCATAGCGCCTAAAAAATAAAAATATATAAGCAAGACAAAAACGAAGGAGAAATGCCTAAAATTAAAACTAAATCTAGTGCCAAAAAGCGTTTTAAACTAACTGGCTCTGGAAAAATTAAAAGAAAGCACGCGTTTAAAAGTCACATCTTAACAAAGAAGTCTAAAAAACGTAAGTTAAAGTTAACTCATGATACTTTGGTACACAAATCTGATGAGTCTAACATTAAAAGACAATTAGGTTTAAAGTAATTGTCTAAGGGAATTAAGTATTAACCATGGAGTTAGGCAATAAAGAGTTTTAAGTTTTGAGTTACTAGTTTTAAGTTAAACACAACTAAAAGCTAAACACTTAAAATTACATAAACCGCCTACTACAAAAACAATTTGAATTATGCCAAGATCAGTAAATTCAGTAGCTTCAAGAAACAGAAGAAAAAAAATATTGAAGCAAGCAAAAGGTTACTTCGGACGTAGAAAAAACGTTTATACAGTAGCAAAAAATGCGGTTGAAAAAGCAATGTTATATGCTTATAGAGATCGTAAACAAAATAAGAGAAACTTCCGTTCGTTATGGATTCAGCGTATTAATGCTGCAGCTCGTTTACACGGTATGTCTTATTCTCAGTTTATGGGTAAAGTAAAAGCTAATAACATAGAGTTAAATAGAAAAGTTTTAGCAGATTTAGCTGTTAACAACCCAGAAGCTTTTAAGGCAATTGTAGAAAAAGTTAAATAGATTATTCATTCTTGCTTATAATTTCAAACCCAAACAAAATTGTTTGGGTTTTTTTTTAGTAAATTTCAGCTTAGAAATAATTGCTGAAAATAAAAGTAATGAAGAATTTTTTACTACTATCCTTTTTACTACTATCAACAACCTTCTATTCTCAAGAGCAAGAAGAGCCAAAAACTATAGAAGAAAAAATTGACCATTTATATAAAACATCTATTTCTTACGGAGATAATAAAGCTATTAGAAAGGTTAGATATCAACATTTAAAAAATGAAATTCTTGACTCTTTAAATTACTACAAAAAAAGCATTAACAATAAATCAGATACCATCTCATTTCAAAAAGACAGTATTATTAATCTTGGAAAAACTGTAGATGATTTACTATTTGATGCAAAACTGGCTTTAGACACTAAAAATGAAATTCAACTTGTAGGAGTTTCTTTTCATAAAAATAGCTATCAAATACTAGTTTGGGGGATTATTTTTTTACTCGTTATAACGTTGTGCTATTTTATCTATAAATATAAAAACAGTTATACTGTTACAAAGCAAGCCATACAAGATCGAGCAGATTTAGAAGAAGAGTTTTCTGAACACAGAAAGAAATCATTAATTAGAGAACAAAAGTTAAGGCGTCAGTTACAAGATGAAATCAATAAACAAAGAGGCATATAGCTTTTTTAAAAAAACCAAGATGCTAAAATATTTATTAATAGCATCCATCCTTTCTCTTATTTTTTTATGGGGACCATCTCAATTAAGACATGATTACCTTACGGATTCAGAAGAATTTCAAAACATTGCTTTATCATTTCTAAGTGACAAAACAATTCACAGCATTAGTATTGTCAAAAGCGAGAACGCTTGGAATCGTATTAACAAATGGTCTTTTAGACCTAACACCGATGAAAAATGGTGGAGATGGGATTCTGGAAGATCTGAAAAAGTATTTTTAAACTCGTTAGAAGAAGTTTTACAACATGAAAATATCTCGAGAGAAACGTATGAAAAATATGCTGCATTTATAAAAAAACATTCTATTTCTAGCATATCAAATCAAACAGCAACCATTTTACATATGAAGAGAGGAACCACAGGGTTACGATTTATGAAAAACGGTTATAAAGCTGCACAAAAAGAGTATGAAACTCATTATCAAAACCTTCAATCAGAATTTAAAGTAGGAAGAGAATATCTAAGTATTGAAAAAATTAACGATCAGTGGTATTTATACGACAGAGATTCAAACTAGATAGTCTCTCCCAAATCTTTTAATTTATTCATATTTTCTGCCAGCATCAGTTCGTCTATAATTTTTTGAATATCTCCATTTACAATATTAGATAAATCGTATAATGTTAATCCAATTCTGTGATCTGTAACTCGACCTTGCGGATAGTTATAGGTTCTAATTTTAGCAGAACGATCCCCAGAGGTAACCATTGAACCTCGTTTTGCGGCATCTTCTTCTTGTTTCTTTGCTAATTCTAAATCATACAAACGAGAACGGAGTACTTTAAACGCTTTTTCCTTATTCTTGTGTTGCGATTTTTGATCTTGACATTGAGCAACCAAACCTGTTGGAATATGAGTTAGTCGAACTGCAGAATAAGTTGTGTTTACAGATTGCCCTCCAGGACCTGAAGAACAGAAATAATCAATCCGTACATCTTTAGGATTAATTTCTACATCAAACTCTTCTGCTTCTGGAAACACCATACACGTAGCTGCAGACGTGTGAACTCTACCTTGAGTTTCTGTTTGAGGTACTCTTTGTACACGGTGCACACCTGCTTCAAACTTTAATGTGCCGTAAACATCTTCACCACTAACTTCAAACTGAATTTCTTTAAATCCACCACTTGTTCCTTCACTAAAATCTACTGTAGACACTTTCCATCCTTTACTCTCACAATACTTTGTGTACATTCTAAATAAATCTCCAGCAAAAATACTAGCCTCGTCTCCTCCTGTTCCCGCACGTAACTCTACAACTGCGTTTTTAGAATCTTCTGGATCTTTAGGAATCAATAAAAACTTGATTTCCTCTTCTAGTTTTGGTATTTGCTCATTGGCTTCATCTAATTCCACTTTAGCCATTTCTACCATTTCTGCATCAGAACCATCAGCAATAATTTCTTTTGCTTCTTCTATGTTATTTAATAACGTTTCGTACTCTTGCGCTTTTTTAACAACAACACCTAAATCTTTATACTCTTTGTTGAGTTCTATGTAACGTTTTTGATCAGAGATAACATCGGGCTGAATAATTAAATCAGAAACCTCATCGTAACGCTGCTTTACTATTTGCAGTTTATCTAACATATGTTTTGAATAATTCGGGATGCGAATTTACAATTTTTATTGTACATTAATTGATCGTAAAATTCAACTTACAACTCTAATTAGTTATAATGATAAAATCTTCTTATATATTTCTGTTGACTTTTGCTCTACTGTCTTGTGAAAATAAATCAAAACCTCAAAAACCCGGTTTCTTATTAGGAACATGGAAAAAAATAAATGATAAATCAGGTAAGCAAACTTATGAAGTTTGGAAAACTAATTTTACAGGATTAGGCTATACCATGCAAGAAAAAGACACCATATTTAAAGAAGTATTAAGTATTGTTTCTATTAAAGATACGCTCTTCTATAAAGTAGTTGGTGTAAATCCTAAACCTACTTTATTCAAATTTACTTCACAAACTGCAACGTCTTTTGTTTGTGAAAACTTACAAAATGAGTTTCCTAAAAAAATTACTTACAGATTAGAAAACGACACACTAAAAGCAAGAGTTTCAAACCCTGATTTTAAAATTGATTTTGTATTCGTAAGAAAAGAGTAGTTTAATTTGATTCTTTTTGTAAAAAGATCGAACTTCACTATAGCTTTGTAAAACAAATTAAAACTCAATCTTACACTTAGGAATAACGAAATTTTAATACTCAAAAACTCCAAACTCACTTTTAATAGTGAGTTTTTTAGTATCAGAAGCTTCTACTCTACCAACAATCTGTGCATCTACATTAAATGATTTTGATATAGCAATGATATCTTCTGCTATTTCTGGAGACACATACAATTCCATTCGGTGACCACAATTAAAAACTTGATACATTTCTTTCCAATTTGTTTTTGATTGTTCTTGTATTAATTTAAATAAAGGTGGAACAGAAAACAGGTTATCTTTTACAATATGTAAATTATCTATAAAATGAAGAATCTTTGTCTGCGCACCACCCGAACAATGTACCATTCCGTGAACAGTGCTTGAATTGTACTTTGATAAAATCTTTTTAATGATAGGTGCATACGTTCTGGTTGGAGAAAGCACCAATTTGCCAGCATCAACAGGAACTTCATCTAGTTGATCTGTTAATTTCATTGAGCCTACATATACAAGTTCTTCAGGCACAGAAGCATCATAACTTTCTGGGTATTTTTTTGCCAAGTCTTTATTAAAAACATCATGCCTTGCAGAAGTAAGCCCGTTACTTCCCATTCCGCCATTGTACTCTTTTTCGTAAATAGCTTGTCCAAAAGATGCTAAACCAACAATTACATCACCAGCTTTAATATTTGCATTATCTATAACATCTTTTCGATTCATTCGAGCAGTAACGGTAGAATCTACAATAATCGTTCTTACCAGATCTCCAACATCAGCCGTTTCTCCTCCTGTAGAATGTATTGTAATTCCGTGATTTTTTAAATCTGTAATTAATTCTTCTGTTCCATTAATAATAGCTGAAATTACTTCTCCTGGAATCAGGTTTTTATTTCTACCAATAGTAGAAGAAAGCATTATGTTATCCGTAGCTCCTACACACAATAAATCATCAACATTCATAATCAATGCATCTTGTGCAATGCCTTTCCAAACCGATACATCTCCCGTTTCTTTCCAATACATGTAAGCTAATGAAGATTTGGTACCTGCTCCATCTGCATGCATAATTAAACAATGCTCATCATCGTTTGTTAAATAATCTGGAACAATCTTGCAAAAAGCTTTAGGAAAAAGACCTTTATCAATATTTTTAATTGCACTATGAACATCTTCTTTTGAGGCAGAAACACCTCTATTTGCGTACCTTTCGGAAATTTTCTCATCCATTTTACAGAAGAATTTAGGCAAAAATAAGGATTGTTTTTTGCTTTTTTATTTCAGTACCGTAACAATTCTAAATTTTTAATGTCCTTAATTAAGAAATAAGCTAACTAACATTATGGACTTTATTAACGAAAATGCTCTCTTTATTGATACTTACGGAACTATTCTTTGTATTATTTTATTAATTATTAATGTATTTCTAGGCATTTGGGCTTATAGAAATAAAAATAAAATAGTAAAGTGGTCTTTGATATTTGCCTTACTTATATGGACTTTTTCTATAGGAACATTTTTATTCTTGGTTCACAGTCCTTTTAAACCCGTGGTTAAATCATTGGCCAAAGTTCAACATAATATTGGCAAGCCTATTTCTAACTTCACTTTCAAAAATGTATCTACAGGTAGCATAAATAGCATTTCAGATTATGAAGGAAATGTAATTTTATTAAATTTTTGGGGAACTTATTGCGGACCATGCATTGAAGAATTTCCTGATTTAAAGAAGATAGAAGCTACTTACCCAAATTCTGTTAGTGTAATTGCTTTAAGTGATGAAAAAGAAGAAAGAATATTAAAATTTTTAAAAAGAGTTGAAGGACCATCTATTGTTGGTCATTTTGCGAATGAAAAATGGTTAGAATTAGAAAATTTCCGTCCTTTAACAATTGTTCTCGACAAAAAAGGAGTTGTACAACATTACATATTTGGAAAAAAAGACTACAATCACTTTAAAACAGCTATTGAGCCTTATTTAAATTAGATTAAGTTCAAAATTAGTTTTTTAAAGGGCTAAACTGAATTGATTAATTCGTAAAATCTAAACTGTTTTTTTTGTAAAAAAAATCTATAAATTCTTTTTTTTGCGAATATTAAAATTGTGGATAAAACCTTTAATAATTTGCTTTAAATCAATGTAATTTATGTATTAAGAAATAGTATTTCAATTATATTTGTACCTAACATCTATTTCAAAACAACACAATGAGCAAATCTAAATTAGAGTACATTTGGTTGGATGGTTATTTTCCAACACAAAACATGAGAAGTAAAACTAAAGTTGAAGACAATTTTAGTGGAAAACTAGAAGATTGTCCTATTTGGTCTTTTGATGGATCGTCTACCAAACAAGCAGAAGGCGGCTCATCTGACTGTTTGCTAAAACCTGTAGCGATTTTTCCAGATCCTGCAAGAAAAGATGGGTACTTAGTAATGACTGAAGTGTTAAATCCTGACGGAACTCCGCATCCTACGAATGCTAGAGCCAAGATTGATGATGATGACAATGATTTTTGGTTTGGCTTTGAACAAGAGTATTTTATAATGGATACTGCTACTCAACTTCCTTTAGGGTTTCCTGTTGGGGGTTATCCAGGCCCACAAGGTTTATACTATTGTTCTGTTGGAGGTAGAAATACACATGGACGTCAGTTGGTAGAAGAACATGCTGATTTATGTATTGCTGCAGGCATTAATTTTGAAGGAATCAACCAAGAGGTTGCTTGTGGACAATGGGAGTTCCAAATTTTTGCAAAAGGAGCTAAAAATGCGGGAGATCAAGTTTGGATAGCTCGTTATTTACTAGATCGATTAACAGAAGATTATGGTTATTATATTGAGTATCATCCAAAACCGATTAAAGGAGATTGGAATGGATCAGGGATGCATGCTAACTTTTCAAACTCATTATTAAGAACTTGTGGTAGCAAAGAGATTTACGAAAAAGTTTGTGAAGCTTTTAGACCAGTAACCAAAGAACACATCGCTGTTTATGGAGAGTTTAATGATGAACGCTTAACAGGATTACACGAAACAGCTTCAATAAATGATTTTAGCTATGGTGTTTCTGATAGAGGTGCTTCTATTCGAATTCCTATTATTACAGTAGAAAAAGGATGGAAAGGTTGGTTAGAAGATCGTAGACCGGCTTCTAACGCAGATCCATATAAAGTAGCAGGTAAAATAGTTGAAACCGTAAAAACTGCAAATGTTTAATTTATAATAAATTAGGGTAAAAAAAGGAGGAGATTAAAATCTCCTCCTTTTTTTATAAAATAGTTTTATATAAAAATAACGAGTAACAAATCAAAAGTATTATACCATCTTTCCAATCTAACCGTAAATTCTTAGGGAAGAAAACTAGTGGAAGTACCAAGAAAGAAATTCCGATTACCCAATAAATATCATTTGTTAACAATACAAAATCTTTTACTTCGATTGGAGTTATCATAGCTGTAATTCCTAAAACAGCCAAAATGTTAAACATATTAGAACCGATTAAGTTTCCTAAAGAGATTGCCTTTTCTTGTTTAACAACAGCTATAATAGATGCTGCAAGCTCAGGAATACTGGTTCCAACAGAGACAATTGTTACTGCAATTAACCGTTCACTCACTCCAAAACATTTTGCTAGAGATGTAGCACCGTTAATGAGTAGTTCTGAACCTCCCCAAAGACCAATTGATCCTATAACAAGAAACGCAAATGTTTTATAATTTGGCAATAATTCGTCATCCTCAGGCATTTCGTCCACTACAGCTTGTTTTTGAAATCGTAATAGATAAATCAGAATCAGAATCAAGCAGCTAAAAAGAATAATTCCTTCTAATCGACTAATCTCTGCATCACTAAAAATAAAAAAGGTAAATAGAGCCGTAGCTACCATCATTACAGGCCAATCTGTAGCATAAAAACTCTTTTGAACATCAATTTTGGCTATTAAAAGAGTAATCCCTAACACCAATCCTAAATTGGCAATATTGGATCCCATAACATTTCCTAATGCTAAATCTGAAAAACCGCTAACAGCAGAGCGAACACTAACAATGAGTTCTGGTGCAGAGGTAGCAAAAGAAACAACAGTCATTCCAACAATAATTTTAGGAATCTGTAACTTTAAAGAAATAGAAACGGCCGATTTTAACAACCAAGTTCCACCGCAGATTAATAATACAAACCCTAATATGATAAATAAAAAATTCACTTTCTAGATTTGTGTGCGAAGATAGAAACATTCCTAAATACAATTTCAAAAAGATGGATTGAAATAAAACAAGTTCGTTTGAAGTAATTTTTTCTAGAAAAAAAATAAAAAAGCCTTTAATTTATTACACTTATAAATAATAACGCGAATTTTTATTAAAAAAAACAATTAAAACGTAGTAAATAATGTTATTATAAAAAATAAAAAACAATTATTTAGTTTGTTTTTATAAATCAATTTCATCTTTTTATAGGTTTTTATTAGGATGAAAGCCTTCTTTCATTTTATATTCGAATAAACAATTCCGGAATATTATTAAAAAACAACTTAAAAACCCTTAATTAAAAATGATTTCACTCATACTTAAATTTCTGGAATTAGCAGTATTCTTAATCTCTATTCTGTTCTAAGAATTCAGAATAAAACTCAATTAACCAACTTATTAGTTAGCGCGGAGTTGTAAACTCCGCCTACTAACTGTTTTTCATTATATTTGATTCAGAACCACCTATGATGAAAAAGCAGTTTTTCAAACTTTTAGCCAAATTGAATAGACTATTATTTCCTTCCTATTCAAAAAAGAATCTAGATTTATCTAAAGCCTCAAAGCTTCAGTTAATTATCATCGGCTGGAGAGCGTATGTAACCTTAAAATCACTCGATTAAAAATGGAATTAAAGCATGTTAAAATATACTCTGGCAATAAAATGGAAGCAAGAAGAATAAAAAACTTCTTAGATGAAAACGGAATATCTGCTATCATAAAAGAAGACACCATTGTTGCCTATGAAATTTCTAACAACTTGGCAGAAGTATATATCTTAAACATAGACAAAGAACAAGCCTTAAAAATTTTGGACAAAAGCTAAATATAGAATACAATCCTTTTCTAATTTAATAGAAAGAACTTATATTTGCACCCGCAATAGCCAAAAGGCTCCGTAGCTTAACTGAATAGAGCACTTGATTACGGCTCAAGAGGTTGCAGGTTTGAATCCTGCCGGAGTCACAAAAAAGTCCATCAAAATTTTGATGGACTTTTTTATTCTAAATACTTTCTAAGCATAATTCTATGCTCTGGCAAACTTTTATCGTAATTACTAATTAATAACTCAATTACTTCTGGTTTTTCTTTTCCTATTTGATGCTTCTCTTCATAGCGAGTTATATACAAATTAAACTCATTATTTATTTTTTCAAAAATTAAAAAATGGTGTTGATTTACCTCTGAAAAAGCAATAGAGCCGGAGAATGTATTTGACTTATCATCAAAAAAAGTAGAAAATTCAAAATATTTAAGAACGTTCTCCATGCTAAACAAGCTCTGCAGAAAGCCCTAAATCAAGTAATTTAGAACACCTAGACTTTAAATCATTTAACTCTCCTGTTTTTACCGTGCATTTCCCTTTGTAATGCACTAACCAAGTACATTGTTCCGCTTGTTCTATCGTATGATCGCACACATCGATTAACGAATCAATTACATAATCAAACGTATGTACATCATCATTAAACAGAACAATTTCATGTTGATTTGTTTCTTGAGTTAACACCTCTATCTCTTCTTGAATCTTTTCTATAGTACTCATAAAACCTATAATTGATTTTCGAAATCTATTTTTGATATTGCAAAGATACCCATTTGTTTCTTTCAATCATATTAACAAGCTTTAAACCATTATTTGAAGCTTCTTTATCAATTATTGGGATATCAGATTTGTAGAAACCGCTCAGCAATAATAATCCATTTTCAGTTAAAGAATTGGTGTATTGTTTCATATCCGCCAACAAAATATTTCTATTAATATTAGCTAGAATTATATCGTAGCTTTTACTTGTTGCTATCAACTCCACATCGCCTTGATAAACTGTGATGCTTTTACTTTTATTTCTATCAATATTTTCTAGTGAATTTTTGTAACACCATTCATCAATATCAATCGCATCAATTGGTTTCGCTCCTTTCATTTCTGAAAAAATGGCTAGTATCCCTGTACCACAGCCCATATCTAGCAATTTTTTATTTTTTAAATCCATTTGAAGCATTTGCTGAATCATCATGTGAGTTGTTTCATGATGTCCTGTACCAAAACTCATTTTTGGCTCAATTACAATATCATATTCAAGATTTGGATTTTCATGAAAAGGTGCTCTAACACTTACTTTTTTATCAACCTGAATTGGATTAAAATTCTTTTCCCACTCAATATTCCAATTTGTTTGTTCTATCTCCTCGTAAGAAAAAGTGATTTCAAATTCTCCTGAATTTAAGATAAAAACTTCATTAAGAATGGTTGAGTGCCAATCTTTTTTTTGAATATATGCAGTAACGCCTTCTTCTGTTTCAACAAAACTTTCAAAACCTAACGCGCCCAATTCTGCTATCAAAATTTCGACAGCTGAATCTTTAGATGACACTTTAAAAATATACTCTATATAACTCGTATTCATAAATCAAAATGCGTCAACAATGGCCATAAAATCACCAGCTTGCAATGATGCGCCCCCAATTAAGCCTCCATCAACATCTGGTTTTGAAAAGATTTCTTTAGCATTAGAAGGCTTCACGCTTCCTCCATATAAAATCGAAACTTCATTTGCCAAAGAATCAGAATATTGCTTTGTTATCAGTTTTCGTATAAATTGATGCATTTCTTGGGCTTGATCGGGAGTTGCTGTTTCTCCTGTTCCAATAGCCCAAACAGGTTCGTAAGCTAAAATAATTTTTTTCCAGTCATCTTCTTTTAAATGAAATAGAACATTTGTAAGTTGTTGTTCTACAACATGAAAATGATTATTTGCTATCCTATCTTCTAACAATTCTCCAAAACAAAAGATAATTTCTAAACCATTCGCTAGTGCTGTATTTACTTTTTCTCTCAAGATTTCATCATTTTCTCCAAAATAAGCCCTTCTTTCAGAATGACCCAGAATAACTATATTAACACCTATATCTATCAACATATCTGCCGAAATTTCTCCTGTAAAAGCTCCACTATTAGATTGATGCATGTTTTGAGCTGCAACTTCTAATAAAGAATCTTTTGCGCTTTCCTTTGCCACAAATAAACTTGTATAAGGTGGAGCAACGATTATTCGCTTAGATGAATTTAATTGACCTAAAGAAGACTTTACGTCTGAAAGTAATGCTTTTGTCTCCGTTGCATTTTTATTCATTTTCCAATTACCAGCAACAATATGTTTTCTCATATTTTATTTTATGTTTTTAGTAAGAAGCTTCTCCTTTTAGAGCCTCTTCAATATTTTTATCTGTAATTTCTATAGCCTTAAAAAGTGTAATATTTCCTGTTTCGTCTACCACAATATATCTTGGAATCCAGCTAATTTTTAAAAACTTACCAAGGTTTCCTTTTTTTCCTTCTTTTAAAAAGTAATGATCTCCTTGAGTTTGAAATCTTGAAACTCCTTTCTTCCAGCTCCCTATTGATTTATCTAATGATAAAAAAACATAATCAATTTCTGGGTTTTCTTTTTGAAATTGCTTTACCTTAGGTAAGGCAACCACACAATCTTTACACCAAGATGCCCATACATTAATCAACATTTTTTTACCTTGATGTTTCTCTAAGATTTGCTCAAAAGCAACTTCATTCCCCTCATAATCTACTACTTTTTCTTTTTTTGCTTCTTCTGTAAATTCTGTAGGCTTGCTACAACTTACTAAAAACACACTTAACAATAATATGTATAAAACACTTTTTCTCATTGTAATCTAACTCTAGGATCTAACCAACTATATAAAACATCTACTAAAATGTTTATTAAAATAAACAAAGTAGCGATTACCAAAACACTTCCCATAATTATAGGTAAATCTAACGTATTTAACGCATTAACAATCTCTTTTCCTAGCCCATTCCAATTGAATATATACTCTACAAAAACGGCTCCTGCCAACATAGATGCAAACCAGCCAGAAACTGCTGTAATTACTGGGTTTAGTGCATTTTTTAATGCATGACTTTTTATTACACGATACGTGCTTAGTCCTTTAGCTTTTGCTGTTCTTACATAATCTTGATTTAAAACTTCTAATAACGAGGTTCTCATTAATTGAATAATAACTGCTAGAGGCCTTATTCCTAAAACAAATGCAGGCAACACCAAATTTTTTAGCTGAATATATTGCCCTTCTCCAAAATCATCAACTTCGTATAGACTTCCTGTCATTTCTAAACCTGTAAACTCGTGCAAGACAAAACCAAAAAACCAAGCAACGAGAATTGCTGAGAAAAAAGAAGGCACACTCATCCCTAAGGTACTAACAATACTAATAAATCGATCAAACCAAGTGTCTTTAAACAATGCAGAAAAAATTCCTAAAATTATTCCAATACTAATAGCTATGACAATGCTTGCTATTGCTAAAATAGCTGTATTAGGCAACGTTTCTGACAAAACTTGAGAAACGCTCTTTCCATTTTTTTGAAAAGAATCTCGTAAATGTGGAAACTTCAAAACAACAATAACTTCTCCTATTCTAAAAAGCTTAGAGTATTCATATTTATTCGTGGCTAAATTAGTATAGCTATCTTTATTTTTACTATGAAAAGATATAGGAGATAAGTCATTTAAATAATAGAGATATTGAGTTGTTTTTGGCTGATCAAATCCATATTTTTTTCGGATTGATTTGAGCTGCTCGGAGTCTTCTCTCTGCCCCATCATCATTCTAGCAGGATCACCCGGCAGAACAGAAAACAATAAAAAAATAACGGTTACAACTCCAAAAAGAGTAAATAAACCATACATCAATCTGTTTAAAAAATATACAAACATAAGCTCAGACTCAAACAAAGATACTAGAAAGCATCAAAAAAAGGTATCTTTACAAAACTTTTATAGCTTCATATGTCTACACAAGAACTTGTTAATCAAATTAAGAAAAAACAGTCATTTTTATGCATTGGTCTTGATCCTGATCTAGATAAAATACCTTCTTTTTTATTGATCGAGGAAGATCCTATTTTTGCATTTAATAAAGCTATTATTGATGCAACTCATCATTTGTGTGTTGCTTATAAGCCTAATACGGCTTTTTACGAAGCCTATGGATTAGCAGGCTGGAAATCATTAGAAAGGACAATTCAATATATAAATGAAAAACACCCTGAAGTTTTCACAATAGCTGATGCTAAAAGGGGTGATATTGGTAATACATCAAGCATGTATGCAAAGGCTTTTTTCGAAGATTTACAATTTGATAGTATTACTGTTGCTCCTTATATGGGCAAAGATTCTGTTGAGCCTTTTTTAAGTTTCCCAAATAAACACAGCATACTTCTAGCATTGACTTCTAATGAAGGGGCGTTTGATTTTCAAACAAAAATCTCTGAAAAAAAAGAAGTTTACAAACATGTTTTGGAGACTTCTAAAAGTTGGAAAAACTCAGAAAACCTAATGTATGTGGTAGGAGCTACAAAAGCTACATTTTTAGCTGATATTCGTAAAATTGTACCCAAGTCTTTTCTTTTAATTCCTGGTGTTGGCGCACAAGGTGGAAGCTTAGAAGAAGTTTGTAAATATGGGATAACAGATAACATTGGTTTACTTATTAATTCTTCAAGAGGAATTATTTACGCTTCTAATCAAGAAGATTTCGCTCAAGCCGCTGCAGGGAAGGCAAAAGAATTGCAACAAAAAATGAGAAATGTTATTGTAAACCAATGACTATTCAAGACCAACTAGGAAATCATTTAACTGTAAAAACTACTCCAAGAAGAATTGTGTGCCTAGTTCCAAGCTTAACTGAGTTATTATTTGATCTAGGTTTGGATAAGTTCGTTGTTGGTGTTACAAAATTTTGTGTTCATCCTAATTATGCCAGAAAAACAAAGTCAATGGTTGGCGGAACCAAACGCATTAAAATTGACAAGATAAAAGAGTTGAAGCCAGATATCATTTTATGCAACAAGGAAGAAAACACTCGTGAAATTGTTGAAACATGTAATAAGATAGCTCCAACACATGTATCTGACATTTCCTCTCTTGAAGATATTTACAGCTTAATTGTTCAGTATGGAATGCTATTTAATTGTATGAAGAAAGCTGAAGATTTAGTTGATCAAATTCAACGTAAAGCGATTTCTTTTTTTAAAGAAACAGAAAACAGACCTGTTAAAGAAGTGGCTTACTTTATCTGGAAAGATCCTTGGATGGTAGCAGGAAAAAACACGTTCATTAATCACTTACTAGACTTAAACCATTTTAAAAATGTGTTTTCAGATGTGAAACGTTACCCTGAAATCACTATCGAGAGCTTAAAAGAAAGAAAAGGATTAGAACTTATTTTACTCTCTTCTGAACCTTATCCTTTTAAAGAAGAACATATTTCTGAAGTAAATACACACGTTAAAAACGCTCGAGTGATTTTTGTAAATGGAGAATATTTTAGTTGGTATGGTTCTAGGCTATTAAAAGCCTTTGATTACTTTATAGAATTACACAAGCGATTGCAGTAAACCATCATCTAAGTAGCTGATTTGATCTAGTTTTGTTCGGATTCTCATGGCTTTAAAGGCTGCAATATCACTTTCATTTTCATCAATAAACTTATAGGCGTTTGATTTCTCAATCAATTGCTTATATCTCTTTTCCAAGTGATTTTTATAGGCTCTTATTTGAGATAAGCGTGACATCCCCATTACATTTAGCCTTATAAATATAGTTAATTATATGATATACAACAGATTATTTTTTATTATTTTTAAATGTATCTGTTTTTTTATCATATCCATAAGGGCAATGCTTACAACCACTTTTACAACAATAACCTCTTTTTAAGTGATACTTTTCTGTAAATACTTTAAAACCCTGTTCATTAACATAATAATCTTCAGGTTGAAGCTCAGTAAATTTTCTAATCATAAAAAGTGAGATAACACAGATAATTAACTATCAATAACAGAGAATCTTATTATTATTTTTCTTATTTGGGCGGATATCTCTCTAGTATTTTTTTCACAAACTCCTTAATTCGTTTTTCTTTCTTCTCAGGAGTTTTCATTCTAAGAGCACCAGAACCTATTCCTTGCCAAAACAATTCCTTTGATTTTCTGTCTATAAAATCTATAAATAAGGTTCCTTCTGTATACTGGTTTACATTCACACGATTCATTCCACCCCACATCCAAGGATTCCAGCCCCAACCCCAACCAAAGTTCCAGCTATCTGTTACATTTACTTTTTGCCGAGATTTCGTAAAAATATTCACCAAAAAATCAGGGTTTTCTGATTTCGTAAAGCCTTTTGCTGAAAGTTCAGACTCTATCGCTCTTAAGATTCTTCTTTTATCTAAGTCAGATACATCTGCATCATCAATTCCTTTTTTAAAAAAAGCATACGTTTTATAATTAGAAAAGTCAGTTTGTGTATTGTAGTCAGATGTTACTTTTAAGCTACTACAAGACGCAAATACAATCATCGTAAATAGAACAAAAAATTTAAGTGCTTTCATAACCGTATTGATTAGTTTAGTTAAATAAAGAAGCATCTACCTTATTTGGCAGTGTAACCTGTAACTCTTTGTTTGAGTTCATCGCTCTTTTTATAGCGAAAATTGCTTCATCATTTCTAGCCCAGCTTCTACGAGCAATTCCGTTATTAACGTCCCAAAAAAGCATTGATTTTAAACGCTTTGAGGCCTCTTTACTACCATCAAGAAGCATGCCAAATCCACCATTAATAACTTCTCCCCAACCTACTCCACCTCCATTATGAATAGACACCCATGTAGCACCTCTAAAGCTATCTCCAATTACATTATGGATTGCCATATCTGCAGTAAATTGAGAGCCATCATAAATATTTGATGTTTCTCTGTAAGGGGAATCTGTTCCTGAGACATCATGATGATCTCGTCCTAACACAACAGGTCCTATCTTTCCTTTTTTAATTGCTTTATTAAATGCTTTTGCAATTTCAATTCTACCTTCAGCATCTGCGTATAAAATCCGTGCTTGAGAGCCTACAACTAACTTATTCTCTTGTGCTCCTTTTATCCACTGAATATTATCTGCCATTTGTTGCTGAATTTCTTTAGGAGAATTTTTCTTAATTTTCTCTAACACTTCACAGGCAATCGAATCTGTCTTTGCTAAATCATTAAGATCTCCTGATGCACACACCCAACGAAATGGACCAAATCCATAATCAAAACACATAGGCCCCATAATATCTTGCACATAACTAGGATACTTAAATTCTCTCCCTAATGTCGGATTTTCATTCACTACCTCAGCTCCTGCTCTACTAGCTTCCAGCAAAAATGCATTTCCATAATCAAAGAAATACGTTCCTTTTAGGGTATGTTTATTAATAGCTTTTGCATGACGACGTAAGGTTTCTTGTACTTTTTCTTTAAACAATTCAGGGTTATCTGCCATCATTATATTGGCTTCTTCAAATGAAATTCCAACAGGGTAATACCCTCCAGCCCACGGATTGTGTAATGATGTTTGATCAGAACCTAAATCTATGTGTATATTTTCTTTATCGAATGTCTCCCAAATATCTACCACATTTCCATGATAAGCAATCGATACTATTTCTTGGTTTTCTTGAGCTTCTCTAACACGAAGAACTAATGCTTTTATATCTGAAATCACTTCATCAACCCAACCTTGAGAATATCTTGTTTGTACGGCTTTTTCATTTACCTCTGCACAAACTGTAATACAACCAGCAATATTTCCTGCTTTTGGTTGTGCGCCAGACATACCGCCTAAACCTGCTGTTACAAATAGTTTACCACGAGGAGATTCTCCTATTTTTCGAAATCCATTAAGAACTGTAATGGTTGTTCCATGAACAATTCCTTGCGGACCAATATACATGTAACTACCAGCCGTCATTTGTCCATACTGCGTAACTCCAAGTGCATTAAATTTTTCCCAATCATCTGGTTTTGAATAATTCGGAATCATCATTCCATTTGTAACAACAACTCTAGGCGCATTTTTATTAGACGGAAATAACCCTAACGGATGACCAGAATACATCACTAAAGTTTGCTTGTTTGTCATCTCAGATAAGTACTTCATTGTTAATAAATATTGCGCCCAGTTCTGAAACACTGCCCCATTACCACCATACGTTATTAACTCATGAGGATGTTGCGCAACAGCATCATCTAAATTATTTTGAATCATCAACATAATAGACTTTGCTTGAACTGACTTCCCTGGATATTCATCTATAGACCTTGCATATATTTTGTAATCAGGTTTAAACCGATACATGTATATGCGTCCGTATTTTTCTAGTTCTTCAGTAAATTCTGGAAGCAACTCAGCATGATGCTTTGTATCAAAATATCGTAACGCATTTTGTAATGCTAGTTTTTTTTCGTCTTCTGTTAAAATATCTTTTCGTTTAGGAGCATGGTTTACCGATTTATCGTACTTTTTTTTAGGTGGTAAAACATCAGGAACCCCTTGCTTTATTAGCTCTTTAAATGTCATGAATAATCCGTGTTATTTAAGTATTTAGCAAAGATACTCTTTTTAAAATCTACTATTTATTGTGAGTTACAAAAAACAAAATCACTCGAAAATTCCGTAAATTGCGGCTCCAAAAATCAGAGCCTTTAAAAACATGGAGCAAATCAAACCATATAAGCCTAAAAATAAAGTACGAATTGTAACTGCGGCATCTCTTTTTGATGGACATGATGCAGCTATTAACATTATGAGGCGAATTATTCAATCTACTGGGGTTGAAGTAATTCATTTAGGGCATGATAGAAGCGTTGAAGAAGTAGTAAACTGTGCTATTCAAGAAGACGCAAATGCAATTGCTATGACTTCGTATCAAGGTGGACACAATGAGTACTTTAAGTATATGTATGATTTGTTACAAGAAAAAGGAGCTAAGCATATTAAAATATTTGGCGGTGGCGGCGGAGTAATTCTACCTGAAGAAATCAAAGAATTGATGGACTATGGAATTACTCGTATTTACTCTCCTGATGATGGTCGTGAATTGGGATTACAAGGAATGATTAACGATTTAGTTCAACAATCAGACTTTGCCATAGGAGACAAATTGAATGGTGAAGTGGACAAGTTAGCAGACAAAGAAGTAGGAAGCATAGCTCGTGTAATTTCTTCTGCTGAGAACTTTCCAGAGGTTGCTAAAGAAGCTTTAGACACCATTCACAAAAAAAACAAAAACTCTAAAACTCCTGTATTAGGAATTACTGGTACTGGCGGGGCTGGTAAATCGAGTTTAGTTGACGAATTAGTTCGTCGTTTCTTAATTGATTTTCCAAACAAAACGATTGGATTAATTTCTGTAGATCCATCAAAAAGAAAAACGGGTGGTGCTTTATTAGGTGATCGTATCCGTATGAATGCCATCAATAACGAACGTGTATACATGCGCTCATTAGCTACACGTCAGTCAAACTTAGCTTTATCTAAATATGTAAATGAGGCTGTTGAAGTTTTAAAAGCCGCAGAATTTGATTTAATTATTTTAGAAACCTCAGGTATTGGTCAATCGGATACCGAAATTATAGAACATTCTGATACTTCTTTGTATGTAATGACTCCTGAATTTGGAGCCGCAACTCAGTTAGAAAAAATCGACATGCTTGATTTTGCTGATTTAGTAGCTATTAACAAATTTGATAAAAGAGGAGCTTTAGATGCTTTACGCGATGTAAAAAAGCAATACATGCGTAATAACAATTTATGGGATGTTCACATGGATGATATGCCTGTTTTTGGTACAATTGCTTCTCAGTTCAACGATCCTGGAATGAACGCTTTGTACAAAGCAATTATGGATAAGTTGGTTGAGAAAACTGGAGCTGATTTAAAATCTTCTTTTGAGATTACTAAAGAAATGTCTGAAAAGATTTTTGTAATTCCTCCTAGTAGAACGCGTTATCTATCTGAAATTTCAGAGAATAACAGAGCTTACGATAAAAAAGTTGATGAGCAAGAAAAAGTAGCTCAGAAGTTATATGGAATTTTCAAAACTATTGAAAGTGTTTCTGAGTCTGAAATCGTACTAGATAAATCAGGAATTGAAGAAACTTCTATTAACAAAACAGAAGAAAATAAAGATTTTCTTAAGCTTTTAATTGCCGAATTTGATCGTGTTAAAATGGATTTAGATCCTTACAACTGGGAAATCATTTTAAACTGGCAAGAGAAAGTTAAAAAATATAAAGATCCTATATACTCGTTTAAGGTACGTGATAAAGAGATCAAAATTGAAACACATACAAAATCGTTATCTCATACTGATATTCCAAAAGTAGCTTTACCAAAATACCAAGCTTGGGGTGATTTATTACGTTGGAATTTACAAGAGAATGTTCCAGGAGAATTTCCTTATGCTTCAGGATTATATCCATTTAAACGTACTGGAGAAGATCCTACACGTATGTTTGCTGGTGAAGGTGGCCCAGAAAGAACAAACAGACGCTTCCATTATGTTAGTTTAGGAATGCCTGCTAAACGATTGTCTACAGCTTTTGATTCTGTAACACTTTATGGTAACGATCCTGGTCATCGTCCTGATATTTATGGAAAAATTGGAAATGCGGGAGTTTCTATATGTTGTTTAGATGATGCTAAGAAATTATATTCTGGTTTCGATTTGAGTCACCCAATGACTTCAGTTTCTATGACCATTAATGGTCCTGCTCCTATGTTATTAGGATTCTTTATGAATGCAGCAATCGATCAGAATTGTGAAAAATACATCAAAGAACATAAGTTAGAGAAAAAGGTTGAAGCGAAACTTAAAGAATTATACGACGATAAAGGTTTAGAACGCCCTAGATATAATGGAGAGCTACCTGAAGGTAATGACGGATTAGGATTATTACTGTTAGGAGTAACTGGTGATCAAATCTTACCTGCTGATGTATATGCCGAAATTAAAGCGAATACCTTAGCACAAGTACGTGGTACGGTTCAAGCAGATATCTTAAAAGAAGACCAAGCACAAAATACGTGTATTTTCTCTACGGAATTTGCTTTGCGTTTAATGGGAGATGTTCAAGAATATTTTATTGAGAAAAATGTTCGTAATTTCTATTCAGTTTCAATTTCAGGATATCATATTGCAGAAGCTGGTGCAAACCCAATTACACAATTAGCCTTAACCTTAGCAAACGGATTTACCTATGTAGAATACTACTTATCAAGAGGAATGGATATCAATAAGTTTGGACCAAACTTATCATTCTTCTTCTCAAATGGTATTGATCCTGAATATGCAGTAATTGGTCGTGTCGCACGTAAAATTTGGGCAAAAGCTTTAAAATATAAGTACGGAGCGAACTCTAGAGCTCAAATGTTAAAATATCATATTCAAACTTCTGGTCGTTCATTACACGCTCAAGAAATTGATTTTAATGATATCCGTACAACACTACAGGCGTTATATGCTATTTACGACAACTGCAACTCGTTACATACAAATGCGTATGATGAAGCGATTACGACTCCTACGGAAGAATCTGTACGTCGTGCGATGGCAATTCAGTTAATCATTAATAAAGAACTAGGATTGGCTAAAAACGAAAACCCTATTCAAGGTTCATTTATTATTGAAGAATTAACAGATTTAGTAGAAGAAGCTGTGTTAACTGAATTTGATAGAATTACAGAACGAGGTGGTGTTTTAGGAGCTATGGAAACGATGTATCAACGCTCTAAAATTCAGGAAGAGAGTTTATACTATGAAACGTTGAAACACACAGGTGAATTCCCAATTATTGGAGTAAATACCTTTTTAAGTTCTAAAGGTTCGCCAACAGTAACTCCACAAGAAGTTATTCGTGCTACAGAAGAGGAAAAACAATTCCAAATCAAGACTAAAGAAAACTTAAACGAAGCAAACAAAGTAAAAGTAGCTCAAGAACTTGCTATCATTCAAGAGGCAGCCATTCAAAATGAAAATATTTTTGAAAAATTAATGGATGCGACTAAAGTTTGTTCTTTAGGACAAATAACCAAAGCTTTGTTTGAAGTAGGCGGTCAATACAGACGAAACATGTAAAGCATTAAAAAATAAGCTTTAGTTTTTATACACTAAAGCTTATTTCATATATAAATTATTTATCATTTCAATAATTCATCTATTGTATTTTCAAGACGTTTACCTACATCAAAAGAATAACCCGTTTCAGAAAATTTGATATTAGAATCTTTATCAATAATCATGTGTGTTGGATAAGAAAAAATACTATACTTCTTAGCAAGGTCTTTGCTTTCAGCAAACAACGTATAATCAAATTGTTTTTTCTTTAAGAAGGAACGAATCTTTTCTTCAGAATCTAACGCAAACCCTAAAAAGACAACATCGTCATTATTCTTATACTTTTCTATTAAACTGTTTAACTCAGGCATTTCTTTAACACAAGGAGTGCAACTAGTAAACCAAAAATTCACAACAATAACTTTTCCTTTTAAATTTTCGAGTGAATAATTCTTTCCATCTATACTTTTTGCAGAAAAAGAAATAGCTTGGTTACCTACAAGCTTACCTTTTACTTTAGTTCTCCCTCTTTTTGAAATCGCTTTTTCTTCTTCCGTCATAAGCCTTACAACAACAACCTTTATTTTTTCATCCTTATCAACGTACATATCATATTTGTAAATTCCAGATGAAGCCGTACTCATTATATCTTTTGTTTCAAGCTTTTTCCCATCAACAAAATAAAGAGGAACTTCTTGGGTGTTAACTCTTGTTTTTATTCCTTTATTTTGTCTTTCCATAACATCTTCTTTAGAGAGTAACTTTAATTCACTTACAAGTTTTTTAAGTTTTGGATCTGTAATTTCTTGTTGAGCTAATACGTTATTGGCGTTGGCAATCGCAACTAAAGCAATAATGAAAATAATAATCTTTTTTTGTGTCATTTTTTAGGTTTTAATAGTTATAACACAAAGAGATTATAAATTTTAATAAAACTATGTTAACGTAAGTTAACGTGTGTTAATTTGAGTTCTATTTTTCGATTTTAGTAGATTGAAAAATTTACAATCAACACTTTTATTATCATTGTGATATTAGTCTTTTTTCTTTTGTAAATTTATCAGCCTTAATTTTTTCAAAAAATGAATAAATCCTATCTAAAACTATTTTCTCTTTTAGTTGCTGTTACGCTATTTCTAGCATGTAATAAAACCGGCACAACAGAACAAAAAGAAGCAAAAGACACATTTGTACAAGACAACTATACTAAGATTGAAGTTGATATACCCATGCGAGATGGTGTAAAACTCCATACAACTATCTATTCTCCAAAAGATAAAAGCAAAACCTATCCTATATTAATGCAACGAACTCCTTATAGTTCTAGACCTTATGGAGAAGGTGAAATGAGAAAAAGTATTGGACCCAATGTAAATTTGATGAAAGAAGGAAACATCATCGTATATCAAGATGTACGAGGAAGATGGATGAGTGAAGGAGTTTACGATAATATGCGTGCTTATATTCCTAACAAAAAAGATTCTACTCAAGTAGATGAATCTTCAGATACCTATGACACAATCGAATGGCTTGTTAATAATGTTGAAAACAATAATGGCAAAGTAGGAACTTGGGGAATTTCATATCCTGGTCATTATGCAACAACATCTACCATTGATGCGCATCCTGCACTAAAAGCGGCATCACCTCAAGCTTGTATTGGTGATTTTTTCTTTGATGATTTTCATCATAACGGTGCTTTTTTGTTAAGCTATTTTAAAGCTATTTCATTATTTGGAACCTATAAAGACACTCCAACAGATACTGCTTGGTATTCTTTTCCAGAAATGAACACAGAAGATCAATATCAATTCTTTTTAGATAAAGGTCCGTTAACAAATCTTAATGAATATTTTCAATATGAATTGTTGGATAACAAAACACCAAAATCTAAAAATAGAATTGATGATTTTTTCTGGAAAGAAATTACAGAACATCCTAATTATGATTCTGTTTGGCAAAGCAAAGGAATTATCCAGCACATGAATAAAGTCCCTTCTACTGTAGCAACGATGATTGTTGGAGGCTGGTTTGATGCAGAGGATTTATACGGACCTTTAGAAACTTACAAAGGAATTGAAAAGCATGGAAAAGACAATTATAATACACTTGTTTTTGGACCGTGGGATCATGGTGCTTGGGCAAGAAGACGTGGAAAAAATATTGTTGGAAACTATTATTTTGGCGATTCTATTTCTGAGTTTTTTCAAGATAAAATTGAAACTAAATTTTTTAATCATTTCCTAAAAGGTAACGGCTCTAAAAACTCTGGTTTGCCTGAAGCTTATGTCTTTGACTCTGGCAAAAAAGAATGGGCTACTTTTGATAGTTGGCCTCCAAAAAATGCAAGTACAAAAACCATGTATTTATCTGGTGATCAAAAATTAACCTCGAGCAAAGAGGTAGAAAAAGGTATTCAGTTTGTTAGTGATATAAAAAGACCTGTTCCCTACTCCGAAGACATTAAAACCGTTTTCACTCCAAGAAAATACATGACAGATGATCAACGATTTGCCGCAAGAAGACCTGATGTATTGGTTTTTGAAACAGATATTTTGACTGAAGATTTAACCTTAGCAGGAAACATTCTAGCTAATTTAAAAGTAGCCACTACTGGAACTGCTGCAGATTGGATTGTGAAAGTAATTGATGTACATCCTACCAAAGCTAAAAATGATGAAAAAAATGATAGTTTTCAAAAACATTTAAAAATAAGTAATTATCATTTAATGGTGAGAAGTGAAGTAATACGTGGTCGTTTTCGGAATTCTTTTAGCAAGCCAGAACCTTTTATTCCAAATGAAAAAACGATGGTAAATTTAACCTTACAAGACGTTTTTCATACTTTTAAAAAAGGGCATAAGTTGCAAATTCAAGTTCAAAGCACTTGGTTTCCTCTTATTGATTTAAATCCGCAAACCTATGTAGAAAATATCTACAAAGCCAAAAAAGAAGATTTTAAAACGCAAACTCACACAGTTTTTACTGATTCAAATATTGAGTTTACTGTATTAAAATAGAGTTTTAACTATATCTCTGTAAAGAAAACCCTAAGCCATATTTATTTTACTTAGGGTTTCTTTTCTAAGCATTTTACTTAATAATAGTATTGATCCTATTCCAACAGCAGAACCAACAATCATGATAAACCAAGTGTATTCATACCCTATAAGATTTACTAACTGCATTCCTGAATTATGACCAAAAATATGTGCTATCGAGAAAGACATGCTATAAAAAGCCATATATTCTCCTTGTTTACCTCTCTTGGCTCTCTCTAATACAAAAGCATTTGAAAAAGGAAAAGCAATCATTTCACCTAATGACATTAAAATTATTCCTATAATAAGCACGCCAACCCAAGAACTTAATAGAATAACAATAAAGCTAAGCCCTGTTAATAATAGACCTAGTAACATCAAAAACTCCTTAGTGTGTTTTGAGTTTTCTAACCATTTTATCAAAGGCATCTCGAACAGAAAAACAAAAAAGCCATTCAATCCCAGTAAAAGCCCAATAGAAAATTCAGATAACAAATGAACATCTTTGTAGTATAATGGCATTGTTGAGAAATACTGTAGAAACACAAACCCAAACATGAACATTGCAATAAAAAACACCCAAAAAGGCTTATCTTTTTTAATTGAAATGGGTTGTTCATTTTTTTCTGTATCTAATACTTTTGCCTTTTTAGGATGTAAAACATTTATCAATAAAACTACAGCCAACAAACATGTTACTCCATCTACCCAAAACAATCCTCCATATCCCATAGACGCAATAATAATTCCACCTAATGCAGGACCGGCAGAAAATCCAAGATTTATTGCCAACCTAATCAAAGTAACCGATCGTGTTTTATTTTCAGGCTTGCTATACGCATTTAACGCTACAAAAATGGCTGGTCTAAATGTATCAGCTACCAACATAACTAGAAAAATTCCAACACAAATTCCTAAAAAACTAGTCGCGTATTGTAGTAACACAAATAGAATACCTGTAAAGAGTAAACTAAAGATCATCACTTTATAAAAACCAAATCGATCTGTTAGTTTACCACCAATCCATGCACCAACAACAGAACCTAACCCAAAACAACTCATAATCCAACCAACATCTTCTAGAGTAAATGACAAGTTTTTTGTTAGATATAAAGACAAAAAAGGAATGACCATTGTGCCTGCTCTGTTGATTAAGGTTATGAGTGATAACCACCAAACTTCTTTGGACAGTCCTTTAAAAGAGCCTAAATAATTCGCATATAACTTTTTCATGATTGTGAGAGAAAATTGTCAAAACAAAAAGTCCGACTAAAAAAGTCGGACTCTAATTAAAATGTATTTGTTTAAAAAACTGTCAAAACATTATACCGACTAACTGCTGTTTTGGTTTATATGAATTGACTGTTTTCATTGTTTTTGATTTACGCCGTAAAGCTAAACAAATTCTTTTTTGAATTACAGGTTTTAAAAAAGTATTTTTGATACTATGAAATCAAAAGTGAACTTAATTTTATTTTTTCTATTTAGTATTATGCTAACAGCTGCTTGTCAGGATAATAAAAAAAGAGCTATTAAAGGAGAAACAGATTACCAAAGAGAGCAAAATACCATTTTTAAAGACGCTTCAAAATCTCCCTTAACAAAAAAAGATTTAAAGCGTTTTACTGGTCTTGATTTTTTCCCTGTTGATTCTACTTATGTTGTAGAAGCAAGAATAGAACTAACCCCTAACTCGTCTCTTTTTAAAATGGCCACAACAACAGATAGAAAACCTTTGTATAGAGAATACGGAGTTTTACATTTTGAATTACAAGGCAAAAAGCTTGAACTTACTGTTTATAGAGGCGAAGATTCTAAAAATAGTGAGGAATATAAAGATTATCTTTTTTTACCTTTTACCGATGCTACCAGTGGTGAAGAATCGTATGGAGGTGGTCGTTATATGAATTTATTTATTAGCGATATTAAAAACGATTCCATCATATTAAATTTCAACAACACATATAATCCTTATTGTGCATATAACAAAAAATATTCCTGTCCGTTAACTCCGAGAAAAAATCATCTGAATGTTGCAATACGAGCTGGAATAAAAGATTATAAAAAACAAGATTAAAGCCGAGCAAGATATAGGCCTAAAAAAACGGCAGTAATAGCTATTACAAAGCTTAAAATAGCGTATAATATAAAATTTAAAAAATCGCCATTTTTTAAGAACAGGTAATTTTCATAGGCAAATGTAGAGAAAGTAGTAAAACCTCCACAAAAACCTGTTGCTAATAGCAGTGTTTGATTTTGAGTTAATGTTTCATTCTTCGCTGCTAAACCTAATAATACCCCTATTAACAAACTTCCTAAGATGTTTGCCATAAAAGTTCCCGTAGGAATTCCGCTAGATTCAGTATTGAAAATTTTCGACAACAAAAAACGAAAAACACTGCCAAAACCTCCTCCAACAAAAACAAGTATGATTTGCTTCATCATTACGAAAATAAAAAGATTCTGAAAAACACAAGTTTGTACTTTTCAGAATCTAATTATAAATTTTTAATATCTGTTACTTTATTTTACTTGATAATAAATATCTGTTTGAATATCCTGCGGCTTAACCGTCATGGGATCATTCACGTATAATTCCCATACAAGACCTGCCATTTCTAACTCATTTGCCTGTAAATACTCAGCTATCTTTTCATGAGCTTCATAATCTCCAATACCATAATTACCAAATTTTGACACTGTTACCACCTTTCCTTTAGAAATTGCAATTTCTTTCATTCCATCAGCAGGCTTTAAATTTTTATGAAGCAGTAAACCAATGTAAAATTCTGCCTCTTTCGTTTCTTCATCCCACTTGGTATACACGGCTGCTGGAGTATACTCTCCCTCTTTCAATCCTTGATTAGATGCATAAATTCCAGCTTTAGGCATATCTTCCATAAAGATTTTTGTCATTTCCTCATGATTATCTGTACTTGCTTTATGATAGAATCCTATAAACTTTTTAGTTTCTACTTCTTTTATAGTTACAGCACCTATTTTGAAGTTGTTGGCTAGTTCTGCTTCTTTTAGTACAATTTTTTCTAGATTATCTAATCCTTTTTCTTGCATAGGACCTAACATACCATCCCATCCACCAGAAAGTGCAGCAAACATCTTAAACATAAAAGGTGCTTTGTCTTCTTTCATTTGCCAAGTAACTTCTGTTCCTTTTTCAGTTTCTTTAAACTTCCAAACAACATCACTTGGTTCGTAATCTTCAAACTGCATTTTTTGCTCAATTAATTCATTAGCAACAGTGTTAACTGTTTTCATATTTCCTGGCCCATCTTTACTTGTCCAGCTATTATAGGCTCCAACTCCAGAAGTTATATCTCCGTATGTCACAACAATTGTTGAATCTTCATCGTGCCAAGGCCCCCAATCTTCCCAAGTTTTCATTTCATTAACCGTATTGAAAGCGATTGAAACAGGTACCTGAATTACTTTTGATCGCGATACATCGTAAGAATCTGGTTGAAAAAACACGTAACCTAATCCTGCAACTACTACTATTAGCAGTAACAAGAAAAAATATTTTAAAAATTTCATATTTTTTGTTTTTAGTTGATTCTTACGAAGTTAGCAAATTTATTCATCAAATACTAAAAATTAATCTTATCAGCATCTTTCCAATTACTTTTTGCAGTTACAACACCTTTTAACAAAGTGATGATTCCAGGATTAGAACGTATAATTGTTTTAATTGTAGTTTCATCACAAAATAGAAAATCAAAAGGAAGGTTGTATTTATTTTGTGTAATGACTAGCTCATCTCCAAATGAAGCTGTTACTCCATAAACCTTATATCCTTTTGCAATGGCTTTATCAGCAGCTTTTTTAATTTCAATAAACCCTTTTTTATCAGATTTTTGAATGTTATACACCAACACAAGCATCACTTTTTTTTCTGCAAGAATCTGATCTGTCAGATCATTCTGAGTATCTTCTAAAACAAAATTCTGTATAGCAGGGAGTTCATTTATATCTTCTGGAAACTTCATGCCTTCGGGAATACTTTTTCCTACCGCATATGCTCTAAAATCAATTATAGGCAAGTGATTTAGCACATAATAGGTTATATAACTAAAGCTTAATAAACAGATGAATGTTAATGCTACGGTTAATTTTTTAGTCAGTATCAGTTTAATGTCTTTTACACGAATTAGCAACAATAATACTAATACAAATAGAACAACGTTTTTGTAGAAAGTCTCCCATGGTGTAAGTTTAATAGCATCACCAAAACAACCACAATCTGTCACTTTGTTGTAGTAAGCAGAATACCATGTTAGAAATAAAAAGATAAGTGTTAAGAAAAATATACTCCACACAGTAAATTTTGGCTTATAGCCTAATAACAGCATTACACCTAACATAATTTCTGCTAAAATCAATACGATAGAAAAACCCAATGCATACGGAATTAAAAATTCCATATTTAGGACTCCTTCACTAAAATATTCTTCAAACTTGTATTGAGACCCTATCGGGTCTACTAGTTTGACAAAGCCAGAAAATACAAATATGGCACCTACAAATACTCTTGATAATTGAACAAGTACTTTCATAATTATTAATTCATATGTATCATAGCAAAAACAGCGTAGTTAATCATATCTTGATAATTAGCGTCAATTCCTTCTGACACTAATGTTTTTCCCTTATTGTCTTCAATTTGCTTCACACGCAACAGCTTCTGCAAAATCAAATCTGTTAGAGAACTAATACGCATATCTCTCCACGCCTCTCCATAATCATGATTTTTATTTAGCATCAACTCCTTAGTTTTGGAAATATGCTTGTCGTACAACATAGTAGCTTCTTTTGTATTCAAATCAGGGTTTTCTACAACTCCTAGTTCTAACTGAATGAGTGCCATTATACAGTAATTAATGATTCCTATGAATTCAGACCTTTCTCCTTCATCTACTTTTCGCACTGAATTTTCTTGCAACTGACGAATACGTTGTGCTTTAATAAAAATTTGATCTGTTAAAGAAGGAAGACGCAAGATTCTCCAAGCTGGTCCATAATCGCTCATTTTCTTTATAAATAAAGCTTTGCATTCTTCTATTACAGCATCGTATTCCTGAGAGGTATTTGGCATAAGCTAGCGTAATTTGCGTAAATTTCGGTCAAATTTTACGAACTAAAAAGACAATTTTTTAATAATACATTTTTTCAACGCTGAAAACTTTTGTCTTGTCTACAAAGAAATTATGACTATAAACTGTAAGGGCAACCTTGTTGATGTAAGTAAACCCAAGGTGATGGGTATTTTGAATATCACTCCTGATTCTTTTTACGATGGAGGAAAGCACACCTCTGATACTGCTATTCTGAAACAAGCTGAAAAGATGCTAAATGAGGGTGCTACTTTTATTGATGTTGGAGCTTTTTCCTCTAGACCTGGAGCCGATTCTATTTCTGAAGAAGAAGAATTAAAAAGAATTATTCCTGTAACAGAGTTACTATTAAATAAGTTTCCAGATATTATTTTATCTATTGATACCTTTAGAAGCGTAGTTGCTAAAAAATGTGTTGAAGCTGGTGCAGCTATTATTAATGACATCTCAGGAGGCACGATGGATAAAAATATGTTTACGACTGTTGCTGATCTGCAAGTGCCTTATATTTTAATGCATATGCAAGGTACACCTCAAAATATGCAACAGAATCCAACATATGAAAATGCGACAAAAGAGGTGTTTTCTTTCTTTTCTGCACAACTTTTTAAGTTAAAAAATTTACATGTAAATGATGTAATATTAGATGTTGGTTTTGGTTTTGGAAAAACAATAGATCATAATTATGAGTTATTGAAAAACCTAACCTATTTTACACATTTAGGCGTTCCTATTCTTGCGGGAATGTCAAGAAAATCTATGCTGTACAAACCTCTTAATATAACTGCTGAAAAAGCATTAAATGCAACCACTACTGCAAACACGATTGCACTTATTAATGGAGCTAATATTCTTAGAGTTCATGATGTTAAAGAGGCTATGGAAGCTGTAAAAGTTGTAGAGCAAATCCAATAATATTTTTTACATTAGCAATAAGACCCATAATATGTTTGACTTTTTAGAATTTTCGGTTTTAGATATCTTAGACATTCTGTTTGTTGCGCTTCTTATTTATTATACCTACAAACTACTAAAAGGAACGGTTGCAATAAACATCTTTTTGGGTATTGCTTTTATTTTTTTACTGTGGAAAGCTACTGAGCTTTTAAAGATGGAAATGTTTAGCAAAATTCTAGGATACTTGTTAAGTGGTGGAGTTATTGCTCTTATTATTGTATTTCAGCAAGAAATCAGAAAGTTTTTATTAATGATTGGAACGACTAACTTTTCTAGCAAAAAAAACTTTTTGAAACAATTAAAGTTTCTTCAATCTGAAATGAGCTCCGAGACCGACACAGAAGTCATCGTAAATGCATGCAAAAAACTATCTAAAACAAAAACAGGCGCTTTAATTGTGATAGAACGCACCAACAATCTTGACTTTATTGCCAATTCAGGCGATGGCATGTATGCATTGGTTAATGAAGCTATTTTAGAAAGTATTTTTTATAAAAATAGTCCGCTACATGATGGAGCAATCGTTATCAGAGATAACTACATAATCGCTACACGTGTAATTTTACCTGTATCTGATAATGATCGAATTCCATCTCGATTTGGATTGCGTCATAGAGCAGCTTTCGGAATTAGTGAGAGAACAGATGCCTTATGTTTAATTGTTTCTGAAGAAACTGGCGAGATCTCTTATATTAAAGATGGTGAGTTTGAATTGTATGCAGATGAAGATGAGTTAGCGGATAAGTTAGAGAAAGATATTCAGTAATATGCTCTGTAAAAACTGTAAAGTCGAATTAGCAAAAAAGGATGGCTATTGCCAAAACTGTGGTGCTAGAGTTTTAGGAAACAGCATTACCTTAAAGTTCGTATTTCAAGAAATTTTAGACAAAGTTTTAAGTGTAGATAATCGTCTTTTTAAAACATTTATTCATCTTATAATTAAACCACATGCTGTAATTGAGAGCTACATTAAAGGTGTAAGAAAACGTTATTACAATCCTTTCAGTTATCTTTTAATATCTATTACATTAACAGGTATTTTAGCTTTAATAAATAAGGATATTGCAATAGATGCCGTAAATAAAAGTGCTGAAACATTTGGGAATACTAGCAAGGAGTATAATGAAAAAATAATGGCTCTAACCTTAGAATATCAATCATTTTTTAACATTATATCTATTCCTATTTACGCATTAATATCTTGGATTGTTTTTCTAAATAAAAAGAAGTTTAATTATTTAGAACATAATATAATCTATACATACTCATCTGCACAGTTATCTATTATCAATTTCTTTATTCTTGGTACTTTATATCTTACTAGTGTAAATAATTATACCAATGCATCCTTTGTTTTAACTATATTTTTCTTCTTATATAACTCATACATATTAATTCGTTTATTTAATCTTTCATTAATACAATACTTTATAAAAGTTCTTTTATTTTTAGTTTTATTAGTTGTGGTTTTTGTTGTTTTTGGAATATTAATAAATATTGTAATGATAGTGACTATAGGGTTTGATAACTATCAAAACATGTTAACACCTGTGAAGTAATTAAATTTCAGAAGTCATTACACAAATTATAAACATTTGCGTCTTTTATTCTTTAACAATATCTTTCTCTAACAGAACTATTTTTCAAATAGACAATATAATTCATAGCTTGTCAATTCTCCTCTAGGATAACTTTCACCATAATACTTCCAAATTTCAAGAAAATCAACTAATCCTTTTTTGAAAAATACAATTGCTTCTGCTTCTAAATTTGGATTTGTTGATTTTACGACTACTCCATCAAGTATTAATCTATCTGACTGCACCCTATACTTTTCTATTCCTGGCCAATGTGTGAAACTAACAAATACGCCACTTTCTGTATATTCATAATTAGATTCACACAAGTATTTGATCTGGGATTTTGCCTTAATTCCGTTAGTATTACCATCTAACAAAAGGTCTAAAACATCATATATAAATTTTGATTTAATCATTCTGATTAATCAACTAATAACTCTTCGCTAAACTGTTTTTCGTATAATTTTCTATAGTAGCCATTCTCTTTTTTTAAGAGTTGTTTGTGAGTTCCTTCTTCTACAATTTTTCCTTTATCCATTACAATAATTTTATCTGCTTTCTTAATGGTTGCCAAACGATGTGCTATTACAATAGATGTTCTATCTTTAGTAATTACTTCTGTAGCATGTTGTATAAGCTGTTCTGAATGAGAATCTACAGAAGATGTAGCTTCATCTAAAATCAAAATACTAGGTTTACTTACATAGGCTCGTAAAAAAGCGATTAACTGTCTTTGACCAGACGAAAGCATAATTCCACGTTCTTTTACGTTGTACTGATAGTTACCAGGCAAGGACATAATAAAATCATGAATTCCTATTTTTTTAGCTGCTTCTTGAACTTCTTCTAATGAAATAGCATCATTTTTTAAGTTGATATTGTGCAAAATAGTATCCGAAAACAAAAACACATCTTGTAAAACAATAGCAATGTTATTTCGTAAAGATTCTAATTCATACTTTTTTACAGAAACTCCATCAACACAAATGGTACCACTATCAATCTCATAAAATCGATTAATCAAATTGATTATCGTACTTTTTCCAGCGCCTGTAGCTCCCACGATAGCTATGGTTTGACCTGCTTTGACCTCAAGAGAAACGCCTTTTAAAACTTCTTCGTTTTCAACATAACTAAATCTTACATCCTTAAATTCAATAGCTCCTTTTAAATCTTTTGCTTTTATCGTTCCTTTCTTTTCTATTGTACTATCCGTATCTATCACTTTAAAAACACGCTCTCCAGATACAATTCCCATTTGTAGTTGGTTAAACTTATCTGCTATTTGGCGTAGCGGCCTAAAAAGCATTTCAACAAACGTAATAAAAGCAATAATTACTCCAGGTCCTTCTACAAAACCTGATAGAATTTGTTTTCCTCCATACCATACAATAAGTCCTACAGCAATAGAAGATAACACCTCTGCTATTGGAAAAAAAACCGAGTAATAAAAAATTGTTTTTATGTACGCTTTTTTATGTTTATTGTTGATTTCTACAAAGTTTTTGTATTCAATTTTTTCACGATTAAATAGCTGTACAATCTTCATTCCTGTTACACGTTCTTGCACGAAGCTATTTAAATTAGCTACTTGATTTCTAACTTCTTGAAATGTTGCTTTTATAGCTATTTGAAATAACTTAGTTGCATAAATTAATACAGGGAGAATTGCCAATGCTATTAAGGCCAATCGCCAATTAATTAATAGCATTACTACTGTAACCGCTAGCATTTTTAGTAGATCGCTCACAATCATAAAAACACCTTGCGTAAAAAAATTAGCAATTGTTTCGATATCAGAAACTACTCGTGTAACCAATCTTCCTACAGAGTTTTTATCAAAATATCCCATTTTAAATGAGACTATCTTTCTAAAAATATGATACCGCATATCTCTAATAATGTGCTGTCCTACCCAATTGGCATAGAAAATAAATGTGAGTTGCAATAAAACTTCTACAATTAAAATGCCGAGCATAAGAAGAACATGATTTAGCAAACCTTCCGAATCTTTAGGAATCATGTAATCATCTATTGCGTTTTTTAATACAATAACTCGAAAGACAGAAAATAGAGCTAACAAAATAGTAGATAAAGCCGCTACAATAAAACGAGGTTTATAGTTTTTAGCATAGCTCATTAAGCGGCTAAATATTTTTACGTCAAAAGCTTTTCCTGATACTTTTTCTGCCATTAAAAATTGTATTTAACTCCTGTTAAAAATAATCCTTTTGCAGGAACCGATGCACCTGCCTTACTCCTTTTTTGACTTTCTATAATTGATTTGAATTGCGCTAAATCTATTTTTTCAAACCCTACATCTAACAAAGTTCCTACAATAGCTCGAACCATATTTCTTAAAAATCTGTCTGCAGAAATGCAAAAAATTAAGTGATTTCCTTCTTGCTTCCAAAAGGCTTTAGAAATTTTACATTCAAATGTTTTTACATCAGTTTTCACTTTAGAAAAGCATTCAAAATCTGTATAATCCATCAATATGTTAGCAGCTTCATTCATTTTTTTAACATCAGGAGCTTGATGATAAAACTGCCAGGTAGTTTCTAACAAAAAAGGATCTCTTCCTAAATATATTCTGTATTCATAACTTCTTTCTATAGCATCAAACCTTGCATGAGCATCATTATGCACCAAAAAACATTTTTTTAAAACAATATCGTCTGGCAAAATTGCATTGAATTTATGCAAGTGATTATTATCTACAGAAACTGACGAATCAAAATGTGCAAACATCTGTTCTGCATGCACACCAGAATCTGTTCTGCCCGCTCCTACAACTTCTATTTTCTCTTGTAAAATAGTAGATATTGCTTTGTTAATTTCTTCCTGAATACTGATTGCTTCTGGTTGAATTTGCCAACCATGATAATTTGTCCCTTTATAAGAAATCTCTATAAAATACCGCAACAATTCAAGTTTTGTAGTGCCTCAAAATTACGGATTTTTATCGGGTTCTTTGTACTTTCGCTTTGTGAAGAAAATCTTACTCCTTTCAGATACGCACAGCTTTATTGATGAGCAAATTTTAAAGTTTGTACATCAAGCTGATGAAGTTTGGCATGCGGGTGATATTGGCTCTGTTACTGTAACCGATTGCATAAAAAACATAAAGCCTTTAAGAGCTGTTTTTGGCAATATTGACGGAAAAGATATTAGAGCCGAGTTCCCGTTAGACCAACAGTTTACTGTAGAAAATGTAACCGTTTGGATGACACATATTGGCGGATATCCTAACAAATATTACCCAAGAATTAAAGAACGACTACAAGAAATTCGTCCGCAGTTATTTATCTGTGGGCACTCTCACATTCTTAAAGTTATCTATGATAAGAAAAATGATTTGCTTCACTTAAATCCTGGAGCAGCAGGCAAACATGGTTTTCATAAAGTAAGAACGATGCTTCGTTTTTGTTTGGATAACGGAGAGATTAAAAATATGGAAGTGATAGAATTAGCTAAGCAGTAGTTTTTTGATTTCTAGGCACAACTGGTAGCATAACCTCAATAGTTGTTCCTTGATTAATTTTTGAATCAATATCAAACTTTCCATTCATCATATAAACTCTGGCATTAATTTGATTAATTCCAACACCTTCTTTTTTAGCAATAGTTGATGCGTCAAAACCTACTCCATTATCTGTTATCTTAATAAACACTCTTTTCTTAGCCTCAAAAATATCTACCCCTACTTTAGATGCCTTACTGTGTTTAATGATATTATTGAATAGTTCTTGAATAATGTTGTATATTTTTATTTCAAACTTTTCATTATATCTAGGTAACTTATCTATGCTTGAATGTATATGAAGCTGAGAGTTTTCATATTTCTCTATCATGTCTCTAATGGCATGACTTAATCCAAATTTTAAGAGAATAGAAGATACTAATGTGTGCGATAAATCTCTAATTTTTTGAGACGCCTCATTGATAATTACTTGGGTTTTGCCAACTTCAGGAGGAGTTTCTCCATTAAAATGTGTTTTACACGCTTGTATATGCAAATTTGCAGAAGACAAAAGTGCGCTTACATTATCATGTAATATTTCGGCAACTTCCTTTCTTTCGGCTTCTCTACCATCTAAAATAGCATTTAAAATACGTGTTTGAGATTCTTCTCTTAGCTTACTAATTTTTCTTTCTTGGTCGGCTTCTTTTTGGCGTAGTTTAAGTGCTAAGTTCTTTTGTTTTAGCTTATAATAATTAACAAAAAATAGCAAGGCTAAAATTGCTAGTGTACTACCTCCAGCAATAGCCCATGTTCTTCTAGAAGCAATGGCTGCTTCTACCTGTGCTTGTTTTTTAACTGCCTCTACATTATGTTTTTTTGTTACCGTTTCTACAATTTGCTGTATCTCTTTGTCTTTTAGCCGGTCTTTAATCAGATATGAATCTTCTAAAGCATCATAGGCCTTATATTCTTTTAAGTTTCGCATGGCCCACGCTAAATTGGCATATAAACTTGCTTTGAAGCGCACTGCATTATGCGAATTATCTTCTTTAATTAACTCAATTCCGTCTAAATATTGTTGTTTTGCCTTTTCAAAATCTCCTTGAGATAAATATATACTTCCTAAATTATTTAGCGCCGATGCCTGATTTAACATATCTTTATTCTGTTTATGCATCTCTAAAGATTTTATAGAAAATTTGATTGCATCTGAATAAAGAGAGTCCAGTTGAAGAATTGCTGAAATATTGGTGTAAGCCATTGCCTTATAACTCAAAACTTTTTTACTAAGAGCGTCTATATTTTCTATCTCTTTATAATATAGCATAGCACTATCTCTAATATTGAGTCGCTGATAAGCACCACCTAATCTAAGAAATGTTTCTGCATATTGCTCACTAGATTCACTATTAAAATTAAAATTATCTATATCTTTTATAGAGGTTAGTATTTCCAGCGCTTTTTTATAAAAATCTAATGATCTTTTAAAGTTATTTGTTTTCCCATAAATATTTCCTATTTGAAGTGCTGATTGAAACCGTAGTTCAGGATCATCTTTTACCGTAGCGTATAAAATCAATACTTTTTCTAAAGCCATTCCATACTCCTTATGTTCTTTAAAAAGACTATCTATTATCTCATATTCTTTTTGAAAAGGAAGGCTGTCTTTTATATATAAAAAAGAACCATCTCTAAATTGAGATGGGCCTCTCTGGTTATATTTATTGTACGAATTCTGATTGATAAAGTTACATACTGTTACAAAAAAAAAGATTTTTAATAAACGTATACTCATTTAATTTAAAGTGGTTAAGAGTCTCAAATTTATAAACAAAAATAACAATCTTGGCATGTATATTCAATTGTAACTAAAAATGCTAACATATATTATACTATTTTCTTACACTCCTAAGATCTCTTTCCTACATATCTTTGTATCATGTGGGTGATTCTTTACAGACTTAGTACTACTAAATTTTCTTGTAGAAAATTTCCGTTAACAGCTCCTTGTTTTGCTAGTGGAAAGGGAAAGTATGAATTTGTATATTAACCATCTTTCGATAGGAAAAAATAAAGACGATAGAAAAAGTAAAGACTTTGAATTTTGCACTCAATTACTTTTACCAATATGCTATACGAAAAAAATATAACACAGGTTCTTTACTTTTTTCATTGTTTGTTGTTGTTTACGTGCTTTTTCTTATCTAATATTTTTCAATAAGGTTAAAACTCAGTATCAGTAACTACTTCGATACCATCTATTTTCACACCAGGATCAACTATAATAAGCTCTGGTTTCCTATCTTCTTCCTCATAAGAAGATTTTTTCAAACCTCCAACTTCTTTATTAAGTTCACTATTGTACCTAGTAACAAAAGCAATTCGTAAGTAGCCATTTTCGTCTGTAGTAAATGTACGAGAGTATGTTATCTCAGAGTTTGTATTACCGCCACTAGATAATCGAATGTCATACGATTCGTACTCTTCGTTATATTCAAATAAAACAGTTGTTTCTGGTATAACTACAAAATCTAAAGTATAAGTACCATCTCCATTGTTTTTAAAATCATAATTTTCTAGGAATTCGTTACTTTCAGAACGATTCAACTGTATGTTATCGTCTTTAACTATAAGAGTGGTAACTTTGTCATTCTGTGTATCATTAAACTGTATTTTTAGAAGATCGTAATGATTAAAAGAACCTAGATCTTCGGTATAGTTTTGATCTTTAACTTCTTTTGAAGGGTACAACATAATGTTATTAACGTTGTTTTTAGCATCTAAAATGGCGCTTGATGTAGCTTTACTTAATTTATAGTCTAAATAATAAGACCCATCAACTGTTTTTTTCAGCTCGTACGTTTGTAGTAAATCATCACTTTGAAGGTCTAAAGTATTGTCATTCTTAGAACAAGATGCTAAGAATAAAATAGCAATAACAATAATAATTGGGGGACATTTACTTGTTTTCATAAAATATGTATTTAGTGATTATTTTTATAGCTGCAGGCAAGCAGCTGCTGGAAACAACGATGTGTGTGTGATGAAAAGTATTTAAATAATATCCTACTACAAATATGAAGAATAGTGAGGGGGTATTAAATAATATTGTTGCTCACAGCAAATACTGCTAAACCTACTGCATTTTTTGATTTTGTTTTTTTTAATAAATTTTTTCTATATGTTTCTACTGTATTCGTACTTAATTTCAAAATCTTTGATATATCGGCAGTGCTATATTCTTTTACAATTAACTTAAGCACATCTATTTCTCTTCGTGTTAAATCAAGAATTGCTGCTGTTTCTGGTTTTTCTCCTTCATCTACTTCTTGACCTGTAAACACTTTTAAGAGATCATCTTTAATTCCGTCACTAAAGTATTTTTCACCTCTATAAACAGCTTTAATTGCTTTTAAAATATGCTCGCCTGCACTACTTTTATTAACAAAGCCTTTTGCTCCTAACTTTAAAATATTCTGAACAAAACTTATATCATCATAACTTGAAAGAACAATAACTTTTAGCTTACTCTCTTTTTCTTTCAGTTTTCGTAATACTGTAACTCCATCGTATACTGGCATGTTAATGTCTAGTATTAAGATGTCGGCAGTATTCTTTTTCTTTGCCCATTTAAGAACGTCCTCTCCTGTTAAAGAAAAACCTTCAACCTCTACCTCTTCATCGGTATTTATTACAGCGACAACTCCTTCAATTAAAATCTTATGATCGTCCGCTATGTGAACTTTTATTTTTTTTCTCATTGAACTTGTACAAATGTAGATAGGGAAAATTACTCTCACAATACCCATTTTCAGTGAAATTTTGCCCTCACTGAAAACCGTGAGTTTTCCCTATTTTTGGTTAATAACTAGTTAATATACAATATTTTACATTTTACTTAAATTTTTACCATTAAAAAAGCCGAAATTTTCATTTCGGCTTTTTCGCACTAAATATACTAAGATGTGAGGTTTATCGTAACCTATCTACAGATTTTACAAGATCTTCATCCTTCTTGATAGCCTTGTTTGCCAAAACTAAAAACAAAATAGCCACAACAGGTAAGAACATCCCAATACCTTTCTCAGAAACAACCGTTTCTCCAGGTAAATTTAGTGATAGATATATCAACGCACCTACTAAAAAAAGATTAATCAAAATATTAACACGCCCTAACACAAACTGTAACTGTCTATTCTTAAATAGAAAAATTGCTAGTAGTGCTAGCAAAGAACCCATATAATATGATATAGTTACTGTTTTTAAGAGAATCTCTTCTCCTTTTAATAAATCCAATAATGTTTGCGAAACATTATTATTTACAGTCCATAAACTTACTAAGTTTGATACAACTCCTAAAAGCAAAAAAACTACTAATAAATAAATTGACTGTATTCTCTGGATCATACCGTGTAAAAGCTAGAGCAAAAGTAAAATTTTCTTTTCGAAAAAAGAATGTTTAGTTAATTAAAATAATTGTATATATTTGCTACTGAATGTAACCGCGCACAGCATATGTTGTTTGCTACCAACAAACAACATTCAATCATAAAATTTCACAAAACAAACTTAATAATTTAAGACAATCAATTTCTTACATGTTTGAAATATCAGAACTTAAAGCAAAAACTCTTGCTGAGTTGCATGAGATTGCAAAAGGCTTGAGTATTACCAAAACAAGTCAACTAAAAAAACTAGATTTAGTTTATAAAATTCTAGACAAACAATCTGTAACTCCGTCTAAGAATTCTTCATCAGCCTCTGAGAAATCAGAGAAAACACAAGAGAAGTTAAAAAGAAAAAGAGTCACTAAAAAAACTTCTGAGAGTAACAACTCTTTAAAGGCAACTGAGACCAAAAATGAAGTAGTTACTAATGACTCTAGTAAAAAAGAGGTAAAACCTATTGCAAAGAAAGAGGAATCTTCTGAGCAAGAAAAAACTACTGAGAAAAGGCAGAATAAAACAAGCCAAAATAATCATCAAAAGAATCGAAATAAAAATCATAGAAATCAAAAAAACAATAGTCGTTACAAAGATCCTGACTTTGAATTTGATGGAATTATAGAAAGTGAAGGAGTGTTAGAAATGATGCCTGACGGATATGGCTTTTTACGATCTTCTGATTACAATTATTTAAGCTCTCCTGATGACATTTATGTTTCTCAATCTCAAATTAAATTGTTTGGGTTAAAAACAGGAGATACTGTAAGAGGAAATGTGAGGCCTCCTAAAGAAGGCGAAAAATACTTCCCTTTAATTAAAGTCTCTAAAATAAATGGTTTAAACCCAAATATTGTTAGAGATCGCGTTTCTTTTGAGCATCTTACTCCATTGTTTCCTGATGAAAAATTTAATCTGGCTGATAAAAGCAATAGTCTTTCTACACGAATTATAGATTTATTTTCTCCTATTGGAAAAGGGCAAAGAGGTATGATTGTTGCTCAACCAAAGACAGGTAAAACAATGCTTTTAAAAGATATTGCAAACTCTATTGCTGCAAATCATCCAGAGGTTTATCAAATTGTGTTACTAATTGATGAAAGACCAGAGGAAGTAACAGATATGCAACGTAGTGTTCGTGGTGAAGTTGTGGCTTCTACTTTTGATGAGCCTGCAGAAAAACACGTACGAGTTGCCAATATTGTGTTAGAAAAAGCAAAACGCTTGGTTGAATCGGGTCATGATGTAGTTATCTTATTAGATTCGATTACACGTTTGGCAAGAGCATACAATACGGTTGCTCCTGCTTCTGGAAAAATTCTTTCTGGAGGTATTGATGCCAATGCGCTACACAAACCAAAGCGATTCTTTGGTGCTGCTAGAAATATTGAAAATGGTGGTTCTTTAACAATTATTGCCACAGCACTTACTGAAACTGGCTCTAAAATGGATGAGGTAATCTTTGAAGAGTTTAAAGGAACGGGTAATATGGAGCTTCAGTTAGAAAGAAATATTGCTAACAGACGAATTTATCCTGCAATTGATTTGATCAAATCAAGCACTCGTAGAGATGATTTATTATTAGATGATAAAACCGTACAACGTATGTGGGTGCTTCGTAAATACTTAGCAGATATGAACCCAATTGAAGCAATGGAATTTATAAACGAGAAAATTAAGTTCTCTAGAAGTAACGAAGAGTTCTTAATATCAATGAATGGTTAGTCAAATAAATAAACTTATAAAAATAAAAAGGGTTGCTTAAGCAACCCTTTTTATTTTATTTACTTACTTAATTAGTTTTCGATTCCATAATAAACAGCCCTGTTATCTTCTATATCTGAAGCATTTTTTATTGCCTCATACATCTTAAATGTCTGGCTTTGTCTACTAGATGCAATTCTATCTCTAGTAGTTTCATAGTTCGGCAATGCTGTTGGTTCTTCTCTAGACGTTACTGAGAAAGCAAATACTCCTTTTTCTCCTACTACGCTTGTATTAAGTTGATTTAAAGCGGCATAATACATTGCTCCAACTACCTTTGGTTCATTACCTACTCCTGCAATAGTAGGCGATTTTACATTTACATTACTTGCTTTTCTAACATTTGTATTATTCGCTGTAGCAATTGCCTCAAGTGACTCTCCACTCAATTTCCCAGCTAAAATACTAGCTTTCTTTTCTTTAACTAAAATAGGTTTAACTTGGTTCATAACCTGAGCCGGAGATTGTAGCCCTTTTTGAGTGATCTTAGTAAGCATAGCAACTACAAAACCTTTTTCTATATCAAAACGCTTAAAGCTACCTGGTTTTGTATCTTCTTTAAAAGCCCAGGTAACAATTTGTCTCTGGTTACCTACACCAGGAATATTTTCATCTAACACTTTTAATCCTACAACAGGTCTTACTGATTGGTTTTTTTCTTTAGCTACGGCTGTAAATTCTTTCCCGTTAGAAATATCTAGAGCAAATTGTTCTGCTTCTCTAAAAATAAGGTTCTCTGTTTCTTCAGAAGCTTCAATTTGACGAGCAAAAATAGCTAGCTTGTATGCTCGCTGCATATTCTTTTGACCATCAATTTTTATGATATGATAACCAAATGGTGTCTTCACTACACTCATGTCTCCTGTTTTATTTTCGAAAACAAAATCACGAAACTCAGGAGTCATCCTATTGTATCCAAACCAATCATAAAATCCTCCTTTTTCTTTTGAACCTGTATCAGAAGAATACTCTTTAGCAAAATTCGAAAAGTTACTTCTGTTTCTTTTTAAAACTGTATATAAACTATCCACAAATTGCTTTGCTTCTGCTTCCGTTCTTTCAATATCTGCTCCTGCTCTTAATGCGCCTACAAAAGGAATTAATATATGACTTGCTTTTGCGGAATCTGGCAAACGCTTAATCTCTCTAATTTTAGCAAGTTTAAAGTAATTACCTTCTTTGTATGGTCCAAAAACATCTCCCTCTTTTCCTTCTACAATATCATTAGATATTGGGGCAGGAATTGAGTTTTTAAATAAAAAGCTATTGTTTGCTTGTATAGCAGATTCATTTTCTTCAAAAAATGTATCGTAATCGGAAGTGTTTTTAAAACCTATTAATGTTTCCTCACGTTTTGTTACGTTATTGAAAACTTTTCTGTCTTGTAACAATCCTTCAACTTCTTGCTTTAAAGCTTCTTCATCTTTAGCAGATGGCTCTACTTCAAATTTCACGTAAGATATGCTTCGTGTTGCTTCTGTTTCATATTGGGAAGCATGTTCTTTAATATAGGTTTCAATTTCTGATTTTGTAACTGTTACTAAGCTATCTGGAATTGAAGAATAAGGTAAGTACACATAATCTGCATTGATCTTAGTGTTATCTGAATAATACTGAAATTTTCCTTCAGCTAAAGAAGCACCTATACCTGCAGCAATTAAATCATTATAAGTAGTATTTTCTAAATTCTCTTTTATTTGATTTAAGTATAATTGCCAAGAATTGTAAAGCGCTTGATCATTTTCTTTAATATCTACTAAGAACTGTTTAAGCTTATTTTCATCAAATAGTCCTGCTTCGTTTTTAAAGCTTGGGTTTTGAAGAATTGATGGCGAATTTATCACTTCAAACCAAACGTCTTCATCTCCAACTTTAATTCCTGCATTTTCTAGCTGTGCCTTATATATTTTTTGACGAACTAAGTTGTCCCAAACAACTTTTGCTGCCTGCATTTCGGTTACACGACCATTTGACCTAGTAGTGTACTCCTTTAGCGCCTCAGCAAATTCTTGACGCGTAATCGTTTCTCCATTTACTTCTCCAACAGCATTTACTTTGCTAGAGCTAAAAAAATCTGACAGCTTAGAGGGATCTATCACAAACGCAAACAATGCTAAACCAATAACCGCTATCATTGCAATAGAACGATCTCTAATTTTTGATAAAATTGCCATAAAATCAATTATTTATTTTCGAGGGGCGAAGATACAATTTGGCTTTTAATAATGCAACCTAAGGGTTTATAATTAAAGACAAAAAATACAAAATGACTAGAAAGTTGCTTTTTTTATTCTGATTCTAGAACTTTAAAATAAACTTCTTCAATTTTAGAAGAGCCCACCTTTAAAATTTTAATCTTGTAGTTGTCTATTTCTATGATCTCATCTTTTTCTGGAATACTTTCGGTATGTGAAATAATGAATCCTCCTAGTGTTTCATACGATTCATCCTTAGGTATTTTCAAGTCATACTCTTCATTCAAAAAATCTATTTCTAAACGAGCTGAAAACGTATATTCATCTTCACTTATTTTTAAATGAAGTAGTTCTTTTGAATCATGTTCGTCTTCAATTTCACCGAATAGTTCTTCTACAACGTCTTCTACAGTAACAATTCCTGATGTTCCTCCATACTCGTCAATTACCACAGCAATACTTTTCCTCTTTTTCATTAAAAGATTCAGCACATCATTAATCATCATCGATTCTGGCACAACTTCTACAGGAAGCAAAATAGATTTTATAGTGGTTGGTTTTTTAAACAACTCAAAAGCGTTTACGTAACCCAATATTTCATCCAAAGAATTTTTATAAATGAGTATTTTAGAATAGCCTGTTTTTACAAATTTTTCCTTTAACTGTTCTACCGACTCATGAATTTCTAACGCACAAATATCTGTTCTTGGCACCATAATTTCCCTAACCTTTACGCTTTGAAAATCTAATGCGTTTTGAAATATCTGAATTTCAGAATCTATTTCTACATCTTCTTGTTGTGTTTCTAATTGTTCATTTATATAATATCCTAGTTCTTCTCTGCCAAAAACTGTATACTCATCATCTGAAGTAGTTTTAAAAAATATTCTTAAAAAGAAGTCACTTATCTTATTGATAACCCCAGAGAAAGCATAAAGTAAAATATAGAAAAAATACGCAGGAATAGAGAATATTCTGAGTACTTCTCCTGCATAAATTCGGAAAATAGCCTTAGGCAAAAACTCTGCCGTTACTAAGATAATTATTGTAGAAATAGCTGTTTGTACAAGTAACACAGAGAAGCTATTCCAATTTTCAATAGGTAAAAGCTGCATTAAAAATCCGCCCATAAAATAGCTATAAACTACCAAAGCTATATTGTTACCTACCAACATAGTGGTTATAAATTTTGACGGACTTTTAGAAAAAACAGAAATAACATAACCAATAACTCCTTCTTTCTTTTTTTCTAATTCAATTTGAAGTTTATTGGCTGATACAAAAGCAATCTCCATTCCTGAGAAAAAAGCAGAAAGTATAATTGAAATGAGTATAATCGCTATTTCTAGCTCCATGTTACTTTTGGTTGTTCTTCTGTTCTATTTTCTTTCTAAACCTTCTTTTAAAAAAGAAAATAAGTGTTATAAAGATAGCAAAACATCCCATAAACACAGAACGCTCTGTGTTTTCTTTAAACACAAGAATTGCTTCTATCAGGAAGATAGCACCTACAACAAGGTAGCCGTACTGTAAGTATTTCCAAATCGTATTCATTCGTTTTCGTTTGCTTCTAAATTACCTCCCACATTTTTAAATACTACTTTTTTTAGGTTTTCTTTTGATTCGAAACCAACTCCTCTAACGGTATCATTTAGTTTAGTTAACACAAACTTTTTTTCTGAAAAAAAATAAGCTTCTTTTTGATCCCAGTACAATTGGTCTGTCATCAACGTTGCTTTATCCGTGTGGTTTTTCACAACCACATTCCCTCTTATTTCTGCAACAGATGTTTTATTATATGATAAAGCATAGTCTCCAATAATGGTAACTGAATCTTTTCCATTCTTATCAAAATTTACAATTTTAAGTCCGATTGGAAATTCATTATATGGGTGCTCTTCTCTGTTACTAAAATCGTGCATAAGAGGAGTAGCTAGTTTTGATACAACAATTCCTGAATCCTTATATACGTGGTATGCATTTTTGGCAATACCAATAGGAAGATTTTTTTCTGCTAAAAAATCTCTAACTGCTTTAGTACTGTTAGTACACGAAAAAAATATTGCCATCACAATAGTGACAGCAATATTTTTATTAGTAATATATTGATGTTTATACATCAAAAAAATTAATTACTTGGGACACGAACTGTTTCTCCAATCCAACATCTAACAGTATATGAACTTCCTGGAGTTACTCCTGCTGTAAATACATCTTTTTTAGTAGGAATATTACTTCTGTACGAAGCAATAAATTTACCTGCTCTAGATTCAATTGATGGATCTACTGATGCTGCTCTTCTCGCTTTGTTTAAAGCTGCCACATATACCATTCTTTTCTCAAAAACATTACTACCACAAGAATTTGCAGAAGAAGCATACAAACTACTTATTAAAAGATAAGCACTTCCTAAATTTGGATTGAATTTTAAAGCTTGATTTGCATAGTTTCTTGCTTGTGATTTTTGTCCTTTTTTAGAAAATAACTGCGCTATCTTTAATAAGTTTTTAGCTTTCTTTAAATTATCTGGTTCTTGGTCTACAGCTTGCTTGTAGTATTCCATTGCTTCGTTAATTTTCCCTTTCTTATACAAAACACCCGCATAAAAAACTGACGTTTCTGGAGAAGGACTTGCTTTTACCAAGGCTCCTACTAATTTTTCATACAAAGGATCATCTGTACAATCTTTATTATACATTCTAGAAACTGCTCTAGTTAACCATTTAGCATCTGACTTACTTTCTTCAAAATCTCTAGTATACAAGGGTACTAAACGCTCACATGTAGATAACTCAGCTATTTTTGCGTCCAATCCATCTTCTACCAAACCTAATGCTTTTGAATTAACTGTGTATGCATTTAAGTATCTTTTTTCTTTTTTATCTAATTCTTGACCATTCTCTTGCTTGTCTAAAAGAGGCTTTAGCTTCTTTGCGTAGTAAGCCAACGTTTTGTCTACAGATTCCAATACATTATCATACGTATCAAAAACAAGTTGAGGGTTAGAATCTTTATTTCTATCAACTACTCCTTGAAAATATCTATAAATATTTTTAACTCCCATTTGAACAGGATCTAACTCATATGCTTTTTGAAGAATAGTAAAATGCTCATCATCCGTTCCTATTTTATTTTCTATTAAAAAAGCAGCGTAATCACTATGTGCTTTTGCTGGATTATCTTTTGGATAATACTTTAATCGTTGTTCATAAACTCTTTTTACCAATTGATAAGCAGCATCCTTGTCTGTAGCTTTTTCATACCTAACTTCTGCAATTTTATCACCCAACTTATATATGTTGATTGATAAATCTGGACAGTTATCTAATAACCATATCCAGTTCTTATAAGCTTCATCATACTTTTTTGACTGATAATCCCCCTTAAACAAGTTATACTTAATTGTACATTCTTGCTGACCGGCTTGCGCCTTTATCGAAGTAGTAGCAGTAAAAAAGACAACAGTTGCTATCAAGTACATAATTTTTTTCATCATCTATCGTTTTTAATGTTCTACTAGTTTATTTTTCTTTTTTGAAACCAGAGCGCTGATAAAGATAAGCTGACTCTAGTGTTAAAATAATTCTCTTGTATTAAACTATTGTTAGTAGTTCCTCTTTTTCCTAGTTCAAAACCAACATTTAAACTAGATGGTTTCCCAATTGGTAATCCAAAACCAAAAGATATGCCAAAGTCGTTTATTGATGTAAAATTACCTGGATTTTGATTTGCAGAAACCAATAACCCTGTTTTTTCAATGCGTAATCCTCCTCTCCAAGTAATACGCTGCCAATAGCTTCTGATTGAATTTACATTAGGCGTATAGAATCCTCCCAAAGAAAATCTACTTTCGTTTTCATAAGAATATCCTAAGCTTGATCCGCTTAAATAACCTTCTGGAGATAATGCATTTTTAAATGAGTAATCTGCACCTACATACCATTTTTCTTTTTTGCCAATTCCTAAACCTAACGTTGTTTGGAAAGGATTTACCAATTTACCTCTTATAGCTTCATCACTTAATACATCTACTAATTGCCCTGATTCTGTTATAGAAAACAAAGATTCTGTACCTGTTACGTTAAAATTGTTGCTAAATTTAAATATCGCTCCAGCATCTATAGTTAGCTTATTCTTAAGCTCTTTTTTGTATTGAGCACCTAGTTTTAAAATTCCTCCTCTTATGTTTGTCACTTCTTCATTTCTTGTCAAAAGCAAAACATCTCTTCTTTGATTGGTTACATTATTTGTAACTCTACCAAACACAAAACTTCCTTCAATTCCTAAAGAAAATCCATCAAAAAGAATGACTCCTAATCCTCCATGAATTCTGTTTGTACCTCCATTTCCTGTAAATCGAGTAATCTCCACAACACCTTCATCGTCTTCAATTGAGTTCAGTAATGAATACCCAACTGTTGAAACAGGTTGCATACCAAATACAGCTCCGGCTTTCTTACCAATAGGAAAACCTAAAGCAAAATATGATAAGCTTATTGAATTAGAAGATTGAGATTCTGTTTGGTTTTTGATTGTCAAATCATTACTTAACATTCCAAATGCATAGGTAGATAACCTGAGATCTGCATTTGCTGCAGGATTGGAAAGGTTAAGCATATACGGACTTGAATAAGCAGCACTTATTCCACCCATTGTATTCTGTTCTACGGTTCTCGATTCAAACTCTTCACCTACACCAAAAAAAGAGTAAGGAGAAGAATTGGTTCTTTGAGCGGACATCCCCAACGCCGATAAAGCCAAGAAAACAAGAGAAAGTTTTCTAATCATTCACTAATTATTAAAATTCAAAATTGTATTTAATCCGATAAGGAGAAAATTTTGATTGGCAAATATGCTATTTTTTAATTGTTTGCACAAAAAATTTATGTCTCCTCCTGTTAAAACAACTGTTAAATCTTCATATTCTTGTTTATATTGCTCTATTGTTCCGTTAATTTCTCTTATAATTCCGTTTATAACTCCAGAATGAATACTTTGCTCGGTACTATTGCCTATGTAGTGATTCGGATTTGTTGCTATAAGATTCGGCAACTTTGATGTAAATGCATGTAACGACTTATATCGCATTACAATTCCTGGAGAAATTGCTCCTCCTAGATATTCTTTCTGTTGATTCACAAAATCATAGGTAATACAAGTTCCTGCATCAATAATTAGTGTGTTTTTTTTAGGGAAATTGCTCACTGCAGCACTGACTAATGCAATTCGATCCAATCCTAGAGTAATTGGCGTAGCATATCTATTGAAAAAAGGCAATTTTGCAGTATGAGAAAGTATAAATATGGGTGTTAGTTTTTTAATTTGCTCCAAAAACTGATTATTTAGCATAACAACAGAAGATAAAATTCCTTTTTCAACTGGATATTTAGTTATCAATCTGGATAATTTTTCAATAAGATTTTCCTTTTCCACAACCACAACTTCTTGAATGCTATCTTTTTCAAAAAGAGCTACTTTCACTCGAGAGTTTCCAACATCAATAACTAAGTTCATACTACTATTTTGCATTTTACTTGTAAAAATACAATAGATTTTTAAGTATTTTTTTGGAAGTTTTAAAAAACTCGTTTTATATTTGCGTCCGCTAAAGCGATGGTGCCTTAGCTCAGTTGGTAGAGCAAAGGACTGAAAATCCTTGTGTCCCTGGTTCGATTCCTGGAGGCACCACCATTAAAAAAACCCTTAAACACATGAAAATTAGTGATTTAAGGGTTTTTTATTTTCACATCACACAAATTACTTACTAACAAATACGGTTTTTCTGAGCAATTTTATTCCAAAAAATAGTTAAACTCACGGTTTTCAGGGATACATAAATTTCACGGTTTTCGGGGATTGACTCGTAATCTATTATCTGTTTATGTTTGTCTCAATAATATATTTACTAATAAAAACAAAAATTATGAGCAACGAAAAAAACATTATCAATAAAAATGAAAAAGAATTATTAGAAAAACTTATCATGGTTTCAAAAGGAAATAATGCGCGAATCAAATCTATTCAAACAAATGTAAAAATAATGGCTTGGACATTTATTCTTTCAATATTAATATCTGTAATAACTGCATTTGGGAGTTAGCGTAAGAGCTTAAATAAATATATAGGAAATAGAGACACATCTTAAAAAAGCAGCCTCCATATATTTAATTCATAAACCACTTTGTAGCATAATGCGATACTATGTCGTCTTTAAAATAGATGTATAAGTATTTTTTTTTGAATATTTTGGATTTGTTAATTTTGTATATCCATATGTTACCAAAATGATTTTTGTAACAAATCCCCATTATTTGCTCTACATAAGGCTTGGTTAAATCAATTAAGGCGTCAAAATTTTTAATGAAAGGAGATTTTTCATTCTCATAATTTGCCTCCGATTTCTTTAAAAATTTTTCAAGTAACGTATTATTTCTTTCTTCAGGGTCTAATGTTTTAAAAAATCTTCTAGTATTAAAGATACTTTCTTTTTGTTCTGGAATTACAGAAACTTCCTTCAGTCCTTCTGCTTTAGCATTTCTTACTAGAATTTCGCTGGCAAGTTGTAAATAATATCTTGCTCCGCTACTACTAATATCATATTCCATAATACTTTTTCCAAAACTCGGAGCTTGGGTGATTTTAGAATTTCGATGTATAACAGCATTAAAAACAAGTTCTTTAAAATAACTGCGCACATAACTAACCACCTGTTTAGATAAATTCAGCCTTCTATCAAACATTGTTAGTAAAAACCCCTCAATCTCTAAATTGCGGTTTAAGTTTTTTTGCACATAACGTATAGTTTTTAAAAATGTGTGAAGTCCTTCTAAGGCATAATAGTCACATTGTACCGGAATAATTACTGAATCTGAACTTATAAGTATGTCAAGATTTTTGGTTTTAAAAAAAGGTACACAATCAATAATGATAAAATCATATAATTTACTGATCGTTTCTAAAGCTTGTTTGAATTTTGATTCCTCTGATGTCCGCTTAAAAAAATTCAAATCTTCAAAAAAAGGTAATAAATCTACATTAGGTGAATTAGTCTTAATCACATTATTTTTAATAACAGCTACAAAATCCATAAACTGCAACGCGGGGTTATTTATTCTCCTTGAAGAAAACCCAAATGATACAGAAGCATTTGCTTGAGGATCGGTATCAATAACTAAAACCTTATTTTCTAAAATACCTAAAGCTGCAGACAAATTAACACATGTAGTGGTTTTGCCTACTCCTCCTTTTTGATTACAAATGGAAATGATTTTACCCATTTTAGATAGAGATAATTTTGATGCTACCAAACTAACACCATTAAAAATACTAAAATAATTCGTGAGATACTAATACATCTGATTGTTCGTCAATTTCATTCTTAGTAAAAGAAATCGATAACAGTAGAATTGTAAAAGTTTTTGAATTAAAATATACGGACATAAAAAAACCTTTACCATTTCTAGTAAAGGTTTGCGGAGAAAGAGGGATTCGAACCCCCGGACCTGTTACAGTCAACAGTTTTCAAGACTGCCGCATTCGACCACTCTGCCATTTCTCCTAAAGGCGGGTGCAAATATAGAAAGCTTTTTCTTTTTGTAAAAGTATTTTTACTTTTTTTAGTCAATTTCAATTCTGATAATTTATAGTACTTTTAGCTACATTAAATGGAAATTTTAGATTTTATATTACTCATTTTTATTGGCTTTATAGCAGGGAGCATCAATGTAATTGCTGGCGGAGGCTCTCTCTTAACGCTCCCTATTCTTATTTTTTTAGGTCTGCCTTCTAATATTGCAAATGGCACAAACAGAATTGCCATAATTATTCAAAATATTTTTGCTGTTAAAGGATTTCAATCCAAAGGAGTTTCTTCCTTTCCGTTTAGTATTTACCTGGCTGTTTCTGCATTAATAGGTGCCGTTGTTGGTGCTTCTTTAGCTGTAGATATTAAAGGTGAACTTTTTAACAGGATTCTTGCTGTTATCATGCTGCTAGTTGTTGCTTATATGATTTTTAAACCCAATACAAAGCTTAAAAATATAACAGAACAAACCACAGGAAAACATTTATGGTTTGGTGTTATCTTATTCTTTTTTGTTGGTATTTATGGTGGTTTTATACAAGCAGGTACTGGTTTTATCATTCTTTTAATTCTTTCTAGCGTTAATAAACTTTCATTAGTAAAAAGTAATGCTATAAAAGTATTTGTTGCCTTAATTTATTCGTTATCTGCAGTAGCCGTTTTTGCCTATAATGATAGTATTAATTGGGTTTATGGATTCACGTTAGCGATAGGAAATGCTCTTGGAGGTTGGTTTGTAAGCAGATGGTCTGTAAAAAAAGGAGATCATTTTATTCGGATTTTCTTAGTTGTAATGATTATTCTTATGGCTATAAAACTGTGGTTTTTCTAATAGTGTAACGTATCTTTGAACGCAAATACAAAAATTTATGTCATTTAATTCTATTGGAAACCTTTTAAAACTTACCACTTTTGGTGAATCTCACGGCAAAGCTATTGGCGGAATTATTGATGGTTTTCCTGCAGGATTAAAGATTGACACAGATGCCATTCAAGCTGAATTAAATAGACGAAAACCTGGACAATCTGCTATTGTTACGCAACGAAAAGAACCAGATACAGTCGAATTCCTTTCTGGTATTTTTGAAAGAAAAACTACGGGAACATCTATTGGATTCATTATCAAAAATCAAAATCAAAAATCTAAAGATTACAATCACAATACCAATGTGTACAGGCCTTCGCATGCAGATTACACGTATGATAAAAAATATGGACTAAGAGATCATAGAGGTGGCGGTCGTTCTTCTGCGAGAGAAACGGCTAATTGGGTGGTTGCTGGTGCGTTGGCTAAGCAATTGATTTCTCAAATTTCTATAAATGCCTATACATCTTCCGTTGGAGAGATCGAAATGGATATTAATTATTCAAATTTAGATTTTTCTAAAACCGAAAACAATATTGTTCGTTGCCCTGATGAACAAGTAGCTCAAAAAATGATTGATAAAATAAAAGCGATTAGAAAAGAAGGAGACACTATTGGAGGAACAATTACTTGTGTGGTTCAAAATGTTCCTGTAGGATTGGGAGAACCTATATTCCATAAACTACATGCTGAGCTAGGAAAAGCCATGCTCTCTTTAAATGCTGTAAAGGGTTTTGAATTTGGTAGCGGTTTTGCAGGAAGCAGAATGAAAGGAAGCGAACATAATGATATCTTTAATGAAGACGGAAGTACCAAAACCAACTTATCTGGCGGAATTCAAGGAGGCATTAGTAACGGAATGGATATTTATTTTCGTGTAGCTTTTAAACCTGTAGCTACAATTATGCAAAAGCAAACTACAATTGATTCAGAAGGAAAGAAAACAGAAATGCAAGGAAAAGGACGTCATGATCCTTGCGTAGTTCCAAGAGCTGTACCAATTGTTGAGGCACTAACTGCTTGGGTATTAGCGGATTTCTACTTATTAAATAAAGTTCGTAAAATATAGATTGTTAACAAGTTACACCTTAAACTTATTAACACCATTCTCTTTTTTAAAGTCTCTACCGTACCTTTAAAACAGCAAATCAGAGATTATTAACCTTTTTATTTACTGTTAAAACAAAATATAATGGACTACATTAAAGGACGTGGTGCGCAAGTGAATACCCATAATCGTTTCTTTCAGCATGAGCATATTGTGCGAGATGATTTTTTAAATTATTGTCATACTGAAAATGAAAAATCAGATAATAACAAAACATCGTATCTGGAAATATTTCCTAAAACGATTATTAATAAAGTAACCAGCCCCGACATTGGTTTGGCTTATTCCATGAATCCTTATCAAGGATGTGAACATGGTTGTATTTATTGCTATGCTCGTAATTCTCATGAATATTGGGGATATTCTGCTGGATTAGATTTTGAACGAAAAATTCTTTACAAAGCAAACGCTCCTGAATTGTTAGAGGCAAAACTAAAAAGTAAAAATTGGACACCGCAACCAATTATGTTTTCTGGTAATACCGATTGCTATCAACCTATTGAGAAAAAATTACAAATTACTCGCAAAATGTTAGAAGTTCTTCTAAGACTAAAACACCCTATTAGTATGATTACCAAAAATGCATTGATTTTACGCGATTTAGATATTTTACAAGAAATGGCTTCTATGAATTTAATTCATGTAAACATATCTATTACTTCTTTATCAGAAGAAACTCGGCGTGTTTTAGAACCTCGAACGGCTACCATACAAAAACGACTAGAAACTGTTCAAATTTTATCTGAAAATGGGATTCCTGTTAATGTGATGATGGCTCCTATTATTCCGGCTATTAATAACCATGAGATTTTACCTTTAGTGAAAAAGGTGGCTGAGCTAGGTGCCAAATCTGTAGCTTATACCATTGTACGATTGAATGGAGCAATTGGACAAATTTTTACAGATTGGGTAAAAAAAACCTATCCTGAAAGAGCCGACAAAATTTTACATCAAATTGAAGATTGCCATAACGGAAGTTTAAATAACAGTCAATATGGAAAACGCATGAAAGGCGAAGGAAAATTTGCTGAGCAAATTGCGCTACAGTTTAAACTAGCTAAAAAACGATACTTGAATAACGTAAAATATCTTCCATTGAACTTTACTTTATTTGACAAACATCAAACTAACCAGATTAGTCTATTTTAGCTTCAAAATCAATTCATGGAAAATTATAAATACATGCACAACCCTGCTTTTTATGATTTATTTAGTTTAAAATCAGAAAGCTTGGAGAAAAAACAACAATTCTTTTTAGAATATTCAAAAGATTGTGAAAATGTTCTTGAGTTTGGATCAGGAACAGGAAACATTGCGCTTCCTATAGCCCTTCAAAACTGTAATGTAACTTGTGTAGAACCTTCAGAAACAGTTTATAATATATTACTTACTAAAGTAATTCAAAATCCACTTTTAAAAGAAAGAGTTACCATTCTTCCATACTTTGCTCAAAAAATTAAGACCATTAATCAATTTGATTTGGTGATTGCACCAAACCTGTTTCCTTTAATTCCAGAAGAAGACCAAAGATTGGAAATACTTTTGGCAGCAAAAAGAAACTTAAACCCTAAAGGAATATTTATTTGTACTTTTTTTTCAAAAAATATGTATGCCAACAAAGAAAAAAAACTGACAGGCGAACAGTATATTGGAGAAAGACATTACAAACAATACACCGAATATAAGATTGAAAACCATGAAGATAATAATATTTTCTCGGTAGAATGGACTTTTGAAATTGCTACTAATGGAATTCAAGATGATTCATGTTACGAACGTTTTTTATGTAGCTGTGATACAATTGATGAAGTTAGAAGTTTAATGAAAAGAACTGGGTTTAAGATTGTAAACGAGTTCTCTAACTACGATAAAGCTACATATGAAGAGGAAAAAAACGACGGGCAAATTATTATAATTGCCAAACATGATAGTTAAAAAAACATTATATCGCTTGAAGCAACAAGAATTTAACATTTGGCAGATTGTTGCTTCTAAAATGAATTCAAGCAAAACAAATCTAAGAGGCATTAAGAAATTGAGATTCTAAAAAACAACGATATTAAATCAATTACCATAATCTAAATTTTCAACCACTATTTTTTGAAAAACATCTATCAATTGATGAACATAAGCAGATGCTGAAAGATCGGCTAATTCTGAGTTTACCAAATAAGTTCCAGAATAATGTACTTTTTCAAGAGAGGTATAATAGTATTTAACTTCACTATGTTTTATTAACTCAATCAGTTCAATTTGAGCTGGCGTTAATTCTACGTATTTCTTTTTCATAATAATATTTCATATTTAAACCTGTCATATATGACATTAATTTATGCAAACATAAATCTTTTCTTGACTTGTCAAATATGACAATAATGGAAAAATCAGATATCTTAAAAATAATTGGTCAAAACGTAAAAAGAATTAGGCTTGAAAAAGGTTTAACACAAGTTGATTTAGTTGGGAAAATAAAAGCTCAAATTGATACAACTAATATTTCAAGAATTGAGAAAGGAAGAACAAATGCAACAATTCATACTTTGTTTAGGATTAGCCAGGCTTTAGAAGTTCCATTGTCTGAGATTTGTGATTTAAAAAATAGCATTTGATTTTTTAGATAAAAATTGGAAGATTTTTGCTTCTAAAATTGAATTCTACTAACTTTCGCTAACTTTGAATATACTTCATTAAAACGAAAGTGTATTTGGGTTGTTGGCACACGTGTAATGAAACAGAAACTATTAGACATATTCATCTTTCTTCTGACAGCAAGTTCAGTCTTTGGACAAAGCGACTTCTATAAAGAACTAGCGGATTCAACTTTGACTCTGACAGAACAGCATGTTGAGTATGATCCATCATATTTTCGACTTGACTATCCTAACGGAGACGTGCCATCAAATAAAGGTGTTTGTACCGATGTAATTATAAGAGCATATCGTAAACTCGGAATCGACTTGCAAAAGGAAGTTCACGAAGACATGAAGGCTAACTTTGGTAAGTATCCAAAAAATTGGGGCTTATCACAACCAGACAAGAATATTGACCACAGACGGGTTCCAAATCTCATGACATTTTTTGAGATACACGGAACCACCCTTTCAATTACACAGACCCCAGCTGACTACAAACCAGGAGACATTGTTTGCTGGAACTTAGGTGGTGGAATAACCCATATTGGAATCGTTTCGAATAAAAAAGCAGAAAATGGTGAAAGACCTCTCATAATTCACAATATTGGAAGAGGACAAGTATTGGAAGATATGTTGTTCGACTTTAAAATAATCGGACATTATCGATATAAAAAATAAAAACACGTGTGCCAACAATGCATATAGCTTATGGCGGGTGAACGTCTGCCAGCAAGGTTTTCGCTCCTAAGCCAGCTTTGGTTTTGGTGGACAGGAAAGTGTTTCGAAACTGCCACAAGCCATGTGCAAAACGTCGGCAATAATTATGAGTAACTAACCAAAACCAAGAATGAGTGAAATACCAAATTTGACCGGTAACACGGGAATTGAAATAAAAAAGAAGTTAAGTTACTTGTTAACTTGCCCAAAATGTAGCTCTGAAATTGATGTAACCGACATTAAGTCGAATACTCACATAGAATGCAAAAAGTGTAAGAATGTAACCTGGCGACCTGATTACAATCCACCTTGGTGGGCTAAAACCAAAAATTTTATCTTTTCTTTAATTGGCGCTTTAATAATTGGATTTGTTAGCACCTACATAGTGAATAAAATCTTTGAAACAGAAAAAACTGAATTACATAATACGGATAAATCATCGTCCGACAAAAACATAAACGAAAATGGGAATTAGTATTGGAGGAATTGACATAGCTCAATCAGCATTAGATTCTGAATACAGAATACTTATATTGGAAGAATTAGTTGAGAAATTAATCAACAAGATGGGCGGACAAAGCGTACTGTCGAATGCAGAATTGGAAGCTATTCGAGAAAATGCTTTAAAAAAGTTACAAACGAAATATCCAGAAGCTGGACTAACCAAAAAATAACTATTGCCAACAATGGCTATAAGTAATTGCTTGTTCTCGCCTACTTTTGAAAATTCTCGCGGATTTTCTATTCGGTTTTTATTTGCTAAATTAGTTGCTTACACACGCAACTAATCATACACAAACACGTTAGCTAAAAAAATAAAAAAGCCGAAACAAATTGTTTCGGCTTTTACTTTTATGCTTCACCTGTTGGTCCAAAATTTAAAGGAATAGGTGGTTGTTCATAATCTTTTATTTCTCCATGAACTTGCTCAAACTTGGCTACATTATCTGCTAATGCTTTTGTGAGTCTTTTAGCATGTTGTGGAGTCAAGATAATTCTAGACTTCACTTTTGCTTTCGGCACTCCTGGCATTATATTGATAAAATCAACAATAAATTCTGAAACTGAATGATTAATAATAGCAAGGTTAGAATATGTTCCTTCTGCTACATTTTCATCTAGCTCAATATTAATTTGCCCTTCTTTTTTTGATTGCTCACTCATGAACTATTAATTACAAACTTTGTTCTATTTCTTCTTTTGGTCCTACAATAATGTTATCATACTCTCTCATACCTGTACCTGCAGGAATCTTCTTACCTACAATAACATTCTCTTTCAATCCTTCTAAGGTATCTACTTTACCGCTTACAGCAGCTTCGTTTAATACTTTTGTAGTTTCTTGGAATGATGCAGCAGAGATGAACGACTTAGTTTGAAGAGATGCCCTTGTAATACCTTGAAGCTCTTGCTCTGCAGTTGCAGGTTGTGCGTCTCTAGCTACAACTAGGTTTTTGTCATTTCTACGCAATATTGAGTTTTCATCTCTTAATTGACGTGGTGTAATGATTTGACCTGCTTTTAACTTTTCAGAATCTCCAGCATCTTCTACTACTTTCATTCCGTAAATCTTATCATTTACCTCGATAAAGTCATTCTTGTGTATTAATTGATTCTCTAAGAACAATGTGTCTCCAGAATCAATAATTCTTACTTTACGCATCATCTGACGAACAACTACTTCAAAGTGCTTATCGTTAATTTTCACACCTTGTAAACGGTACACATCTTGTATTTCATTTACTAAGTACTCTTGTACCGCAGATGGTCCTTGAATTCGAAGAATATCAGAAGGTGTTATTGCTCCGTCAGATAGAGGCATTCCTGCTTTAATAAAGTCATTCTCTTGTACTAAAATCTGGTTTGAGAGTTTTATTAAGTACTTCTTAATATCTCCTGTTTTAGTTTCTACAATAACTTCTCTATTTCCTCTCTTAATCTTACCAAAACTTACTACACCATCTACTTCTGACACTACAGCAGGGTTTGACGGATTTCTCGCTTCAAATAATTCTGTTACACGTGGTAAACCTCCTGTGATATCGCCCGCTTTGGCTGATTTTCTTGGAATTTTAACTAATGTTTTTCCGCTTTCTACTTTGTCTCCATCGTTTACCATTAGGTGAGCTCCAACAGGTAAACTATATGAGCGAAGAACTTCTCCCTTATCATCTTCAATAATTAAAGAAGGAATTATCTTTTTATTCTTAGAATCAGTAATTACTTTTTCTTGGAATCCTGTTTGTTCATCAATTTCTACTTGATAGTTGATTCCTTGCTCTAAATTATCAAACTTTACATTCCCTGCAAATTCAGAGACAATTACTCCATTAAATGGATCCCACTGACAAACAGCTTCTCCTTTCTTAATAGTTTTTTTGCTCTTATTAAAGATTACTGAACCATAAGGAATAATGTTAGAACTTAATGTAAGACCTGTCTTTTTATCAATAATCTTGATTTCCGCAGTTCTTGAAATAACAATATCTACTTCTTTTCCTTCGTTATCTTTTCCTTTAACAGTCCTTAAATCTTCAATGGTAACATCTCCATCAAACTTAGCTATTAACTTATTCTCTTCAGAAATATTTCCAGCAACTCCACCAACGTGGAATGTTCTTAGTGTTAACTGTGTACCTGGTTCACCAATAGATTGTGCCGCAATTACTCCTACAGCTTCTCCAATTTGAACAGGTTTTCTAGTAGACAAGCTTTGTCCATAACATTTAGCACAAATACCTTGATTTGACTCACATGTAAGTGGTGAACGTACTTCTAATTTATCAAGCCCTGTATTATCAATTTTTATTGCCATTTCTGGAGAAATTGTTTCTCCTGCAGAAATCAATTTCTCTTCTGTTACTGGATGATATACATCTTGCAATGTTACTCTTCCTTCAATTCTCTCTGATAATGATTCTATTATCTCATCACTTTGTTTTAAAGCGCTTACCTCAAGTCCTCTTAACGTACCACAATCTCTTTCATTAATAATTACATCTTGAGAAACATCTACTAGCCTACGTGTTAAGTATCCTGCATCTGCAGTTTTTAATGCCGTATCTGCAAGACCTTTACGAGCTCCGTGTGTAGAGATAAAATACTCTAAAATTGAAAGACCTTCTTTAAAGTTTGAAAGAATTGGGTTTTCAATAATTTCTCCTCCTCCAGCAGTAGATTTTTTAGGCTTCGCCATCAATCCACGCATACCTGTTAACTGACGAATTTGCTCTTTAGATCCTCTTGCTCCCGAATCTAACATCATGTATACAGAATTAAACCCTTGCTGGTCTTCTCTAAGACGCTTCATCGACAGTTCTGTAAGCCTATTATTTGTAGATCCCCATACGTCAATAACTTGGTTGTAACGCTCTTTCTGCGTTAGCATACCCATGTTATAATTCATAACAATAGCATCTACTTCTTCATTTGCTTTGGCAATCATATCATATTTCTCGTTTGGAATAATAATATCTCCCAAACTAAATGACAATCCTCCTTGGAAAGCAAATTTGTATCCCATGTTTTTAATTTCATCTAAGAATCTACCAACAGTAGGAATATCTGTCACTTTTAAAATCTTACCAATAACATCTCTAAGCGACTTTTTAGTTAACACTTCGTTTATGTAACCTGCTTGTTCTGGAACTACTTCATTAAATAAAACTCGACCAACTGTTGTTTCTACTATTTGAGTAACAAGTTCTCCTTTATCATTAAAATCTTTAGTTCTAACTTTAATTCCCGCATTTAGTTCTACTCTTTCTTCATTAAACGCAATTGTAACTTCCTCTGGAGAATAGAAGGTAAGTCCTTCTCCTTTAACAGGAACTTCTTTGGTAGATTTACGCTCTTTGGTCATATAATAAAGACCTAATACCATATCTTGAGAAGGTACGGTAATTGGTGCTCCGTTTGCAGGGTTTAAGATATTATGAGAAGCCAACATTAATAATTGAGCTTCTAAAATAGCCTCTGGACCTAACGGTAAATGCACTGCCATTTGATCTCCATCAAAGTCAGCGTTAAATGCAGTACATACTAATGGGTGTAACTGAATTGCTTTTCCTTCAATTAATTTAGGTTGAAATGCCTGAATTCCTAAACGGTGTAATGTAGGAGCACGGTTCAGCAGAACAGGATGTCCTTTGATTACATTTTCTAAAATATCCCAAACAACAGGCTCTTTTCTATCAATAATTTTCTTTGCAGATTTTACTGTTTTTACAATTCCTCTTTCAATCAACTTACGGATAATAAAAGGTTTGTATAACTCAGCTGCCATGTCTTTTGGCAATCCACATTCGTATAATTTTAGCTCAGGTCCTACAACAATTACAGAACGAGCAGAGTAGTCTACACGTTTTCCTAATAAGTTCTGACGGAAACGTCCTTGTTTACCTTTTAAAGAATCAGAAAGAGATTTTAAAGGTCTATTAGATTCTGTTTTAACTGCTGACGATTTACGCGTATTATCAAATAATGAATCTACAGATTCTTGTAGCATACGTTTTTCATTACGTAAGATCACTTCAGGAGCCTTGATTTCCATTAATCGCTTTAAACGATTATTACGGATAATTACTCTACGATATAAATCGTTCAAATCAGAAGTAGCAAAACGACCTCCATCTAATGGAACTAATGGGCGTAACTCTGGTGGAATAACCGGAACTACCTTCATTATCATCCACTCTGGCTTGTTCTCCCTATTTTTACTAGCATCTCTAAATGCCTCAACAACATTTAATCGTTTTAATGCTTCTGCTTTACGTTGTTTTGATGTTTCTGTATTGGCCTTGTGTCTCAACTCATAAGACAATTCGTCTAAATCAATACGAGATAATAGCTCTACTAAACATTCAGCACCCATTTTAGCAATAAACTTATTTGGATCTGAATCTTCTAAATACATATTTTCTTGTGGAAGTGAATCTAAAATATCTAAATATTCCTCTTCCGTTAAGAAATCCATTTTTTGTAAGGTTTCTCCTTCTGCATTTTTAGCAATACCTGGTTGAATTACTACATATCTTTCATAATAGATAATCATATCCAACTTCTTAGATGGTAATCCTAACAGATAGCCCATCTTATTTGGGAGCGATCTAAAATACCAAATATGCGCCACAGGAACCACTAAATTGATGTGTCCTACTCGATCTCTTCGTACTTTTTTTTCTGTTACTTCTACACCACATCTATCACAAACAATTCCTTTATAGCGAATTCTTTTGTATTTACCACAAGCACATTCATAATCTTTTACAGGACCAAAAATGCGCTCACAAAACAAACCATCTCTTTCTGGTTTATGGGTACGGTAGTTAATTGTTTCTGGCTTTAAAACCTCTCCTCTAGAAGCCTCTAAAATAGACTCTGGAGAAGCCAAACCTATAGAGATTTTATTAAACTTTTTTACAGTGTATTTCTCGTTTTTTCTTGCCATGATAATGGATTCGAATTAAAGTTGTAAATGGTCTGATTAACAGACAAATATTGTAACCTAGGAATGTTTTAATAACATTCCTAGGTTGTTTTTTATTCTTCTAATTTAACGTCTAGCCCTAAACCTTTTAGTTCGTGCATTAATACGTTAAATGACTCAGGCAAACCAGGTTCTGGCATGGGTTCTCCTTTTACAATACTTTCGTATGTTTTTGCTCTACCCATTACATCATCAGATTTAACTGTTAAGATTTCTCGTAAGATACTTGATGCTCCATACGCTTCAAGTGCCCATACCTCCATCTCTCCAAAACGTTGACCTCCAAACTGAGCTTTACCTCCTAAAGGTTGTTGCGTAATTAATGAATAAGGACCAATAGAACGCGCATGCATTTTATCTTCAATCATGTGGCCTAGTTTAATCATATAAATTACTCCAACAGTAGCTGGTTGATCAAAACGTTTACCTGTTCCACCATCATATAAATATGTATGACCAAATCGCGGAACGTTTGCTTCATCTGTATATTTATTGATCTCATCTAATGAAGCTCCGTCAAAAATAGGGGTTGCAAATTTTCTATCTAATCTTTGACCTGCCCATCCTAAAACAGTTTCGTATATCTGACCAATATTCATACGAGAAGGTACTCCAAGCGGATTTAAAACAATATCTACTGGTGTTCCATCTTCTAAAAATGGCATATCTTCTTGACGTACGATACGCGCCACAATACCTTTATTTCCGTGACGCCCAGCCATCTTATCTCCTACTTTTAATTTTCGTTTTTTGGCAATGTAAACCTTAGCTAGTTTTAAAATACCTGCTGGCAACTCGTCTCCTACAGAAATGGTAAACTTCTCACGACGTAATACACCTTGTAAGTCATTTACTTTAATCTTATAATTATGAATTAACTCACCAACTAATGAATTTAATTCTTTATCAGTAGTCCAATTACCACCTGTTAAATGCAAGTAATCTTCAACAGCATTTAACATTTTTAATGTATATTTTTTACCCTTTGGCAATACTTCTTCTCCTAAATCATTTTGGACTCCTTGAGAAGTTTTTCCATTTACTAAGGCAAATAATTTTTCTATTAAATTTGCTTTTAAATCATCAAACTTAGAAACAAAAGATGACTCTAACTCTGCAATAGCTTCTTTATCTTTTGTTCTTTTGTTCTTGTCTTTTACAGCTCGTTTAAATAGTTTCTTATCAATTACAACTCCATTTAATGATGGAGAAGCTTTTAATGATGCGTCTTTTACATCTCCGGCTTTATCACCAAAGATTGCTCTTAATAATTTTTCTTCTGGTGTAGGATCTGATTCTCCTTTTGGAGTAATCTTACCTATTAATATATCACCTGGTTTTACTTCAGCTCCAATACGGATCATTCCGTTTTCATCTAATTCTCTTGTAGCTTCTTCTGAAACGTTTGGAATATCATTTGTTAGTTCTTCTGATCCTAACTTTGTATCACGTACATCTAGTGAATATTCATCTATATGAATAGAGGTAAAAATATCTTCTCGAACAACTTTTTCTGATATTACAATTGCGTCCTCAAAGTTATATCCTTTCCATGGCATAAATGCCACTTTCATATTTCTACCTAGGGCTAATTCTCCACTTTGCGTTGCATATCCTTCACATAAAACCTGTCCTTCAGACACTTTATCACCTCTCTTTACAATAGGCTTTAAGTTGATGCAAGTTCCTTGATTCGTTTTTCTAAATTTAATTAAGTCGTATGTTTTTTCATCAGAATCAAAACTTACCATTTTTTCAACCTCAGACTGACTGTATTTAATGGTAATTTTATTGGCATCAACATACACAACTTCTCCATTTCCTTCTGCGTTGATTAAAATTCTAGAGTCTTTTGCAACTCTTCTCTCTAAGCCTGTACCAACAACAGGAGATTCTGGACGTAGTAATGGAACTGCTTGACGCATCATGTTTGATCCCATTAAAGCACGGTTTGCATCATCATGCTCCAAGAAAGGAATTAGAGATGCTGAAATAGAAGCTATCTGATTTGGTGCTACATCCATATAGTTAATATCTTCTGGAGTAACAACAGGGAAATCTCCTTCTTCTCGTGCAATCACTCTCTCATCAGCAAAGCTTCCATCTTTATTTAGCTTAAGGTTTGATTGTGCTATTTTCTTTCCTTCTTCTTCCTCAGCACTTAAATAGACATGCTCCTCTTTAACAGCTACTTGACCATTCTCTACTTTTCTATACGGTGTTTCTATAAAGCCTAAGTTATTTACTTTAGCAAATACAGAAAGGGATGAAATTAATCCAATATTTGGTCCTTCTGGTGTTTCAATTGGACATAGACGACCATAGTGTGTATAGTGAACATCTCGAACCTCAAAACCTGCTCTTTCTCTCGATAATCCTCCAGGTCCTAAAGCAGATAACCTTCTTTTATGTGTAATTTCTGCTAATGGATTGGTTTGATCCATAAATTGAGAAAGCTGATTAGTCCCAAAGAATGAATTGATTACAGATGAAAGTGTCTTTGCATTAATTAAGTCAATTGGTGTAAAAACCTCATTGTCACGAACATTCATTCGCTCACGAATAGTTCTTGCCATACGAGCTAAACCTACTCCAAATTGTCCTGCTAATTGCTCTCCAACTGTTCTTACACGTCTGTTTGATAAGTGATCGATATCATCTACCTCTGCTTTGGAGTTAATCAACTCTATAAGGTATTTAATAATTGTTATGATATCTTCCTTGGTTAATACTTTTTGATCAATGTCTATATCTAAACCAAGTTTCGTATTCATTCGGAAACGACCTACTTCTCCTAAGCTATAACGTTGCTCTGAAAAGAATAACTTATCAATAATTCCTCTTGCCGTTTCTTCATCTGGCGGCTCAGCATTACGTAATTGTCTATAAATATGTTCTACCGCCTCTTTTTCTGAGTTTGTAGGGTCTTTTTGAAGCGTGTTATGAATAATTGCATAATCTGCTTGTTGATTATCTTCTTTATGGAGTAAAATAGTTTTAGCTCCAGATTCTATAATCTCATCAATGTGTTCTTTTTCTAAAATAGTATCACGATCAAAAATAATTTCATTTCTCTCAATAGATACTACCTCTCCTGTATCTTCATCTACGAAATCTTCAAACCAAGTTTTTAAAACTCTAGCGGCAAGTTTTCTTCCTAATACTTTTTTGAGTCCGGCTTTAGAAACTTTAACCTCTTCTGCAAGATCAAAGATTTCTAGAATATCTTTATCTCTCTCAAACCCAATAGCCCTAAAAAGTGTTGTTACAGGTAATTTTTTCTTTCTATCAATATAAGCATACATTACGCTATTGATATCAGTAGCAAACTCAATCCAAGAACCTTTAAAAGGAATAACTCTTGCTGAGTATAATTTTGTGCCGTTTGCATGGAATGATTGTCCAAAGAATACTCCCGGCGATCTGTGAAGTTGAGAAACAACAACTCTCTCTGCTCCATTAATAACAAACGTACCTGAATTTGTCATGTAAGGAATAGTCCCCAAATAAACATCTTGTACAATAGTTTCAAAATCTTCATGTTCTGGATCTGTACAGTATAACTTTAAGCGAGCTTTTAGAGGAACACTATAAGTTAGTCCTCTTTCAATACATTCTTGAATACTATATCTAGGTGGATCAACAAAATAATCTAAAAACTCTAATACAAAGTTGTTGCGTGTGTCTGTAATTGGGAAATTATCCATGAAGGTCTTGTACAAACCTTCTTCTCCGCGCTCTTCTGCTTTTGTTTGAAGCTGAAAAAAGTCTTGAAAAGACTTTATTTGAATGTCTAGGAAATCAGGATAGTCTGAGCCTAGTGGTGAAGATGCGAAATTAATTCTTTCAGTGGTGTTTATCGTTGCCAAAAGAGAATGTGTTTTTAATTAAGTCTGAATTATAAAAGAACGAATGTATACGCAAAATGGTCTAGGGCTAAAAGTCTTTTTGACTTTTAGCTCCTAAACCTTAATTTGTTTGCTGATTTAGAGCTTATTTAAGCTCAACTTCAGCTCCAGCTTCTTCTAAAGATTTTTTAAGACCTTCTGCCTCATCTTTAGAAACACCTTCTTTTACTGGTGCTGGTGCGCTATCTACAATACCTTTAGCTTCTTTTAGCCCTAAACCAGTTAATTCTTTAACTAATTTAACTACAGCTAATTTAGATGCTCCAGCTGCTTTTAAAATTACGTCGAATTCTGTTTGCTCCTCAGCACCACCAGCTTCTCCACCAGCTGCTGGACCAGCAACTGCTACAGCTGCTGCTGCAGGCTCAATTCCATATTCGTTCTTTAAAATATCAGCTAATTCGTTAACTTCTTTTACTGTTAAGTTAACTAATTGTTCTGCGAAATCTTTTAAATCTGCCATTTCAATTGTTTTTAAAATTTTGTATTATTTAGTTTATTAGTGCGCTTAATTTATTTTTCTGATAAAGTTTGTAAAATACCTGATAGTTTACCTCCTCCAGATTGTAATGCAGAAATAACATTCTTAGCTGGTGATTGTAATAAGGTAATAATATCTCCAATAAGCTCTTCTCTTGATTTGATGTTTACTAAAGCATCTAATTGGTTATCTCCAACATAAACAGCTTCCTCTACATAGGCTCCTTTTAAAATAGGCTTATCCGATTTTTTTCTAAACTCCTTAATCACTTTAGCAGGTGCATTACCTGCTTCAGAAAGCATAAGTGAAGTATTCCCTTTTAAGATATCTTTAAGCTCTCCAAAATCTTTATCAGAAGCTTCCATCGCCTTAAAAAGCAATGTATTTTTAACAACAGCTAATTTTATATTAGCCTTAAAACAAGCCCTACGTAAGTTAGAAGTAGAAACAGCATCTAATCCAGAAATATCTGCTAAATAGATGGTATTTGTATCTGCTAATTGGGCTGTTAAATTTTGTATTACTTGTGATTTTTCTTCTCTAGTCATGATATACGTTTTTTAACTGCTATGAAACAGATTTCACATCTACTTCTACACTTGGACTCATTGTACTAGACATAAAAATGCTCTTAATGTATGTTCCTTTAGCTGCTGTAGGTTTTAACTTAATTAAAGTTTGCACCAATTCATTTGCATTCTCTGCGATCTTATCTGATTCAAAAGAAGCTTTACCTATTGCTGCATGAACGATTCCTGTTTTATCAACTTTAAAATCAATTTTACCTGCTTTTACTTCTTTTACAGCTTTACTAACATCCATTGTTACCGTACCTGTCTTTGGATTAGGCATTAAACCTCTAGGACCTAAAACTCTTCCTAAAGGACCTAATTTACCCATTACACTAGGCATTGTAATAATTACATCAACGTCTGTCCAACCTCCTTTAATTTTTTGAAGGTATTCATCTAAACCAACATAGTCAGCTCCTGCTTCTTTAGCTTCAGCTTCCTTGTCTGGAGTAACCAATGCAAGCACCTTAACATCTTTACCTGTTCCATGAGGTAATGTTACCACTCCTCTAACCATTTGATTAGCTTTACGTGGATCTACACCCAAACGAACAGCAATATCTACAGATGCATCAAACTTTACATTAGTAATTTCTTTGATTAAAGCAGAAGCCTCTTTTATATCATACGATTTTGTATGATCTAACTTAGCTTGCGCTTCCTTTTGTTTTCTTGTTAATCTTCCCATTTTACTAACTATTTAAAGTTTATGCAGGTGCATTACCTTTAACTGTTATTCCCATTGAACGTGCTGTGCCGGCAACCATCTTCATTGCAGATTCTATTGTAAAGGCATTTAAATCTGCCATTTTATCTTCTGCAATTGTTTTGATCTGATCCCAAGTTACAGACGCCACTTTTTTTCTGTTAGGCTCTCCAGAACCCTTCTTGATTTTTGCCGCTTCCATTAATTGTACTGCAGCAGGTGGTGTTTTTACAACAAAGTCAAACGACTTATCTGAGTAAACATTAATAACAACAGGTAATACCTTACCTGGCTTATCTTGAGTTCTTGCATTAAACTGCTTACAGAACTCCATAATGTTAACACCAGCAGCACCAAGAGCGGGTCCAACCGGTGGCGAAGGATTCGCGGCACCTCCCCTAACTTGTAATTTAACTACTTTACTTAACTCTTTTGCCATTTTAATAAATGTTTAATTGATGTACTTTTTTAATTTGGAAGCAAAAAAACACATCAGTTTTGTGTAACAATTATATTTTTTCTACTTGCATATAGCTAAGTTCCAGTGGCGTTTTACGACCAAAAATCTTAACCATCACCTCAAGCTTTCTTTTCTCTTCGTTTACTTTTTCAATGGTTCCGTCAAATCCATTAAACGGTCCGTCAATTACTTTTACCGTTTCTCCTAAAGTATATGGTATCGCAATATTTTCATCCTGAACAGATAATTCATCAACTTTACCTAACATCCTGTTTACTTCAGATTTACGCATAGGAACAGGATCTCCTCCTTTTGTCTCTCCTAAAAATCCGATTACTCCTGTAATGGATTTAATCACGTGAGGAACCTCTCCTGCAAGATTTGCCTCAATCATTATATAACCTGGAAAATATACTTTTTCTTTATTAATCTTTTTTCCGCTTCTTATCTGAATTACCTTCTCTTTAGGAACTAAAACCTGACTCACATAATCAGACAAACCTAAACGAGCTATTTCTGTCTCTATATAAGACTTTACTTTATTTTCTTGCCCTCCAATTGCTCTAACAACATACCACTTCATTACAGAATCACCCATCTTTAGTTTGATTTAAACAATCCAAAAAAATTATCAAGCCCTAATTGAAAAACATAATCAACTCCTGCAACACCTAAAGCAAATAAAATTGTAAATGCAGCAACAGTAACTGTTGTTTTTTGAGCTTCACTTCTAGACACCCAGGTCATGTGATTATTTAACTCTTCAAAAGCGTCTTTGATATATTGTATGAATTTCATTCTGTTAGTTAATTTGCACGGGTTGAGAGACTCGAACTCCCGACACCTGGTTTTGGAGACCAGTGCTCTACCAACTGAGCTAAACCCGTCTCTCTATTTTATTCATAAAGGCGTCCTAATAAAATTAGGACACCTTATAGTTGAATACCTTTATATATAGACTTTAATTAGTCTAAAATTTCAGTTACCTGACCAGCTCCTACTGTTCTACCTCCTTCACGGATAGCGAAACGTAAACCTAAGTTTAATGCAATTGGCTGAATTAAATCAACTGTAATTGTTAAGTTATCACCAGGCATTACCATTTCTACTCCATCAGGTAAATTAATATTACCAGTAACATCAGTTGTACGCACGTAGAACTGTGGACGGTAGTTATTATGGAAAGGAGTGTGACGACCACCTTCTTCTTTCTTAAGGATATAAACCTCAGCTTTGAATTTAGCGTGTGGAGTTACAGAACCTGGCTTACAGATTACCATACCTCTTTTAATATCTGTTTTTTCAATACCTCTTAATAATAAACCTACGTTATCTCCAGCCTCACCTCTATTTAAGATTTTACGGAACATCTCAACTCCCGTAATAGTAGAAGCTAATTTTTCAGCTCCCATACCAATAATATCAACAGCATCTCCAGAATTAGCTACACCAGTTTCAATACGTCCAGTCGCAACAGTACCACGACCAGTAATAGAGAATACATCTTCAATTGGCATTAAGAAATCTTTATCAACCTCTCTTAAAGGCTCTTCAATCCAAGAATCAACAGCCTCCATAAGCTCCATAACAGTATCAACCCATTTAGCTTCTCCGTTTAAAGCTCCTAATGCAGAACCTTGAATTACAGGACCATTATCCCCATCATACTCGTAGAACGAAAGTAATTCTCTAACTTCCATTTCAACCAACTCTAACAATTCTTCATCATCAACCATATCCACCTTGTTTAAGAAAACAACAATACGTGGAATACCTACCTGACGACCTAATAAGATGTGCTCACGAGTTTGTGGCATAGGACCATCTGTAGCAGCAACTACTAAAATAGCACCATCCATTTGCGCAGCACCCGTTACCATGTTTTTAACGTAATCCGCGTGACCAGGACAATCTACGTGTGCATAGTGACGATTAGCTGTTTGATACTCTACGTGAGAAGTATTAATAGTAATTCCTCTTTCTTTCTCCTCTGGAGCGTTATCGATTTGATCGAAGTCTCTAATTTCAGAAAGACCTTTTTCAGCTAATACTTTAGTTATTGCAGCTGTCAAAGTAGTTTTACCGTGATCTACGTGCCCGATTGTACCAATGTTTAAGTGTGGTTTCGAACGATCAAAAGTTTCCTTTGCCATGATTAATTAATTTTAAGTTCTTCTTTAAATATATTTAGTGTCTAATAAAATTTCACATCAAGAGCCAATGACGGGATTTGAACCCGTGACCTCATCCCTACCAAGGATGCGCTCTACCAACTGAGCTACATCGGCTTTGTTGGATTTATTTTAGAGCGGGAGACCGGGTTCGAACCGGCGACATTCAGCTTGGAAGGCTGACGCTCTACCAACTGAGCTACTCCCGCAAATCTATTATGAATTTTAAATTACGAAAGCTATTAAATGAAACTAATTCGTAATCCTAAAATCATAATTCAAAGTTTTTGTGGGGAGAGCAGGATTCGAACCTGCGAAGTCGAAAGACAACGGAGTTACAGTCCGTCCCATTTGGCCGCTCTGGAATCTCCCCAAAAACTTAATTTATTTTAATGAACTTGAGCCGATAGAGGGACTCGAACCCACGACCTGCTGATTACAAATCAGCTGCTCTAGCCAGCTGAGCTATATCGGCTTTTTACACAAAAAACAATCCGTTATTTCTAACGGACTGCAAATGTATAAGTTTTTTTTTATTTCTAAAACTTTTTGAATTTATTTTTTATGTTTTTACAAGACTAAAGATTGGCGATGTTTCTCTTTTGATTTCTTTAACGATCTTTTTAAAGATTCTACACAACTACTCACTCCTTCCTCAAAGGTTTTATGAGTTTTCTTAACCATAATTTCATTACCTGGCACATTAATTTTTATCTCTGTGATCTTATTCTCTTTATCACTCGTATTAATCAATTTAAAAAAAACCTCTGCGTCAACTATTTTGTCATGAAATTTGGTTAACGACTCTACTTTTTTCTGAGTGAATGCCAATAATTCTGATGAAGCATGAAAATCGATTGATTGTGTGTAAACTTTCATAGATTCTTGTTTTTAGAGCTCCTTGGGTGAGCTTGGTTAAATACTTTTTTTAATTGATCCAAACTATTATGCGTATAGACTTGGGTTGAGGCCAAGCTAGCATGACCTAATAATTCCTTTACGGAATTAAAATCTGCTCCTTCATTTAACAAATGCGTTGCAAAAGAATGCCTCAATATATGAGGGCTTTTTTTTGTTTTTGAAGAAACCCTACTAAAGTACAAATTTACAAGACGATAAACAAGTGTTTCGTACAGTTTCTCTCCTTTATCTGTAAGCAATAAATATTCATTTTCAAAGCCTGTACTTTTTTTTATCTTTAAGTAAGCTGTTAGTGTATCAAAAACAGATTGTAAAATAGGCAAAAATCGTTCTTTATTCCTTTTACCTAAGACTTTCAAACTTTTCCCAGCTAAGTTAATATCGCTTTCTTTCAAATTAATAAGCTCTATTCTTCTCATTCCTGTAGAATACAACAACTCTATTAATAGTTTGTCTCTTAAGCCCGCAAATGTATTTTCTGTGACTAATGCTATTACATTATATACTTCTTCCGAAGAAAACGGAATCTGTACTTTTTTATCAACTTTTAATGATTTATGATTTGCCAGAGGATTTGTTTTAATCTCGTCAATTTTTTGCAAAAACTTGTAAAAGGTCTTTAATGTGCTGATTTTTCTATTGATAGATCGATTTGAAATTTCTCTATTCACTAAATCAACAATCCAAAAACGGATTTGATTGTATTCCACTTCTCTCATATCTACCACTCCATACTCTGAATCTAAAAATGATTTAAAAACCATCAAATCATTTTTATAAGCGCTTACAGTATGCTTAGAGTATTTTTTCTCTAGTGATAAATAATCAAAAAATGCATTTATGAGCATCAATTTTCTCGTTCTTAATTTGACTCAAATTTATGAAATTGAACTAATAAAAAAGCCATAGCATTTAGCTATGGCTTTATATTTATCTAAAGGGAAGCTTATTAACCAGCTTCTTCTTGAGTTCTTAATCTCTGAACGTAAGATGCTTTGATCTTTTGAGCTCTTTTTGCTACAGATGGCTTTGTAAACTGCTTTCTATCTCGTAACGTTTTCATTGTTTTTGTTCGGTCAAACTTTCTCTTATAACGTTTAAGAGCTCTATCTATATTCTCTCCTTCTTTTACAGGAATAATTAACATATGTTGGCACCTCCTTTCAATGTCGTCTTTTTAATTTTGGACTGCAAATTTACAACTTTTATTCTAAATCTTAAATAGATTTTGTATAAATAGTTTGCGTTGGAAAAGCCATTTCTAATTTATTTTCTTCAAACTCTCTTAATATTGCCAAATTAACTTCTGTTTGTGTGTTTATAATATCTGCACCTTTTTTAATGTAATAAATAAAAATAATCCCAAGAGAAAAGTCTCCAAAATCATTGAATCCTACTGTAGGGGCTGACTCAATGTTTTTGTTTTTTTCCGCTATAGATTTTAAAATTTTCATCGAGTTTTCAATTTGATCAGCACTCATATCATAAGTAAGTCCTATTTTAACTACGACTTTACGAGAAGGTTCTTCGCTTATGTTCTCCACCATGTTTCCCGTAAATTTCGAATTGGGTATAGTGACTACTCTTCCTTCTAAGGTTTTTAATCTACTTGTTCTTATTCCTATTTCAGTGATTGTTCCATCAAACCCATCAATCTTGATTCTATCATTAACTTTAAAAGGTTTATCTGTAAAAACAGTAACTCCTCCAAAAATATTAGACAGAGAGTCTTTGGCAGCCATAGCTAATGCTAAACCTCCTATTCCAAGTCCAGCAATCATGGCCGTAACATCGTACCCTGCATTGTTAAGTCCTACAATAACACCTAAAGCCCAAATTACCGAACGAAGTCCTTTTCTAAAAATAGGGAGAATCTGATCATCGAAATCACTTTCTGTCTTTTCAGTTAATGGCACAACATACTCTTCTATTAATGCATCTAGCAACCTAGCAATTAGCCATGTAACATTTATAGCTATAAGCATGTGATATATATTGCCTATAACTTTCTCTACTTCTGCAGGGAAACTTAAAGATTCAACACCGTACCAGAAACCTATAACTCCTATAGCAAAAACCAAAGGCTCTTCAACCATATCTACAATGATATCATCTATTTTTGTTTTGGTTTTTGATGTAAACTTCTTTACAACTTTACCAAAAAACCAGTAAATGATTTTACCCAGAATTATTGAGCCTAATATTATTAAAAGGCTAATACTCCAGTCATATAGAGTATTATGATAAAACTCTTTTGCGAAAAATTCTTTCATATTTACTTAATTTACTGTGCTTGAATGATAAGAACTGGATTATTATCTGTAAAGACAAGTTACAGAACCTCAATAAACATTTTTGATTTTAAGTAGCCGTTTTATACTCTTTCTTATCGATTACTATTTTAGCAATAATCTCTTTGAGTATTTCAGATGTACCTCCTCCAATTGGACCTAAACGACTATCTCTTAATAATCTAGCCATAGGATATTCCTCCATATAACCATATCCTCCAAGTAATTGTAGTGCATCATAAATTACCTGATCTGCTATTTTTGTAGAAAGTAATTTAGACATGCTAGCTTCCTTTACTACATAAGTTCCTTCATCCAACCTTTTGGCTATACTATAGTTAAATTCTTTACACATTTCTACTTCACTTGCCATTTCTGCTACTTTATGACGCAGAGCCTGAAATTGATCTAACGTTTTACCAAATGCTTTTCTTTCTGACATATACTGAACTGCATAATCAACAGCGTATTCTGCTCTAGCGTGTGCATTGATACCCATAACTAATCTTTCCAATGCAAAATGCTGCATAATATAACCAAACCCTTTTCCTTCTTGTCCCATTAAATTTTGAGCAGGAATTTTTACGTTGTCAAAAGCAATTTCTCCTGTATCAGAGGCCTTCCATCCTAATTTATCTAGTTTAGTTGCTGTAATACCAGGAGTTTCTCTATCAATTAAAAAAATACTAATTCCTTGGTGATTTGCTTGTGAATTTGTTTTCGCCGCAACAATTAAATAATCAGAGTAAACTCCATTTGTAATAAATGTTTTGGATCCATTAATTAAGTAGTAATCTCCTTCTTTTACAGCCGTAGTTCTCATTCCTGCAACATCAGACCCTCCAAAAGGTTCTGTTATACACAAACATCCTATTTTTTTTCCTTCTATGCTAGGTGTTAAATATTCTCTCTTTATACGTTCATCTCCTTCTTTGTATAAGTGCGTCATAGCTAGATAAGTATGAGCCCACATAGCTGCAGCAAAACCTCCTGAATTGATTTTTTGTAATTCTTCTAAAAAAATTACCATGTAAAATATATCAAGTGCCAATCCGCCATATTGTTCGGGATAACTAATTCCGAAATATCCCATTTCTCCAAACTTCTCCCAAATAAAGCGATCAATCGTTCCTGTTTTTTCCCATTTTTCTATATGAGGAACTACCTCTTTTTGAAGAAAATCTTTAAAACTCTCTCTAAAAGCTTCATGCTCTTCTGTAAAGTACATGTTCATCTTTCTGTTATTTAACTGACAAATATAAAACTATTCTATCGTATTTATTGAGCGGAAACCCTTCTATATTTTTAAGCTCTTCGATGGTTTGTAATTCAGCAACTTCATCTCTATACTGAAAAATCTTCTTGCATAATTCATAATCTATATACGGAGCAGCCAACACTTCTTTAAATGTAGCCGTATTTATATTTACCCTTACAATTTCGGGTTTCTTTGTAATCGAAAATATCTTCAGAATTTGTTTCACTTGGTTTGAGGTTATACCCCAAACCTCATTTAGCTGATTTTGATAGGAATATCCTTGTAGTTTTTCTCTATACCTAACTATTCGTGCTGCTAAAGCTTCATCAACATTTTTAATTATTGTAAAGTCAGATATTGTTGCCTGGTTTAAGTCGTTTGTTTTAATTCCTGAAATATCTTTTGCTTTATCAGGCGTATAATACTGGTCCTTTTTCTGATTTGTGGTTCTCTTGTTAACCCAATCTGGAAATTTAAAATATGGAGATATTTTTTTTAATAAACTATCTGAAACTTGCGTTACTTGCTGAAACTCTCTTACTGAGTTTACATATTTACCTCTTGCCCTAAATTGATGTAATCGATCAATTTCATTAATTGACATACCTAAAGTATATCCTTTATAATCTGTAATAAAATTAGGGTTAAATCGAAATATTCTAGCTTTTGGTTTTTCTTCTTTAAGCTGATATAAGCTATCTATCTTTTTCCGAATAGCAAACTCTTCAGGGTTTTTAACCTTTTCATTATCAGAAAAATCAATTAAAAAATAAACACATTGGATAACTACAATAACTGCAATTAAAAGAAAAATCCCATTTCTTTGACTTTTAGAGTACCTGAAATGGGATGTAAACTTATTCATTATTCTTTCTACATGTGCTCTGTAACATCGACAGCTCCATCTTCAATAGCTTCTTTCTTTATTTTAATTGCTCGTAAATACCTAACCATTTCCTCACGAACCTTAGGAAAAAGAAGTAAAAGACCAAGCATATTAGGGAATACAAGCGCTAAAATCATTGCGTCCGAAAATTTGATAACTGCATCTAAAGTAGCAGCTGCACCTATAACAACAAAAAGCAAGAATAGTATCTTATAAACAATATCGGCTGTTTTTCCTTTTCCAAATAAAAACTTCCATGATTGCAAACCATAGTAAGACCATGAGATCATGGTTGAAAAAGCAAATAATACAATCGCAATTGTAAGAACATACGAAAAACCTGGAATTACAGAATCAAAAGCCATTGATGTTAAATCTACACCTCCAACCTGAGCTCCTGTCGCATTTAAGATAACGTTACTGCTTTGCACAGATCCATATTCAAAAACGCTTTGCAAGTTTGTTCCATCAATATTGAAAAAGATAATAACTAAAGCCGTCATTGTACAAATTACAACAGTATCAATAAAAGGCTCTAATAATGCAACAACTCCTTCTGAAGCTGGATATTTTGTTTTTACTGCTGAGTGAGCTATGGCTGCAGAACCTGCACCAGCTTCATTAGAAAATGCTGCTCTTTGAAAACCAACAATTAAAACTCCTACAAGACCTCCTAATCCTGCCATTGGAGTAAATGCTCCACTAAAGATTAGTCCAAAGGCATCATCTATATAAGAAAAATTCGCAAAAATGATAATTAAGGATGCTACAACATAAATTCCTGCCATAAAAGGCACTACCTTTTCTGTAATTTTTGCAATACGCTTAATTCCTCCTATAATGACAATTCCTACTAGAACAGCTAAAATAATTCCTATTATGAAACCTGTAGCACCACCTTTTAATCCTAACAAAGAAGACAACTGAACTGTAGCTTGATTCGATTGAAATGCATTACCTCCTCCAAAAGAAGCCCCCACACATAATACAGCAAACAAGCCTGCCAATATTTTTCCTAATCCTCCAAAGCCTCTCTCTTTTAATCCTTTTGAAAGATAATACATAGGTCCGCCATAGATAGTACCGTCTTTTCCTACATCTCTATATTTTACTCCTAGTGTACACTCTACAAATTTGGTAGCCATTCCTATCAAACCGCAAACAATCATCCAGAAAGTAGCTCCAGGACCTCCTAAAGCAATTGCTACAGCAACTCCCGCAATGTTACCTAGTCCTACTGTACCAGAAACCGCCGTTGCCAGAGCTTGAAAATGGGATACTTCTCCATGAGCACTTTCATCTCTAATAGTATCTTTAATATCTTCTTCTGCTAATGCCTCTTCGTTATTGTATAATTTGTCCGCTCCATGCTTTTCAATATCCACATATTTACCTCGAACCGTATTAATCGCTAACGGAAATCTACTTATACTTGGAAATTTGAAGTATAAAGTAAAAAATGTTGCCCCTAAAACCAAAAGAATTACAACAATAGGAACTTGCTTTCCTGCAATTGGTATTGGGTACAAAACTAAACTTTCCCAAGCCGAAGCAATTGGCATAAACCAATCGTTAATTTTTTCATCTATTCCTTTACCGTCAGCAAATATTAAGAAAGGACTCATTACTAGCAATAATGTTAGAAGCTGTTTCTTCATAAATATCAGTCATTTTATGTTTAGCGTGCGCTAATATCATAAAAAAAATGAACTAAGCCCAGTTTTGGACGTTAAAAAGTATTTTTTATGTTAGGAATTGTTTAAATCTGCGTAAATCTTCTTCAAAGGTATACGGCTCAATTTGAAGCACTTTACTTGTTCTTGATAAATCAAAACCTGTTTTAGGTGGTCTCTTTGCCTTTTGACCAAGTTCTTGAGTAGAGATCGGTTTTATTAGTGAATCATCTAAGTTAAAAACACTTGCTATCGTCTTTGCGATTTCATAAATACTCAACAACTGATTGCTAGAAACATTATAAATTCCGTTTACTTTTTGATCTATACAGATCAAACAAGCATTTGCCAAATCTTCTACATATGTAGGCATTCTGTATTGATCATCTACTACAGTAATTTCCTGTTGATTTTCTAACCTATCTTTGATCCAGAGAACAATGTTATTTCTAGCCATGTTATGAACTTTACCGTAAACCAGAATAGTTCGCAATATTGCGGATTTAATACCAGATTCTACAATAATTTTTTCTGCCTGTAGCTTAGACCAACCATAATAACTTAAGGGATTGGGTTTGTCTTCTTCTGAATAATATCCTTTCTTTCCATCAAAAATAAAATCGGTAGAAATATGAATAAAGTAGCTATCATATTGCTTACACAAATTAACCAAATACTTTACAGCGTTAACATTTATCTCAAAACATCCTTCTTTTTCGTCTTCACAAACATCAACATTAGTCATTGCCGCTGTATTAATAATAACATCAGGCTTATGCTTTTCAACTACTTTTATCAAACTCACTTTGTCTGTTATATCTACGTTCTCATATATAAAATCAACTCGACCTGTTCTATTTTTTCCTCTAGAAACCCCAATGATGTTGTAATCTTTATCAGCATTCGAAAGCAAGCGTAAAAGAGTCTGGCCCAAAAGCCCATTACACCCTGTTATAAGAATTGATTTCATTAAAAAAGCTGTCTTAGTTTTACAATTTGCTCAGGTCTTCCTAAAACAATTAAGCTAGCGCCTTTCTCTAGCTTTATATCCGATTCTGGATTGATAATATAATCACTATTTGAAGTTTTAAAACCGATTACAGTACATCCTGTTTGCTTTCTCAAGTCTAAATCTAAAATTGTTTTATTCAAGTACTTCTCAGGAAGGTCATTCACTGCTATCTCTTCCAAATTAGCTGTGGTTTCTAACTCAATTGTTAGTCGATCTACAAATTCGATAACATCTGGAGTAACAACCAAAGAAGCCATATGCTCTCCTCCTAACTTATCTGGCATAATTACATTATCCGCTCCTGCAATTTTCAGTTTTTGGTATGAGGTTTCGTTTGACGCTCTACTAATGATTCGAATCGTTGCATTTAACTGTCTCGCTGTTAAAACTACATACAAATTATCTGCATCAGAAGGCAATGCAGTTATTAAGTTTTGAGCTCTTTTTATTCCTGCTGTAATAAGAGTGTCATCAACTGTGGCATCTCCTTCTATGTTTAAAATCCTATCTCTATCTAGTTCGTCTATTCGGTCTTTATCTTTATCAATTACTATTACTTCTTTATTGTAATTAGTTAGCTTTGCAATAGCTTTGCTTCCATTCCTACCATAACCACACACAATAGTATGGTTTTGCATAGATTGTATCTTTTTTTCCACTTTCTTGTGTTTTAATCGTTCAAAAAGTTGACCACTTGCCAAGTACTCTGTAAATACAGAAATTGTATATCCAAAAATGGTAATGCTTGTTAAAATAAGGAAAATTGTAAAGATTTTACCTTCAACATTCATTGGTTGCACTTCTCCAAAACCAACAGTAGTGATGGTAATAACGGTCATGTAAAGCGCATCTAAAAAAGTATAACCGCCAATAATCATGTATCCTAAAACGCCTGTAGCAAGCAAGAATACAATAAAAAATATTGCTCTATTAAACCTTTTTTTAAAAATCATTATAAATCAAAAACCGATGTTCTTTTGGTGTAGATCATATCTTTTAATTTTAACAAAAAAGCCAGCGTTAAATAGAGTCCAAAAGATAAACCAACTGTAACGAATGATATATAAATAAAAAACAGGCGAACATTCAGCGTACGCATTCCTAGCCTATCTGCCAATCTAGAGGACACATGGAAACCATTTCTTTCAAAGTAATGTCGCACTGAATGGATAACTTTCATACAAATTTTACTTTGATTGCAAGATACTATTTTATGCTAATTAAAATAAGTGATTAGATTAAAAATCAAGTTGAATGTGTAACTTTGCGTTTTCCTGATTTTTTTACCAAAATTGAAAGAGCAAGATTACATAGAAATTTACGGCGCAAGAGAGCATAATCTAAAAAATATTGATGTTAAAATTCCTAGAGAAAAGCTAGTTGTGGTAACTGGCTTAAGTGGAAGCGGAAAATCTTCTTTAGCTTTTGACACTATTTATGCAGAAGGACAAAGACGCTATATCGAAACATTCTCTGCTTATGCTAGACAATTTCTTGGAGGACTTGAACGACCTGACGTAGATAAAATAGAAGGATTATCCCCTGTAATTTCAATAGAGCAAAAAACCACCAACAAAAGTCCACGATCCACTGTTGGTACTATTACAGAAATCTATGATTTCCTGAGACTTTTATATGCTAGAACTGCTGACACATTTTCTTACAATACAGGAGAAAAAATGGTAAGTTACAGTGATGATCAAATTAAAGAACTAATTTTTCGTGACTTTAAAGACAAAAAAATTATTGTACTGGCGCCACTTATAAAATCTAGAAAAGGTCACTATAGAGAGTTGTTTGAACAAATCTCAAAACAAGGTTTTTTACGTGTCCGTGTAGATGGTGAAGTTAAGGAAATTGAAAAAGGAATGCGCTTAGATCGATACAAAACACATGATATTGAAGTTGTTATAGATCGATTAGTTGTAAATCAATCATCAGAAAAACGATTAGAAGAAAGCATAAAAACAGCCTTGTATACAGGAAATAATGTGATGATGGTTTTAAGTTTAGATGATGAAAAACCACGCTATTTTAGTAGAGAACTCATGTGTCCTACTACAGGAATTGCATACCCAAATCCAGAGCCCAACACGTTTTCATTTAATTCTCCCAAAGGAGCTTGCCCCAATTGTAATGGCCTAGGAACTACGTATGAAATCAACTTTAAGAAGGTAATTCCTGATGATCGAATATCAATAAAGAAAGGTGGAATTGCTCCACTAGGCGAACAAAAAAATAGTTGGATTTTTAAACAACTTCAACTCATCGCAGAACGATACGAATTTAAATTGACTGACGCGATTAAAGACATCCCTAAACAAGCTCTTGAAATAATTTTAAACGGCGGAAATGAAAAGTTTTCTATAGCTTCTAAATCGATGGGAATTACCAGAAATTATCAGATTGATTTTGAAGGAATTACAGCATTTATAGAAAACCAGTTTAATAACAGTGAAAGCTCTTCTATTAAACGATGGGCTAAAGATTTTATGGACGAAGTCTGTTGTGGAATCTGTAAAGGAAATCGTCTCAAAAAAGAAAGTCTTCATTTTAAATTAAATAATAGAAGTATTAGCGATCTAGCTAAAATGGATATTACAGAACTTGCTAATTGGTTTTCAAAAATTGAGAAAAAGCTAACAGAAAAACAACAAATAATTGCTTCTGAAATCTTAAAGGAAATTAGAACCCGAATCCAATTTTTACTTGACGTAGGATTAGATTATCTAACGCTAGACAGAACTTCTAAATCACTATCTGGTGGAGAAGCGCAGCGAATTCGATTAGCTACTCAAATCGGATCTCAATTAGTAGGAGTTCTCTATATCTTGGATGAGCCCAGCATCGGTTTGCATCAACGAGATAATCAAAAATTAATTGATTCACTAGTTAAACTTAGAGATATTGGAAACTCTGTATTAGTTGTTGAGCACGATAAAGACATGATTGAACATGCTGATTTTGTGCTTGATATTGGTCCAGGTGCAGGAAGGCATGGAGGAAGAATTGTAAGCGAAGGAAGTTTTGAAGATCTTAAGAAACACGATACATTAACAGCGGATTATCTTACTAACAAAAGAAATATTATTGTCCCTAAAAAACGTAGGGAAGGAAATGGCAAAAGCATCAAGCTGTTGGGCGCTTCAGGAAATAACCTCAAAGATGTTGATGTAGAATTTCCTTTAGGAAAAATGATTTGTGTAACAGGCGTTTCAGGTAGTGGAAAGTCAACTTTAATTAATGAGACTCTCTATCCTATCTTAAACGAAGAGATATACAGAGCGGTTAAAAAACCGATGCCCTATAAAAAGATTGAAGGATTGAAGCATGTTGATAAGGTAATCGACATTGATCAATCTCCTATTGGAAGAACGCCACGATCTAACCCAGCAACATACACAGGAGTGTTTAGCGAAATAAGAACACTCTTTACCAAAACTCCAGAAGCAGCAATTAGGGGTTATAAACCCGGACGTTTTTCTTTCAATGTAAAAGGAGGAAGATGTGAAACTTGTCAAGGAGGTGGTGTTCGCGTAATTGAAATGAATTTTTTACCAGACGTTCATGTTGAGTGCGAAACCTGCCAAGGAAAACGATTTAATAGAGAAACACTAGAGATTCGATATAAAGGGAAATCCATTTCCGACATTTTAGAAATGACTATCAATGATGCTGTTGATTTTTTTAAGCATATTCCTAAAATCTATAAAAAACTAAAAACCATCAAAGATGTTGGGCTTGGCTACATCACTCTTGGTCAGCAATCTACAACCTTATCAGGTGGAGAAGCACAACGAATCAAACTCGCTTCTGAATTATCTAAAAGAGACACAGGAAACACTTTTTATATCTTAGATGAACCTACTACTGGACTTCATTTTGAAGATATTAGAGTACTAATGGACGTATTAAATAAATTAGTTAACAAGGGAAATACAGTATTAATTATAGAACATAATTTAGACGTAATTAAACTTGCAGATCATATTATTGACATTGGCATGGAAGGAGGAAAAAAAGGAGGGAAAGTTCTCTGTACAGGAACTCCTGAGGAAATCATTAAGAATAAAAAAAGCTACACGGCCAAGTTCTTGAAAAAAGAATTGGTTTAAATTTGCAGACATAAATACTTAGAAAAATGACTAGTGACGATAGAAAAATACGTGAGAAATTAGCTCAAAAAACCTGGAATGAAATTAAAACAAACGACTCTTGGGCTATTTTTAAAATCATGTCTGAATTTGTAGAAGGATATGAATCTTTAAGCAAAATAGGTCCGTGTGTTTCCATCTTCGGCTCTGCAAGAACAAAACCGGGTGATCAGCATTATGAGTTGGCAGAAGAAATCGCCTATCAACTCACTCAAAACGGTTTTGGAGTTATCACTGGTGGCGGACCAGGAATTATGGAAGCAGGAAACAAAGGTGCGCATAGAGGAAAAGGAACTTCTGTTGGGTTAAATATTGAATTGCCTTTTGAACAACACGATAACCCATGGATTGATGCAGATAAAAACTTAGAATTTGATTATTTCTTCGTTCGAAAAGTAATGTTTGTAAAATACTCGCAAGGATTTATAGTAATGCCTGGTGGTTTTGGTACTATGGATGAATTATTTGAAGCAATCACATTAATTCAAACTAATAAAATTGGTCGGTTTCCAATTATTTTAGTTGGATCTCATTTCTGGAGTGGCTTATTAGACTGGATAAAAAACACATTGCTTACTGAAGGAAACATTAGCGAAAACGATTTAAAATTGTTTAGAATTGTAGACACGGCTGAGGAAGCAATGGAACATCTTAATAAGTTCTACGCAAAATACAAATTGAAACCTAACTTCTAAAAATGGTTTTAATTAAATCTATCAGGGATTTTCTTTTAATCTGGATATTTCTATTAACCATTTGTAACTATACTTATGGTCAAATTAGAATAAAGGCCATGTTCTATAATCTCTTATTCTACTCAAACGACACAGAATCTAGAGACAAAACACCAGAATTAAAAACTATTCTAGATGAAATTAATCCTGATTTATTTATGGTATGCGAACTAGAAAATGAAATTGCATCTAATTATCTTTTTACCAATGCAATACAACTCCATAATAACAGTTTTGAAAAAGCCACGTTTCAACAAAGTAATTCTAGTATTAGTCTAAACCAAATGGTGTATTACAATACCCAAAAACTTACATTAGAAACTCAAAGAGTAATCCCTACTAACACAAGAGATATAAATCATTATACCTTTAAAATTAATACAGAAAATTCTAGCGAAAGCCCTATTCGTCTAGAAGTTTTTGTAACACATTTAAAAGCATCTCAGGGTTCTACAAACAGACAGAGAAGATTAGCTTCTGCAGAAGATTTTGTTATTGCCTTAGAAGATATTCCAGTGGATAGTTTTGTTCTATTTGCGGGTGATTTTAATTTTTATAGTAGTAATGAAGAAGGTTATTTCAGGTTAATTACAGAACAAAACCCAATTGTTATGATTGATCCAATCAATAGACCTTGTGATCCGTTTCCAAATAGTACTGGGAATGACCCATTTGAAATTTATTCTCCAAGCAATTCAAATAATTATTTTTGGAGAAGTAGTAGTTTTTCTGATATTCATTCGCAAGCCACAAGAGGCAGTTTTGGCGGCATGGATGATCGTTTTGATTTCATCATGATATCACAAAATTTCAACACAAGTTCTGATCTATTTTACATTGAAAATTCCTATGAAACTTACGGAAACAATGGAAACTGTTACAACGGTTCTGTAAATGACATTAGTTGTTCTGGTTTTTACTCCCAAACTGTAAGAGAAGCATTATTTCAATTTAGTGATCATCTGCCTATTATTATGCAGTTAGAAGCTCCACAAAGCACTTTATCAACAACTGGTTATTCAATTCCTGCAACCATCATAGGCTCTAACACAATAACTGATTATTTAGAATTAGAGTTTACTCAAACTCATGTAAAAGAAGCAGTTATCTACAATTCTTTAGGACAAAGAATACAATCTATTTCAATAAAAGACATTGATAATCAAAGAAAAATTAGTATCTCTGTGCAAAATCTATCTAAAGGAATTTACTATCTAAAAGTAGACAATGACACCATTCCTTTACGATTTATCAAGTTATAATTGAAAAAAAAAATTCTTATAGGTTTTTATTTACTGAGTATTGCTGTATTTGGGCAGCAAAATTCAATAGAGATTTCTATGTCCCTTCAAGAAAAAAAAGATATTCTAAGCATACAACAAACAACTGTTTTTTATAACACTTCTGATTCTACGTTAACTAGCATCTTTTTTCATAATTGGCCTAACTCTTTTAAAGATCGAAAAACACCGCTTACAAAAAGATTGATTGAAGACTACAACAAATCACTTTACTTTGCCAAAGAGAAAAAAAGAGGTCATACTCGAATAGAAAATCTAGTAGCAAATTTTGAAACTGTTGAATATAGTCAAACCGAAGAACATCCAGATATTTTAGAAGTTTTTTTAAAAAAGCCTCTACTTCCCAAAGATTCTGTTTCTATTGTAGCAACATACAATGTAAAAATACCTAGTGCTCAATTTACAGGTTATGGAAAAATAACAGAAGGTTATCATCTTCGTTATTGGTATTTAATTCCTGCTTCGCACAAAAATGAATGGAGTCTGATGAGTAATTTAAACTTAAATGATTTATTAGTTAATCCAACAAGCTATCAAATAAATCTAAAAGTTCCTGATAATTACTATGTAAATTCAAATCTATCTCAATCTTATACCACAACTAGTTCACTTAAAGAATACATTCTTTCAGGTAAAAACAAAACAGATATTATAGTAAATATCTCCACTAAAAAAGACAAATTTAAACTCTATGATGCTGAACGACTACAAATAAGAACAGACATCACAAATAAATTAAACCAAACATTAACAAGAGATATTTTAAATCGAGAAATCCTTTTTATTGAAAAGCATTTAGGATCATATCCTCATAAAGAATTGTTTATAGACAAAGTAACACAGCAGAAAAATCCTATATACGGACTCAATCAACTTCCTAATTTTTTAAGACCTTTTTCAGATGTATTTATATGGGATTTAACCATGTTTAAAGCTGTCTGTCAAAAATATGTTGAGCAAACTTTACTACTCAACAAACGAGAAGACTATTGGCTATCAGATGGTATTCAAACATACTTATTAATGAAGTATGTAGACACTTATTACCCTGAGGTAAAACTAATTGGAAACGTTTCTAAAATTTGGGGAATCAGAAATTTCAATTTCTCTAAACTAAATTTTAACGATAAATACCATTTTATCTACCAGTTTACCGCTCGACGATTTTTAGATCAGTCCTTGGACACTCCGCTAGATTCATTGTCTAACTTTAATAGGAAAATTGCTAACAAGTACAAGGCAGGATTAAGTCTTAAATACTTGTCAGATTACGTAGGAGATAGTATTTTACAAGAAACTTTTAGAGATTACTACAAAAAATTTAAGTTGCTCCCTACAACTTCTACTGACTTTAGTTCTATTTTAAAAACAAAAACCTCAAAAGACGTATCGTGGTTTTTTGGCGATTACCTAACCACAAATAAAAAAATCGATTATAAAATCACACATGTTACTACTCAAAAGGACTCCGTATTTATTACTATCAAAAATAAAAGGAACATCACTACGCCTGTATCTTTATATGGCGTAAAGAATAAAAAAATCAAATACAAACGGTGGATTGACAGCATAAGTGATACAAAAACCGTTTCTATACCGAAAGGAGATTTTGATAGAGTTGCATTAAATTACGAAAACAGTTATCCTGAAATCAACTCACTCAATAACTATAAAAGCCTAACAAACAATTTTTTTTCTAAACCTTTAAAATTAAGATTCTTAAAAGATATTGATGATCCTTATTATCATCAACTTTACTACATGCCTAATATAGATTATAACTTTTACGATGGTTTAATAGTAGGATTGAGGCTTCATAATAAACCTATAATTAGCCGTTATTTTCAGTTTAGTGTTACTCCTTCTTACGGAATAAAAAGCGGATCATTAACAGGTTCTTTTTATACTCGGTATAATCAATTCTTTAATAATTCTAATGTATATAGGGTGCAATACGAATTGCTAGGTAGTAGTCAAAGCTTTGCTCCTAGTCTTCGCTATAAGACATTTAACCAGCGTATTACTATGCAATTCAGGAGAAAAAGTTTGCGAGATGTAGGCACAAGTTTTTTATCTGCCCAGCTTTTAAACATAGACAAAGATGTTCCTTTAGGAACTGTTAAAACAGATCAAGATGAATACAGTGTTTTTAATGTTCGTTTTTTCCACACAAAGCCCAATATTATTAAGGAATTTCAATACGAAATAAGTTCTGAATTAGGCAGCAAATTTTCCAAACTATCTGCAGATTTTAGATACAGAAGTCTAACAGATGCAAATAGACAATTAGATTTTAGGGTTTTCTCTGGTTTTTTTTTACATAACAACACTAGAGGCGATTATTTCAGTTATGGCTTAGATAGGGCAAACGACTACCTGTTTCAACTTAATTATCTAGGTAGATCAGAAAGTGCTGGTTTATTTAGTCAGCAATTTATCTTAGCAGAAGGAGGTTTTAAATCTGTTTTACCTACTCGTTTTGCCAATGAATATATGGTTTCTTTCAATTCCAGTGTTGGACTTTGGAGATGGCTAGAAATGTATAATGATGTTGCTTTTTTAAAGAACAGAAACCAACCTATCTTTTTTGGTTATGAAAGTGGAATTCGCTTAAACTTTGTCCATAATATTTTAGAATTTTACTTTCCCTTTTATTCAAATAACGGATGGGAAATAGGGCAAGAAGCTTATCCAAGTAAAATTCGTTTTGTCTTCAATTTTCAGCCTGCTGCTATTTTTAATTTTTTTAGACGCGGGTTTTTGTAGATTTCACACCAAACCATTATTATTTAGCCATATCATTGAATAATTCATAACGAAAAAGGATATTTTTAAATTTCACTTAAAAAAACTACCTTTGCAAGAATCCAAAAAGCTAGTTATATGTCAAATCCCGTTACTTTACAAGCGCCTGAAATTTCCTTTGAAGATTTTAAGAAAGAGGTTCTATCTGATTATAAAATTGCAAGGATAAGTAGAGAGTGCAGCTTATTAGGAAGGCGTGAAGTTTTAACTGGTAAAGCCAAGTTTGGAATTTTTGGTGATGGGAAAGAAGTGCCTCAACTAGCAATGGCTAAAGCTTTTAAGAATGGTGATTTCCGCTCGGGTTATTATAGAGATCAAACTTTTATGATGGCTATTGGGCAGCTAAATGCCCAGCAATTCTTTGCAGGATTGTATGCTCACACCGATATTGAAAAAGAACCAATGTCTGCAGGACGTCAAATGGGCGGACATTTTGCTACGCATTCTTTAGATGAAAATGGTCAATGGAAAAACCTGACGCAACAAAAAAACTCAAGTGCAGATATCTCTCCCACAGCAGGGCAAATGCCACGTTTGCTAGGTCTTGCCCAAGCCTCTAAAGTATATAGAAATGTAAATGAGTTACACAATTACACACAGTTTTCTAATAACGGTAACGAAGTAGCTTGGGGAACTATTGGAAACGCAAGTACTAGCGAAGGTTTATTCTTTGAAACCATCAATGCTGCAGGCGTGATGCAAGTCCCTATGATTATTAGTGTTTGGGATGATGAATATGGTATTTCTGTTCATGCTAAACACCAAACGACTAAAGAAAATATCTCAGAGATTCTTAAAGGATTTCAAAAAGAAAAAGACACCAACGGTTATGAAATTTTTGTTGTTAATGGTTGGGATTATGTTCAATTAACTGATGTATACAACAAAGCTTCTAAAATTGCTAGAGAACAACACACTCCTGTTTTTATCCATGTGAAAGAGCTTACACAACCACAAGGACATTCTACATCTGGGTCTCACGAGCGGTATAAAAACAAAGAACGTTTAGAATGGGAGCAAGAATTTGATTGTATTGAAAAAATGCGTCAATGGATATTAGATTTTGAATTAGAAGATAGCAACGGAACAACTTTAAAGTTCATTGATACAGAAGATGAATTGTTAGCTATTGAAAAAGATGCTAAAAAAGAAGTTAGTGCTGCCAAACGAACTGCTTGGGATGACTTCATTAAAGAAATAAAAGAAGAAGCAAACTCTTTAGTTACTATAATTGATAAGATCACGCAAAAAAGCAGTAATAGCTCTTTTATTCAGAAACTAAATACTGACTTGCAATCTATTAACGAGCCCATAAGAAAAGATATTCTCTCTACAGCTCGAAAAGTCTTACGCTATATAAAAGACGAAAATCTGCCTGAAAAGCAAGAAATCAAAGAATTTATTAAAAGTTCATTTGAAAAAGCAACCACTAAATATTCAGCTCATTTAATGAGTGAAACAGAGGAAAGCGCTATCAATGTTTCAGAAATAAAGCCTACTTATACAGAAACAAAATCGGTTGATAGCAGAATTATTCTTAGAGACAACTTTGATGCAATTTTATCAAAACACCCTGAAGTATTAATTTTTGGTGAAGATGCAGGGAAAATTGGTGATGTTAATCAAGGACTAGAGGGATTACAAGAAAAACACGGAGCTGTAAGAATTGCTGATACTGGTATTAGAGAAGCTACTATTTTAGGGCAAGGAATTGGAATGGCAATGAGAGGCTTGCGTCCTATTGCAGAAATTCAATACTTGGATTATTTACTGTATGCACTTCAAATTATCAGTGATGATTTAGCTACGCTTCGTTACCGAACTTTTGGAAAGCAAAAAGCACCGTTAATTATTAGAACAAGAGGGCATCGTTTAGAAGGTATTTGGCACTCAGGATCGCCCATGGGCGGTATTATACATAATGTGAGAGGAATTCACGTTCTCGTTCCTAGAAATATGACAAAAGCGGCAGGTTTTTACAACACGTTATTAAAAAGTGATGAACCGGCTTTAATTGTTGAGTGTCTAAATGGCTACCGATTAAAAGAAAACTTACCTTCTAATTTAGGAGAATTCACAACTCCCATTGGAGTGGTTGAAACCATCAAAGAAGGAACTGATATAACAGTCTTATCATATGGCTCCACATTAAGAGTTGTAGAAGAAGCAGCGAATGATTTGCTACAAGCAGGAATTGATATTGAAATTATTGATGCGCAAAGCCTGCTCCCATTTGACCTTAATCAAGATACTGTAAAATCATTAGCAAAGACCAATCGTTTATTGGTAGTTGATGAAGATGTACCAGGTGGCGCTTCTGCTTATCTACTTCAAGAAGTTATAGAAAAGCAAAACGGATATCAGTATTTAGACAGCAAACCATCAACACTTACAGCTAAGGCGCACAGGCCTGCCTACGGAACAGATGGTGATTATTTCTCAAAACCTTCTGCAGAAGATGTGTTTGAAAAAGTGTATGAAATAATGCACGAGGCGAATCCAGAAAAATTCAAAGCCTTATACTAATATTGTAAACCCCAAATGTACATTTGGGATTTTTTTAACATTTCTCTAGAGAAAATCAGTTTCTCTACTTATAAATTTGGTTGATTATCTATCAGTCAAATTAAAAACTACAATGAAACGTTTACTATTTCTCATTGCGATACTTAGTATTGCTAGTTCTTCTGATGTTTTTTCACAAAGGAGAAAATCAAAAAAGAACAAAAAAAATACTACAAATCAACCAATATCAAACGCTAAAAAGAAAGAAGCTAAGTACTCTGATTTTGTGAACAAAAGCACAAAATCAGATCAAGGATTATTTCATGTTCACGAAAAAGACAACAAGTTTTTTTACGAAATCCCCAATTCTTTATTAGGAAAAGAAATGCTTTGGGTAACTCGCTTAAAAGATATTCCATCAGGATTAGGAGGTGGTTATGTAAATGCTGGAACCAAAGTAAATACTCAAGTTGTTGTTTGGGAGAAATTCAAAAACAAAATTCTGTTAAAAGCCCGCTCATATAGTGCCATTGCAAACGATAGTCTGCCTATTTTTAAATCGGTTAAAGCAAATAATTTAGAACCCATTATTTATGCTTTTGACATTAAAACCATTAATCCTGACTCTACTGCAAACTTAGTAGAAGTAACTAAGTTTTTCACCTCAGATATAAAGGCAATATCAGGTATTCCAGGCACGTTTAGAAAAAACTATAGAGTAAAGCGTCTAGATCCTAGTCGTAGTTTTATCAATCACATTAAAAGTTTTCCAAAAAATGTAGAGGTTATTCAAGATTTTACATTTGATGCTGATAATGCTCCTAGTAATTCTAGCACAAATACAATAACTGTTCGTGTAAACCAATCAATGATTCTTTTGCCCGAAAAACCTATGATGCCTAGATTGTATGACAAGCGAGTAGGCTACTTTACTGTTAGCACGGTTGATTACAATTCAGAAGAACTAAAAGCGGACAGTAAACGGTTTATAAGGCGTTGGAGATTGGAACCAAAAGATCCACAAGCGTATAAAAGAGGTGAATTAGTCGAGCCTGTAAAACCTATTGTATATTATTTAGATCCTGCAACTCCAAAAAAACTAAGAAAGTATATTAAGCAAGGAGTAGAAGATTGGCAAAAAGTATTTGAAACGGCAGGTTTTAAAAATGCCATTATAGCAAAATATCCTCCAACAAAAGAGGAAGATCCTGAGTTTAGTCCAGAAGACATTCGTTATTCAACAATTCGATATGTTGCTAGTACTACCAGAAATGCAACAGGACCTAGTGTTTCCGATCCGCGTTCGGGAGAAATTATAGAAAGCGATATTATTTGGTATCATAATCATTTGCGTTCATACAGAAATCGATATTTATTAGAAACAGGCGCCGCAAATCCTTCTGCGAGAACTTTGAATACTCCAGACGAAGAAATCGGTGAAATGATGCGAATGGTAATTGCGCATGAAGTAGGACATGCTTTAGGCTTACCACATAATATGGCTGCTAGTTTTTCATACCCTGTAGACTCGCTTCGATCAGGAAATTTTACTCAAAAGTACGGGATTGCAGCTAGTATTATGGATTATGCTCGCTACAACTATGTTGCACAACCTGGAGATAAAAACATTCGTTTTATTCGTCAGTTGGGTCCTTACGATCATTACTCTATCAATTGGGGTTATCGTGTTATTCCGAATGTAAAAACTCCCGAAGAAGAAGTCAAAACCCTTGATAAATGGATTAAAGAAAAAGAAGGAGATAGAAGATTTGTTTTCGGTTTTCAAAGATGGAATGGATTTGACCCAGCATCTCAAACAGAAGGAATAGGAGATGATCCTGTTAAAGCAAGCACATATGGCATAAAGAATTTAAGGTTTGTTGCTAAAAATCTACCCAAGTGGACATCTGATAAAACCAACAATTATGATGATTTAAAAGAATTACATGGCGAGTTACTAAGCGTATGGAGTCGCTATGTAGGACATGTAGTCAATAATATTGGTGGCGTTTATGAAATAAATAAGAAACCCGAGCAATCAGGAAGTGTTTATACCGTGATTTCAAAAGCAAAACAAAAAGAGTCAATAGACTGGCTATTAAAGAATACTTTTTCAACCCAACAATGGCTTATCCCTAATGATGTTGTAAAAAACATTGATCACGCAGGTTACGTAGAAAAAATATCTAGATTACAGAATAGACATTTATTTTCTATTTTATCTTCTTCTAGATTATTACGAATGATAAATGCAGAAGTGACTCAAAAAGATTTCTATGCTCCTATTGATATGATTAATGATTTGAAAAATGGAATTTTTTCAGAAACTAGATATACAAAAAATGTAGATGTTTTTAGAAGAGGTTTACAAAAATCGTTTATTGAGCGAATGCGAACCTTATTAAATGAAAAAGAGATTTCTAATTCAGATTTGGTCTCCATTATTAAAGGAGAATTATCTGCTTTAAAAAAACAATTAAAAACAGCCAGTTTAAGATCTGTTAATACAATAACAAAATATCATTACAGAGATTGTATCTCTAGAATTGATGATATTCTATATCCCAAAAAGTAAGTTTAGTTATTTAAAACTTTATGTCCTATTGCGCATTGCAAACATCGTTTCTTTGCGCAATAGTTATTTTTTAATTCTATTAATGCCTGTGTTTCTAGAGCGTTTTTCGATTTCAATCCAATTTCTTTAAACTTGTTTACTATTGTATTTTTTTCTGGCGAAACTCCCGTAATTAACTGGAATAATTCATCATTTTTATCTTCATTTTTTGCTTTATAAAGAGTAAATTTTATAGGAATAATTACATTGATTAGTAACAAGTCAACAAAATTTTGTGTTAGCCGTTTTGTTCTTTTTTTAGATGCTTTTGAAAATGTATAATGCTCATTCCAGAAGCTGTCAACTTCAACATCAAAAACATCATAAACTTCTTTTAAAGAAATTGATCCTGTTAACATTGAAAAAATAGTTTTATGAGCTGAGTATAAAGCTGTTAATTGAGCCAAACGAATTGTAGGAAAGTTATGAGGTCGTAGTCCATAAAACTGAAATTGATTTTTAGAGCCTAAATTTAGTTGATACTTATGTTTTATATAAGTATACTTTGCTTTAAGCGATTGATAAAAGCCTTCTTCAATATCATCTTCTAGCATTCCTGCCTGACCAAAAAACAAAGCAGCCACATCTTGACTATCATGCCATAATTTTCTCAATATTGAGAAAGGGAAAGATTGCGCCCAATGAAGAAAAGCATCGCCATTGTTATTCAATCCAAAGCCTTTAGCCAATAACTGAAACAACACTGCTTCCCAATCATTATTCGATTTTTTCAATAACTGTTCTATTAATAAACTTTTGTTTTCCAGACGTTGAACAAACAATCGTTCTAACCAGTTACTCAACAAAACTGGTTTTGGCAAATCAACTATTTTTTCACAAGGTATCCAGCTATTTTCAGAAAATTCAAAACGCTGATATTGAATCAGTAATTCCTCAGAAATAATTTTACTTAATTCTACAGTCGGAAGCGGATTGTTGTCTCTTCCATAAACCTCTACATCTTCTTCCCAAACAACATGTAAGATAACAGCATCATAATTGGTATCTGTTTCGTGCTTGTGTAAAAACCAATCAGAAGCACGAATGTGAATTTCTATGTTTCCAATCCATAGTTGATTTCCTATAGTTAGTTTCGCATTCAGAAAATCAGGACCAGAAAGTTGATTCTGCATTCCTACTGACGCAACTTCTACACACTCTCCCTTTGTAGTTACGAGTGGGTTAGAAAACCGTTGAAATTTCCATATGTAATGCAAGAAATCTTCTTTCATAGCGTAGGTAAGTTACCAAATCTAATTAAATTATCATAGAATCAATTTTTATTATCATTTTCAAACTAAGAGTATACTCAAATAGCAATATTTTTGCTTTAAAATTTATGTAAATGGATAGTATCGAAAGTTTAAAATGGCGTTATGCTGTAAAAAAATTTGACGAAAATAGAATCTTACCTCAAGAGAAAATAGATTTAATAAAAGAAGCGTTTAACTTAACCCCTAGCTCCTACGGCTTACAACCTATAAAGTTATTAGTTATTCAAAATAAAGAGCTTCAACAAAAATTAGTTGAACATAGTTGGAATCAGCCACAAGTAGCACAAGCTTCTCATGTTTTAGTATTATGTATTGACACAAATTTAGATGAAGCAGATGTTGTTACTTACTTTAAAAGAATTAAAGAAATAAGAAACACTCCTGATGAAATTCTAAACCCATTTAAAGAGTATCTTTTGGGAAATTTGAAAGATAAAACAAAAGAAGAACTACAGTCGTGGGCAAAAAATCAGGCTTATATAGCAATGGGTAACTTACTAACAGTTTGCGCTATTGAAAAAATTGATTCTTGCCCCATGGAAGGATTTACTCCAGACAAATACGATGAGATTCTGAATTTAAAAGAAAAGAATTTAAGTGCAGTTTTGGTTCTTCCTGTAGGATATCGTGCAGAAGATGATTATATGAAAGACCTAAAAAAAGTACGAAAACCACTAGAAGAATCCATTTTAGAAATTTCCTAACTATTTAGGAATCTGTTTTCTTACTTTTGAACTGAATACTAAAAAGTATGAAATGAGTGCCGAAATCAGACAACTACAACCTAATTCTTTATGGAATCACTTTTGTGATTTAAATGCAGTTCCAAGACCTTCTAAAAAAGAAGAAAAAGTTATCCAATTTATGGTAAACTTTGGTAACTCATTAAACCTAGAAACTTTTGTTGATAAAGTTGGAAATGTGATTATCAAAAAACCAGCAACCGTTGGCATGGAGAATCGAAAAACAGTTGTACTCCAAAGCCATTTAGACATGGTTCATCAAAAAAATTCGGATACCGTTTTTGATTTTGATAATCAAGGAATAGAAATGTTGATTGATAAAGATTGGGTTACTGCAAAAGACACTACTCTTGGAGCAGATAATGGTTTAGGCGTTGCAGCCATCATGGCTGTTTTATCTTCTAAAGATGTTGATCATCCTTCTTTAGAAGCTCTTTTTACTATTGATGAAGAAACCGGTATGACTGGCGCAATGGGACTTGAAGCCAATTTGCTACAAGGAGAAATTCTTCTGAATTTAGATACAGAAGATGATGATGAAATCAATATTGGTTGCGCAGGAGGCATTGATATCACTGCTAGAAGAGCGTATCAGCAAGAAGCTGTGCCTGCTGACACAGTAGCTTATACAATTTCTGTAAACGGTTTACAAGGAGGGCATTCAGGAATGGATATACACAAAGGATTAGGCAATGCTAATAAAATTTTAAATCGTCTTTTATACAATGGGTTTGAACTATTTGGATTGCGAGTAAGTGAAATAAATGGAGGTGGTTTACGCAATGCTATTCCGAGAGAAAGTAAAGCATGGATCGTTATTGATAAAGTTTCTGAAGAACCTTTCAATTATGGAATGAAAGAGTTAATTCTATCAATAAAAAACGAACTAAAGTCAACTGAACCGAATCTTTTTATTGAAATTGAACCTGCAAAAAAACCAGATTCTATAGTGAATTTAGGTGTCCAAGAAGGTCTAATTAAATCTATTTACACTGTTCAAAACGGAGTTAACAAAATGAGTGCTGATATGGATGATTTAGTTGAAACTTCCAATAATCTAGCAAAAGTCTTGGTCAAAGATGGAAATATAGATATTCAATGCCTAACTCGTTCGTCTGTTGATTCGTCTAAGTACGATTTAGCTAATTCAATTCAATCTTGTTTTGAACTTGCTGGTTTTGAAGTTGAGTTAACAGGTTCTTATCCTGGTTGGCAACCCAATACTAATTCTGAGATATTATCTATTCTTAAAAAAGTATATCAAAATTTATTTAAAGAACGTCCTAGAGTAGTTGCCTGTCATGCTGGTTTAGAGTGTGGAATTTTAGGCACAAATTATCCTAAAATAGACATGATTTCTTTTGGACCAACTATCAAAGGCGCACACTCTCCAGATGAACGAGTGAGTATTACTTCTGTTCAAAAATTTTGGAAGTTCTTACTCGAAATCCTAAAGAATGTACCTTCAAAAAATTAACTTTTTATTCAAATTAGACATCTATTTAGATTGTTAGTTTTTTGTTAACATCTTTGATTTCTTTTAACCCGAAGAAATTGTACTTTTACTTGGTTAAATCTATTACTTTAATGGGTAAAATTATTGCTATTGCAAATCAAAAAGGAGGTGTTGGCAAAACAACAACCTCTGTTAATTTAGCGGCTGCTTTGGGGGTTTTGGAGAAAAAAGTTTTGTTGATTGATGCAGATCCGCAAGCAAATGCCTCTTCTGGTTTAGGATTGGACGTTGACAGTATTGATTTAGGAACTTATCAGGTTTTAGAACATACTACTGATGCAAAAAATGCTATTCAGAAAACAAATTCACCCAATGTAGATATTATTCCTGCACATATTGACTTAGTTGCTATTGAGATTGAACTAGTTGATAAAGAGAAGCGAGAGTACATGTTGCAATCAGCTATTCAGGAAATCAAAAATGATTATGATTTTATCTTAATAGACTGTGCTCCTTCTTTAGGTTTAATTACACTTAACTCTCTTGTTGCTGCAAATTCCGTTATTATCCCTATTCAATGTGAGTATTTTGCATTAGAAGGATTAGGCAAACTTTTAAACACTATTAAAAGTGTGCAAAAAATACATAATCCAAATCTAGATATAGAAGGTTTGTTGTTAACCATGTTTGACTCTCGCTTACGTCTTTCCAATCAGGTAGTAGATGAAGTAAAAAAGCACTTTAGCAGTATGGTTTTTAACACAATTATAAGAAGAAATACGCGTTTAGGAGAAGCACCTAGCTATGGAGAAAGTATCATTGCTTATGATGCAACCAGTAAAGGTGCTGTAAATTACTTAAATTTGGCGAACGAACTTCTTAAAAAGAACCGAGATTATGGCAAAAGCCACTAGAAAACAAGCTTTAGGAAGAGGTCTTTCTGCATTACTTAAAGATGATGGTCAAGACATTAACTCTGTAAGTGATAAAAATGCAGAAAAAGTTGTTGGAAGTATTATTGAAATTGAACTTGATGCAATAGAAGTAAATCCCTTTCAACCACGAACGTATTTTGATGAGGAAGCCTTAAGAGAACTAGCTAGTTCCATCAGAGAACTTGGTGTGATTCAACCTATTACCGTTAGAAAATTATCAGGGAATAAATTTCAGTTAGTATCTGGTGAGCGTAGGTTCAGAGCTTCTAAACTAATTGGCGCGCAAACAATTCCAGCTTACATCAGAATTGCCAACGACCAAGAAATGCTAGAAATGGCCTTGGTTGAAAATATTCAACGAAAAAACTTAGACCCAATAGAGGTTGCTTTGTCATACCAACGTTTAATTGAAGAAATTCAACTAACGCAAGAAGAATTAAGTGCTCGTGTAGGTAAAAAACGATCTACAGTAACCAATTACTTACGACTTCTTAAATTGGATCCTATTATTCAAACAGGAATGAGAGACGGATTCATTTCTATGGGACATGGAAGAGCTCTTATTAATATAGACAGTACAGAAGATCAACTTACTATGTATGAAAAAATTTTACGAGATAAACTATCTGTAAGGCAAACAGAAACACTCGTAAAAAAACTGAAAGAAGGTCTTCTGGTAAAACCAAAGAAAAAGTCTGTTCCTAAGTTTGTTAAAGATCATATCAAAAATTTTTCCAGCTTTTTTGGCAGTAAAGTAGATATTACTGTAAGTACTAAGGGAAAAGGTAAAATATCGATTCCTTTTCATTCAAAAGAAGATTTAGAAAGGATTCAAAAACTACTTAAATAAGGTGCTGAGGTTAGGTTGTATTTTCTTTTTATTGCTATTCTTTTTTTCTTTTCAAGTAACCGCTCAAAAAGATAGTATTACAACACTTTCTAAAAAAGAAAAAAGAAGGCTTAATAAAGCATTGCAACAAGATTATAATCCGCTTTCTCCCTCTAAAGCAGCATTCTACTCTGCAGTATTTCCTGGCGGAGGACAGATTTACAATAAAAAATACTGGAAAGCTCCAATCGTTTGGGGTGCGCTCGGCACAAGCATATATTTTTACCTAGATAACAATAAAGAATATATTCGTTACAGAACTGCTTTTAAGCAACGAGAAGCGGGACTTCAAGATGAGTTTACCTTAGATGATGGAACTGTTTTGATTTCTAGAAATGGACTCGTAAATGCACAAAGAGTTTTAAGAAATAATCGAGATTTATCATTGTTAACAACCGTTCTTTTATATGTTTTACAAGTTGTTGAAGCAAGTGTAAATGCACATTTAATTCAGTTTAACACTAATAATAATTTAACATTTAAACCTACTGTTATTCGAAATGGGATGCGATTTGACTCGCCATCTGTAGGCTTTAAAATATCCTATACTTTTTAACTCATGAAAATTGCATTACTTGGTTACGGCAGAATGGGAAAAGAGATTGAAAAAATAGCTCTAGAAAGAGGCCATGATATCGTGATAAAAACTTCTGGAGAAAACTCATATGATATCACTGCTGCAGATGTTGCAATTGATTTTAGCATTCCTGATGCCGCTTATCAAAACATAACAAACTGTTTTAAAAATAACGTTCCTGTAATCTCTGGAACAACAGGTTGGTTAGATAAATACGATGATGCAGTTGCTTTATGCAAACAACAAAATGGAGGTTTTATTTATGCTTCTAATTTTAGTTTAGGGGTAAATCTTTTTTTTGAATTGAATAAAAACTTAGCAAAGTTGATGCAATCTGTTAATTCTTATAATGTAAGTATTGAAGAAATTCATCATACAAAAAAATTAGATGCTCCTAGCGGAACAGCAATAACATTAGCTGACGGGATTATAGAAAACTCTCAAAAGAAATACTGGAAATTAGATGAAGGCTATGAGAAATCTGATGAAATAATCCCAATTACTGCTAAGAGAATCCCCGATGTACCTGGCACACACAGTGTTTTCTATACATCATCAGAAGATACAATAGAAATTAAGCACACAGCTCATAATAGAAAAGGATTTGCTTTAGGAGCCGTAGTAGCAGCCGAATGGCTGGTTAACAAAAAAGGAATTTATACAATGAAAGATGTGTTAAGTATTGGTTAAAGGCTGTAACATTTCTATTAAAATTATAACTAGTTAAGAAACAAAAATATTATGAGCTTACTTGAATGGTTCTTTTTCTTTTTATTTATCCAATTTATTCACTTTGCAGGAACATGGAAACTTTATGTGAGAGCTAGTAGAAAAGCTTGGGAAGCAGCAATCCCTATATATAACGCTGTTATATTAATGAAGATTATTAAAAGACCTAAATGGTGGGTTTTGTTGCTGTTTTTTCCAATCATCAATCAATTTATGTTTCCGATTATTTGGATAGAGACTGCAAGAAGTTTTGGTTTTACATCAAAAAAAGATACTTTTTTAGTTGTTCTAACTCTTGGTCTTTACCTGTATTACATTAATTATGCAACGGAAACACCTTACAGAGGCGATCGCGAATTAAAACCATTAACAAAAGTAGAAGATTGGTTAGGATCAATCACCTTTGCGATAATTGCTGCCACTTTAGTTCACACCTATGTAATGCAACCCTATACGATTCCGTCTTCTTCTTTAGAAAAAACACTTTTGGTAGGTGATTACTTGTTTGTAAGTAAGTTTCATTACGGAGCTCGTGTTCCTATGACCACAGTTGCTGCCCCAATGATTCATGATACTATTCCTATTATCAACAAAAAATCATACTTATTTGATGATGATAGGACGAAAAAAGAAACCTCTATAAAAAATAAGCTTCAACTTCCTTATCTAAGAATACCTGGTTTTCAAAAAATTAAACGGAATGAAATTGTTGTTTTTAATCAGCCTGCAGACACGCTACTAGACATGAATGATTTTCATCCTGATAGAAATTATTACAAACCTATTGATAAAAAAACCAATTTAGTAAAACGTTGTGTGGGAATTCCTGGAGATTCTCTAGAAATTAGAAATGGCTATGTTTTTATCAACGGAAAACAAACTGTGTTACCAGATAGAGCAAAACCACAGTATAATTTTATAGTTGACACAGGAGGACAACGGTTGGATATTGATAACCTAATGAAAAACTTTGGGGTTAGAGAAGGCGGAACGACACGAGATGGTAAATATATTTTTACACTAACAGATAAAGAAGCCGAAAAATTAAATACGCATTCTAAAGTAAAATCGGTTACTAAAAGGCTTTCTTCAAAAGGAGTTGATGGAGGCGTTTTTCCTCATATTCCTGGCTTAGGATGGAATATCGATCACTTTGGACCTATTTACATTCCTAAAAAAGGAGAAACAGTAAAGTTAGATGAAAACTCCATGCCTTTTTATAAACGTATCATTTCTGAATACGAAAACAATCAATTAGATATTATTGGCAACAACTATTTTATCAATGGAGAAAAAGCAGATTCGTATACTTTTAAGCAAGATTACTACTGGATGATGGGAGACAATCGTCAAAACTCTTTAGATGCCAGAGCTTGGGGATACGTTCCTTTTGATCATGTAGTAGGAAAACCTGTTTTTATTTGGCTGAGTATTGATAAAAACACAAAATCATTACGCTGGGATAGAATGTTTACTACTGTTGGAGGAGATGGAGAACCTGTTTCATATCTTACTTATTTTCTAATAGCATTAGGTTTGTACCTTTTGTATAGTTTTTTCTTAAAAAAGAAGTTTGTAAAAAAATAAATGGCTCTTTTTTTGCCCACATACTTCTCTCCTATTTCTCAGTTTAGTATACTTTGGGATCTAGATGAGATTTCCTTTGAAGTTGAAGACAATTATCAAAAGCGATCCTATCGAAATAGATGTTATATATACGGAGCTAATGGCAAACAACTGCTAACCGTCCCTATTGGTCATCAAAATAATACAACAAGAAAAAAGACAAAAGATACATTAGTTGACAATAGCGTTTCTTGGCAACAACAGCATTTAAAAAGTTTACGATCAGCCTACAATTCATCTCCTTTTTTTGAGTTTTTAGAAGCCGATTTGCATCAGTTTTTCTCAAAAGATTATAAATTTTTGATTGATTTAAATATAGATAGTTTTTTGTTTATCAAATATCTTTTAGAACTTAACACTGAGTTTAATACAACAACTTCCTATTCCGACGTTATTGAAAAAGATTATCGGTTTTTAGGAGACATCAAAGCACAAACAAACATTAATTTTCAGCCATATTCACAAGTTTTTAATGATAAGTTTGGTTTTATAGCGAATCTTTCAATTCTAGATTTGATTTTTATGGAAGGAAGTAATGCCATTACTGTATTGGCAAGTAGTGGCAAAAACAAAGGAAATTAACTCTTAAAAAAGTTGAAAATTTACTTTCCTATTTTATAAGAACTTTTAAATTTGCCCACTGAAAATCAATTGATAAAAAATTGCTAGTAATCCCCCAATCTTAAAATTTACATCTCTATGAAAAAGCTGTTGTTACTGCTATGGGCAGTGTTGTTTTGCCTTGTTTTAAAAGGTCAGGAGTTTCCTAATATAGTACCACCTTCGCCAGAAGCTACATCTTTGGCTAAGTTTACTGAAGTTCCTGTTAGTTACTATACAGGTTTACCTACTATTTCAATTCCCATATACACAATTGAAGAAAAAGGAATAACAATTCCTATTAACCTAAGTTATCATGCGAGAGGTATTCAAGTATCTGAAATGGCTTCTAGAACAGGTTTGGGTTGGTCTTTAATCTATGGAGGTACTATTTCCAGACAAGTAAGAGGCAAGGCTGATGAATCACCAATTGGAGGATACTTTGCAAATAAAAATAATTTTATCAACTATCCAGTATCTGAAGATACAAGAAGAGCAGTTCTTGTGCAGGAAGCAGCAAATCCTAGTTATGATTATTTTCCAGACCAATTTACTTTTACAGCAGGTCAAAATAGCGGAAAGTTTATTTTTGATTATAATGATTTAAAGCCAATAATACAGAACTATGATGACATAAAAATTTTATCTTACTCGTTAAATGAAGGTAATTTGCCTAGTGTTAGAGGAATAACTTCTTTTATACTACAAGACTCTAAAGGAAATAAGTACTACTATGGTAAGTCAAAAGATGGATCGAGGCATGCAAGGGAGTATGAGCAAACCCATGGTCGAAATGTATATCTTAATGGTAGTGTGATTGAAGATTCAAATACAGTCGGGTCAGAATTATTTTATAATTCTTGGAAGTTGATGGATATTGAAACAACTTATGGTAAAATGATTAGTTATCACTATGAGCTTGAAGAAACTAATTACTTTAGAAAAGCTTATGATACTAGTGATTTAGGAAACCATGAAAATCCTTCGACAACGAATACAGGAACAAATATATATAGCAGAGTTTTAAGAGTAAGTAGCGTACAATATCAATTACAAAGAATCACCTTTAGCAAAGGTAGTTTGGTATTTTCGAAATCATCTAACCCAAGAGAAGATTATGGAGGTTATACTTTAAAAGATATAACCTTGTATGACAACCAGTCAAAACTTATCAAGAAATTTAACTTTACATATTATTATACAACTAACTCACAACATAGAAATGTTTTATGGTATTTAAGACATGAAGAAAAAGCTTATAAAAGATTATTCCTAAAAAACATATACGAAGAAGATAATTCTGGGAAACAACTTGCTTATACATTTTCTTACAACACAACTAATTTGCCTAATATTTTCTCTACATCTCAAGATTTTTGGGGTTATTACAATGGAGCAAATAATGGTCCTTTTCTCTTGTTTTGGGATTATTCGAATTACAAAGTTGACAGAAGAGTAAATATAGAAAATTCGGAAGCAGGAATGCTTAAAGAGATTAAATTTCCTTCTGGGGGAATTACTCGATTTTTCTATGAACATAACAGGGGTATTCCTCCTGATTATTTCCAGAATATTATAACTACAACTGATATAAACCCAGATGAAAGAGTAGAGCTTAGACTTACTAAAAGTGATTTTACATACAATTCGAATACAGGTTTTTATGAGGTGAATAGTCCTATTTCTTTTCCTAGAGCAAAGATCACCTATCAAGCTAATTGCATGCATCTTAGAGATATAAATGATACTACAACTCCAGATTGTATTTTTAGTTTCTATATGGATGGTCAATCTTCTGGTGGCCCTACTCAAATTCCAATCAATCAAAGGAATGAACTTACTCCTTGTTATTTAGGAAGTGGAGATACTTATACGTTTACAGTAAGACCTCAAAATATCACGAATGTAGAAGGAATTCCTCTTCACACTTTAAATCAGTATGATTTTGAAATAAAAATAACATATGATCTACCAAACGAAAAACATCTTTTATTTGCGTCTGGAAAACGAATAAATAAAATCGAATACGAAGATGAAACAGGAATAGTTACCAAAAGTTATGAATATAAAATTCCCGAAACGAACAATACAAGTGGAAATATTATTGGAATCCCTTCTTATTTTGATGGAGTTAATAATACTGGGATAGAACTACTAAACCCTTGTTGGAATTTCTTAGGTAAATTTCATGGTCCTGCAAGTCCATATAGTACTTTTCAACCTAACACAGTCAGCTATTCTCACGTTACAGAGTATAGTGGGTTGAAAGAAAATAATATTGGTAAAACAGAGTTCTCTTACACTTTTATACCCGATTCTGGAGGAGATTATTATAATTACCCATACCATCCCCCAACTGACAATGAATGGTTAAGAGGGAGATTGTTGTCTACAAAAGCTTATAGCTCAGATGCTAATGCTACAACTTTTAAATTAAAGAAAGAAGTTGCCAATAAATATTTGTATGCTGATAATGTTATGAATATAGTTGGTTCAGGAGGATTAATATCACCTAATTTTACTTTTACACCAAGGTCACGTTCTTTAATTATAGAAGATTCCTTGCCTAGTGAAGATAGATACTTTAAAAACAGAACTTCATTTAAACTTCCTTTATATATAACAAGAATATTAAATAGAGGGAATCTTGACCCAAATAATATTAATTTTTATTATCGTTTTTATCATTTCACTGGAGGCTCAGTAGATCTATGGAAAACCAAAGAAACTGTATATGCAGACGATAATGAGCTTACTTCTGAAACAGAGTATCTTTATGATTACAACAATCATTACCAGTTAAAAGGAAAAAAAGTAAGCACTAGTAAAGAAGATCTGTTAGAAACCACTTTTTATTACCCCACAGATGTATCCAATTTAGCAGAATTGTCTGATTCCGATCGAACTGCTATAAATATATTAAAGAATCAACATCGTTTTGATGTTGTCCAAACTGAGATATATAAGAATAATGTATTACAATCTACCCAACGTACCAATTACAAAGATTGGGGCGAAGGCTTGGTTTTACCAAAAGAAATCCAAACACTCAAAGGCGCAGCAACGGCAAACAACCGTTTAGAACCGCGATTAATTTACCATTCTTATGACAACAAAGGCAACCCACTAGAATTAAGCAAAGCTGATGGCACTCGTGTGGTATATATCTGGGGTTATCAAGACACCCAGCCTGTAGCTAAGCTAGAAAGCGTTCGTTTTAATGAGATCCCTACGGCATTGTACAATGCAGTAGTTGCAACCTCCAATGCAGATAACGATCGGACGATCGGTAATTTAGGCAAAGAAGGAGAACTTAGAGAAGCTTTACAAAGTTTACGAGATGCCTTACCTAGTGCAATGGTCACGAGTTACACCTACGATCCGTTAATTGGGGTGACGAGTATCACCGATGCTCGAGGTGCTACGGTTTATTATGAATATGATGATTTCAATCGATTGGTTCGGGTGAAGGATCAAGAAGGCAATGTCGTAACGGAACATGCCTATAACTACAAAAACAACAACTAAGCGCTATGAAAAAGTATTTGATTCTTTCGGTTTTATTGGGTGTTTTTGGAGTTACTTCGGTTTTAGGGCAGTTTACAGACATTATTGATGGCGATGGCGATACCCGCGAAGGGCCTAGTGTACGGATTTCAGGAGATAACACGGCTCCAGCAGGAGAAACGAAAACCTATATCCTTTCAGTATCAGGTAGTTTTTTTTATGATGGTAGTTGGGGTGTTACCGGGGGTACAATTATCTCTCAAGACAACAATCTTGTTACGGTTCGTTGGAGTTCCAATCCAGGAACTGTTCGGTATTTTGGCACGTATACCTCAGGAGGAAGATTAGAATCTGGTCGAATCTCTGAATCGTTTAGCGTAACAGTCAATGTACCTTTACCACCAGCGACTCCCAGCATCCCAATTATTAGCAGTAACTGTGGTAGTGCAGTAATCACTAGAGCAATACCCCCTAGTGGTGTTACGTGGTATTGGCAAGAGACAGCTACCGGTACAAGCACTAGCAATAGTGCATCTTCAGTTACTCGTACTAGTGGCACAACCTATTACTTAAGAGCTAGAGACAACAGCAGTGGACTGTGGAGCGCAGCTAGAACAATTTCGTATCTTATTTTACTCCCTCAAACATGGTACCGTGATCAGGATGGTGATGGACTGGGCGATCCTGCTACTGTACTTAACGAGTGTAATCAACCTGTAGGATATGTATCCAATGCAAATGATAGCTGTCCGCTGTTAGACGGACAAGGAACAGACGATGGCTGTCCAGTAACAGCAGGGTTAACCACAACGGAGAACTATGTGCATACGCTCACACCTCAGGTAGGGGTTTCAAATACAGCCAACTTAACAGCCGCCCAAAAGATTGAATCGGTTACCTATTATGATGGACTGGGCAGACCCAAACAATCCATTGCCATTCGAGGAGGCGGCGTGGTGCAAAACAACACGATTAGCTATGATTGGAGCTTAGGTCAATCAGGTACTAGCTTTTTTGTCCGTAATGGTGCTACAGAAGAAAATAGAATCATCAATGGAGTGACTCCTTTTGGAGATCAAGACCTTTTATGGGAATGTATTCCTAATGGTGATAACCATGCTGATGGTGGTTGGGATAGTCGTTATTTTAGTATTGATGCCAGTAAAGGCTATCGCTTTTCGGTATGGGTAAAACGAACCGGTGGTATGGAAGGAACTACCTACCATGGAACAACCAATGTCAATTTCTTGTGGGGAGAAGAAAATAACAATCCCTATTTCTGGTACGGTGATCTTCCAATACTAGATACTTGGTATTTGATGGTAGGCGTAGTACATCCAGTAGGGTATACAGGAGGCGATACGGGTGTTAGTGGCGTGTATGATACACAAGGAAACAAAGTATTAAATGGACGAGATTTTGTTTGGCGCGAAGGCGCTACTACTACTCGTCTTCGAAACTACTTGTTCTATAGTACAAGTACCGATGTACGTCAATACTTTTGGAATCCTGTGGTACAAAAGCTAGACGGTAGTGAACTGTCTTTATCGGCACTTAAAAACTACGCCAAGCTAATCACCCCTACTGCCACACCTG
>JAUIEK010000007.1 GCA_030428865.1 Bacteroidia bacterium | reverse complement strand
CTTGCCCAATGTAAATGGAAAATTAATGCCGTTTACAGTATTAGAAGAGACACCTTATCTAGCTCCCGAACTAGCTAGAAGGTTCCCAATGATTCATTCATACACTGCTCAAGGAGTAGATGATCCGGCTATGGTTGCCAAAATCAGTTTAGGTACAGATGGTTTTCATGCGGTTATTTCTCCAGGACCAAAAGGAGCAATATATGTTGATCCTTATACAAGAGACAACCAAATGTATATTGTTTATGATACCAGTAGTTTAGACCCGGGAGACTTCAATTTTAGCTGTGATGTAGTTAATGAAGACCAGTAGTTTTCATGATGGTAAACTACGTGTTTATAGATTAGCAGTAGTTGGAAGTGGGGAGTATTCTCAATACCATTTGCGCAATCAAGGAGTTCCAGATACTGCTACTAATTTAGAGAAGAAGGCAGCAGTTTTATCAGCAATAAACACTACAATGACACGTGTTAATGCAATTTTTGAGAGAGACATATCAGTTAGAATGGTGTTGGTTGCTAACAATGATGATATTATTTTTCTAGACCCTGATACTGATGGCATAGATTATTCGTCAGCAAGCTCAATGTTACATAGTAGTAGGGTTATTTGTAATGATAGAATAAGTGATGAAAACTATGACATGGGACACATGTTTGGTATTGGTCTTAGTGGTGGTGTGGCTAGTGGTAGAATTTGTGATGACTCAGATAATAAATCAAATGCAGTTTCATTACATACCAGAGAATATTACTCTGTAAGAGTTGTGGCCCATGAAATAGGTCATCAGTTTGGTGCTAATCATACACAAAATAATCCATGTAATAGATCCAATATAAACGCTGTAGAACCTGGTAGTGGTTCTACACTCATGGGTTATGCTGGTGTTTGCTCTCCAAATGTTCAAAGAAGCTCAGATTATTATTTTCATATAAAAAGTATTGAACAAATGTGGTATTCTATTCGGAGACACAGTACTTGTGGTACTGAGGTAGATATGGGTAATACACCTCCTGTTATTCTAAGTGTGGGTATTCCTAATGCTGATAATCGTAGTAGTTATGTGGAAATTCCAAAATCGACTCCTTTTGTACTTAGAGGAAGTGCTGCTGATTCCAACAGTTCCTCCAGTTTGACCTATACCTGGGAGCAAAATGATGGGCTTCCTGCTCCTATGCCTCCACTTCCTACTAATGTAGAAGGTCCTATGTTTCGATCCTTGCCACCATCATCATCACCTAATAGATACATGCCTGATTTGGCTATTGTGGTAGCTGGCTCAACAGCATCTACTTGGGAAGTACTTCCTTTTGTATCAAGAGACATGCGTTTTATTTTTACTGCTAGAGATAATAATCCAGGAGGAGGAAGTTTTGCTAATAGGGGTATAACTGTAGGAGTAAACGAATCTGCAGGTCCTTTTAAGGTAACCTCTCAAACAACCAATGTTTTATGGAATGCAGGCACTGAAAAAGAAGTAACTTGGGATGTTTCGGGGACAAATACAGGAAATATAAATACACAAACAGTAAATATTTTATTGTCTATAGATGGCGGTCAAACATTTCCGATCACCTTAGCTTCCGCTGTACCAAATGATGGAAGCCATACAATTACAGTTCCACGAATAGAAGGAGTTTCAAATCAGGCACGAGTGATGGTTGAGGCAAATGATAATATTTTTTATGCGGTAAACTCATCTGATTTTACCGTAGACGGATTTGAGTATGAATTAGCTTTGGATAATCCAAATATAGTTGCTTGTTCTCCTAATACTCGTGCATTATTTAAGTTTACTTACCAACCTTCATCGTCTAGACTTTCTTATTTTTCAGCAGTAGGTCTTCCAGAAAATGTAGATGCTAGTTTTAGTCCACCTTCTACTGCTTCTAAAGGAGCTCGAGTTAGTTTGCTAGTAACTGGTACAATAGAGAACGAGGGGTCTTATCCTTTTCAAATACAGACTATAACTGGAGGTAATATAATGAGTATGGTTGATGCTACAATGCAACTCTATAACAGTAATTTATCAACGCCTATTTTAAATACACCTTCAAATGGTGAAACAAACGTAAATTTAGCTCCTAAATTGCGGTGGTCTGTAAGTACTAATGCAACCTCTTATGATCTTGAGGTAGCTACAGATATTAATTTTAATATGATTATTCTAAGAGAGAATATTGTTAATAATTTTTATACTTTTAGTGAAGGTTTAGATGAAAATACAACGTACTACTGGCGGATAAAGCCTAAAAATCCTTGTACTGATGGAGGTTTCTCTAGTGTCAATAGTTTTACTACCACTTCGTGTACAATTTGTCCATCTGTGGGTGAGATAGAATATGTTGAAGTAGGGACTACCAGAGTAGTATTTAATACAATAGATAATTCATCTACTGTAGAGGTAGGATATAATGATTATCGAAACATTTCAACTAACGTAGTAAGAGGAGATAGTTATATTCTTAGCATACGTGCTAAAACACTTTCAAATTTGAGAACTCAAACAATAGTTTGGATTGATTGGAATCAGGATTGTGTTTTTAATGAAGAAAATGAATCGTATCATTTAGGCTCAGTTGTAAATGTAGATGAGGGTCTTACAGATAGAAGTCCATTAAGTATATCAATTCCAACCAATGCAAGTTTAGGAAGAACTGTAATGCGAGTAATAACTAAGCACTATTCAGATCCTAGTTCTTGTGAAAATGATTTCTTTGGTGAAGTAGAAGATTATTCAATTGTAGTACAAGAAGCATCAACTGCTTCAAAAACTACTTTGTTATCTAAAAACAATGATGTAGAAGACTTTTCTTTTGAAGGATTTGATTTGTATCCGAATCCAACGCAAGGTATGTTCACGGTTCGTTTTAAAACAGTTTCTAAAGAGCGTGTTTTTGTTAAAGTTATGGATCTTTCTGGGAGAACGGTTTTTGCTAAGAAATACAAAAATGTGTCATCAGATTTTTCAGAGCGAGTAGTATTAGATAATGTTTCTTCAGGTATCTATCTGTTACAGATTGAAAACGGAGGCAAACAAACTACTAGAAAACTATTGATAGAGTAAACTAAAAAAGCTACAAGCTAAATTTTTAATTTAGCTTGTAGCGAATACGTTGTTTATCTAGTTCTTTAAGTAACTCACTAGATATATTAATCTTTATATTTCTACTTGGGGCGTTTAGTTCTATTTGATCCTTTTCGTCCCAAATAGTAAAATGTAAGTGTTGTTTTCCTTTATTTTTTTGAAGAAGGTTTTCAAACTCGGCAATATTTTCTGAATTCAAATTTTCTAACGGAATTTGTAATGTAATTTTCTTACATAAATCTTCCATTACATCATGTAAAAGTTTAAAATCGGTGAATTTTATTCTGGGTTCACTTTGTTTTCCTTCTCTATCTGTCCAGCCAGGTAAAATAGTAACTCGTATAAATAAAAATGAATTAGGAACTAAAAAATGCCTGAATTTTAAGTAATCTTCTCCAAAAATTTTAAATTCAAAACTATCGTTATAGTCTTCTATAATAAACAGTCCCCAGCCTTTTCCAGATTTTGAAACTCTGTGCTGAATATCCGTAACAATACCTCCAAAAGAAACCGTTTTACCAACTATTTTTGAGAGGTCTTCTTTAAATAAGGAAACAGTTGTGTTGCAAAATCGAAGTTCATTTTTAAAATCATCTAGTGGATGTGCTGAAATATAGATGCCTACAACTTCTTTTTCTTTGGCAAGTTTTTCCATTGTTCCCCATTTCTCGGTACTAGGAATTTCGGGTTCAGGAAATTGAATTTCAGAAGTTTCGCCAAACAAAGATACTTGAGCAGAATTTTGATTTTCTTGATACTTATTGCCATATCGTATGGCTCTTTCTATAAATGTTTGACTCTTCTCATCTAAAGCAAAGTATTGAGCTCTATGAGTGTTGTCAAATGAATCGAATCCTCCTGCTAGTGCCAATCCGTCAAAAGCCTTTTTATTAGCGGCTCTTAAATCAACACGTTTGGTTAAATCAAATATAGATGTGTAATTCCCATTTTCTTTACGTTCTTGAATGATGGCTTTAACAGCAGCATTTCCTACGCCTTTTATAGCGCCCATTCCAAACCGAACAGCTCCCTCTTTGTTAACAGAAAATTTTAAATACGATTCGTTTACATCAGGTCCTAAAACGTTAAGTCCCATTCGTTTGCATTCTTCCATAAAAAACGAAACTTGCTTAATGTCGTTCATGTTGTTAGATAGAACGGAAGCCATATATTCTGCAGGGTAATGTGCTTTTAAATAAGCAGTTTGATAACCAATCCATGCATAGCAAGTAGAATGAGATTTGTTAAACGCATAAGAAGCAAACGCCTCCCAATCTTTCCATATTTTTTCTAAGGTTTCTGCAGAATGTCCTTTGCTACTGGCTTGGTCAATGAATTTGGGTTTCATTTTTGCAAGCACAGCAGCTTGTTTTTTCCCCATAGCTTTACGCAAAACATCAGCTTCACCTTTTGTAAAATCTGCTAGTTTTTGAGATAGCAGCATTACTTGCTCTTGGTACACTGTAATTCCGTAAGTTTCGGCTAAATACTCTTCCATTTCAGGAAGATCGTACGTAATTTCTTCTTGCCCGTGTTTTCTTCTCACAAAAGAAGGAATATACTCCATAGGACCTGGTCTATACAAAGCATTCATGGCAATTAAATCTTCAAAAACAGTAGGTTTTAAAGCACGCATATGCTTTTGCATACCAGGAGATTCGTATTGAAAAATACCAACAGTTTCTCCACGTTGAAAAAGCTCGTATGTTTTTTCATCATCTAAAGGAAAATGATCTGGATCTAATTCAATACCTTGTCTTGCCTTAACAATTTTTACAGTATCTTTTATAAGTGTTAATGTTTTTAACCCTAAAAAATCCATTTTAAGCAAACCGGCACTTTCTACCACAGAATTATCAAACTGTGTAACATACATGTCTGAATCTTTAGCGATTGCTACAGGAACAAAATTGGTAATATCATCAGGTGTAATAATAACCCCACAGGCATGAATACCTGTATTTCGTAAAGAACCTTCTAAAACGTGTGCTTTGTTAATGGTTTCAGCTTCAATGTTTTGACTGTTAGAAAGAGAAATAAGTTCATTTACCCTTTCTTTATCTTCAGAGCGAAGTGCTGCTACTTTATCTTTGCTTTTTTCATCATCACCAAAAATATTTTTCAGTTTAATATTGGGGATTAATTTAGCAATACGATCGGCTTCGTATAAGGGCAAATCTAAAACTCTTGCTGTGTCTCTTATAGAGGATTTAGCAGCCATAGTACCGTACGTAATAATTTGAGCTACTTGATTGGCACCATATTTTTTGATTACGTAATCCATTACTTTTCCACGGCCTTCATCATCAAAATCGATGTCAATATCGGGCATGGAAACACGCTCTGGATTTAAGAAACGCTCAAAAAGTAAATCATATTGAATAGGATCTATATTTGTGATTTTTAAACAGTATGCAACAACAGATCCAGCAGCAGAACCTCTACCGGGTCCTACAGAAACTCCCATTTTTCTGGCTTCTGCAATAAAATCTTGAACAATTAAAAAATACCCTGGATATCCTGTGTTGGCAATAACTTCAAGTTCAAAATCGAGTCTTTCTTTAATGTCATCAGTAACTTCTTCATATCGTTCTTTGGCTCCTTCGTAGGTTAGATAGCGTAAATAATTATTTTCCCCTCGTTTTCCGCCATCTTCTATATCGGCATTGTCTTGAAATTTTGTTGGAATTTCAAAAGCAGGAAGTAGTACATCTCTAGCCAAAGAGAAAGGTTCTATTTTATCAACAACCTCTTGAATGTTTGTAATGGCTTCTGGAATATCTGTAAAAAGAGCCTTCATTTCTTCAGTTGATTTGAAATAATACTCTTCATTAGGGAGTCCGTATCGATAACCACGTCCTTTACCGATAGGTGTCGCTTGTTTTTCTCCGTCTTTTACACAGAGTAAAATATCATGTGCGTTAGCATCTTCTCTTTTAAGGTAAAATGTGTTGTTTGTTGCAACTGTTTTTACTTTGTGTTTTTTAGCAAATTTTAATAATGTGTCGTTTACAACATTTTCGTCTTCTTGATCATGGCGCATTAACTCAATATACAAGTCATCTCCAAATTGTTCTTTCCACCATAACAGAGCTTCTTCTGCTTGTTTTTCTCCAACATTTAAAACTTTACTAGGCACTTCTCCATATAAGTTACCTGTTAATGCAACTAAATTGTCTTTATATTTTTCAATAATAGTTCTGTCAATTCTAGGAACATAATAGAAGCCCTCTACAAAAGCAATAGAAGACATTTTAGCCAAGTTGTGATAACCTTGTTTATTTTTGGCAAGTAATACAACTTGATAGCCATTATCTTTTATGTTTTTGTTTGTGTGGTCTTGACACACAAAAAACTCGCAACCAACAATGGGTTTTAAATTAGTTTCGTGAGCATTATTATAATTTTCAACTGCTTGCACAAACTGAAAAGCAGCCATCATGTTTCCAGTATCAGTTAAAGCAACAGCAGACATGTTATCTTTTCCTGCTGCATTTATCAATTGATCTATTTGAATGGTAGATTGCAGTACAGAAAATTGAGTATGATTGTGCAGATGAGCAAACCGAACACTATCTAATTCTGCTAATTCCTCGCGAGTTGGTTTATCGGTCTTTGATTTTTCTAGTTTTCTAAGACGTTTCCGAATTTTCTTACTCTCCTCCTTTAAATTGATGTGCTCAATTCCTATAAGCTGAATAGGTTTTGGGTTTGCCTCAGAAAAATTTGTAAAATAACTAGCATCAACATCAAGCTGCTCATTAGTAAATTCACCCAAACGAACGAGTTCTAGAAAACAACGAGTAGTTGCCTCTACATCGGCAGTAGCATTATGCGCTTCTTCAAAGCCAACTCCAAACAAATGATTGTGAAGTTCTGTTAGTGTAGGAAGTTTGTATTTTCCGCCTCTTCCTCCAGAGATTTTACACAGTTCTGCTGTATGTTCTGTACAGGTGTCTAAAACAGGTAACTTAGTTAAGTTGTTCTCAATTCCCATTCTGTGAAATTCACAACCCATCACGTTAATATCAAACTCAACATTTTGCCCTACAACAAACTTGGTTTTTTTTAGAGCTTCTAAAAACAAATCTAACCCTTCCTGTAAAGAAATTCCGTTTTCTTGAGCTAACTCGGTAGAAATTCCATGTATTTGTTCTGCATCATACGGAATGTTAAAACCATCAGGTTTAACAAGAAAATCGTTTCGTTCTACAAGGTTTCCCATAGCATCGTGTAATTGCCATGCTATTTGAATACAACGAGGCCAATTATCTGTATCTGTAATAGGAGCATTCCAACTCTTAGGTAAACCAGTGGTTTCCGTATCAAAAATTAAGTACATAAAGGGTTTTCTTAGTTGAGTTAAGAGCGGAATAAAGGTAAGAAAGGTTGATAAAAAACGATGTTAGAATGATGTTGTTTTTATCAACAGTTCTTAAAAAGAAACGCAAAACTATAATTACCTGATTTTAAATGATGTGTTTTTGATTTAAATACAAAAGTTTTACGTACATTTGCACCCTCGTTCTCGAGAAGAATGAATTTTAATAATCAAGGTCGTGTACCTTTAAAAATTAACAATTATGCCTGTAAAAATTAGATTACAAAGACACGGTAAAAAAGGAAAGCCGTTTTATTGGATTGTAGCTGCTGACTCAAGATCAAAAAGAGACGGACGTTTTTTAGAAAAACTAGGAACGTACAATCCAAATACAAATCCTGCAACGATTGATTTAGACGTTAACGGATCTGTAAAATGGTTACAAAATGGAGCTCAGCCAACAGATACTGCTAGAGCAATTTTATCTTACAAAGGAGCTTTATTAAAGAAACACTTATTAGAAGGAGCTAAAAAAGGAGCTTTTACAGAAGAAGAAGCAGAGAAGAAATTCCAAGCTTGGTTAGAAGAAAAAGCATCTAAAGTAGCTAACAAAGAAGAGGGTTTAGCAAAAGCAAAAGCTGAAGCAAAAGCAAAAGCATTAGAAGCTGAAAAAGCTGTAAACGAAGCTAGAGTGGCGGTTGAGGAAGAAGTGGTAGAAGAGACTGCTGAAGCTGAAGCTACAGAAGAAGTTGCAGAAGTAGAAGCTGCTTCGGAGGAAACTACTCCAGAGGTTGAGGCTAAAAAAGAAGAGTCTGCAGAGTAACTCTCTCTACGAAGATGCGTAAAGAAGATTGTTTCTACTTAGGCAAAATCGTAAAAAAACACAGTTTTAAAGGCGAAGTAGTAATTAAATTAGATACTGACGAGCCCGAACTGTATGAAAATATGGAATCAGTTTTTGTTGACTTGGGCGGCAATCTGATTCCATTTTTTATTGAAAAAAGTTCGTTAAGTAGAGAAACGATGCTTCGTGTAAAATTTGAAGATGTTAATACAGAAGCAGATGCAGATACAATGATAAAATCTGGAATTTATTTGCCGCTTAACTTGTTGCCTAAATTAGAAGGAAACAAGTTTTACTTTCATGAGGTAATTGGTTTTTTGGTTGTAGATGAGCAGTACGGAGAAGTTGGAATTGTGAAAAGTATTAATGATAATGCAGCACAACCGCTTTTCGAAATTGAGAAAGATGGTAAGGAAATTTTTATCCCACTAACAGACGATTTTATAAAAAAAATAGATCGAGAAAATAAAAAAATACAAGTAAAAACACCAGAAGGGTTAATAGACTTGTATTTAAATTAGAGAGGTGGCCGAGTGGTCGAAGGCGCACGCCTGGAAAGTGTGTATACGCCAAAAGCGTATCGAGGGTTCGAATCCCTTCCTCTCTGCTTTTTTAATATAAACCCATTGAGATTTTTCAATGGGTTTTCTATTTAAAAAATTAATTATTTTTTTAAATAGACATCTTCGTTAATTAAGAAATTTGCAAAAAACTTAAATAGTGATTTTTTTTGTTTAGAATTTTATCTAAATATTCTTTAATTCCCATTTTTAATTTCTCGCCATAATTCCCTCATAAATGGAGTCACATTCCAACAATTTGACAGGTTTTCTCCAAAACAACTCCAATAAAAAATAGTGTACTCGTGAATTTTGAAATCTTTAACTAGCAGTTGTTTTAAGCGAGTCCAGTTTTCATCAAATTCTCTTCTATTTTCAATATGAGTTAATGCTTGAATGAGCATTTCCATCAAGATAAACTTTTTGTCTTTGTCGGTTTGTTCTTCGTAATGCAGAAAATAGTTTTTGATTTCTTTAGAATCGGCAATTTCATATGGCCAATCTTGCATCCAATCAGCATACGGGTAGTTATATTTAGCAACTAACTCGTCAATTGCTTTTTTTGTTCCGCATCTGAATGTAGGTTCTTTTGGTCTCATCATTTTTCAAAATGAATCACATAGTCACATCTAAAACAAAACTCTTATTTATACCTTGTCATTTTTTTTCAGATATAAAAAGCTTCCTTTTTATTAGTTTGAAATTAACGTTTTAATCTTCGTCTGGATCAATGACTGTTCCACCATCGTTGTTAGGGTTCGTGGAGTCGTCTTTATCGATTGCTTGTACTTGTTCGAAGAATAATTCATCATCTTCTGTTATTTTATTACCACAAGATGTTAGTGTAGACAAAACTAAAAATAGTCCGAAAATAAATACTAATACTTTTTTCATAATAGTGTTTTAGGGGGTAAAATTTTGATTCTTATGTTAAAGGATTATTATAATCATTTTCAATTAGGTCTAAAACTTCCTTCTTTTTCTCCTCGCGTGTGTTTAGGATACTAAAAAATGCCAATCTTTTATACTTACTTTTTAATGAGTTTATTCTGTGGTTTTGGTATTTTGTGAGCATAGAAATAGCAATAACAACAACAGTTGCTGACAAAAAAGTCATTAAATAATACGTGGGTTTGCTAAAATCTTGAAAGGCTTGAAAAATCCAGAAAATATAAAATAAACACACAGATATTATAAAACCATGTATAATTTTATTACCAATATTTTTCCGTTCAAAGTAGAAAGATCGGTATAAGTTAAAAAGCGCGTAGAGAAGTATTCCTAAAAACAACCCTAAGCGCTCCCAAAATAATTGAAATGACTTGAAGCCAAAAACTTTTTCATTTTTTACAGCGGTATTGTATTTTGCAAAAGCCTCTTTTTTGCGATTATTAATCTGTGCATACTCATCGTAAATTACTGTACCTTTTGCATAATTTTTTACTTTTGCTAAGGCAACTGCGTTTAATTTTTTTGCTGCTAATGCTTCTTTTTCTGCCTTGTAATAATCGTCACTAAAACTAGGTAGAAATTCAAATGAGTAAAAAAGAGCGCCAATAATAATCGCAAAAAAGTATTTGCTATATGTTTTAGTCTTCGTCTGGATCGAGGGTTGTTCCGCCGTCGTTGTTAGGGTTTGTCGAGTCGTCTTTGTCGATTGCCTGTGTGTGTTGGAAAAATAACTCATCATCTTCTGTTATTTTGTTGTCGCAAGATGTGAGTGCAGATAGAACTAAAAATAGTCCAAAAATTAATGCTAGTACTTTTTTCATGATAATGTTTTTTAGGGGTTAATAATGACTCAAAACTAAGTCTAAAAAACTCATTATCACGAACGTAGTTATTCACAAACTTGCTGTTTTACAATTAATTATTTGCAATCCTTTTTTTTAGGATGCTGTAAATGTTAATAATGTTTATGTGTATGTGTGTACCTTATAATTCCTACAATATTTTTAATATTTAGCTTTTCTTTTATTCTTGATACATATGATCGAAATGTGCTTTTGCTTATGCTCATTCCTTCAGATATTTCATCTGAAGAATAGTTTTTAGCTACCATTTTAAAAACTTGTAATTCTCTTTCTGATAAGCCTTCAGAAACTAATTTCTCATCTAACTCTTCTTCATTTTTTAACTCTATTTTCTTTTCCTTTACTTGGGGGCTTACATAGATTTCTTTTTTTACCAATACAGATTCTATTGCTTTTAGTATAGAGCTACTAGCTTCGCTTTTAGATATATAGGCAGAAGCACCTAGTTTTAAACTTTCTTCTACTAAATAGGTGTCTAAGTAACTAGACACTACAATAATTTCTGGAGAGCTGTTTTGTTTAGAAAAGTGTCTTAGCACTTCAATGCCATTTAGTTCGGGCATAGAAATATCTAAGATCAAAATATCTGCACTACTGTTTCTAAACCATTCTAATGTTTGTTTTCCTGTTAACGAAAACCCTACTACGTTCATACCGTAATTACTTAACAAAGCATTGAATCCATCTATTATAGCAGGATGATCATCAGCAATGTGTACAGTAGCTTTTTTATTTAAATTCATATGGCGCTAATGTAAATACTATTTTTAAAAGTGTTTGTAGACTTTTCAGGGGTATTTTACTATCCCTGAAAAGTTTGCTCTTTTTAGAGGAAAGAATTATTAATCTATTTTGATAATTCTACTAACAATTTTTTTCTTGTTTTCTAACAGAACATGAACAAAATATACTCCGTTAGAAAAATCAGACACATCAAATTCGTTGGAAGTAGTTTCTTTTAATTTAACACCTCTTGAGTCGTAAATTTGTATCACAGCTATTTTGTTAAAATCAGTAGAACTAGAAACCTTAACAAGTCCTTTTGAAGGATTAGGGCTTATAATCATTTTTATGTCAGAAGAATATTCAGTTGTAGAAAGAGTAGATCCTGCATTAAAAAATTGAAATAACCTTTGAACATATGTAATTGGTATTCCAATATTTACAACAACTCTTTCTCTACTAATATAATAATCTAAATCATCGTAATGAGTAATGCCTTCTACTTGATTTCCTAGCCCTAATTCTTGAGTTAATGTTATTTTTGTGGCACCTCCATTAAAAATATCATCTCCAGGCGCTCTATTACTACTTACATATATCAAAAAAGGAGTGAGCGTTCCGTTATAACCCGTTAGCATAAAACTGTCATCGGCACTATTGTAATCAGACCCTGTAATTCGTCCGTTTACATCATAGGTGCTTACTTTTATAGCAGAGTGTGTTCCTGCAGTGGTAGGAATTTTATATGCATTGGTCATATTATCAACCCAATTTTTAGTGAAAATGAAAATTTGATTTTGATAAATAGAAATAGCTTCTGCATCAAAATTAGAATTATTGGGTTGTGAAGAAAAATCAATTTGATCTTCATAAGAGTATGAAATAATTTCTGCAGTAACACTATTATTATTTAAATAATCAGTTTTGGAAATTTTATACACTTTAAGATCTTGTCTGTTACCGTTATTGTTGCCAATATCTCCAACGTAAATATGTGTATCATCTTGAGCAATGTCTTCCCAATCTACATTCGTTGCGTTTGTAATGGTAATTGTTCGGGTTATAGTGCCCGAAGTATCATCGATTTCATATAATGCCGGATCTCCACCACTGTCATTATGGGTGATTATTTTATTGTTTAAAAACAATAGTCCAGAAGTTTCTTCTACAGTGTTGGGTAAATCAAACTTTGTAGAGAAATTTGATATTTGGCTGTAAGCATACGCTTGTAGAAAGAGAAAAAGTAGGAGGGTAATTTTTTTCATGGTGTTTTTGTTTTTAGTGATGTCACTTTTTGTCAATGAAGGTACTGTTTTTGTTACAACCAATCAATCCCTGAAAACAGGGAAAAAGATAGATCACTGAAAACCGTGAGTTTCGAATCAATTTTTAACTTTGTAAATGAAGTTAAAAGCTATTATGTCAACCCCATTTTATTTTAAACAATTTACAGTTCAGCAAAATAAAACTGCTATGAAAATAGGGACAGATGGTGTTTTGTTGGGGGCATGGTGTTCTGTTGATCAAAATCCTGAATCCATTTTAGACGTAGGAGCAGGAACAGGTTTAATCGCTTTGCAGTTAGCCCAACGAACGCATGCTTTTACTATTGATGGAGTTGAGGTAGATGTAGATGCTTATGAGCAATGTGTAGAGAATTTTGAACAATCCGATTGGTGTGATCGTTTGTTTTGTTACCATAGTTCTTTTATTGATTTTGCAGAAGAAATGAGTCAGGAAGATGAATTATATGATTTAATTGTTTCTAATCCGCCTTTTTATACAGATGAGTATGAATCAAAAAATCTGTCTAGAAACAAGGCTCGTTCTGCTTCTTCTTTGCCTTTTTCGGATTTGCTAAAAGGAGTTACAAAACTCTTATCCCTTTCTGGAGTTTTTTCTGTTATTATTCCGTTTAAAGAAGAAGAAAGTTTTATGCAATTAGCAGCAAAAAATCAGTTGTATTTAACAAGAAGATGCCGCGTAAAAGGCACACCAACTTCTGATGTTAAAAGAAGTTTACTTGAGTTCTCTAAAGAAAAAAACAATCATCAAGTAAAAGAAGAAAAACTGACCATTGAAAAAGAAAGACATCAATACACGAAAGAGTATATTTCTTTGGTTAAAGATTTTTATTTAAAGATGGAGTAGGTTAAAAAATTACCCATTAACATGTTCAGGATTGTAGCCTAAATAAGGCACTTCTTTTTCTACAAACTCAATTCCGTATTCTTTTAATTCCTCTAAAACAGGTTCGTATATTTCTTTTGAAGTAGGCAGTAAAACACCAGAAGTATTGATTTCTCCATTTAAAATCTTTAGTGTAGCAATTGCCACTGGCAAACCGACTGTTTTTGCCATTGCAGTGTAAGTCTGATTTTTCCCAAGAGTTACCATGCTGCTTTCTATTTGGTATTTCTTTCCAGCAAGTTCGTAGCCAAATTTATGGTGCATAACAATCATATCTTTATCTTCTTCTTGTAATGTCCAAGAATCCATTAAGATTTTTTGCAAGATTTGAGCGGGTGTTGCTTTCTTAAGACTAACTTTCTTGTTTGGGTTAAATAAATCTAGCTCAACTAACTTATCCCACATTACATCGTCTTGATCAATTTTGAGGTATGAGCGTAGTTTCAATTCAACAGAATCATTAGGAGAATACGCTAAAAACAGATTAGTAAAATCTCGGTAACTTAAATTTTCAGAATTTTCAATAGTATAAGAATCATCTGTCATGCCTAGCTGAATAAAAATGTTCCAGGCTCTAGAAAATCCAACTCGTCTAATAGTTCCTCTATACATGGTTTTGATATCTTCTAAACCATATTCTTTTCTATATTTTAATGAATCTCTATTGGCATAAGCCTCAAATCGCTCATTTCCATTAATGGTAAGAAATTCTGTTCTTCTAAATAATCTGTGGTAAGGAATGTATTTATAGGTTCCTTCTTGTATAAATTTAGCAGCACCTCCTTGTCCTGCTAAAACTACATTTCTTGGATTCCAAGTAAACTTGTAGTTCCACAAATTATCATCACTTTCAGGAGCAACTAATCCACCTGTAAATGATTCAAACAACAACATTTTTCCACCTTTGTTTCTAATTTGATCAATTACCTGCATGGCGCTCATGTGGTCAATTCCAGGATCTACTCCTATCTCATTCATAAACACCAATCCTTTGGCTTTAACTTCATCTTCCATTGCTTTCATTTCATCAGAAATATACGATGCAGTAACAAGATTTTTTCCTAGATGTAAGCAATCTTTGGCTACTTCTACATGAAACGCTGCTGGAAGCATAGAAACAACAATGGTTGCTTTTTCAATTTCTTTTTTTCTGTTTTCTGCATCAAACACATCAAAAGATATGGCAGAACAGTTTGGATGATTGTCTGCTCTTTTTTGTGCACTTTCAACAGAAACATCTGCAATAGTAATATGTAATTGCTGCTCTGCTGCTTTGTTTTTTAAATAATCTATTAAGTAAGAGCTTGACTTTCCTGCGCCAATAACTAAGATGTTTCTCATCAGGTAAAATATCTTTAATTTTGTTTGTGAATAGCGCGAAAGTAACAAAAATCGTACGTTGTTACTTGTATTTTACCATTTAGATATGAACAAAAACTTAAGTATTGCTTGTTTTTTAGGATGTTTAGCAGTTGTAATAGGTGCCTTTACAACGCACAGTTTGAAAGAATCATTAACTCAAAGTGCTATAGAGAGTATTCAAACAGCCGTAAAATATCAATTTTACCATGTGTTTGCAGTGTTATTTGTAAACCTATATGCAGGGTTTTCTAATCGATTAAGAAATAGATTGAGTTTTTTGTTTTTTTTAGGGATTTTATTGTTCTCTGGATCTATTTATTTGATTTATCTATTAAACGTTTCTCCAAAACTAATTTGGTTTGTAACGCCTCTAGGTGGTGTGTTTTTTATTGTTGGTTGGTTATGGCTATTTGTTTATTTTTTGTTGAAAACTGTAAAGAAACAAACTAATTAAAAAAACGGATTCTAAGCTTAGAATAAAAAAAAGGCTTAATTTTGCTCCTTTAAACACAACTAGTTATAACTAAAATTTTCTCGATGATAGATTCAAAAGCGAAATCGATTTCGTTAGACAATTTAGGTATTAAAAATGCAACTATTCGTTACCAGCTCTCATCAGATGAGCTTCATGACATTACTATTGACAAAGAATTAGGACAAGAATCCTCTTTAGGAGCACTTGCTATTAATACGGGTGAGTTTACAGGAAGATCTCCAGAAGATCGTTTTATTGTAAAAGATGATATAACCAAAGATCAGGTTTGGTGGGGTAAAATTAATATCCCTTTTGATTCTGAAAAATTTGATAAATTATATGATAAAGTAACTGATTACTTATCCAGTAAAGAAGTTTTTGTAAGAGATAGTTATGTTTGTGCAGATGACAATTACAGGTTAAATATTCGTGTGGTAAACGAACTTCCTTGGAGCAACATGTTTGCTTACAATATGTTTTTAAGACCAGAGGAAGAAGAATTAAAAAACTTTAAACCTGAATGGACTGTAATTAATGCGCCTGGTTTTATGGCAGATCCTGAAGTAGATGGAACGCGTCAGCACAATTTTGCAATTTTAAATTTTTCAAAAAAAATAGCTTTAATAGGAGGAACAGGTTACACAGGAGAGATTAAAAAAGGAATTTTTTCTGCGTTAAATTTTATTTTACCAGTGTTTAAGAACACCTTGCCAATGCACTGTTCTGCTAACGTTGGTAAAGAAGGAGACACGGCTATTTTCTTTGGACTGTCTGGAACAGGAAAAACAACTCTTTCGGCAGATCCGGATAGAAAATTAATAGGAGATGATGAGCATGGTTGGACGAATGAAAACACAATCTTTAACTTTGAAGGAGGTTGTTATGCAAAAGTGATTGACCTAACAGAAGAAAAAGAACCCGATATTTATCACGCTATAAAAAGAGGAGCTATCCTTGAAAATGTGATTATGGATGAAAATGATGTTGTTGATTTTTTTGACACAACCATTACTCAAAATACACGAGTTAGTTATCCAATTTATCATATAGATAATATTCAGCCAGGTTCTATAGGCAAAAACCCTAAAAATATTTTCTTTTTAACAGCTGATGCTTTTGGTGTATTACCTCCAATTTCTAAGTTGACGCCTGGGCAAGCAGCTTATCATTTTATTTCTGGCTATACAGCAAAAGTAGCAGGAACAGAAGCAGGCATTGATGAGCCAAAACCTAGTTTTTCTGCTTGCTTTGGAGCTCCTTTTATGCCATTACACCCAACTCGCTATGCAGAAATGTTAAGCAAAAAAATGCAAGAAGCAGGTGTAACAGTTTGGTTAGTTAACACAGGATGGACAGGTGGGCCTTATGGCGTAGGGCATCGAATGGCATTAAAATATACCAGAGCTATGATAGCAGCTGCAATAGATGGTAGTTTAGAAGAAGCAAATAAGGATAATTATCATACTCATTCTGTTTTTGGAGTGCAGCAGCCAAGAGTTTGTCCAAACGTTCCTACAGATGTGCTAAGCCCAAGAAAAACATGGAATAATGATGAGAAGTATTACCAAACAGCACACAAATTAGCGAATTCGTTTAAAGAAAATTTCAAGAAGTTTGAAGAGTACGCTAATGAAGAAATTATGAAAGGTGGACCTTTGGTATAGAATAATATATGTAAATTTAAAAAAGCACCTTTTAAAAGGTGCTTTTTTATTATGATCTTGTTCTCTTTATTTAATTGATTTGAGAGGTATTTTCAACTATAATTGTTGATGGCTCAGCAGTTTCTTGATTGTGAATAATAGCGGTTTTTTCCATTATTTTTTTGGAAGTATTTGCTTCATTTTTTTCGTTGGAATGCCCGCCTAAAATAGGAGCAATTACCAACCCAACCAAGCAAGTCAATTTAATCAAAATATTCATAGAAGGACCAGAGGTATCCTTAAACGGATCACCAACCGTATCACCAGTAACTGCCGCTTTATGAGCTTCAGATCCTTTGTAAGTCATTTCTCCGTTGATTTCTACACCTGCTTCAAAAGATTTTTTAGCATTATCCCAAGCGCCTCCTGCGTTATTCTGAAAAATTGCCCACATAACACCCGAAACACATACACCAGCCATATAGCCTCCTAATGGCTCAGCGCCAAACAATAAACCAATAATAATAGGAGTGATAATTGTGATTAACCCAGGTAAAATCATCTCTTTTAACGCTGCTTTTGTTGAGATGTCTACGCATTTCGCATAGTCAGGTTTTCCTTTTCCTTGCATTATTCCAGGTATTTCTCTAAACTGACGGCGCACTTCTTGCACCATTTCCATAGCTGCTTTCCCTACAGATTGCATGGCGAGTGCAGAGAAAATTACAGGAATCATTCCTCCAACAAATAGCATAGATAACACATCAGCTTTAAAAATATTAATACCATCAATTCCTGTAAATGTAACGTATGCTGCAAATAAAGCTAGTGCTGTTAAAGCTGCAGAAGCAATGGCAAATCCTTTCCCTACAGCAGCAGTTGTATTTCCAACAGAGTCTAAAATATCTGTTCTTTCACGAACATGATCTTCCAATTCGCTCATTTCGGCAACTCCTCCAGCATTATCTGCGATAGGACCAAAAGCATCAATTGCTAGTTGCATTGCAGTTGTGGCCATCATAGCAGAAGCAGCTAAGGCAACTCCGTAAAATCCTGCTAATGCATATGAGCCATAAATAGCTGCAGCAAATAAAATAACAGATAAAAATGTAGATTTCATTCCTACAGCTAGGCCTGCAATAATATTGGTAGCAGCACCTGTAGAACTGTTTTTAACAATATTTAAAACTGGTTTTTTGCCTAAACTAGTGTAAAATGCAGTAACCATAGAAATGAGAGCTCCTACAGCTAGGCCTATCATAGCGGCATAGAATACATGACGAGACGGAATACTTCTGTATCCTTCTCCAAAAAATTTCATTTCGATTGTTTCTGGAAGTATCCAGCGAATCAAAAACCAACTTACAATAAGTGTAATAATGATAGAAACCCAATTCCCTAGGTCTAACGCTTTTTGCACCTGGGCTTCTTTAGCAGTATTGTTTTTAATTCTCACTAAAAAAGTTCCTACTATAGATGCAACTACACCAACGCCAGCAATTACAAGAGGTAACAAAATAGGTCCCATGTTGTTAAAAGCATCTGTAAATTGAGTAGTGCTAGACATGTCTCTAATTACATAATTTCCTAAAACCATAGCGGCAAGTACTGTGGCAACATACGAACCAAATAAATCGGCTCCCATACCAGCAACATCTCCTACATTGTCACCAACATTATCAGCAATGGTTGCTGGATTACGAGGATCATCTTCTGGAATACCAGCTTCTACTTTTCCTACTAAATCAGCTCCTACATCAGCAGCTTTTGTGTAAATACCACCACCAACACGAGCAAATAATGCAATGGATTCTGCACCTAGAGAGAATCCTGCAAGGGCTTCAAGAACAATTGTCATTTCATTATAGAAATTTCCTCCATCAGTAATAAATTGACCAATGAATAACAAAAAGAAAAGGCTTAATCCTAAAACAGCTAATCCTGCTACGCCTAATCCCATTACAGTACCTCCACCAAAAGAGACGCTCAGTGCTTTGGGAAGACTTGTTTTAGCTGCTTCTGCAGTTCGAGCATTCGCTTCTGTAGCGATACGCATACCAATATTTCCAGCTAAAGCAGAAAAGAAAGCACCCGTAATAAATGCAGGAACAATCATAATGCTAGTTGTATCAACAATTTGAGAAATTCCGAATAGAGCTCCAGAAGCAATAATTACAAAGACGAGCAGTAATCTGTATTCTGCAGCAAGAAAAGCTAAAGCTCCTTCTTTAATACTTTTTGAAATAGATTGCATTTTATCACTCCCAGCATCTTGTTTTTTTACCCAAGACATTTTAATAAACATAAAAAATAATCCCAAAATTGCGAGAGCAATTGGTACATATATCATATTTGATTCCATATAAGTTAATTGATTTGTTATAAGAATCGTAAATGTAACAAAATCAGACAGAAATAAAAACACCTCTCAGATTTACTCGAGAGGTGTTTTTTAATTAATGTTTTTATCTGTTTTTAAATAGTAAAACTATTCAGTTTCTTATGTTCACTTTCATTGTATCGCTCTACACATTTTTGGACAATTTCTCGAGCTTCTGTAGCATCTCCCCAACCGCCTACATCTACTTTCTTTTTTTCAAGGTCTTTATATACTTGAAAAAAGTGAGTGATTTCTTTTTTCAGGTGAAGATTGATCTCATCTAAATCGTTCAATCGATTCCAAATAGGGTCTGATACAGGAACACAAACAACTTTTTCATCTGGTCCTTTTTCATCTGCCATATGAAAAACTCCAATAGGCTTTACTTCCATTACACACATAGGAAATGTAGGTTTTGTCCCTAGTACTAATACATCCAACGGATCACCATCTAGGGCTAATGTTTCTGGAATGAAACCATAATCTGCTGGGTACATCATGGAAGAAAATAACATTCTGTCAAAACGTATTTTCTTTAGCTCAAAATCATATTCATATTTGTTTCTACTTCCTTTAGGAATTTCAATGAGAACATCAAATGTCTCTGCTGATATTTTTATCATGTATGTTATTTATAAGTATAATACTTCTTTTACGGCTTTAACCACATCATTGCTATTTGGTAACCAAGCTTCTAAAAGTACAGGTGAGTATGGAGCAGGAGTGTCTGCAGTAGTGATTCTTTTTATTGGGGCATCTAAGTAGTCAAATGCTTCATCTTGAATTCTAAAGGTAATTTCAGAAGCTACACTTCCAAAGGGCCATGCTTCTTCTAAAATGACCAATCGATTTGTCTTTTTTACTGATTCAATAATAGCAGCATGATCCATAGGACGGACTGTTCTTAAATCAATAATTTCAATAGAGATTCCTTCTTTTGCTAACTCATCTGCTGCTTTGTAGACCTCTTTAATTATTTTACCAAAAGAAACTACAGTTACATCTGTTCCTTCTCTTTTAATGTCTGCAACACCAATTGGAATGATATATTCGCCTTCTGGGATTTCCATTTTATCTCCATACATCTGTTCTGATTCCATAAATATAACAGGATCATCATCTCTAATAGCTGCTTTTAGTAATCCTTTAGCATCATATGGATTGGATGGAACAATAACTTTTAGCCCAGGGCAATTTGCATACCAACTTTCAAAAGCTTGAGAATGCGTAGCAGCTAACTGACCAGCAGAAGCAGTTGGTCCTCTAAATACAATAGGGCAATTAAACTGTCCGCCAGACATTTGTCTAATCTTAGCAGCATTGTTAATGATTTGATCAATACCAACTAATGAGAAGTTAAAAGTCATATATTCAACAATTGGTCTATTGCCATTCATAGCAGATCCTACAGCAATTCCGCCAAAACCTAGCTCGGCAATTGGTGCATCAATAACACGTTTTTCACCAAACTCATCAAGCATTCCTTTGCTGGCCTTGTAAGCACCATTGTATTCTGCTACTTCCTCGCCAATAAGATAAATGCTTTCGTCTTTGCGCATTTCTTCACTCATTGCCTCACAAATGGCTTCACGAAACTGAACTGTTTTCATTGCTAATTGTTGTTGAATTAAACGGGAAGCAAAAATAGACATTTTCTATAGAAAAAGTAAGGACTTTTAGTACAAAAAATCGTGAGTTTATAGATTCTTGTAAAGACTTATTTTACTTTCTTAAACTCTAATTTAATTTCATCTTCATTTATAAGGTGTAATCTATGCTTGTTAACAAAAGCTATACGAAAGTTTGCCTTGAACCGTTGTTTGTCTCTGTTTTTATTTTCAATATTATAATTGATGTATAGTTCTCCTGCTGTTTTTTTAAGTTTTCCAGTTAGGGTTTCTTCTGTAAACCAATCAAATTTACTGCTTCCGTCTTCTAAACGAATGTCTACAGCTCCTTCTGAAGTCCATTTCGAATTTCCGTTGCTATCAAAGGATATCGTTATTCTATTTGTGTGTTGTTTCCATTCCCAAACTCCAGTCAAAGCATTTTTTGCTAAAGGATTACTGTTTGTTTTGTTCATAGAGCAGGCATTATTGAGAATAATTACAGTTAAAACAACTATAAGAGAATTTGTTTTCATAATAAGTTCACTAACAGTGATAAGTATTTATTTCTTAAAGTTAGTGAAAAAGTATAGTTTATAACGATAATATTTTATTGTGGAATGTAAAAAAATACTATGCATGCATAGTATTTTAGAAAAAGAATCCGTAAATTCGTAGCCATTGAAATTAAAAATACAAACAGATGAAAATATTGGTATGTATTAGTCACGTTCCAGATACTACTTCAAAAATTAATTTTATAGATAACGACTCGAAGTTTGATACAAATGGAGTTCAATTTGTAATTAATCCTTATGATGAATTTGTGCTTACTAGAGCAATGTGGTTTAAAGAAAAACAAGGAGCATCAGTTACAGTTGTTAATGTAGGAAATGCTTCTACAGAACCAACATTGCGCAAAGCTTTGGCTATTGGAGCAGATAATGCTATTAGAGTTAATGCAGAGCCAACAGATGGTTTTATGGTAGCAAAGGAGCTATCAGAAATCGTTAAAACAGGAGGGTTTGATCTTGTGTTAGCGGGTAAAGAGTCTAGTGATTACAATGGGCAAATGGTTCCAGGTATGTTAGCGGCGTTTACTGGATTTAACTTTGTTAATGGTTGTGTAGGGATTGAAGTAGATGGAAATAATGTAACGGCAACAAGAGAAATTGATGGAGGTAGTGAAACAGTTGCAACATCATTGCCTTTAGTAGTTGGAGGTCAAAAAGGAATTGTAGAGGAGTCTGATTTACGAATCCCTAATATGCGCGGAATTATGATGGCACGTAAGAAATCTCTTAATGTTGTTGAACCCACTGGAGTTAAAAGCGCGACTGAATCAAAATCTTTTGAAAAACCAGCTCCAAAAGGAGAAGTTAAATTGGTTGATTCAGATAATCTAGATGAGTTGGTTAACTTATTACATAATGAAGCAAAAGTTATCTAAAAAATCATATCATCAATTTTAAATAAAAATTAAAAACATACCTGAAATAAAATCAGGATAAAAACATAAAAAATATGTCAGTTTTAGTATATGCAAGTTCTTCTGAAGGAAAGTTTAAAAAATCTGCTTTTGAAGTTGTTTCTTATGGTAAAAAAGTAGCAGAACAATTAGGAACAGAGTTGGTTGCCTTAACTATTAATGCTAGTGAAAGTAAAGAGTTGGAAAAATATGGAGCAACAAACATAGTTGCTGTTACTAATGATCAACTAGCTGTTTTTAACGCAAAGGCTTATGCTTCAGTAATTAAACAAGTGGCAGAAGCTAAAAAAGCTACTGTTGTAGTAATAGACTCTAGTATTAATGGCTTATATGTTGCGCCACTTGTAGCGGTAGAATTGCAAGCAGGTTATGCGTCTAATGTGGTTGCGTTACCATCATCAACAAATCCTTTTACAGTAAAGCGAAAAGCATTTTCTAATAAAGGATTTAATCATACGGAGATTTCCACAGATACTAAAGTAATAGGATTGGCTAAAAATTCTTTTGGATTGCATGAAGATCCTGTATCGGCTATTATAGAAAACTTTGATGTGTCTATTTCAGATGCAGATTTTGGTGTGAAGTCTACTAACATTGAGAAAACGACAGGAAAAGTAACCATTGCAGATGCGGATGTTGTAGTTTCTGGAGGTAGAGGACTAAAAGGACCAGAAAATTGGGGAATGATAGAGGAGTTGGCAGAAGTGTTAGGAGCGGCTACAGCTTGTTCTAAACCAGTTTCAGATTTAGGTTGGAGACCCCACAGCGAGCATGTGGGACAAACAGGAAAGCCTGTAGCATCCAATCTATATATTGCAATTGGTATCTCTGGAGCAATTCAACATTTGGCAGGAGTTAATGCCTCAAAGGTAAAAGTGGTTGTAAATACAGATCCAGAAGCTCCGTTCTTTAAAGCTGCAGACTATGGAGTTGTAGGAGATGCCTTTGAAGTAGTTCCTAAGTTAATTGATAAGTTGAAAGAATTTAAGGCACAAAACTCATAATTTTTAGTAAATTGTGCCCAGTAACTAGGCTGTTTAATTATGGTAATTACCTTGGTTAAACAGCTTTTTTGCTTAGTCGATTGATTTATGAGTTTAATAAGATTAACGATAAAAGGAATCTCCTATAGTCAAACCCAAAGTGGAGCGTATGCCTTAGTATTAAGTGAAATGGATGGGAAGCGAACTTTACCTATTATTATAGGCGCATTTGAAGCACAATCAATAGCAATTGCTCTTGAAAAAGAAATAAAACCTCCAAGACCACTTACGCACGATTTGTTTAAAACATTTTCAGAACGATTTCACATTACTGTAAAACAAATTATTATTCATAAGCTAGTAGATGGTATTTTCTTTTCTAGTTTGGTTTGTGAAAGAGACGGAAAAGAAGAGGTCATAGATACCAGAACATCTGATGCGATTGCTATTGCGGTTCGTTTTCAGGCTCCCATATTTACGTACGAGAATATTTTAGATAAAGCAGGAATTTATTTGAAAGTAGAAGAAGAGTTGTCTCTGGGTGAATCAGAATCAGAAGAAGTAGGTATAGAAGAAAGTCCTTCAAGTTCAAATCTTTCGGGCTTAACTCTAAAAGAATTACATAATAAGTTAGATGACGCTGTTACAAACGAAAATTATGAATTAGCAGCCAAAATTAGAGATGAAATTAGTAAACGTTCTTAATTTAAATACGCGAATGAAAAAAGTTGTTTTTTTTCTTTTTTGCTTAATCACGAGTTTTAGTTGGGGTCAATCAATAGAACAAAACTGGAAGTTTGAGTCAATTACTAAGAGTGATCAACAAATTATTCAAATTCATCAAGAAGATCATTTTACTTTAAAAGACGGAAATTTTTCATATTCTTTAGCGGCTAAAGATAGTTTGCAGGCGTCAGGGAATTATATCCGCCAAAACAACCTTTTAATTTTTAATTATAATTTTCCAAAAGATACAGTTCGGTATTATAACATTGAAAAACTGACGGATTCTCTTTTTACAATTACTGAGCGTGATGTTTCTTATAACTTCACATTAAAATCCACGGAAGATATATTACCTCTTGATGTTGTAAAAGAAAACCAGAATCAAATTTCAATAAAACCAAGTGAAGGCTTTTCATTAAAAAGTCTCTGGAGAGGAGTTTTAGGAATGTTTGTCTTGCTTCTACTAGCATTTTTATTTAGTTCTAATAGAAAAGCAATAAACTGGAAAAAAGTAGGAACAGGCTTATCACTTCAATTATTAATTGCTATTGGTGTTTTAAAAATAAAATTTGTTAAAGTAATCTTTGATTTTATAGGTGGCATTTTTATTGAGATTTTAAATTATACAAAAGCAGGAAGTAAGTTTTTATTTGAAGGATTGGTAGCAGATATGAATACTTTTGGTTACATTTTTGCCTTCCAGGTTCTACCAACTATTATCTTTTTTTCTGCACTTACCTCATTACTATTTTATCTAGGAATTATTCAGTATATAGTAAAAGCATTAGCAAAAGTATTGACACGTTTTTTAGGAATTTCTGGAATGGAGAGTTTATCTGTAGCAGGAAATATTTTTTTAGGACAAACAGAGGCGCCACTTCTCATTAAGGCGTATTTAGAAAAGATGAATCGCTCAGAAATCCTTCTCGTAATGGTTGGAGGAATGGCAACAGTTGCAGGAGCTGTTTTAGCAGCTTATATTGGATTTTTGGGAGGAGGAGATAAAGAATTAGAGTTAGTTTTTGCTAAGCATTTATTAGCAGCATCAGTAATGGCAGCGCCAGGAGCAATTGTGATTTCTAAAATGTTGTATCCGCAAACTGAAGCTGTTAATACTGATGTGAGTGTTTCTCAAGAACGTATAGGATCAAACTTATTAGATGCAATTGCTAATGGAACAACAGAAGGTCTTCGATTGGCCGTAAATGTAGGAGGAATGCTACTAGTTTTTGTCGCATTAATTGCAATGTTAAATGGAGTTCTTGGTGGAGTAGGAAGCTTTGATGGAATAGCCTATTTTGGCTGGGAGTTCACTTCTCTTAATGAGTTGATTGCTGCAAATACTTCGTATAAAACTCTGTCTTTAGAATTCATTTTAGGATATCTTTTTGCTCCACTAATGTGGTTAATTGGCGTGGCAAAAGAAGACATGGCGATGATGGGGCAATTGTTGGGAATCAAATTAGTGGCGAGTGAATTTGTTGGATATATTCAGCTGGCAGAACTCAAAAATGTAGCAAATGCTACGCATCTTGTTTACAACAAATCAGTTATTATGGCTACATATATGCTATGCGGATTTGCCAATTTTGCGTCTATTGGTATTCAAATTGGAGGAATTGGTTCATTAGCTCCAGGTCAAAGGAGAACACTTTCAGAATTTGGAGTGAAAGCACTAATTGGAGGAACAATAGCATCATTAATGTCAGCAACAATAGCAGGAATGATTATAGGTTAATCTGTAAAAAATACCGTTAATAACTTTTGTAGATATTCAATAGCTTCAATTCTTTATGATTGAAGCTTTTTTATATTTTGCAGTCAGCTTAAAAGAAAAGAATTATGAAGCAGTATCACGATTTAGTCAAGTATGTTTTAGAGCACGGAAATAAAAAAGAAGATCGAACAGGAACGGGAACGATTAGTGTGTTTGGTTATCAAATGCGTTTTGATTTAAGTAAAGGGTTTCCTATGGTTACAACCAAGAAATTGCATCTTAAATCAATTATTTACGAGCTACTTTGGTTCATTAAAGGAGATACGAATATTAAATATCTTCAAGAAAATGGTGTAAGAATTTGGAACGAATGGGCAGATGAGAATGGAGATTTAGGTCCTGTTTACGGACACCAATGGCGTAACTGGAACAATGATGATATTGATCAACTACAAGAAGTAATAAAAACATTAAAAGCAAATCCAGATAGTAGAAGAATGTTAGTCTCTGCCTGGAACCCTAGTGTTTTGCCAGATACTTCTTTGTCTTTTTCTGAAAACGTGTCTAATGGAAAAGCGGCTTTGCCTCCTTGTCATGCTTTTTTTCAATTTTACGTAGCTGATGGAAAATTGTCTTGCCAACTTTATCAAAGAAGTGCAGATGTTTTTTTAGGTGTTCCGTTTAACATTGCGTCTTATGCGCTTTTAACAATGATGGTTGCCCAAGTTTGTGGTTATGAGCCAGGAGAGTTTGTACATACTTTTGGAGATGTTCATATATATAACAATCATTTAGAACAACTGGAACTTCAGTTAAGCAGAGAGGTTAGATCACTGCCAACAATAAAAATAAATCCGAATGTAAAAGAAATTACGGAGTTTACATTTGAAGATTTTGAGTTATTAAATTACAATCCGCATCCTCATATAAAAGGCGTTGTTGCTGTTTAGAGTTTTCAAAATCGTCATTAAATGATTACAATTATTGCTGCAATCGGCTTAAGAAATGAATTAGGTAAAGACAATGAACTGATTTGGCATTTATCTGCCGATTTAAAACGGTTCAAAAAAGTAACCACTGGTCATACTATTATAATGGGTAGAAAAACTTTTGAATCGATAGGGAAACCACTTCCTAACAGAAAAAATGTAATAGTGACTAGAGATTCTACGTATCAAGTTGACGGTTGTGAGGTTTATACTAGTTTGGAGAGTGCAATACAATCATATAAAAATCAAGAACAAGTATTTGTAATTGGTGGAGCTCAGATATACAAACAAGCAATCGAAAATAATTGGATTGATCAACTTGATATTACGCTAGTTAAAGAGACATTTGAGGCAGATGTCTTTTTCCCAGAGATAGACATGATGCAATGGAAACTTGTAAAAAGAGAAGATTTTACTGTAGACGATAAAAATCCATATGATTATAGCTTTATGTCTTTTACTAAGAATTTAAAAAGTTAACGGATAATCTGTGTAGATATGTTTCCTAGTCTCATTCGATATTTTCTTTGCGCAAACTCAAAATAGTTAAAGAGAAGATAATTTACTTCGTATCCGTAATCAATTGTAGGATCATAATCAATAACATTTTGATAAATGCTTTCATTAAATCTAGGAATATTTCTAGCTCTGTAATTCCAAGTGATTACATAATTTCTATTCTTAAGTTCAAGGTAAGTTTGGCTATAATACCCTCTAGGTTTTGCAATTGAGTTTAAATATGAATTAAAGCCGATATCAATGATGGTGATTTCATATTCTAAACTATCATTGGCAATTTTAACAGGCTCTTCTTTTTTTGTTTTATTAGAAAGCTTAGGGCTGCAAGCCCATAATAAAAGACTTAATAAAAATGAAGCAACAAATAAATTCTTTAAGGTATTCATAATCATGAATTTACTTTTATAAAGTTCTTGAAAAAAAATGAATTTATAGTGCTATTAATAGATTTTAACTCGTTTAAAAGATTATATATTTACTTTTATGTACTATTATTAATAGCGTAAAACCTAGTAGAAACTGAAATATAGTGAAAGAGATAAACCCTGATTTACTGAGTGATATTAAGGTTCAATATTATGAAAATGATGATTGTACTAATATTTTAACAATAAAATATGTTGGTAAATATAAATATGGATCGGCAGGAAATGATGATGCTCGTTATATGTATGCAAAAGGGAAATTAGGATTTAATCTATTTGAGCCAGAAGGAATTATTCTTGATTTTCAAGAGTTGGAATATCAATGGGGAGACATGATAGAACTGGTTTTTGATATTGGTGTAAATGAGTATGAAGATGAACAGCTTCCAATGGCACTAGTTATAGGGAATGGTTGTGAAAAAGGAATTGGTACTTTAATTCATGGGATAAATGAAGAAAAACCTACTGCTACAACAGAAGAGTGGATATTTGATAATTTTGATGATGCTTGGAGGTATGTTGAAAAAAGAATAGAAAAATAAATCGTTTTTGTTACAGTTTTATGAAGTCAAATTTCAACCATTTAAAGACATGGCAAAAAAAGTAAAAGACCCAGGATTTGGTTATGGTTCATATAAAAATGCAAAAAGTGTTATTGATGAGAAAGGAAACTCAAACGTAATTCACATTAACAGAAAATTTAGTTTTGATGATCTGTATGCCTTTTTTATTGAAATTTCTTGGATTCAATTTTTCTTATTTGCCATTTTATTATACACTGTTGTAAACATTCTGTTTGCTTTTGTTTATGTGGCAATTGGTATCGAAGAAATTACGCCATCTACAGGAGTTTTTTGGAGAGATTTTTTGAATGGATTTTTCTTTAGTGCACAAACATTAACTACTGTTGGTTATGGAGGAATTGCTCCTCAAGGATTGATTGCGAATATTATTGCAGCTTTTGAGGCAATGATTGGACTTTTATCATTTTCTTTTTTAACAGGATTATTATACGGACGATTTTCAAAACCCAGAGCGGCTATAAAATTTAGTGAGAATTTTATTACAAGAGACTTTAAAGAAGGAAAAGCTTTAATGTTTCGCTTAATGAATAATAGAAAAACAGTTATGATCGAGCCCGAAATTACTGTTATGTTATCAATAACGAAAAAAGAAAAAAACAGTGATTTTAAAAGAAATTTTTACCAATTAAAGCTAGAGCGAGATAAAATTATGTACTTACCAACAACTTGGACTATCGTTCATGAAATTACAGAAGAGAGCCCGCTTTATCCATTCGCAAAAAAAGGATTTAGTCAGTTAGATGCAGAATTGTATATTTTACTGAATTATCATGAAGAATCTTTTTCACAAAGAGTCTATCAAATTCATTCATATCCCTTTGATAGAGTAATAGAAGATGCACAATTTGTTCCCTCTCATGGTTTTAATAAAGAAGGGTATACAATCGTAGATCACGATCGTTTAAATCAAACAAAAGAGTTGTAACTACTAGTTGCTTGTAACATAACGTATTAGAACAAAAATAATAATAACAAGTAATCCGTATAAAGCTACTTTTTTAGCCGCATTTTTATAATGTATTTTATGACGACTTGTGTCTTTTTTATAACTAAAAACCATTAAGGTTATAAAAGCGATAATGAAACAGATTGCAAAGATAATTTTGCCTGTAGTAAACATATAAAGGTATATTTTTAGCAAAAATACAAAGAAACAAATACTCAATTTTAAATAAAGTAATAGATGAAAAAGTATATAGACGCAGTGCATGAATTTCACGAAGCTTTTGGATTAGGAATTCAAAATAAACCAATAGCCAACATAGGAAAAGAAAGGAACCTGCTTCGTTATAAACTAATGAGAGAAGAAAATGAAGAATATTTAGAAGCAGCAAATAATAATGATTTGGTGGAAGTTGCAGATGCGCTTGGTGATATGCTTTATATTTTGGCAGGAACAATTATAGAGCATGGTATGCAGCATAAAATTGTTGAAGTATTTGATGAAATACAACGAAGTAATATGAGTAAATTAGGAGAAGACGGAAACCCAATTTATAGAGAAGACGGAAAAGTTTTAAAAGGCCCTAATTACTTTAAGCCCAACATAAAAGAGATTTTAGAGAATTAGTTTGATAAATAAAAAGAAAGAGCTTTAAAAAGCGATGAATATTATTTAAAATTCTACACTTTATAACGCCAATTATGCGGATCTTCTGTCAAATTATATTGAATATCCATTAATTGTTGTTTGAATAAACTAGCGTATGAGTTTTCTAATTTTGGCAAGTCAAATATATCACCACCGTGTTCAAAACCATGAATAGGATTAATAACAGCAGCTGTTCCGCTTCCAAAAATTTCTAGTAATTCTCCTTTTTTTGCTGCTTCCTTAATTTCAGCAACAGAAACTCTTCGTATCTCAATCTCAATATCATTATCCTTTGCAAGTTGAATAACAGATTTTCGAGTTACTCCATCTAATATTCTATCATTAGTTGGAGCTGTTAGCAGCATATCATTTACACGAAAGAAGATGTTCATGGTTCCTGCTTCCTCTAGATATTCATGTGTGCTGGCGTCTGTCCAAATAATTTGTTGGTATCCTTTTTCATGAGCTAAACTTGTAGGGTAAAACTGAGCGGCATAATTCCCTGCAGCTTTGGCAAAACCTACTCCACCGTCTGCAGATCTACTATACTTCTCTGCAAATAGAACCCGAACATCTTGGTTGTAGTAACTCTGTGCAGGAGATAAGATAATCATAAACTTATACTTGCTAGCAGGAGAAGCAGCAATAGCTCCTTCTGTAGCAATTACAAAAGGACGAATGTAAAGAGAGTTCCCTCTGCCTTTTTTAATCCAATTTTTTTCAATTCTCAACAAATTCGTTAGCCCATCAAAAAACAAATTTTCAGGAAATTCTGGTATTGCTAAGCGTTTTGCAGACTTGTTAATTCTTCTAAAGTTTTCATCAGGTCTAAACATAAAGATAGTATCATTATCATCTTTAAACGCTTTCATTCCTTCAAAAACAGCTTGTCCGTAATGAAAAACTCGAGCAGAAGGTTCAACTTCAAAAGGGCCATAAGGTTTGATAACAGGATTTACCCATTCGCCATCTACAAAATCACATTCAAACATATGATCTGTAAAAACCCTTCCAAATAAAAGGTTGTTAAAATCTACTTCATTAATTTTTGAATGGTCTGTTAGAGTAACCTTTATCGTTGTATTCATGAACTGAATTTTCTTTGAAAGTTTTGCAAATGTACAAAAATATCATAGTTTTTATGCTGCAGTCTGACCTCTATTTGACTAGTAATACTATATTTGTTTAAAATTTAACTGTTTAAAATATTATGAAAAAATTTATTCTTTTAGCATTGATAATGTTAGTTGTAGTTGCATGTAAAGAAGAAAAATCAAAGCAACATAAAACTGAAAAAGAAGTAGAACAAACATCGAAAACCATTGTAAACGGATATGCTTCTTTTGGAGAAAAAATAGAATCAGAGAGTTCTATTTCGGCTACAGACATGTTAGAAAAATTTAAAACGATGCAGCTAGGAGATACTCTTGAAGTAAAATTTAACTCTAAGATAAATGAGGTTTGTACAAAAAAAGGATGTTGGATGAAACTTAAATTAGATGACAATACAGAAACGATGGTTCGCTTTAAAGACTATGGATTCTTTATGCCATTAGACTCTAAAGGAAAAGAAGTGATTGTAGAAGGGAAAGCAATTATTAAAGAAACTCCTGTTGATGAATTGAAACATTTTGCAGAAGATGCAGGAAAGTCAAAAGAAGAGATTGACGCAATAACAGAGCCAAAAATAGAATTTGCTTTTGAAGCACATGGTGTTTTAATGAAAGAATAATGAAGCAGGGTCTCATACTTTTCTGCATAGCCATTTTTTTGAGTTGCCAATCTGAAAAAGAAAAAAAACCTGAAAATGGAAATAACATTTATAAACCATCAGAAATGGCTATTTTAATGTCAAAAATGTATGCGAAAAATGCTGAAAATAAACAGTTGATTCTAAGCGGGGAACAACCTCTAGAATTTCCTGAGGAATTTACTAATATTCACATAGCAAAGCTTACAGATCCAAATGATAGAACTGAAGCTTTTAAAGATTATTCAGATTATTATTTATCTACGTTAAATAAATTATTTGATGATTCTGCAGCTTCATTAACTGTAAAGCATAATAATATTATAAATAGCTGTATCACTTGTCATAAATCTACTTGTCTTGGCCCTATACCAAAAATCAAAAAATTATACATCAAGTAGTTGAAGCGAGAGATAATTGTTACTTCTGATGGCTCAAAAACCATTTATCTGCCTGAATGGAATGAGCATTATCATTCCAAACATGGAGCCATTCAAGAAGCCTATCATGTTTTTATTAAGCACGGACTAGAACTCATTTCTAAAAAAGAAATTTCTATTTTAGAAATGGGTTTTGGAACCGGTCTAAACGCGTTTATAACTTTTTTACATTCTCTAGAAGAAGAAAAAATGATTTACTACACAGGTGTTGAAGCTTATCCAGTAAAAGAAGAAGAGTTAATTAATTTGAATTATATAGAACAGCTAAATGCTTTAAATTATAGAGATGTCTTTAGTAAGCTTCATACAACTTCTTGGAACGAGAATCATACAATTTCTAATCATTTTTCGTTTATTAAAAAGCAACTGTTTTTTGAAGATTTTAGAACAATAGATGCTTTTGATTTAATCTATTACGATGCGTTTGGTGCTCGAGTTCAGCCAGAACTTTGGACAGAAACTCTTTTCGAGAACATGTTTTTAGCTCTTAAAAAAAAGGGTGTTTTAGTAACATACTCAGCAAAAGGGAGTGTTAGAAGAGCGATGCAAACTGTTGGTTTTACTGTAGAGCGTCTTCCTGGTCCTCCAGGAAAAAGAGAAATGTTAAGAGCTGTTAAAGCTTAAATGCGTATACTTGTAGTAAGTCAAAATTACCGTTATGGAATTTAAAAGACCTATTGGAAATCGTAAAAAACCGAATCCTAAAAAAGGAATCTTTTTGGTTTTATTGTTAGTTGTTGTTTTACTTCTGTGGTTTTTTGCAGAACCCTTACTAGAAAAATTGTTTTAGAAATAAGTTTTTTGAGTTCAGAGAAAATCATTTTAGGAATCGATCCAGGTACCACAATTATGGGTTTTGGTCTTATCAAGGTGGTTGGAAAAACAGCAGCGTTTCTTCAATTGAATGAATTACACCTAAAAAAATATGAAGACCATTATTTAAAGCTCAAATTAATATTTGAACGAACCACAGAGCTCATCGATACTTATTGCCCTGATGAAATTGCAATAGAAGCTCCTTTTTATGGTAAGAATGTGCAATCAATGTTAAAATTGGGTAGGGCACAAGGTGTTGCTATGGCAGCGGGTTTGGCTAGAGAAGTTCCTATCACGGAATACTCACCAAAAAAGATTAAAATGGCAATTACAGGAAATGGTAATGCCAGTAAAGAACAGGTTGCTAAAATGTTACAAAGCTTATTGCAAATAAAAGAACTGCCTAAAAATTTAGATGCTACTGATGGTTTGGCAGCTGCTGTTTGTCATTTTTATAATTTAGGGAGACCAGCTCAAAGTAAAAATTATTCAGGATGGGCAGCTTTTGTAAAACAAAACCCTAAAAAAATTGGTTAGTGGCAGGGATTTATATTCATATTCCTTTTTGTAAACAAGCCTGTTACTATTGTGATTTTCATTTTTCAACCTCTTTAAAAAAGAAAAATATCCTTGTTGATTCTCTTATTAAAGAAATTCAATTACGTAAAAATGAGTTAAACAATGAGCAAATAGAAACCATTTATTTTGGGGGTGGAACGCCAAGTTTACTGTCACAGCAAGAAATAGATTCAATTATTAATGCTGTTTATGAGTATTATTCAGTAAATAGAAACCCCGAAATTACTTTAGAAGCAAATCCAGATGATTTAACGCAATCGAAAATTGTTGAGTTATCAAGAAGTAAAGTAAATCGGTTGAGTATCGGAATTCAATCTTTTATAGATAGAGATTTGCAATTAATGAATCGTGCTCACAATTCTGAAGAAGCTAAAAAAAGCTTAGATATAGCTACTCAATTTTTTGAGAATATTTCGCTGGATTTGATTTATGGAATTCCAAATTCAAGTAATGAAGATTGGCGCTATAATATAGAAACGGCATTATTATTTAATATTCCTCATGTTTCTAGTTATGCTCTTACGGTAGAGCCAAAAACAGCACTGGAAACATTTATCAAGAAAAAAGTTATTTCTGAAATAGATGAAGAACAAGCCCAAGAACAATTTTACATATTAGTGGCTGCATTAAATAAAGCAGATTTTGAGCATTATGAATTATCAAATTTTGGTAAAAAAGGATTTTTTAGCAAAAATAATTCAGCGTACTGGCAAGGAAAATCGTATTTAGGAATTGGGCCAAGTGCCCATTCATACAACGGAAAACAACGTGGATGGAATGTAAGAAATAACACCAAATACATAAAAGCTATACAAGAAAATCAATTGCCAATAGAAAGAGAAATGTTGTCTATTACAGATCAGTATAATGAGTATATAATGACACGAATACGCACCAAATGGGGAATATCATTAATAGAAGTTCAAGAAAAATTCGGAGAATTATTTCTTACATATCTAAAAAATCAAGCAGAAAAATATATTTCTCAGCAATTTTTGTATGTTGAAAAAGGAGTGTTGAGAACTACTAAAAAAGGATTATTTTTAGCAGACGGAATAGCATCAGACTTATTCAAAATCAATATACATTGAAAGCAACCATAGAATATAATGCTAAAAAATACCAAATAGATTTATCAAAACCGATCGATATTTCCATTCCCGTAAATTCAAATCATTCGGTAAATGCTTGGTATTCTAAAAAGTCAAGTTTTAAGGCGGTTGAAATGGGAGATTGGATAGGAAGTGTTGCTGAGGGAGGAGATGTAAATTTTTATGACATTTATTTTAATCCACACTCGCATTGTACGCATACTGAAACTGTTGGGCATATAACAAAAGAAAAACAATCTATTAATCAGTATTTACAACAATTTTTTTTCTTAGCAGAGTTAATTACGATTCCGCCTATAAAACAAAAAAGTGATTTTGTTATTACAAAAAAACAGTTGCAATATGCGTTAGGTAATAAAAAACGAGATGCGATTGTGATTAGGACAATGCCTAATTTACTAGACAAAAAAAATGCAGATTATTTAAACACCAATCCTCCATATTTGTTGGAAGAAAGCGCTATCTATTTACGTGAAAAAGGAATTAAACATCTGTTAATTGATTTACCTTCTGTTGATAAGGAGAAAGATGAAGGAAAGCTGTTGTCGCACAATGCTTTTTGGAATACAAAAGAGCAAGTAAGAACAGAAGCAACAATTACGGAGTTAATTTACGTGCCAAATACTGTAAGTGACGGAACGTATTTCTTAAATCTAATGGTGGCGCCGTTTGAAAACGATGCTGCTCCGAGTAAGCCTGTTTTGTTTGAGATTATTGTGTAATTTGAATCTATAGAAATATGAATATAGAACAACTTAGAGATTATTGTTTGGCTAAAAAAGGAGTAACAGAACATTTTCCTTTTGATGAAGTTACTCTTGTTTTTAAAGTAATGGGAAAAATGTTTGCACTAGCCGGTTTGGATCGGTGGGAGAAAGGAGAGACAAAAATTAACTTAAAATGTAATCCAGAAAAAGCAATAGAGCTGAGAGAAGAATATGAAGCCATTGAGCCTGGATTTCATATGAACAAAAAACATTGGAATACAGTAGAGGTTAATAATGATGTTTCAAATCAACTTTTGTTGGAGCTAATTGATCACTCATATGATTTAGTTGTGCAAGGATTAAGCAAAAAAATGAAAGAAGAACTCGAAGGAATCTAATACCTTGCTCGGTATTGAGAGGGCGTTTTTTTCTTAATCAATTTAAACTTTCGGTTAAAGTTTGATAAGTTTTCAAAACCACATTCATAAGCAATTGTAGAGATAGGCATTTCTTTTCTATTAAGTAATAATTTGCAGGCGTTTTCAATTCGTAATTCATTCAAGAATTGTATGTAGGTTTTGTTAGTTCGCTTTTTAAAGTATTTACAAAATGCGTTTTTTGTCATATTGGCTACAGAAGCAATAATAGTTATTGAAATTTCCTGATGGTAGTGGCTAATTGTATAGTTCATAATATCTTGCATTCGTTTTCCTTCATCAGCTGTATAATGTTTTTCGTAAACATAAGACGATAAAGCTTGCTTTTTGGCTTTGGCTAGTAAATGTAAAATCTCTAAGAAAGCAATAAAACGTTCTAACTTACTTTGTTTATTCAGTGATAGAAAAATAGACGCTAATTGTTTTTTGTTGGATACTACTTTAAAACCATTCTCTGCTTTTCTAAAAAAAGATTGAACCTCAGAGAGTTCCTCCGTATCAAAAAACTGCGTTCCAAAACCATTCTTGGTAAAAAACAACGTAAGCATGTGCGATTTAACTTGTAGAGAATCATCACTTTTAAATACATGCGGTAAGTTACTACCAATTACAATAACATCTCCTTTTTGGTAATCTGAAACAGAATCTCCTATAATTAGTGTTCCTCTACCTTCTTTAATATAGCTCAACTGAATTTCTTGATGTTGGTGGAATTTATCATAAAAAACATACTCCAAATCTTCTTGATAAATTAGCGAATCCTTGGTTGGCTTGGGTATTTGAAATGGTAATGCTTTCAAGTGAAATTATGATTAATCATTTTCAAATATATGCAAATAATACTCAATATTTTTAATATATATATTATTTGGGAATATTTTGTGTTAATTATGGAATGTATAATGCAATTACTAATAAGTTTAGCTTGCTATTTTAGCAATCTAAACATTACTGAATATGAGTATACAATGGGAAGGTGTAATGCCAGCTGTAACTACAAAATTTACAGATAAGGACACATTAGATTTAATCACTTTTGAAAAAAACATTCAGGCACAGTTAGATGCAGGAGTACACGGAATTGTGTTAGGTGGAACTTTAGGAGAAGCAAGTACATTGCTTACAGAAGAAAAAAGAGAGCTAATAAAGTTTACGGCTAATTTGGTTAAAGGAAAAGTTCCTGTGCTGATAAATATTGCAGAGCAATCTACTAAAGAAGCTATTGTTGCAGTTAAAAGAGCAGAAGATGATGGAGCAAGTGGTTTGATGATGCTTCCTCCTATGCGATACAAAGCAGATGAAAGGGAAACAGTTACTTATTTTAAAGCTGTTGCTAAGAGTACATCATTACCAATTATGGTATACAATAACCCAGTTGATTATAAAATTGAAGTGACGTTAGATATGTTTGAGGAATTGTTAGAGTGTGATAACATAGAGGCAGTTAAAGAATCTACCAGAGATATTTCTAATGTGACTAGGATTAAAAACCGTTTTGGAGATCGATTAAAAATAATGACAGGTGTTGATACACTTGCTTTAGAAAGTTTGTTAATGGGAGCTGATGGATGGATTGCTGGATTGGTTTGTGCATTTCCAAAAGAAACAGTTGCTATTTACGAATTGCAAAAAGCAGGAAGAATTGAAGAAGCATTAGCTATATATAGATGGTTTTTACCGTTACTAGAATTAGATATTAATGCTAAATTGGTTCAAAATATCAAATTGGCAGAAGTTTATACAGGCATTGGAACAGAGAATGTTCGAGCACCTCGCTTGCCATTAATAGGAAAGGAGCGTGAACAAGTTATCGATATTATCAAAAAGAGTTTGAAAAATAGACCTGAGTTACCAAATTATAAAATGTACAGAAAAGAATGCTTACAGGAAAAAACTACATAGGAAATAAATTATCAGGAGAAGGAAACATTTTTTTTAAAACATTCAATCCATTGTTAAATGAGGAGAATAATCAGGTTTTTGTAGAAGCTTCTACTAAAGAAATTGATGAAGCTGTGATGTTAAGTGCACAGGCTTTTAAACAGTACAGAAATATATCGGGAAAAGATAAAGCAGCTTTTTTAAATGCAATTGCAGATGAAACTTTAGCACTAGATGATAAATTGATTCAAACCTATTGTTCAGAAACAGGATTGCCTGAAGCAAGAGCCATAGGAGAAAGAGGAAGAACAATTTTTCAACTCCGCAGTTTTGCTGATTTAGTGGCAGAGGGTTCTTGGGTAGATGCTTCCATAGATACGGAAAATCCAGATAGATTGCCGCTTCCCAAACCCGATTTGCGAAAAATGACAATTCCTTTAGGACCTGTGGTTGTTTTTGGAGCTAGCAATTTTCCATTAGCTTACTCAACTGCAGGAGGAGATACAGCTTCCGCCTTAGCCGCAGGTTGTCCGGTAATTGTAAAGTCACATCCTATGCACGCTGGAACAGGTGAGCTGGTTGCGTCAGCAATTATCAAAGCAGTACAGAAAACAGGCATGCCTAACGGAGTGTTTTCAAATCTGAATAGTAGCGGAATAGATGTAGGAATTCAATTAGTAAAACATTCAGAAGTAAAGGCAATTGGTTTTACAGGTAGCATTCGTGGTGGCAGAGCTCTTTTCGATTTAGCAGCTCAACGAAAGGAACCTATTCCAGTTTTTGCAGAAATGGGAAGTATTAATCCAGTTGTTCTTTTACCACAAGCTCTTAAAGAAAATAAAAACTTACCAAAGCTTTATGCAGATTCAATTACATTAGGAACAGGTCAGTTTTGTACCAATCCGGGATTGTTATTGGGAGTTAAAAGCGATGAACTCACAGAGTTTGTCAAACGCTTAGGAGAAGAAATTGTGCAAATAGAACCCTCAGTAATGTTGCATCCAAATATTGCTAAAGCATATCATGAGAATGAAAATAATGCAGTAGCTCAGTCGGATGTTAATGTAGTTGCTAATTATACCAATAATGTAAAATCCAATTTTGCAAAACAAGTTGTGGCTACTGCATTAGGAAAAACATTTCTGAAAAATCCAGTATTGCATCAAGAGGTTTTCGGTCCTTATTCGTTAGTAGTAGCGTGTGAAGATGTAGAAGAGTTAGAAGCGATTATCTCCAATTTAGAAGGACAATTAACAGGAACTATAATGGCAGCGGAAAAAGAAGTAACCGAATACATAAATATAGTAGAAGCGCTGCAAAATCGAGTAGGAAGAATTATATACAATGGTGTTCCTACTGGTGTTGAGGTTTGTCCCTCAATGGTTCATGGAGGTCCTTATCCTGCTTCTACAGACAGTCGTTTTACTGCTGTGGGGATTAACGCTATCAAGCGTTGGGTAAGACCGTTTAGTTATCAAAATTGGCCAAATGAATTGTTGCCAGATGAATTGAAAGATGAAAATCCGATTCAAATTATAAGAGAAGTTAACGGAAAGAAAACGACAAACGAAATTAAATAATGAAGACTGTTTTTGAGTGTATTGATGGGCATACTTGCGGAAATCCTGTTCGGGTTGTAAAAACGGGCAGACCAGATTTAAGAGGAGCAAGTATGAGTGAAAAACGACAGCATTTTCTTAAAGAATACGATTGGATTCGAAAAGGATTAATGTTTGAACCTAGAGGTCATGACATGATGAGTGGGTCTTTTCTATTTCCGCCAGAAAATCCAGAAAATGATTTTGGAATTCTCTTTATAGAAACCTCAGGTTGTTTGCCTATGTGCGGACATGGAACGATAGGAACCATAACAATTGGTATTCAAGAAGGGCTCATACAGCCTAAGATTCCAGGAAAAATCAAAATGGAAACACCAGCAGGATTGGTTGAGGTTGAATACCAACAAACAGATGAAAAAGTTGATTGGGTAAAATTAACGAATGTTAAAAGCTATTTAGCAGCAGAAAAATTAACAATTGATTGCCCCGGTTTAGGACAATTAGTATTTGATGTTTCTTATGGTGGAAATTTTTACGCAATTATTGATCCTCAAAAAAACTTTACAGGAGTTCAGGATTTTACAGCAGCTAGTATTGTGAGACACTCTCAAATAATCAGAGAAAAAATAAACAAACAATATCCAAATATGTTTGTGCATCCTGAAGACGAAACTATACGAGATGTAAGTCATATTCTTTGGACAGGTAAAGTAATTAACTCTGATTCTTCAGGAAGAAATGCTGTGTTTTATGGAGATAAAGCAATTGATCGGTCTCCTTGCGGAACAGGAACCTCTGCAAGATTAGCACAGTTGCATGCAAAAGGAAAACTTAAGAAAGGAGAAAAATATGTGCATGAGAGTTTTATTGGAAGCACTTTTATTGGTTGTGTAGAAGAAGAAACAACTTTAAACGGAAAACCTGCAATTGTACCAAGTATACAAGGCTGGGCAAAAGTTTATGGATACAATACAATTGTAATTGATGATAAAGATGATCCTTACGCACATGGCTTTACAGTAAACTAAATCTAAAAAAGACAAGTGAAACACTGTATAATTGTTGGAGGAGGTATTATTGGTTTGTGTTCAGCTTATTATTTGCAAAAAGAAGGGCATCAAGTAACAGTACTCGATCAATCTGATTTTTCTAATGGAGCTTCTTACGTTAATGCAGGAATTATTACTCCAAGTCATATTATTCCGCTGGCAGCTCCTGGAATAATTACGAAAGGAATTAAATGGATGTTTAATCCAGCAAGCCCTTTTCATATAAAACCCCGTTTAAATTACGATTTTTTGTACTGGTCATGGCTGTTTAAGAAAGCATCAACAAAACAAAAAGTAGCTCAAGCTATTCCTGTGCTTAAAGAAATTAATCTTTTTAGTAGGGAGTTATACAAGGAAATAAAAGAATCAAAAGATTTTGATTTTTTCTTTCAACATAAGGGGTTGATGATGTATTATAGAACAGATAAAGCTGGAGAAGAGGAATGGAAAACAGCACAGTTAGCGATTCAAGAAGGGTTAAAAGTAGAGCATTTAACTCAAGAAGAAGCACAAAATAGAGAACCTGGTATTAGCTTAAACATTAAAGGAGCAATTCATTATCAGTCAGATGCGCACATGACTCCAAACGAGTTTATGAAAGGATTAAGAACTTACTTGCAACAATCTGGAGTTGCTATTTTGACTGATGAAGAAGTGATTGATTTTAATCTATCTGCAAATAAAGTAGTGTCAGTTATTACTAAGAGAAATACTTTTTCGGGAGATGAAATTATTATAGCGGCAGGCTCCTGGACTCAAAAAATAGTTAAAAAATTAAATATCAGAATTCCTGTAGAAGCAGGAAAAGGATATGGAATTAATGTGGAAAGAGAAACAGGAATTTCTATTCCTGCAATTTTAATGGAAGCTAAAGTGGCTGTTAGCCCAATGAACGGATTTACAAGATTTGGAGGAGTGATAGAAATGAGCGGAATCAATCATAAGATAAATCATGCTCAAGTAGATTTAATCACTAAATCAGTAGAAAATTACTACGAAGGATTAACCGTTAAACCATCAGAAAAAAAACAGGTGTCTTGTGGTTTACGGCCCTGCTCTCCAGACGGATTACCTTATATAGGGCGTCTCTCCAGAATTAAAAATGTAACGGTTGCTGCAGGACATACGATGATGGGCTGGAGCTTAGGTCCGGCAACAGGAAAACTAATTTCTGAAATGCTTTCAGAGAAAAAGCCAACGCTAGATTTATCTCGTTTTCAGGTAGAACGCTATAATTAATCACGCCATTATTTTTGGAATCCACACCTAAGAAACGTACCTTTGCATAGCATTATGGTATATTCATTCCACAAGAAAAAAAATCAACGCATTTTCACCTTTCACTTTTTGGTTTTTAGAAACCAGTCAGACAAGTTTATACCACCACTACAATAAAAAGCTGTAAGCTTTTTAACTTCTGAGTTTTTGATAAGAATCAAAAACCCTTTGGAACTTAGTTTATTCAAAACTACATGAATTGACAAGGCTAATTGTTTAGCTAGTTATTGATTTATTACATTAAAAAACAAAGAATAATAATGTTAATAGTTGAAAAAGACATGCAATTATCATTTACAACATACGATGCTTTTAATCGTATTACTCCGCTAGAAATAGAAAAAGTGGCTAAGTTTTTATACCAGCACTTAGAGCAGTATGGAGATAACGAAAGAGCGATTACAAAAGCGATAAATTATGCAGCCAAAGAGCGAACGGGTTTGGGTGGATACGTATTTGTGATGAAAGCTCAAAATGAAATAATAGGAGCTGTAATTATTAATAAAACAGGAATGGATGAATATATTCCTGAAAATATTTTGGTTTATATCGCTACACATAATGCGTATCGCGGAAAAGGATTAGGTAGAAAGCTAATGCAATACGCCATTGATAATTGTAAAGGAGATATTGCGCTTCATGTAGAGAAAGACAATCCCGCAAAATTTCTATATGAAAAGCTAGGGTTTACAAATCCATATTTAGAAATGAGATTAAAACGATAGAATGCGGCAACTCAAAATAACAAAACAAGTAACAAATAGAGAATCAAAGTCTCTAGATAAATACTTACAAGACATCAGCAAAATGCCATTAATTACTGCTGATGAAGAAGTGGAATTGGCACAGAGAATACGAATAGGAGATTCGGTTGCCTTAGAAAAAATGGTAAATGCTAACCTGCGTTTTGTAGTTTCTGTTGCTAAACAATATCAAAATCAAGGATTAAAGTTAGCAGATTTGGTGAATGAAGGTAATATAGGTTTGGTAAAAGCAGCAAAGCGGTTTGACGAAACCAGAGGTTTTAAGTTTATTTCGTATGCTGTATGGTGGATTCGGCAATCGATATTACAAGCGCTAGCAGAGCAATCTAGAATTGTTAGATTGCCTTTAAATAAGATTGCTAGTATCAGTAAGATTAACAAGGCTTACGCAAAACTAGAACAACAAAACGAGCGAAAGCCAACAACATTAGAACTAGCTAAAGAGCTAGATATGACCGTAACAGATGTTAAGCAGTCTTTAAAAAATTCCAATCGTCATATTTCTATGGATGCTCCACTAATAGAAGGAGAAAAATCAAATTTATATGATGTGTTGAATGTTGGAGATTCTCCAAATCCAGATGAAAAGTTGATTCATGATTCGCTTAAAACAGAGTTGTCAGGAGCACTCGAAACATTGAATCCGAGAGAAGCAGATGTGATCAAATTATATTATGGCTTAAACGGAGAAGTTCCGCTTGGACTCTCAGAAATTGGAGATTATTTTGATTTAACAAGAGAGCGCGTTAGGCAAGTAAAAGAAAAAGCTATTAGAAAATTAAGAAAAAAATCAAAAACCCAAAATCTTATTAAGTATTTGGGGTGATAATAATTAAAAATAGAAATATTATATGTTAAGAATAGAAGTAAAAGAAGGTGAAAAAATTGACAGAGCCATTAAAAGGTATCGTAGAAAATATAAAAACACAAAGGTTTTACAAGAAATAAGAGGTCGAAAAGAATACAAAAAACCATCTGTTCGAAAACGAGAACAGCTTATTAAGGCGCAGTATAAAGAACAATACCTACAGAAGTATCAAGAGTAATCCATGGGAATTCACTTTATTGATTTGATCATTTTTATCGTATACCTAGTTTTTATGCTAGGAGTAGGTGTTTATTTTCTGAACAAAAATAAATCCAAAGATGATTATTATGTGGGAGGAAGAAACATGTCTGCAGGTCATATAGGGCTTTCCGTAGTAGCTACGGATGTTGGTGGTGGTTTTTCAATTGGTTTAGGAGGACTTGGGTTTTTAATGGGGCTATCAGGCAGTTGGATGCTTTTTACAGGATTGGTTGGTGCTTGGGTTAGTGCCGTTTTTTTGATTCCTAAAGTATATCCTTTGGCAAAGAAATATCATTTTTTAACATTTCCAGAGTCATTAGCATTTCATTATAATGCACGAGTGGCACTAATTGCTGGAATTATATCTTTAATTGGATATATTGGTTTTACAAGTTCTCAAATTTTAGCAGGAGCCAAATTGGCATCGGCAACGTTCCCTACAATTTCAATTACTCAAGCTGTATTAATTATGGGAGTAATTGCAGTAGTTTACACAGTTATTGGAGGAATTAAGGCTGTAATATACACAGACACAATTCAGTGGATTATTCTAATGGTTGGGTTAATTGGAATAGGAATTCCGTTAGGGTATATAGAAATAGGAGGTTGGTCTGCTATTCAAAAAGTTCTACCATCCAGTTTTACACAATTGACTAATTTACAGTTTATTGATTTTTTTAATTGGTTTATAACCATTGTTCCTATTTGGTTTGTAGGAATGACATTATATCAAAGAATTTATGCTTGTAAAGATGAAAAAACAGCTAAAAAAGCCTGGAAAGTAGCTGGGCTTTTTGAGTATCCCATAATGGCTTTTATGGGTGTGGCTTTGGGTCTTTTTGCTCGTGTAGCTTTTGAACAAGGCATGTTTTCTGAGATAGGATACAGCCCAACTCAACAAATAGATGCAGAGTTAGGATTACCACTTCTATTACGAAGTATTTTGCCAGTAGGGTTAATGGGATTGATGATGTCTGCGTATTTTTCAGCAATCATGTCTACTGCAGACAGTTGTTTAATGGCTGCATCAGGCAATTTAACAACTGATATTTTTGGTTATCTAAAACAAAAAGTTAGCATTCGAAACTCGCAAATCATCACTTTTGTTATAGGTGGCTTTGCTGTGTTATTAGCAACTTATATGCAAAACGTTTTGGAGTTAATGCTTTATTCGTATGCATTTATGGTTTCTGGGTTATTAGTACCTGTATTAGCTAGTCTGTTTTTAAAAAAACCATCGGCTATTGCTGCATTTTATTCGATGATTGTAGGAGGTTTAACAACACTTTCTCTTATCGTGTTAGAAGTAAAATTACCATTGAAATTAGATGCAAATTTTTTCGGAATATCTGCGGCGTTTATTACGTTTATAATTATTCATTATCTTGATAAAGATAAGAACAAAAACGTATCATCTTCATCTTAAAAATGGAAGAGAAGTATCTAAATAAGCTAACAAAAAAACTAAAAGTTGTTAGGCAAAACCTACATGCCTATCCAGAGCTCTCTCTTAATGAGACAAAAACGTCTCAGAAAATTGTAGATTTTTTAGAAAAAAACACAGATTCGACAATCAAAAGACTAGCAAATACAGGAGTGCTGGCTAGTTTTACTCAAGATGAGGCAAATAAACGTATTTTGATTAGAGCTGATATAGATGCGCTTCCTATTCAAGAAATCAACACATTTTCTCATAAATCAAAGATATCTAATGTATCTCATAAATGTGGTCATGATGGGCACACGGTTATTCTTTTAGGCTTAGCTAACTTGTTAACGAAGTATCCTTTAGAAAAAGTTACTGTTTTTTTATTATGGCAACCAGCAGAGGAAATAGGAAAAGGAGCCGTTTCTGTTTTAGCTGATAGAGCTTTTTCCAAGCTTCAGTTTGATTATGTATATGCTTTACACAATTTGCCAAAACACCCGAAAAATCAAATAGTAATAAAAAAAGGAGCTTTTACTCCGCAAGTGAAAAGTCTTATTATAAAATTAAAAGGAAAAACGGCGCATGCTGCTGAGCCAGAGCAAGGTCATAATCCAGCTACAGCGTTAAGTGAAATAGTGGCCTATTGCAAACGCCAAACCTACAACAAGCCAAAAAGTAAAAACTTCTTTTTAATTACTCCTGTTTATATGAGTATGGGTAATAAATCCTACGGAATATCTGCAGGAGAAGGAGAATTGCATTTAACAATCAGGAGTTGGTCTCCTTTTGTGTTCGAGCGAAAAGTAGATGAACTTTTAAGTTTTGTAAAAACAACTAGCGGAACACATAAATTGCTTTATAAAATTGACTGGACACAAGAATTTGACGCAAACATTAATGATGATAAGGCTGTTGATCACCTTATAAAAGCTTTAGAAAAAAATAACTTTGACTATAAACAAATTAAAACGCCTTTTAAATGGGGAGAAGATTTTGGATTGTTTACACAGCGTTTTAAAGGGGCGATGTTTGGTATAGGTTCAGGAGAAAATTGCCCTGCTTTGCATAATCCTGATTACGATTTTCCTGATGAAATTACAGAAACAGGATTTTCCGTTTTTTATCAATTATTAAAAGAATTTAATAAATAATGAAATCAACTTCTTGGATAGAGCTCTCCAAATCAGCACTTCAAAACAATATTGACTTTATTAAAAACGAACTTAATAATTTAGAGGCATTTTATTCGGTTGTTAAGGGAAATGCTTATGGCCATGGTATTCGAGAGTTTTGTTTTTTACTATACGATCTTGGTGTAAAGAACTTTAGTGTTTTTAATGCAGAAGAAGCTTATGAGCTAGTAAATGTTCTTAGAAAAAAAGATATTTCTGTTATGATAATGGGTTCCGTTACAGAAGATCAAATGGAATGGGTTATCTTAAATGAGGTTTCTTTTTTTGTTTTTAATTGGGAGCGTTTAAAAAATGCCATTTCTATAGCAAAAAGAAATAACAAAAAAGCACGCATTCATCTAGAGTTTGAAACGGGAATGAATCGGACAGGCTTTCCTTTAAAAGAATTACCTCAATTGTATTCATTTTTAAAAAATGACGCACCTCATCTAGAAGTGGTAGGAATTTGTTCTCATTTAGCGGGTGCAGAGAGTATAGGGAATTACAAGCGAATTCAGAAGCAAATGAGAATGTTTAAAAAGTTACATTCAATAACTTCTAGTTGGTCTATAGATTCTATTCAATACCATTTGTGTTGTTCTGCAGCTTTGTTACGCTACCCTAAGAGCATGTATGACACAGCTAGAATTGGAATTCTTCAGTATGGTTTTTTTCCTAGTAAAGAAACATTTGTTCATTATACCACAAAGAAAAAAGTTATAAAAAATCCGTTAGCAAGAGTTTTATCGTGGAAAACAAAAGTAATGGATATTAAGCGTGTAAAAACCGGAGAGTTCATAGGTTACGGAACTTCTTTTTTGGCAAATCAACCAACTAAAGTAGCAATAATACCTGTTGGATATGCAGAAGGTTTTGCAAGAAATTTAAGTAATGCAGGAAAAGTTATAATTAGAGAAAAAAGATTCAATGTTATTGGAATGGTTAATATGAATATGATGGCAGTAAACGTTACCGCATCAGAAGATATTGTTATTGGGGATGAAGTAGTTTTGATTGGAAGTCAAGGAAAACAAGAGATTAAAGTAGGAGCTTTTGGAGATTACAGTAAACTGATTAACTATGAGTTACTAACTAGATTGCCTAAAAATATTGAAAGAATTATTGTAGAATAAGTAAAAAATATGGCAGAACTTATCATATATACAGATCGAATTAAGAAAAATATTCAGTATTTGAGCAATTTTTTCGAAGCAAATAACATAGAGTGGAGTTTGGTAACAAAAGTGTTTTCTGGAGACAAAGAATTCTTAAAAAATATTTTAACAGAAGATGTTATTGAAAAAATAAATTCTGTAGGTGATTCTCGGTTAACAAGTTTAAAAAACCTAAGAGAAGTAAACCCAAAGCTCAGAACAATTTACATAAAACCTCCAGCAGAAACTTATGCAGATGATATAGTTAAGTATGCAGATATTTCTTTAAACACCTCATTATCTACAATAAAAGCACTGAATAGCGCAGCAGAAAATCAGAATAAGATCCATAAAGTGATTATTATGGTTGAATTAGGAGAGTTGCGAGAAGGTGTACAGCGAGAAAATATTTTAGATTTTTACAAAAGTGTTTTTAACCTCTCTAATATAGAGGTAATTGGTATTGGATCCAATTTGGGTTGTATGTATGGAGTAGAGCCTACTTACGATAAATTACTGCAATTAACTTTGTACAAAGAACTAATTTCGGTAAAGTTCAAAAAAGATTTAAAGTACATATCAGGAGGCTCTTCAATTACGTTGCCTCTTGTAGAAAATAGTGTTATTCCTAAAGAAATTAATCACTTTAGAATTGGAGAAGCCGCTTTTTTTGGTGTAAGTCCGCTTAACAACGAGCGCTTTAAGAAGCTGTATACAGAAACATTTGAGTTCTACGGAAATATTATAGAGCTTGAGGAGAAGAAAATTGTTCCAGACGGAATCATATCAGATGCTAATATAGGGCACACATCGGAATATGACGAAAAAGATATACATGAAACCTCCTATAAAGCTATTTTAGATTTTGGTTTGTTAGATGTTGATAAAGATGATGTTGAAGTAGAAGATAAAAGTATTTCCTTTGTAGGTGTAACTTCTGATATGATTGTAATAGATGTTGGCGCCAACAGAACAGAAAAAGGAAAGAGAAAATTTAAGGTTGGAGATCAAATTAAATTTAAACTCAATTACATGGGAGTTGCACGATTACTCAATTCTAAATTTATAGATAAAGTATATAAGTAAAGTGATTATTCAAGGTAATATTGTAGATGTTTTCAATAGAGAGGTTTTTCCTGGAAAACTGAGAATTGAAAATAGTAAGATTTTAGAAATAACAAAGGTAAATTACAAGGTAGAAAACTACATTCTTCCTGGTTTTGTAGATGCCCACATTCACATAGAAAGTTCTATGTTAGTTCCTTCTGAATTTGCAAAAATTGCTGTAAAACATGGTACAATTGCAACGGTTTCAGATCCTCACGAAATAGCCAATGTCTTAGGTGTAAAAGGAATCGATTTCATGATTAAAAATGGAAAAACAGTTCCGTTAAAATTTAATTTTGGAGCACCTTCTTGTGTTCCGGCAACCTCTTTTGAAACTGCAGGAGCTGTTATTGATTCAGATGCTGTAGGAAAACTAATGGCTAATTCAGATATCAAGTACTTAGCAGAAATGATGAATTATCCAGGTGTGTTGTATGATGATGAGCAAGTGCTACAAAAAATAGCTTGGGCAAAGAAATACGGAAAACCCATAGATGGTCATGCTCCTGGACTTAGAGGAGAAGATGTTTCAAAATATATAGCTGCAGGAATCTCAACTGATCATGAGTGTTTTACATACGAAGAAGGATTGGAAAAGCTTCAAAAAGGGATGAAGGTTCTTATCAGAGAAGGAAGTGCTGCCAAAAACTTTGAAGCATTAATTGATTTGCTTCCAGAATATTATAACGATATAATGTTCTGCTCAGATGATAAACATCCAGATGATTTACTTTTAGGGCACATCAATAAACTTTGTTCTAAGGCTGTTAAAAAAGGTATTGATGTTTTTAAAGTACTACAAGCAGCTTGTATTAATCCAGTTAAGCATTATGGCTTAGATGTAGGGTTGTTACAAAAAGGAGATACTGCTGACTTTATTATTGTAGACAATTTAGAAAATTTTGAAGTTCTTCAAACATGGATTGACGGGCAGCTAGTTTCAGAAAAAGACCAATCTTTTATTGGTACTCAACAAGTTGAAATTCTTAACAACTTTAATACATCAAGAAAGAAAGTATCTGATTTTGAGTTTTATTCTGCTTCAGAAAAAATACAAGTTATAGAAGCTTTGGATGGAGAGCTAATAACCAAGAAGATTGAAGCAAATTCATTGATTAAAAATGGTAATTTAGTATCTAATATAGCCAGTGATATTTTAAAAATTTCAGTAGTAAATAGGTATCAAGATTCAGATCCGGCTATTGCTTTTATTAAAAACTTTGGATTAAAAAAAGGTGCAATTGCAAGTTCTGTAGGGCACGATTCTCATAATATTATTGCTGTAGGAGTTTCAGACGAAATGATTTGCAAAGCAGTAAATAAAATTATTGAAACAAAAGGAGGAATTTGTGCAGTTACAGAAGATGCTGAAAAAATACTTCCTTTACCAATAGCAGGGATTATGAGTAACCAATCTGCCGAAGTTGTTGGGAAAGAATATGCAGAGCTAGATGCGATGGTAAAGCAAATGGGAAGTACTCTTAGCGCACCATATATGACACTTTCTTTTATGGCATTGTTAGTTATTCCATCATTAAAGCTTAGTAATAAAGGACTTTTTGATGGAAGTTCTTTTCAATTTACTTCTCTCGAAATTAAGTAATACCTTCGCTTAAAACTAAACAATGAGTTTGTTACAAGAACTGGAAGTAAGAAGTGATAATCAGTGTGAATTATGTGGTCAAAAAAAGGACTTATCTGTATATGAAATTCCGCCTATTTCTAAAGTAGGGAAAGATAATTCTCTATTAGTTTGCCAAATATGTAAAGAACAAATTGAAAATCCAGAGCAAACAGATGCAAATCATTGGCGTTGCTTAAATGATAGTATGTGGTCAGAGCATAGGGCTGTAAAGATAATGGCTTGGAGAATGTTATCCAGACTAAAGCAAGAAGGTTGGCCACAAGATTTACTAGACATGATGTATTTGGAAGAAGAAGACTTGCTATTCGCCAAAATAACAGAGGAGGGCTTAGAGGAAAATGAAAAAATACTTCATAAAGATTGTAACGGTAATAAACTAGAAGCAGGAGATTCTGTTGTGTTAATTAAAGATTTAAAGGTAAAAGGTTCTAGTATGGTAGCTAAACAAGGAACTGCAGTTCGTAGAATTTCTTTAGACCCAGAGAATGAAAAATATATAGAAGGAAAAGTAGGTTCACAAACAATAGTAATTGTAACAGATTACGTTAAAAAAATATAACGGTTTGTTATAATAGCTTTTGCTGCTTTTTAAAAAAAGAATTAGCCTGAGCTTTCATAAGTTCTTGCGTCTTTTTTCGTTTATAGTTGTAAATGTCTTCATCTTCTTGCACATCTGAGTAAACTTTATTGTTTATGGCGGCATCGGTTTGTAACATTTCATCTCTTTCTTGCACTTGTTGCTTTACCCAATTTTTAACAGCAGTTTCTTGATCTTGTAACTTGTAATCGTACTCTCCTTTAGATGAAATTAATTTCGTAAAAATAGGAGCAGTCTCTATAGCTAAAAAAAGTAAGAAAATGAAAAAAGAAGGAAGCCAAGGTAGTTTTTCGAGTGCATTAATCCGTGCCATAAAGCCATCAAAATTGTCTATTACTGGTTGTGTTTTTGCTTCTGTATCTTTTTGTTTTATCTGTAATTGTGCTATCGCTTGTTCATTAGTCTGAATTTTAGCTACGTTTTTTTGTTTAAGGTCAGATAACTCTTTTAGAGCGGCATCGTGTTTTTCTCGTTTTTCTTTATAAACAGGACCTTTACCTACTAGTTTTGTTCCTTTTCTTCCTTCAGCTTCTGCAATGTAGGTTTCATAAAGATCATTTACTTCTTTTTCTTTACTAGTAACTTCTTCTTTTAAAGAGGTAATTCCGTTTTGAAGTTTTGCTATTTCAGATTCAAATTGTTTAGAAATTTGTGCTTTATTATCCAACGTCATTTGGTTTTTCTCTGTAAGTAAAACCTGATTAATCTCTTTTTCAAAAATCTTTAATTCTAGTGGTTTAGAAATAACCATAGCAATAATAATGGCAAGTATAATTCTTGGAGTTGCTTGAAGAACTTCTGTCCGTTTAGAATCGTGTTTTTTGATAGTTGAAACAATAAACCGATCTAAATTAAAAATTAATAAACCCCAGATCAATCCAAAAAATATAGCCATGAATACTGAATCGAAAATTGTATACAAAGCATAACTGCCAGCTAAAGAAGCCATTACTGCTGTAAAAAAAACAGTAGCGCCAATACCTGCGTATTTGTTTTGCTCTCCGTTAGAACATGAGTTAATTAAATTTAAATCAACTCCAGAGCAAATAAGGAAGAATTTTTTAAGCACAGTAAAAAGTTTATGGTTAGTAATATGTATAACGTGCTAAAAAATAAAATGTTACTTAATAAAAACATAAAAACATTTCAAATGAAATGTTTTTATGTTTTTATAGGTTAATTAGTTACTTCAATTTTAGCTCCTTTAAATCTTTTATTATAGTAGGAGTTTGTATAAAGTATACACTGAATTTCTTGAGGGAAACGCATGGAGCGAGCACTCTTAGGTACGCGTCCTTCATAAAAAGTGGCAAAATCAGAAGGACTGTAATTGTTTAATGTACTATTGTCTACAAATTTACCATCTATACAAATAGCATACCTGTTGCTGTTTTTTAATTCTTCAAATTTTTTAGGTCCTATTTTATTTATTACAGGCTCAAGATATTTGAGTTCTTTTTCTTTAGTATTAGTTTTTGCTGTTTTATTTGGTTTTTTTACAACCTCTATTTTTACAGGTTTAACATTTTTCTTGCTTTTTTGAGCTTCTATTTTATTAGCAAAAAGAAATAACAGACCAGTTATTAGTGGCAGTACAGCTACCTTTTTTAATAGTTCTGTAGTTTTTGAATTTTGTGTTTTCATTTTTAATAATCGTTTTTTTGTAAGTGAATAATTCAAATTACTGGCCAAGTAATATGCGTTGTTCCAAGTAGCTTTATCTAACAGTAAATACTGATACTTAGAAATATTTTTGTACGATGAAATAACAGATTCATCGGCTAAAAATTCATGATTTAATTGTATGGCTTTTTTTACCCAAAAAATTAGCGGATTAAACCAAAATAGTATTTGAAGAAGTTCTAAAAACAATACATCAAAGGTGTGCTTTTGTTTTACGTGGGTTAACTCATGTGTTAATAATTCTTCCTCTATTTCTTTATTTTCAAATTGTTGCTTATTAATATAGATATAGTTCCAAAACGAATGAGGTAAAATTTTATCTTCTACCAAAATTAAAGTAGCTCCTTTGTAATTAATAAAAGTGTTTTGTGTTTTTTTATTAATTAACTTCAGAATGTTTCTGATAAACCGAAAAGATAAAACTGAAGCTATTAAGAAATAAATTATATATGCTAAATTATAGAGGTTAAATCCTGATTTCTCTGCAATAGGTTCTGTGTTTACAAGTGTGTGATCTAAAATTTTTTGATTTAGAACTTCTGATGAACTATCAGAGCTAACTTCTATTGAAATAAAAGGAATAACTGCTGCTACCAAAAGACTCAATAGTAAATAAAATCTGTTAAATCGATGCATTTTTTCTCGCTCTAAAACCAAATGGTAAAAAGCAAGTAAAATAGCTAAGCACAATCCGTATTTAATTAGATATAAAATCATTTTTTGTTCTCTTTAATTTGATTGTCAATAATTTTACGCAACTCTTCAAGTTCTTCATTACTCAAGTTTGTTTCTTTGGTAAAAAAAGAAGCAAATTGACTTGCAGAATTATTAAAAAAGTTTTTTATCAAACCATTAACATACTTTGAGAAATAGTCAGATTTTTTTACCAAAGGATAATATTCTCTAGATTTACCAAACACATTGTAGCTAATAAAACCTTTATCAGTAATTCTTTTTAAAAGTGTAGCAACTGTTGTAGTTGCAGGTTTTGGTTCTGGAAAATCATCTAACAAATCTTTCATAAAAGCTTTGTTTCGTTTCCATATATATTCCATTAATTGCTCTTCTGTTTTTGATAATTGCATGCTTATTGAACTTTAATCTCTACAAGTATAGAATAAAAAATTAAATTCTACAAGGGTAGAGTAAAAATATTGTTAAGTGTATTTTGGTATCTTTGGTAACTATCAAAAATTAAACCTTATTATGAGAAAAATTATTCTTGTTCTTCTAACTATTTTATTCGTTGCTTGTAGTCAAAAAGTTTTTAAAGAAAAATGGACAGAGCAGAAAGCTCCAGAATACTTTAAAGCAAGGTTTGAAACTACGCAAGGTAATTTTGATATTGAGGCTAAAAGAGAGTGGTCTCCACAAGGTGTAGATAGATTATATCAGCTTATAAAAAATGGATTTTATACGGATGTAGCTGTTTTTAGAGTAGTTCCAAATTTTGTAGCACAGTTTGGAATTCATAACGATTCTGTTGTAAACAAGAGTTGGAAAAAATATCCTATTAATGATGAACCTGTGTTACAAAAAAACGACTCAATGACTATTTCTTTTGCCAGAGCTGGAAAAAAAACCAGAACAACTCAAATCTTTATCAATTTAAAAGATAATCATCGTTTAGATAAAATAGAATATGGAGGTGTTAAAGGTTTCCCAGTAATTGCTAAGGTAATTTCTGGGTCAGAGAATATTCTAAAATTTTATGGCGAATATGGAGATAAGTTGGGTATGAGACAAGACTCTATCCAAACCCATGGAAATAAATTTATCAGAAAGAATTATCCAGAAATAGACTTTATTAAGAAAGCATATGTAATAAAATAAAAAAGTAGCATTTGCTGCTTTTTTATTTTGATAATTCTGTAAAATATTTGTAAAATAAAGGAATCGTTTCAATTCCTTTTAAGTAATTGAAGACTCCAAAATGCTCATTGGGCGAATGAATGGCATCACTATCTAAACCGAATCCCATCAATATAGTTTTACTTTTTAATTCTTGCTCAAATAAAGAAACGATAGGAATGCTTCCTCCACTTCTTTGTGGTATGGGTTTGATTCCAAAAGTAGCTTCATAAGCCTTACTGGCAGCTTGGTAACCAATACTTTCTATTGGGGTGACATAACCTTGCCCACCGTGATGAGGTGTTACTTTTACTTTTACAGATTTTGGAGCAATACTTTTAAAATGTTTTGTAAATAGCTCTGTAATTTCTTCCCAATCTTGATTAGGAACTAAACGCATAGAAATTTTTGCAAATGCTTTAGAAGGAATCACTGTTTTTGCTCCTTCACCTATGTAGCCACCCCAGATTCCATTAACGTCCAATGTAGGTCTTATGGAATTGCGTTCATTTGTTGTGTAGCCCTTTTCTCCATGAATATCTTCAATTTCTAGTGCTTGTTTATAATCGTCTAAAGAAAAAGGGGCTTTTCCCATTTCAGCTCTTTCCTCCTTAGAAAGCTCTACTACTTTGTCATAAAACCCAGGAATAGTTATATGGTTATTTTTATCATGCAAAGAAGCAATCATTTGTGTTAAAATATTGATAGGATTTGCTACTGCTCCTCCATATAAACCAGAGTGTAAATCTCTATTAGGTCCAGTAACTTCAACTTCTACATAACTTAACCCGCGCAAACCAGTTGTAATTGATGGCTGGGAGTTACTAATCATCCCTGTATCGGAAATTAAAATCACATCGTTTGCTAATTTTTCTTGGTTTTGCTTTATAAACCATTCTAAATTTTTGGAGCCTACTTCTTCTTCACCTTCAATCATAAATTTTACATTACAGGGCAGACTTTCTGTAGCTGTCATGTACTCCAGAGCTTTTACATGCATATATAATTGACCTTTGTCATCACAAGCTCCTCTGGCAAAAATAGCACCTTCAGGATGAGTTTTTGTTTTTTTGATAACAGGCTCAAAAGGAGGAGATTCCCAAAGCTCTATAGGATCTGCAGGTTGCACATCGTAATGACCATAAACGAGTACTGTTGGTAAGGTTGAATCAATTATTTTTTCCCCATAAACCACAGGGTTTCCTGGTGTTTCACAAATCTCTACAATGCTACATCCAGCTTCTTGTAAACGAATTTTTATGTTATCTGCCGCTTGCAAAATATCATTTTTATATGCTGAATCTGCACTGATAGACGGAATCTTAAGGAGTTCTATTAATTCTTGTATAAAACGATCTTTGTTTTCTTGTATATATTCTTTGGTTGTAGTCATATGAAACATTAATGTGGATGTCAAAAATAACAAAAATTACCTCGTAAGCACTTTGCTATTTAAGCTGAATGCGTATATTTGCAGTCCTAAATTTGTTTTGCGGGTGTGGTGGAATTGGTAGACACGCTAGACTTAGGATCTAGTGCCGCGAGGCGTGGGGGTTCGACTCCCTTCACCCGCACAAAAGCTTCTCAATTTTGAGAAGCTTTTCTTTTTGTGATATTTTTAATGCTTCAATTTTCTGAATTTATCCTGAATAATCTGAGAAACAGGCTTGTTATCTATTTTGCTTTCTAGCCAAGAAAGAATATCTAAGTATAAGAAAGAACGTTGTTCATAAGGGTCTTTTTCATAGTTTTTTAATTTCTTGTGCAATTTTTTGAACTCGTTTTTTATTTGATGCGGGTACACATTTCCTAATCTTCTTAAAAAAGAAAGAATGGCTTTTTGCACTTCATGAAGATCATTCATTTTTAGTAAAAACTTATAAGTACTTTTTAGCTGAACTTCTAGATGATAGTCCAATCCTTCTTCGTAATGAGCAATTACATTTAATATGCGAGAAAAACACAATAAATCTTCTCTCATTTTTAATGCTCCGTTGTTGATAATCCGATCTAAAAATTCAATACATTTTTTATTATTTCCAGCACCAAAATAAAGGCATGCAATTTTGTAATAAAAGAGCATAATATGGTGTTCATCAATACGATTTTGGTATTTTTTTATTCCTTTTAAAATATTAGTTATGATAGGAAGACCTTCATTAAAAGTTCCTTTCATAAAATGAAGATTTAGTTTATTGCTAGTTAAATACATAAACTTTAATGCTTCGATATTGTCATCTTTTGGAAACTCACTTGATTGTAAAACAGATTCTAGTTGATGAAGAGAAGACTCAAATTTTGAATGATGTCTTAGCAGAAACAAAGACTCCAATAAGTAATGATTTCCTTTGAGATAAAATACTGGATTTAAATAAATCATTGTTTCATTACCATAAAATAAGTCAACCCACTTAGAAGAATATTTGTAGCAGCCAAGAAAGTCATGCGTTAAAAAATTATACCATAAATGAGATTTATACAGCCACAATTTTTCACGAAATCCTAATTTACTTATGGTAACTTTCGGTAGCCGATCACTAAAATATTTGGTGATTACTTTATACTCTTTATCATTTTTTATATAACCTGTTTTGAGAAGAATTCCGTACAACTGAAGTGATAAATTTGATAGCTTACTGGCTATAACATTATCCATACTTAACTGTTTGGCTTGTAATACAAGTTCATCTGCTCTTCCTGTAATGCTTCTTGTAATATACTGTGATTCAATTACTTTTTCTAATTCTACAATCTCATAAGCAATATTTTTCTCTTGATATTCAACTGCGGTTTTTTTGGCTCTATCCAGTATTTTTAAGCTTTGTTTATACAATCCTTTGTGGTATAAAATAGTGGCAAAGTCTAGCTGCTCTCTAATCTGTATACGTATGTTTTGCCTAGAAGGATTGAGTCGTAAACTAATAAGTATTTGTCTATATAAATGTGCTTTTAAGTTGGATAGTTGCGCTTTTTTAACAATGTTACTATTTAAGATGACTTTTTCATTGTAATTAGAAGATTTATCTAAAAGATTGAACAATGCCAAAAATTTAGAATCAGTATTGCCGTCTAATCTCCCTACATAAAGTTTAAATTGTCGTTTTTCAGATTTTGACAACGACTTTATTAATACAAATAAATTGTCTTTTTGATGGTTTGTCATCGTAGTAAATAAAAATTTAAGTAATTGATTTACAATGGTTTTTGTTTTGATAGATTCTTTTAAGCATTGTAATGCAAAACTGTTTTTTAAAAATATCCATAAAACCAAAATATACTTTTGTTTAGTAATAAAGAAATATTAGTACAAAAATGGCAAAAGATAAGGTTGATATTTTTGATACAACGCTTCGAGATGGAGAGCAAGTTCCAGGATGTAAATTAAATACAGAACAAAAAGTAGTTATTGCGCAACAGCTTGATCTTTTAGGTGTAGATATTATTGAAGCAGGTTTTCCTGTTTCTAGCCCTGGTGATTTTTCATCGGTAAGTGAAGTGGCAAAAGTTGTTAAAAATGCAACAGTTTGTGGGCTTACTAGAGCTGTTAAGAAAGATATAGAAGTAGCGGCAGAAGCACTCAGGTATGCTAAAAAACCCAGAGTTCACACAGGTATTGGAACATCCGATTCTCATATTAATTATAAGTTTAAATCATCTAGAGAAAAAGTTATAGAACGAGCAGTAGAGGCTGTTAAATATGCAAAATCTTTTGTAGAAGATATAGAGTTTTATGCAGAAGATGCGGGCAGAACGGACAATGAATTTCTAGCACGAGTTTGCGAAGAGGTTATTAAAGCAGGAGCCACTGTTTTAAACATTCCAGATACCACAGGATATTGCTTGCCAGAAGAGTATGGAGCTAAAATAAATTATTTACGATCTAATGTGAAAGGAATAGAAAAGGTAACACTTTCTTGTCATTGCCATAATGATTTAGGTTTGGCAACAGCTAACTCGATAGCGGGAGTTCTCAATGGAGCTCGTCAAATAGAATGTACAATTAATGGAATAGGAGAGCGAGCAGGAAATACATCTCTAGAAGAAGTTGTAATGATTTTAAAACAACATCCATATCTTAATTTAGATACAAATATTAATACGCAACGTTTGAATGATATGAGTAAACTGGTATCAGAGAGTATGGGAATGTTAGTGCAACCCAATAAGGCTATTGTTGGTTCTAATGCGTTTGCGCATAGCTCAGGAATCCATCAAGATGGAGTAATTAAAAATCGAAGTACCTATGAAATCATAGATCCAAAAGATGTGGGTGTGATAGAATCTTCTATCGTTTTGACAGCAAGAAGCGGAAGAGCGGCATTGGCTTATAGAGCTAAAAAAGTAGGATATGAATTAACCAAGCTTCAGCTCGATGTTGTATATGAAACATTTTTGAATTTTGCTGATAAGAAGAAAGAAATTCAAGATGGAGATATTCATGCAATTATAGAAGCTAGCAAAATAACAACATCAATCTACGCATAAATGGGAAAAACATTATTTGATAAAGTTTGGGATGCACATGTGGTTGATACATTAGAAGGAGGACCATCTATTCTTTATATTGATAAGCATTTAATTCATGAGGTTACAAGTCCGCAGGCTTTTTCTGAGTTAGAACAGCGTAACATTCCTGTTGCAAGACCTGATAAGATTATTGCAACGGCAGATCATAATACGCCAACAGTAGATCAGCATTTACCAGTAAAAGATGTTTTATCAAGAAAACAACTGAAGCAATTAACTGAAAATTGCAAAAAAAACAATATTACATTATATGGTTTGGGTCATAAATACAACGGTATTGTACATGTTATGACCCCTGAACTGGGAATTACCCAACCCGGAATGACGATAGTTTGTGGAGATAGTCATACGTCTACTCACGGAGCATTTGGTTCTATCGCTTTTGGTATTGGGACTACTCAAGTAGCTCAGGTTTTTGCTAGTCAGTGTTTGCTGCTAACAAAGCCTAAAAAACTTCGAGTGCATGTTAATGGGAAACTTAAAAAAGGAGTACTTCCCAAAGATGTAATTCTATATATCATTTCGAAGCTCGGAACCAATTCAGGTACTGGATATTTTTGTGAATATGCAGGGAATATTTTTGAAGAAATGTCGATGGAAGGACGTATGACAGTCTGTAACATGAGTATAGAAATGGGAGCCAGAGGCGGAATGATTGCACCAGATCAAACTACTTTTGATTATGTAAAAGGGAAACCATTCGCCCCCAAAGGAGCAGATTTAGATCAAAGAATAGCTTACTGGAAAACACTAAAAACCGATGAAGATGCTGTTTTTGATCAAGAATATTACTTTGATGCAGAGGATATTGAACCAATGATTACTTACGGAACAAACCCAGGAATGGGAATTAAAATAACAGATAGTATTCCTGAAAGTGATGATTCTTCCTTTGAAAAAGCACTCAACTACATGAATTTTACAAAAGGAGAGTTTTTGTTAGACAAACCAATTGACTATGTTTTTATAGGGAGTTGTACAAATTCTAGAATAGAAGATTTTAGAGTTGCAGCTCATTACATAAAAGGAAAGGAAAAAGCTAAAAACGTTACCGCTTGGCTTGTACCTGGTTCACAACAAGTAGCAAAACAAATAAGTGAAGAAGGGTTAGATCGAATTTTTGAAGCTGCTGGATTTGAATTACGTCAACCAGGTTGTTCTGCATGTTTGGCAATGAATGATGATAAAATACCAGAAGGAGCGTATTGTGTATCAACATCCAATAGAAATTTTGAAGGAAGGCAAGGGCAAGGTGCAAGGACTATTTTAGCAAGTCCGTTAGTTGCTGCGGCTACTGCTGTAGCGGGAAAAATTGTAAATGTAACAGAAGAGATAACTTCATTAGAAGCAGTAGTGTAAGTATGGAAAAATTCACAAAACATAGTTCAACAGCAATCCCATTAGCAATAGAAAATGTTGATACAGACCAAATTATTCCGGCACGTTTTTTAAAAGCTACAGATAAAGAAAGCTTTGGGGATAATGTGTTTCGAGATTGGCGTTTTCATAAAGATGGTAGTGTTAATCAAAACTTTATATTAAACGATTCTCGCTATAGCGGAACCATATTAATTGCCAAAAACAATTTTGGATGCGGCTCTAGCCGTGAACATGCTGCTTGGGCTTTATCAGCGTACGGATTTAAAGTAATCGTATCTAGCTTTTTTGCAGACATATTTAAAGACAATGCATTAAACAACGGAATCTTGCCTGTTACTGTTTCAAAAGAGTATTTAGATTTTCTGTTACAAGAGGTTGTCAAGAATCCACAAACAGTTGTAGAGGTTGATTTAGAAAATCAATCAATACAAATTAAAGAACATGAGGTAGTTGAAATGTTTGAAATCAATCCTTATAAAAAATTGTGTTTACTAAATGGCTATGATGATATTGATTATCTATTAAGTCAAAAAGAAAAAATTAAAAACTACGAAATTCACAATAACGTTTAACGTTTTTAAAGAAGAAAAGATGAAATTAAGTATTGCAGTATTATCTGGTGATGGAATAGGACCAGAGGTAACCCAGCAAGCCAAAAAAGTGCTTAATGCAGTAGCGTCTAAGTATGATCATACATTTACCTACAAAGAAGCTTTAGTAGGAGCAGTTGCGATTGATGCGTGTAATGATCCGCTACCAAAAGCCACTTTGGATATTTGTTTAAATACAGATGCTGTTTTATTTGGTTCTATAGGAGATCCTAAATATGACAATGATCCTTCAGCAAAAGTAAGACCAGAACAAGGATTGCTCAAACTAAGAAAGTCATTAGATCTTTTTGCAAATATTCGTCCTGTACAGGCATACGCTTCACTACTTGATAAAGCGCCTTTAAAGAAAGAAATTATAGAAGGAACAGATTTCACGATATTTAGAGAATTAACAGGCGGAATTTACTTTGGAGCAAAAGAGTTGAGTGAAGATGGCAATGCTGCTTCAGATCTTTGTCAATATAATAGATTGGAGATAGAGCGAATAGCTCACTTGGCATTTAAAGCTGCAAAAAGTAGAAAGAAGAAAGTAACATTAGTAGACAAGGCAAATGTGTTAGAATCTTCTAGGTTGTGGCGTAAAGTAGTTACCGAGGCAAGTAAAGCTTACGATGATGTAACTCTTGATTTTTTATTTGTAGATAATGCAGCAATGCAGATTATATTGAACCCTTCTCAATTTGATGTAATCTTGACTGAAAATATGTTTGGAGACATTTTATCTGATGAAAGTAGTGTGATTAGTGGTTCTATTGGTTTATTGGCATCTGCTTCTATAGGCAGTAAGTATGCTTTATTCGAGCCCATTCATGGTTCATATCCTCAAGCGAAAGGTAAAGGAATAGCAAACCCACTAGCTTCTATTCTTTCAGTCGCTCTTTTATTAGATCATTTTGGGTTAACAGAGGAAGCTAGTGCTGTGCGATTAGGTGTTGAAAAATCTCTAGACCAAAACATTTGTACGCCAGACATTAATTCAGAAACAGATACAATTACTACTGACAAAGTAGGTGATTTTATAGCCGATTTTATTTTGTATCCAGAAGAAAACACCATTAATATGGAGAATGTACGCATTGGTCAATTAACGATTATTTAGAAAAATATCTTATCAAATTTGGATTTTTAAATTTTAATCGTAAATATTTGTAGCACAAATGAAAAAACAAGTTTTAAATATTATTTCTATTAACATTATCGTGATTATCTCACGAGGGTGATAGGAAGTGTATTTAAATAAAAATAGAAAAAGGCTTCCTATAATTTTAGGAAGCCTTTTTTAGTTGAAAAAAAGTATGAATCAATTTTTTAACATCGTGGTAATTATTGTTGTCATTATTAGCTCTCCACCGAGTTGATACAGATAGTTTTACCTATAAAAAGCCTGTATCTTCTTAAAAGATACAGGCTTTTTTTTGATGCTGAATATCATAAAGAGTAATAGTTAAATCATTGAATATTAAAATTTTAAATTTTTTTCAAAAACCTTGAGGATAGTCAAAATTGTAAAATAAAGAATACAAAAAGGTAACAAAAAAATAATTTCGAACCAATATTTAAAAAGACATGTATTTCAACGAAAACAGTATTGTGTATTTTAATGGAAGCTTTATAAAGGCAAAAGAAGCATCCGTACAAGCTTACAGTCAAACACTACATTATGGTAATGGAGTGTTTGAAGGAATACGAGCTTATAAAACAGGTAGAGGAGTAAAAATTTTTAAACCCTATGAGCATTACAAACGCTTACGATACGGAGCGCATGTTATGGGAATAGACCTGAATTATTCTGAAGAAGAACTCACAGAAATCACATACCAACTTTTAGAAAAAAACAATTTAAAAGACGCATATATAAGACCTTTAGTGGTAACGGGATCAGATATGAGCTTGCTTACTTCAAAAGAGACTTGTTTAATTATACAATGTTGGGAGTGGGACAAGTATATGGGAGATAGATTACTGCGTGTAAAAACATCGTCGTTTCAGCGTCCGAATCCGAAGTCATGTTTTGTAGAAGCAAAAGTTACAGGACACTATACGAATTCAATATTGTCAACTAATGAAGCAAAAAATGCAGGATATGATGAAGCTTTGTTATTAGACATGAATGGAAATGTAGCGGAATGTTCTGGGGCAAATGTTTTTATGCAGAAAAATGGGAAGTTATACACGCCTCCGAGAGGTCATATCATGGCAGGAATTACTCGTGCTACTGTAATTGAATTATGTAAAGAAGAAGGAATTTCTGTAGAAGAAAAGCATTTCACTTTAGAAGAATTAAAAAATGCAGACGCTTGCTTTTTCACAGGAACAGCAGCAGAAGTTGTTGGCTTACAATCGCTAGATAACTATCAATTTCCACTAGTGTGGGAAAAATCACACGGACACAAACTAATAAAATTATATAAAGACGAAGTATTAGGCTTACGTCAAAAACGCAAAGCGAGCTAAGATGGAACTAAACAAATTTAGTAAACAAGTAACGCAAGACGACACACAGCCAGCAGCGCAAGCGATGTTGCATGCTATAGGTTTGTCAAAATCAGACTTAGAAAAACCGTTGGTTGGAATTGCAAGTACAGGATATGAAGGAAATCCGTGTAATATGCACCTAAACGATTTAGCAAAATTGGTGAAAGAAGGAACTGAAAATGCCGATTTAGTAGGGTTGATATTTAATACCATCGGTGTTTCTGATGGAATTTCTATGGGAACTCCTGGGATGCGTTATTCTTTACCATCTCGTGATGTAATTGCTGACTCTATGGAAACCGTAGTGCAAGCCATGAGTTATGATGGATTGGTAACCGTTGTTGGTTGTGATAAAAATATGCCTGGAGCCTTAATGGCTATGTTACGGTTAAATCGTCCTTCAATTTTAGTATATGGAGGAACTATTGCCTCAGGATGTCATGAAGGAAAAAAGTTAGATGTAGTATCTGCTTTTGAAGCGTGGGGAGAGAAAGTTGCAGGAACTATTACTCAAAAGGAATATCAGAATGTGATAGAAAAAGCATGTCCAGGAGCTGGAGCTTGTGGAGGGATGTACACTGCAAATACTATGGCATCGGCAATTGAAGCTTTGGGTATGAGTTTACCTTATAATTCATCCAATCCTGCAATTAGTAATGATAAAGAGCAAGAGTGTGTCAATGCAGGAGAAGCACTACGCGTATTACTAGAAAAAGACATCAAACCATCAGACATAGTTACTAAAAAATCGTTGGAAAATGCTGTACGATTGGTAACAGTTATGGGAGGTTCTACCAATGCGGTATTACACTTTTTAGCGATAGCAAAAGCAGCAGATGTGAAGTTTACCTTGGAAGATTTTCAACGTATATCTGATGAAACTCCATTCTTAGCCGATTTAAAACCTAGTGGAAAATACTTGATGGAGGATGTACATAAAGTAGGTGGTACTCCAGCAGTTTTAAAATACTTATTAGAAAAAGGCTTGTTACATGGGGATTGTTTAACCGTAACAGGAAAAACGTTAGCTGAAAATTTAGCGGAAGTTCCAAGTTTAACAGAAGGGCAAGATGTAGTAAAACCATTAGAAAGACCAATTAAAGCTACTGGTCATTTACGAATGCTCTACGGAAATTTAGCAAAAGAAGGTTCTGTAGCGAAAATAACAGGAAAGGAAGGATTGTATTTTTCAGGAAAGGCAAAAGTTTTTGAAGGAGAGTATGAGGCTAATGACGGAATACGAGATGGTAAAGTTGAAAAAGGAGACGTTGTGGTAATTCGTTATGAAGGACCTAAAGGAGGACCAGGAATGCCAGAAATGCTAAAGCCAACAGCTGCTATTATGGGAGCAGGATTAGGTAAAGATGTTGCTCTAATTACAGATGGAAGATTTTCGGGAGGAACTCACGGATTTGTGGTAGGTCACATTACACCTGAGGCACAAGAAGGTGGGGTAATCGCTTTGGTGAAAAATGGAGATACTATAACCATTAATGCTGAAACCAATACAATTCATGTTGAGGTTTCGGAAGAAGAATTAGCCAAAAGAAAACAAGAGTGGATTGCCCCACCTTTGAAAGTAAAAAGAGGAGTGCTATATAAATATGCAAGAACAGTAGCATCAGCATCTAACGGATGTGTAACCGACGAATTTTAACACTTGTACTATGGAAACAAAAACAAAACAACAAACAGAACAAGGAACAACAAAGAGAGTAACCATTACAGGTGCAGAAGCTGTAGTAAAATGTTTGTTAGCAGAAGGAGTCGATTTGTTATACGGATATCCAGGTGGGGCTATCATGCCTGTATATGATGAGTTGTATAAATATCAAGATAAATTACATCATGTATTAACACGTCATGAACAAGGAGCTACACATGCAGCACAAGGCTATGCTAGAGCTACAGGTAAAGTAGGAGTAGCTATAGCAACTTCGGGTCCAGGTGCAACTAATTTAATTACAGGTATTGCCGATGCGCAGATAGATTCTACTCCAATGGTATGTATCACAGGGCAAGTAGGAGCGCATTTGTTAGGTTCTGATGCGTTTCAAGAAACAGATATTGTAGGAATTTCAACTCCCGTAACTAAGTGGAATTATCAAATAACGAAAGCAAGTGACATACCCGAAGTAATGGCAAAAGCATTTTACATTGCCCGTTCAGGAAGACCAGGACCTGTTTTGGTTGATATTACCAAAAATGCGCAGTTTGAAGAGTTTGACTTTGAATATAAAAAATGTACATCGGTACGAAGTTATCAACCTGTTCCGAATATGAATATGCAAAGTGTTGAAGCAGCTGTTGAGCTGATTAATAATGCTGATAGACCTTTTGTAGTTTGGGGACAAGGAGTAATACTAGGAGAAGCAGAAGAAGAATTTAAAGCTTTTATAGAGAAAGCAGGAATTCCATCGGCAAGTACTTTGTTAGGGTTGTCGGCTTTACCAACGAAACATCCTTTGCATGTAGGTATGGTTGGAATGCATGGTAATTACAGTCCGAATAAGTTAACGAATGAATGTGATGTGCTAATCGCTATCGGAATGCGCTTTGACGATCGTGTTACTGGAGATTTAAGTCGTTATGCAAAACAAGCCAAAATAGTTCATTTTGAAATAGATCCTGCGGAAGTAGATAAAAACGTAAAAACAGATGTAGCTGTTTTAGGAAATGTAAAAGAAACCTTAACCGCAGCACTTCCTCTTTTAGAAGAAAACTCACATAAAGAGTGGTTGCAAGAATTTCGAAATTTAGATGCAGTTGAGTTTGATAATGTGATAAAAAATGATTTGTTTCCAACGAAAGAAGGGTTAACAATGGGAGAGGTTATTAAACAAATAAATGAAGCCTCTAAAGGAAAAGCCATTGTAGTTACTGACGTGGGGCAACATCAAATGGTAGCAAGTCGTTATGCAGAATTCAATCAAACAAAAAGCAATATCACTTCTGGCGGATTAGGCACCATGGGATTTGCCTTACCAGCAGCGATTGGTGCTAAAATGGGAACCCCAGAGCGTGAGGTAGTTGCTGTTATTGGTGACGGAGGTTACCAAATGACCATACAAGAACTCGGAACTATTTTACAAACCAAAGCAGCGGTTAAAATTGTAGTGCTTAACAATGAGTTTTTAGGAATGGTACGCCAGTGGCAACAGTTGTTTTTTGATAAGCGATACGCTTCTACAACAATGATAAATCCTGATTTTGTAACAATCGCAAAAGGATATCATATGGCAGCTAATAGAGTTACTAAAAGAGAAGAATTAGCAACAGCTGTTCAAGAAATGATGCAATCCAAAGAAGCTTATTTCCTAGAAGTTTGTGTAGAAAAAGAAGACAATGTATTTCCAATGATTCCAACAGGAGCATCAGTATCTGATGTTCGATTAAAATAAAAATATGAGTACAAAAAACACTTATACAGTTTCAATTTATACAGAAAATAATGTTGGATTGTTAAACAGAATATCAGCAATATTTCAACGAAGACATATCAATATTGAAAGTATTAATAGCTCATCATCAGAAATTAAAAGTGTATCACGAATTACACTTTTAGTGAAGATTACTGAAGAACAAATCAAAAAAATTATTGGTCAAATAGAAAAGCAAGTCGAAGTAATCAAGGCTTTTTATCATACAGATGAGGAAACGATTTACCAAGAATCATGCTTGTTTAAACTAAGTACAGATTTGCTAACAGATAACGATGAAATTCAAACCATCATTAACCAAAGTAAATCAAGAGTCATCAATGTAAATAAAGGCTTTTTTGTTTTAGAAAAATCAGGGACAAAAGAAGAAGTCGAAGAACTCTATCGCATTTTAGATAAGCATGGTATCATGCAATTTATTCGATCTGGTAGAATAGCCATTACGAAAGATGAAATGCCAGTATCACAACTATTACAATTAATAACAGCTTAAACAAACAACACAAATACAATAGAAATGGAAAATTATTTCAACCAATTATCATTAAGAGAACAATTAGAACAGTTAGGAAAATGTAGATTCATGAATGCTGAAGAGTTTTCAGAAGGCATCACAGCATTAGAAGGTAAAGAAGTGGTAATTGTAGGATGTGGAGCGCAGGGATTGAATCAAGGATTAAACATGCGTGATTCAGGATTAGATATTTCATACGCATTACGAGAAGCAGCTATTAAAGAAGAACGTCAATCTTATAAAAATGCAAAAGAGCATGGTTTTGAAGTAGGAACGTATGAAGAACTGATTCCTACTGCTGATTTGGTATGTAATTTAACACCCGATAAACAGCATACGCAGGTAGTAAATGCAGTAATACCATTAATGAAGTCAGGAGCGACCTTATCATATTCTCACGGATTTAATATTGTTGAAGAAGGTATGCAAGTACGTAAGGATTTAACCGTAATTATGGTAGCACCTAAGTGTCCTGGAACAGAAGTAAGAGAGGAATATTTGAGAGGGTTTGGAGTACCAACATTAATCGCAGTGCATCCTGAAAACGATCCAGAGAATAAAGGATTGGCGCAAGCAAAAGCTTATGCATTTGCTACAGGAGGCCATAAAGCAGGAGTGTTAGAATCGTCATTTGTTGCAGAGGTAAAATCAGACTTAATGGGTGAACAAACCATCTTATGTGGAGTGTTACAAACGGGATCAATTTTGTCATTCAATAAAATGGTTGAAGAAGGAGTAGAGCCAGCGTACGCTTCTAAGTTAATTCAATACGGATGGGAAACGATTACTGAAGCATTGAAGCACGGAGGAATTACCAATATGATGGATCGTTTATCAAATCCAGCAAAACTTAAAGCTTATCAACTTTCCGAAGAATTGAAAGAAGTATTAGCTCCTCTGTTTAATAGGCATATGGATGATATCATGTCAGGGCACTTTTCAAAAACCATGATGGAAGATTGGGCAAACGACGATGTAAATCTATTAACATGGAGGGCTGATACTGGAGAAACACAATTTGAAAAAACACAAGCAACTCCTGAAGAAATTTCAGAACAAGAATATTTTGATAAAGGAACGTTGTTAGTTGCTTTCGTAAAAGCTGGAGTGGAGTTGGCTTTTGAAACCATGGTGAAATCAGGAATTATTTCAGCATCGGCATATTATGAATCCTTACACGAATTGCCATTAATAGCCAACACTATAGCACGTAAAAAATTGTTTGAAATGAACCGCATTATTTCTGATACTGCAGAGTATGGTTGCTATTTGTTTGATCATGCAGCAAAACCATTGTTGACTTATTTTATGAAATCGGTAAGTACAGATGTTATAGGAAAACCTTTTTCAGATCACAATAAAGTAGATAATACAAGGCTAATAAACGTAAATGCAGCTATTAGAAATCATCCTATTGAAACTGTAGGGGAGAAACTTCGTGCTGCAATGACAAACATGAAAGTTTTAAAAGAAAGCAAAGAACCCGTTCTAGTGTAAGCTTATGAAGATTGAAACAATATACACTCCTTCTTTAGCAGATGTAAAAACGGCAGCTACATTGTTAAAAAATGTAACTGTAGTAACACCTTTGCTCTTAAATAGTAATTACTCTCAAAAATATGAAGCTACTATTCTTTTAAAAAGAGAAGACTTACAGCAAGTTCGTTCGTATAAAATAAGAGGAGCCTGCAATAAAATAAACTCCCTAACTCCAAAAGAATTGGCAAAAGGAATTGTTTGTGCAAGTGCAGGAAATCATGCGCAAGGAGTAGCTTTGGCATGTAATAAAAAACAGATTAGTGGAACTATTTTTATGCCCATTCCTACACCAAAACAAAAGGTAGAACAAGTAAAAATGTTTGGTGGTAAAAACATTGAAATTAAATTAGTAGGAGATACTTTTGATGATGCTTTTAAAGCCGCTAAACAAGAATGCTCAGATCAAGAAAAAACATTCATACATCCTTTTGATGATAAGAAAATTATTGAAGGACAAGCTACAGTAGCGTTAGAAATATTAGAGCAAATTCAACAACCAATTGACTATGTATTTGTTCCTGTTGGTGGCGGAGGTTTAGCTTCTGGGCTTTCTAGTGTTTTTAAATTACTATCACCCCAAACTAAAATTATTGGCGTAGAACCAGCAGGAGCTCCATCTATGCTAACGTCTATTCAGAATAACAGAAATACCAAACTAGAACAGATTGATGGTTTTGTAGATGGTGCTGCAGTAAAACAAGTAGGAAACTTAACCTTTCAATTGTGTAAGGAAAACTTGGATGATATGATTACAGTTCCAGAAGGAAAAGTCTGTCAGACCATTCTAGATTTGTATAATAAAGATGCAATTGTGGTGGAACCAGCTGGAGCATTAACACTATCGGCATTAGATTTTTACAAAGATGAAATTAAAGGAAAGCAAGTTGTTTGTATTGTAAGTGGCAGTAACAATGATATTACAAGAACAGCCGAAATAGAAGAAAGAGCGTTACTTTATAAAGGACTAAAACATTATTTTATTGTCCGTTTTCCGCAAAGAGCGGGAGCGTTAAAAGAGTTTGTAGCAGAAGTTTTAGGTCCTGATGACGATATTACACATTTTGAGTACACCAAAAAATCAAGTAGAGAAAAAGGGTCTGCTGTAGTAGGAATTGAAATTAAAAATGAGACTGATTTTAAGCCGTTGTATGCAAGAATGAAAACCAAGAATTTTTTTGGTGATTACTTAAATGATAAACCTGATTTATTTCGGTTTTTGGTTTAGGTAGCATATTTTATAGCAAGAATATAAAAAAAACCTGTGCTTAATTAAGCACGGGTTTTTTCTTTGTTTGATTCGTTTTTTGCAGCAAAATGCTTTTTTATAATTTTTATAAAAAAGCTGTTGAAAGTTTAAGTGAGTTATTTTGTTAAGAGTAAAAATCTGTAAATCAAAAAGTTAATCATTTATTAATCATGTCTTCTCACGGTTTTCCGCGAGGGGTAAATTTCATGGTTTTCGGGGATTGACACGTAACAAATTGAACCTTATGTTCGTATCCAATCAATTTAAAATATAAAAAAATGAAAAATGTATTTTTTGCTTTAGCTTTTATGCTAATTGGAACGTTTGCTTTTGCAAACTCTAATGAATCAGTTAAAACTTTTTCAAAAACTAGTGTTGAAACATTAGCTCTTGAAAACTCAAGTGAGTATTCACTTAGTTTAAATGAGGTAGTTTTGTCTGAATCTGAATTATTAACTCTAAAAGATTGTACATTAAGAGGTAAGTTTACTATAACCTTTTCCGATGGCTCTAAATATTCTTGGGAAGGTACTCTTACGATAGTCGGGCAATCTTGTGCTGAATTTTTAAAAGAAATGATGGCTGATTAATTATGAAAAAGTTATCGATTTTATTACTCGTTTTCAGCTTTGTAACTTCAAGTTTTGCTTCTAATTGTATTTCATACAAAAATAACGATGGGAGGCTTGAAGTATTAAATACAACTGAAAATCTAGCAGAAAATAGTGAAAATTCAATTTTGTTAAAAGATTGTACTGTAAGATTGGATTTTAAACTAGAAGATGGAACCACTATTCAAGGAGAGATTACTTTTGTTGATGTCTCTTGGTGGGATTGCACCAAAATGCAGTTAGCTGCTTGGTGGGAGAGAAATTTTTAACATTTTAACAATTATGCTCAGTATTCTGAAATAGAATACTGAGCATTTAATTCAAACTATATTATGAAATTCAAAATGATATTAGCGATACTGTTTTTATTACAGAATTCGTACTCATTTGCACAATCTAAAGAAGACAAAAATTACGGTAAAGCGACTTATGAACGGATTCTAAATTTTGATAGCAATCCTAAAAACACAGAATTTAGTTTATTTTTTAATCCTGATTTTTCAATTTTTTATGAAGAAAGAATCGAACCTAAAGAAGAGACTACATTAAAACCAAGTTCTAATGATGAATTTGATTTATCATTTGATGTGAAATTTAATGGTAGTAAATATATTGTTTTAACAGATTTTAAGAAAGATAGTATTCAAAGTCAAGTTTCATTATTTCGTGATGGTAAGCAAAAGACTTACATAGTAGAGGAAAAAATTAAAAAAACAGATTGGAGTATCATTCAAGAATTTAAAACAATAAGTGGTTTTAAAGCTCAAAAAGCTGAAGGATTATTTAGAGGAAGAAAATATATCGCTTGGTTCACTAGTGAAATTCCAATTAAATACGGACCTTGGAAATTGAATGGTTTACCTGGTTTGATTTTAAACGTATCAGATGATAAAAATGAAGTTATGTTTTATGCAAAATCAATAAAAGCACCAATTAACTCAAATTCAGTCTCAAACAGTGAATTTACTTTTAGTAATGATTACGATAAAATATCATTATCTAAGTATCTAAAGTTTAAAAAACAACAAGTAGAAGAAGTTAAGAAACTATTTAGTTCAAAACTTCCACGAGGAGCTAAGATGGAGACAACTAATAGTAAATCCAATGATATTGAACTAGAATATGAAGAAACAATTAAGGATTAGTCTTTTTGCAATATCCATTGTTTTTTCTTTAAAATCCTTTGGGCAAATTACAATAAGCGGTAAAGTTTATAGTACTGACAGCCTCAAAATACAACAAGCAAGTGTAGTCCTTACAGACATAACAGAATCTAAAATTATTGACTACACTTTCACTGATATTGACGGATTGTACAAATTGAGGTCTACTACTAAATTAGGTAAATTTAATTTGAGATTTAGTCATTTAGGTTATACAACAAAAAGTATTGATTTTGATATTAATGCAAATACAAACGAAAAAAGGATAAGTGTTTATTTGCTCGAAAAAACAATGAATTTAGATGAAGTAATTATCCAAGCTGAAAGACCTTTTTCTATTAATAAAGATACCATCAATTTCAAAACAAAATTCTATGTAAAAGGAAACGAACAGACTGTTGAGGAATTACTAAAAACAATTCCCGGAGTTAATATAAATTCTGAAGGCACTATTAAAATAGGCAACCAAGAAATTGAAAAGCTAATGGTAGATGGCGATGACCTTTTTGAAAGAGGTTATAAAATTCTTTCCAAGAATATGCCAGCATATCCTATTGAAGAGGTTGAAGTACTTAAAAACTATTCCAATAACCGTTTATTAAAAGGAGTTGAGGAAAGCGACAAAGTGGCTTTAAACCTAAAGCTCAATGAAAAATCGAAACGCATATGGTTTGGTAATATTGAAAGTAGTATTGGAAACGACAGATTTTATCAGTTGAAAGGCAACTTGATGAATTTTGGCAAGAAGAATAAATATTATTTTTTGACCAATCTCAACTCTATTGGATACAATGCCACAGGCGATATTGAAAATTTAATTCGTCCTTTTCGTGTTAATGAACCTGCCAGTATTGGCGATAACCAAAGCGTAAATTCTTTATTAAATTTATCGCCAAACCAACTCAATTTCAAGCAAAGTAGAACCAACTTTAATAATGCAGAGTTGGTCTCGCTTAATGCTATTTTCAATCCAGCTGAAAAATTAAAAATAAAAACACTTGGTTTTTTTGATTGGGATGAAACGGACTTTTTTAGAAACTCTATAGATGTTGTTAATGTAAATAGTACAAACTTTACCAATACAGAAGATTATCAATTACAAAACAATAAACGTATCGCCTTTGGGAGACTTGATTTGATTTATAACATATCGAAAACAAAAGTACTGGAAGCTACAACCAAATACAATAACGGAGATTTTAATGATAATTCTAATCTTGTATTCAATGGAAATTCTACTATTGAAAATTTACAACATCAAAACACACTTTTTGACCAAAAGATAAGCTATACCAATAAATTTAAGGATAAGAAGGTATTGTTATTGACTGGGCGTTTTATTGATGAAGAAACACCACAAACCTACCAGCTCAATAATTTTTTTTTTCAAGATTTATTTCCAGAAAATACAAACGCCAATAATGTTTTACAATTGAGCGAAAACCAAATGCAGTTCGCAGGTATCAATGCACACTTACTTGACCGCAAAGACAACGGAAACCTATTGGAACTGCAATTTGGTAATGAATATCGAGAGGATAAATTATTCACTACGTTTTCACTTTTGCAAGATGAAACTCTTTTAGAACAGCCCAACGGTTACCAAAATGAAACTAATTATCAAGTAAACGACCTATACCTCAAAAGCAAATACCGATTAAAAATAAAGGACTTTGGGCTCACGGGAAAATTGGACTTTCACCAACTCTTTAACCAATTGGAAAACTATCAAATATCATCTAATCAAAACCCATTCTTCATCAACCCAAGTATTGGCTTTGACTGGAAAATAGACGATAAAAACAAGATTATATCTTCCTATTCCTACAACACGACAAATGCAAAAATTTTGGACGTTTACAACGATTTTGTGTTAACTGGATTTCGCTCGTTTTCAAAAGGCACAGGAAGTTTTAATCAGTTGGATGCATCAAGTTTAGTCCTTAACTATCAATTAGGGAATTGGAGCGACAGGTTTTTTGCTAACACTTTTATAATTTACAGCAAAAACCACGACTTTTTCTCCACAAACACTTTAATTGAGCAAAATTATACTCAAGCAGAAAAAATACTGATTGAAGACCGTGAATTTATCAACATCAATTCAAAACTCGATTACTATTTCAAGTTTATGTCCTCAAATCTAAAATTGGATTTAGGCTATACGCAAAGCGAATTTAAGAACATCGTAAACAGTACTGACTTTCGTGAAGTTACATCTAAAAATTACAATTACGGATTGGAACTGCGTTCTGGTTTTAAAGGTATCTTTAACTACCATATTGGTACAAAATGGACAACGACAGAAGTCCAGACCACGATAGAAAATTCTTTTACGGATAATGTTAGCTTTTTAGATTTGTCTTTTGTATTCAACAAAAAGTTTGATTTACAAGTACAGTCGGAACGCTATTATTTTGGAAACCTGCAAACTGATGATACCTATTACTTTTTAGACTTTGACGCTCGATATGAACTTATTAATAGTAAACTGACTATAGGTCTAACTGGCAGAAACTTGCTTAATACAAAAAGATTTAGAAATTTCTCAGTGAGTGATATTGGAACATCAACAACTCAGTATAGATTGTTGCCCAGGTTTGTGCTTTTAAAAATAGAATATAGGTTTTGATGTACAATTTACAGATGTAATAAAAGTTTTTTACATGAGACTAATCTAATTAAGCACAAGTGTGTAATCAATATCATCAAGCGTTATGTTTTTAAACTTTTGATAAGAATATCCAGAGAAAAGCTGTTTTAGCTCTGCAATTTCTTGCCGATTAAAAACAAGAATCAAATTTTTTTGCAATGATGGAACAGGAATATTTCTTTTGGGGCACGGATATTGATCTTCCCAATAATCAATATCTATAGCAAATAAGTAATCTTTAAATTGATCTAGCTCCTCTTGGTTAAACTCAAAGAAAATATTATTAAACGTTAAATGAAAGTGTTTACACTTTGTACACATTGTGAGCTCGCCACTTTTTACTTTTGCCAGGATTTTGATGTTCTTGCACATAGTTTTCCAGAATTTAATAACAATCCGTTTTAATCTGTTTGCTAAATTTTTTGAGTTTAGTATGCAGTTTCTCAAAAGCAATTTGCTCTAACAAATGCATAACTTCTTTTTCCATAGCAAGAGAACCACAAATCATAATTGTCCCTCTGTTACTCAAAGTATTTACAATAAGATTTATATGCTCTTTTAGCACATCTTGTACATACTGTTTTTGATTGTTTTCTCTTGAGTAGGCTACATGAACGTTTGTTAGTTTACCAGATTTTAAATGCTGATCTAAAATTGGTTTATAAAGCTGGTAAGATTCTTGAGTTCTTCCGCCCCAAAAAAGATGCGTTTTTGTATTGTTGGTATTTTCTTGCAGCATTCCTAAAAAAGGAGCAATACCTGTTCCGTTGGCAATCATTATCACTTCTTTTTGTTTGTTAGGAAAATGAAACGGTTTGTTTTTTGAAATATCAGCATATAACTTTTCTCCTACTTGCAATTTGCTTAATACAGACGTAGCAATTCCATATGGATGTTTTTTGATACTCAATAAAATATCATTGCCAAGCATGCCAATTGAATAATAACGAGGAATGGATTCTCCTTCTGGATAATATTTTAAAAGATCACCGGACTGAAAAGAAATAGGCTTTTCAGTTTTTAGTTGCAAAAGAAATGTATCATCTTGATTTAGGTTACTTTTATTAACAACTTGAAATGTTTGTAGCTTTTTTAGCTCGATTGTTTTTTCAGGTTCTTCTAACTGTATGGGCAATGCTATTTTAAAACTCCATTCTTTTGCCCAAAGAAAAAAATCAGCAAAAGATTGATTGTGAATTTTATACAGAGACGTAACTGGATAAAAGTTAGATTGTTGCTGCAAAGCGGCATCAACTACCGAGGCATATGCACAAAAGTCAGGATAAGCCAAAGAGCCAAAACCTACTACAGAAAACTGAATTTGTTTTTTGTATTGCGTATTAGTGAGTTTTTTTAAAAACTTCTTAGCATTATCTGGAGCTTCTCCGCGACCGTAAGTAGAAGTAAACACAAGTAAATGCGATAGGTTTTTAAAATGAGTATATTCATTTAATTCAGCAATAAATATTTTTTTACCCGAGTTTTTAATAGCGTCAAAAACCAGTGTAGCAGGTTTGTAGGTGTTTCCTGTTTCAGACCCAACTAAAATCACAAATTCAGCTTCATCTTTGTTTATTGAGTTTACAGGAATCGTTGTTTTTTGACGTCTACGTTTAATCGTCATAGAAAATCCAGAGTAGATAAAATACAAAATAGAAGCCGAGGAAATAAATAAAACGACAGACCAAATAATGCTTCCTCTACCTGTATGTAGTGTTAAACTGATTGATAAAGCTAGTGAGGTAAAAGGATGTTTTATTTCGCTTAGAATTGAGCCAGAATATTGATGAACAAGCAATTCTCGATTTTTTAGATTTACTGTAAAGTAATCTTCAGGATCTTTAGAAAAAGGAAATTCTATTGTTTTAATCTGATCAAGAGAAATATTTTGAAATAGTTCAAAATCTCCAACACTTAATTTATTTGAATTTTGATTGTCTGAAAATGAAATCGTATGATTTGTCTTTTTCTCAGGAAGCAAAGAGAATTTTTCAAATGATAAATATATACCTGTACATGTTAAAATTAGAATGGGAATTAAACACCATCTTCCTAAAATAACATGATAATATTGATTGCTGTTTTCTTTTACAACTTTTGAAAAAAACTTCTGAACTCCTCCTTGTCTTTTAAAAATTAAAATAATGCCTATTATTGCAATTAAGAGTAATAGAAATGAAACAATACAGATGATGATTCTACCTGTAGTTTTTAAGAATAACGATCTGTGTAATGTTGTAGCAAACTGAAACAGAGGCGCTTTTTCTATAACCTGCCCGACTTTATCTCCAGTTGCAGGGTTAATATAAAAACGATCTTGTGTTCCGTCTTTGGTAATAACAGAAGCAATGATAAAATCATTATGATCTTTTTCAATAGAAAGAACCTCGTCATATTGCTTTTGTAAAACAGCAATTGTATTGGCTAACGAATAGTTTTCTACTTTATAGTCGTAGGGTTTTAACTGTTCAGAAATAGGTTCTAATGATAGAATAATTCCCGTAACAGCAGCAATAAGGATGAAAAAAAATGAAGATATAGCCAACGTAAGATGACTATACCTCCAAATAGAAAAAACCATGACTTTACGGGTTTTTATTGTTGAGGAATCATACGAACGTATCTAATGAATCCTTTACCTTCTGTTTTTGCTTTTATATTCTCTGAAGTGAGTTCAAACTCAACATCATCTTTATAATATTCTTGATCTTCAACAGCAGATTCAAAACGGATTTTATACCCGCTATCAATCTTAGAATCCTCAATTTCTATTGAAATAATTGAGCGCTTTCCTCCGCTAATAGTTGCTCCTGTAATCGCATCAATATTATTTCTGTTTTTTCCATAAAAATTCCACCATTCAGTAATGTCAGAATACCATTCGTCATCATCTCCATGTATGTACAGCGTTTTTTCGTATGTGCCATCAGGATTTAACAGTGATATGGCAATGTAAGCTCCCTCACCTGTATAATTAGTCATTTGAATCATGCATTTATACTTTGAGGAATCGGGTTTTTGAGTAAACCCAAATAGCATAACAATTATGAAAACCGAAGCAATTAGTTTAAAAATTTTATTCCTGTTCATTTTTCTATCTTAAAAATTGAATACTAATTCCATTCTTTTTTAACAGCTCATTTTCTGCAGCAAGTTCATATACAGATTCTTCAAATTCTGTTTTAATGTCTTTTTTGGCACCAATGCTTAACAAATATTTTAAAATTGTATCATCTTTTGCTGTCATTGCAGCTTTATGGAGTACTGTTAGGCCGTTATTATTTTTCACGTTGATGTTTATTCCTTGTTTTGAAACCCATTTTAGCAGGTTAAGATCATTGGTTTCTACAGCCAAATGATATAGGGAATTTCCATCTTTTTGCTCTTTTTTGAAATCAAACCCTTTTGTAGAAAGAGCTGCTACTTTTTGTTTAAACTCCTCCATTTTCTTAGGGTTGTATGATTTTACTAAATAATAACTCAAGTTGTTTCCTTTTTTATCAGTAATGTGAACATCTGCACCATGTTTTAATAAGAGATTAACCACATCAACTGAATTTCTTTGTATCGCATTTGTTAATGCTGATTTGCCGGCTTTATTTTTTTTATTAATATCTTTTACTGATTTTAGCAGCAGACTCACAACTTTTGGGTTGTTTGTATATGCAGCATTGTGAAAAGGCGTATTTCCGTTATCATCTGCCTGATTTATATCTACACCTTTTGAAAGAAAATAATTAAATATGCCTAAATCTTTTCCTCTGTAAGCAATTGAGTGAAGAGGTGTAATTCCTTTGTCTGTAATAACGTTAGGAGATATGCCTAATTTTTCTAAATATAGATAAGTCTCTAAAGTATTGATTACTCCTCTGGTTCCTCTGCTAGCAAATATCATCGCATTGCTTCCAGATTTGGTAAGTTCTTTATAAGACAATCCTTTTTTGATAAGATAATTCATGAACTTGATGTTTCCTGATTTGGCAGCATAATTAAAAATTCCATTACCATTATTGTCGGTACTTTGTATATCAACTTCTTTAGAAACAAAATAATCTATTAAAGACACATCTTTTACAAAAGGAGCAACTAGTAATAAAACATTAGCACCGTTATGATCTTTTTCATTTTTAGGATCGGCTCCATGTTCAAAACACAAATCATATAATTTTGGATTTGTTTGACCCGTAGAAGCTGCAAAGTTCATATATGTATAACCATGCGTATCAACAACATCTGTTTTTGCTCCATTGGCAAGCAGGTGCTTCATGATATCTAAATTGTTTTTATAAGCCGCCCAAAAAATATAGGTTCTTCCATCGTGTGTTAATTTATTAACATCATTCCCTCTTTTAGAAAGTAGGTGCTTAATGGTTTTATTATCTACTTTTTCTAGTAGCGCATAAACAACACCATCAAAAGCATTGATGTTCAATTCTGCGATGTTATGTCCTTCTTTTATTTTTTTGTCAATATCTTCAATACTTGGATTTTGTTTCCAGTACGATCTATTCAAAAAAATATTTTCTTGACTGTAGCTTTTTACTAACAGAAAAAATAAGCCTACGTAAATAAAATTCTTAAGCATGATTTATTTAATTACAAAAGCTTCAATGATGTTATTAATATCTTTTTCTTTAGATATTTTTTCTGAGAATAAATGTTTATACAATACTTTATTATCTACTTTCTTTTCTAGGCGTAAATCTATTTTTCTTGCATAAACGTTATCCCATTTTGCTCTAATTACACTCCATTTATCGTGTTCTTTTTTCCACCAGTCTTGTGCTGCTTTACATTTGTTGTCATCTACTTTTACATAGGTATTATATCCTTTTTCTTTAGCGATAGTAATGTCTTTTTTTCCTTTTTCTCTTACTATTTTAGCATTGTCTTGATCGTGAATCCAACCAAAATCAGTAATTTCATGTCTGTTTCCTCTTAGGGTTACGTTATAGTCACTTCTTTTAGTATACTCTCTCCTTGGTAATGGTGCGCTGGTTGTGTTTTCCCAATAGCTTTTACCATCTACATGAACCCAAGATCCAGAACCTTCATATCTAGGACTGTCATCTACTTGATATACCTTTTGTGTCCATTGTTTTTTTACGGCCGATTTAGGTTCTTGCTTATATAACCATTCATTATCGCCATTATACATGTAGAAATCAGTGTTTTGATACAACCAATCTTGTCTCCAATGCTTTACTACCATTTGCTTTTTAGAAGGGCCTACAACTAACAAATGCTGAATGGATATTTTGTTATTTTCATCAGTAACTAATTCTGCCCATTCTAAGCCTTTGGCAATTTTCGTTTTTGAAGGTTTGTAATTAGGGTTATCACTATAATTAAATGTTTCTGCAAAATTGAAGGTCACTTCAAAACAACCACACATGCTTTTAATAGCATTTTTATCTTTTGCCTTTTTGCTTTGAGCATGTGTAAAAACGCCAAGGCTAAATGCCAAAATAACCGATAAGAAAGTTCTCATAATTTTCTCTTTTTATTTAGAATGAATTAAAATAAGATTATATATTTGCGTCAAATTTAAGAAGAATGAGTCTAAATAAAAATAATATTTTCTGTTTTTTTCTTTTTCTTTTTGTTGTTAAAGCGGTTTGCCAGGAAGATTCAACAAAAGTTGAGAAGCTTGATGAAGTGGTTATAACAGCTACAAGAACATTACGTCAACTATCATCGCTTCCTATGCCTGTGCAAGTTGTATCTAAACTTGATATAAAACAATCGAACTCTTTACGCCTTTCTGATATTCTTGATGAGCAAACAGGGTTGATAACGATATCTGACTTTGGAGGAGGAGAAGGCATTCAGATGCAAGGTCTAGATTCTCAATATACACTAATACTCATTGATGGAGTGCCTCTTGTAGGAAGATCAGCAGGTACATTAGATTTAAATAGAGTAACAGTTGGTAATATCAAACAAATAGAAATTGTAAAAGGCGCTTCTTCAAGTTTGTATGGAAGTGAAGCACTAGGCGGAGTAGTTAATATCATTACAGAAACACCAAAATATGGTTTTCGAGGAGAAACAAATTTTAGATATGGAACATTTGGCAATACAGATATAAGCACATCCTTCAGTCAGAAAAAAAATAAATTAGGTATTAGTGCTTTTATCAATCGATTTAGTAGTGAAGGTTTTGATTTTGATGAGAGCACACCTGTTCCTAGTCAAAGTCCATTTTCTAACTATACTTTCGATGGTAAAATTACCTATGAATTTTCTGATAAATTAAACATGGTTTTAGCAGGAAGAATATTTACTCAAAACCAAGATAACATAGCACAGAATGTTCAAACTTTAGAAATCTACAGAGGAGATAGTGATATTAATGAATGGAATACAAGATTGACCACAACCTATAAACTCAATGATAATTTTGAAGCCATTTTTGAATTTTATGCAACACAATATTTAGCAGAAGAATTCTTGAATGACTCCAATGGAAATTTGTTTTCAACGAATGACTTTGATCAGCAGTTTATACGCTCTGAATTCAGAAGTACTTGGAGTAAAGAAAAAGGAAAGTTGACAACAGGATTGGGCTTAACACATGAAACGCTGGACCGTGCATTTTTTGATAACACTCCTATTTTTAATGCGCCTTTTGTTTTTGCTCAATACGATTGGAAACCAACTGAAAAACTGAATATTATTTTAGGGGCTAGATATGATGATCACAATCAATATCAGTCACAATTTAACCCAAAGCTTGCTATCAATTATGAGTTTAACAAAAAGTTGTCTGTAAAAGCATCTGCTGGGAGAGGTTTTAAAGCACCAGATTTTAGACAACTCTTTTTCAACTTTACAAATTCTGCTGCGGGTGGTTATAGAGTGCTAGGATATAATCTAGTTTCAACTATAATACCAGATTTAGTTGAGCAAGGACAAGTTGTTGTTCTCGATGGAGTTGATTTGAATGATTTTAATAATAGTTTGAAACCTGAGAGTTCTAATAATTTCAATTTAGGTTTTTCATATAAACCATCTACTAAGGTAAAAGCAGCTATCAACTTTTTCAGAAATGATATTACCAATTTAATTGATACAAGAGCTATTGCATTACAGACAGATAACGGACAAAACATATTTAGTTATTTAAATGTTGATAAGGTTTTTACTAAAGGATTGGAATTTAATGTGGCTTATAACCCCAACAGAAATTTAAAAATGTCTGCTGGATATCAATTGCTGTATGCTAAAGATAAAGAAGCAATTGAAGAATTTAGAGCAGGCAGAGTAAATGCCACGTCTAATATCATACTTACTAAAGATCAATACTTCGGATTGTTTAATCGCTCAAGACATATGGGAAACTTCAAAGTGTTTTATACTATTCCTAATTGGCAGTTAAATATTAATACAAGAGTAACTTATCGGAGTCGTTTTGGTCTGGTTGATAGCAACAGAAATACTTACTTAGATACTTTTGATGAATTTGCTAATGGGTATGCCATTGTTGATATCGCTTTTAACAAAAAGCTCTTTAAGAATTATGAAATAGGTTTTGGAGCTGATAACCTGTTGAACTTTACAGACCCGCAGAATGTGAATAACATAGCTGGCACCTTATTATACGGAAAACTAAATATTCAATTTTAATAGTTAATTACAAATAATATGAGAACATTAAAACCACTTACATTTTTACTTTTTATTACACTTTTTGTGTCTTGTGATGAAGACGATCCAATAGTATTAGACCCAGTAGAATCAGAAACAGTAGCCAATTTATATGCGCCTCAAGTAGGTGGGCAAGGAGGACCAGGTGGAAGCACGCCAATTTCAGGACCCTTTACTTTATTTGATTTTGAAACGGGAGCAGAAACTACAGATATGGATGCGTGGGATATTGGATTTAGAGGAACAGCTATTATTGTAAATGGAGGCGTATCTAGTGGTACTATTGATGAGCCTGAAAGAACAGGAAATGCCGCTACATATATTGCGACAGGAGGATTAGCCGCTGTTACAGAGGTGGATGAAACTTTATTCGTACAAGATGTAGCCAATGGTTTTGCGATTCCTGCTTCGGATGGACAGGGTTGGTATAATTATTCAGGGTTTACGAGTTCTGATCCAGGTCAGAACAATCTAATAACTCCAATAACAGGAGTGGTATTGGTGTTTAGAACTACAGAAGGAAGGTTTGCCAAAGTAGAGATTAAAAGTTATTATCAAGATGCACCAGAAGAAGAAGATCTCGATTCAAGGATACATACGCCTAGATACTACACATTTAACTATGTGTATCAACCTAATGAGAGTGTTGTCATTTTCGATAACTAACAAAGTATTATCTACCTTTAGTAGATTGTGTTAATTAATTGTGAAAACTTCCTCGTCGTAAAACGAGGAGTTTTTACCCAATAAAAAAATGTAAAACTATTGTCAAATTAAAAATCAAAAAAATGAAAAAAAATCCCCCACACCTAAGATTTTCAAAAATTATTGGATTACTGTTCATAGCTTTCAGTGGATTATCTTATGCGCAAACGATAATTACTAATAACAATATTTGTTGTTCACAAACTTTAAATCATGGAGATCCAATTAGTACAATAGTTGGAAGTGATTCACAAGGTAGCAATGGAAATTATCACTACGAATGGATTTCCAGATCTATTGTAAATGGACAGGCCAGTATATGGTATAGTGTAAATGGCACTGGAACAGGGAAAGATAAACTATTTTCAAACTTTGCTTCCAATGAATCAGGAGTAGCAATTACACATGAATATGTTAGAATAGTAAGCATATCAGCTGATAGAAGCTATAGTAATATTGTTTCTGTGACCATTAATCCCAATCCAAATGCAATAACAAACAATAATATAACAGTAGGCTCAGGTGGTTCAGGTATCTTCAATGGAAGTGTCCCAAGCGGTGGTAATGGTAACTTAACTTACCAATGGTATTATACCCAAGAGTGTTCAGGAAATCCATTTTGGGGCAATATATACAGAGAACCTATAACACTTCCAGGTGGCACCTCTCAAAATTTTACCGTACCTCAATCTTGGATTAATAATAGTCCATGTATGCAAACCACTTTCTTTTTTAGATTGGTAAGAGATGCTGGAGGAAATGCTTCATATTCTCAGGCCTTTAATATTTTTGGAGACAATGCATCTGATTATTTTAATCCTACAGCAGATTTTGATAATGATGGTGTAGAAGACAACCAAGATAATTGTCAATTTATTAGCAATGCCAACCAACTTGATACGGATAATGATGGATTTGGTGATGTATGTGATGATGATGATGACAATGATGGTATTTTAGATATTGAAGATAACTGCCCTAAAAACAGTAACGTTAATCAAGAAGATTCTGATGGTGATGGTATTGGAAATGCTTGTGATTTTACGACAGATTTACCCGATTTAGTATTTGATAATATTACAATTAAATACAAAGATTCTTTTGGAAGTTTTATCCCAGATCCTAATGATAGTAATAAACCTTTAACTACAGACAGTAATAGTATTGCAAAACCATTAAAAATAGTAAGAAATACAGATCACGAAGTATGTGTGAATATCTTAAATAGAGGCTCTGGAATTGGAAATTCTTGGCGTTTTGAATTATTAGCAGGATCGACTCAAAATATTTTTGACTTTTTTACGAGTGTTCATAACCATATTCAAAATTCCACGATTGAACCAAACGAAACGAAAGAAAAGTGCTTTCCTCTATATGTTTCAAATAGAATGTTGGCTAGCCCTAATTTAAATACAAATACTACATATTATTTTTTAATTGATGTAGATCCAGGTGATATTCTCAATGAAAGTGATGAAGGTAATAATAGGAACTCTGCTTCATTTACCTTTGTTACTAGCATGAATAATGTAACTGGTAGATCAGGTGATGGAAATATTGGAGGTACTAGAGATAATCCTTTTGATGATTTACTAGAGTTTAATAGAGCAAGAGGTATTAGATCAACAACTATTCAGTCTGAAGCTAATAAACCATATCAGCTAGATGTATTTAATATGTACGGTCAAAAAGTAAAAACAGTTATTGTTTCCAGTAAAGCTGAGGAAAAGAAAATAATTAGTGAATTTTCAAGAGGTCTATACATCATAAAAAAAAGTGGAAATGTTAAGAAAAAATTTATCAATAAATAGAAATATGTTGATATTATAATCTAAAGTTACCTATAGTCCAAACGAAGGAGAAACTAGTTTTGAATAATATAAAAATGCTATAGAAAAAGGAATAATTTCTTTTAAGTCAAACCCCTCAAAATTTTGAGGGGTTATTTTTTAAATAACCTCAAAATCAGTTGTTTTTTCCATAACATCTAATGTAGAACGATATGCATCAGGTAGAGCTGTGAGTTTTCTTTTATGAAGATCGATCCATGCGCCAAAAACTTCAATAATTGCGGCTAGATTTCCTTGTTCATTAAATACCTCGTGTCGTATTTTCCACTTTCTTAAATCATCTGATGAACCAGATAATTTTACATTCACAGTAATTTTTTCGCCTAAAAGAATTTCTTTTTTAAACGTTGTGCATTCTGTAAACAAAACAGGACCGATGCCTTGTCTTGCAAAATCTTCTATTGAAGTTCCAGCATTTTTAAAGTATCGTACTCTTGCTTCTGCAGCATAATCATTATATGCTGTGTGACGCATGTGTCTGTTTGGGTCAAAATCTGCCCATCTAGTGTTAAATTCTACTTGATAACTCATAATTTAATTTTTAACATCCAAAGCATCTCTTAGTGCATTTCCAATTAACATGAAAGACATGACCAATAGCATAATGGCTATTCCTGGAATTACAGCAAGATATGCTTTGCCAATAATAATATAGTTGTAATGATTTTTTATCATTGCGCCCCAAGACGGAGTAGGAGGTTGTGCTCCAATTCCTAAAAAGCTTAGTCCACTTTCTATGAGGATTGCAGCTGCAAAGTTGGCTGCGGAAATAACAATAACAGGAGCCATGATATTTGGCAGAATATGCTTAGAAACAATTCTAAAATTAGAAAACCCCAAAGCTCTGGCTGCTTCTACATAAGGTTGTTGCTTAACACTCATAACCTGACCCCTTACCACTCTTGCTACTTCTACCCACATGGTTAAACCTACAGCAATAAAAACTTGCCAATATCCTTTACCGAGAGCTAATGTAATAGCAATCACTAACAAGAGAGTTGGGATAGACCAGGTAATATTGATAAGCCACATAATGAACGCATCTACTTTTCCACCAAAATAACCAGCAATTGCCCCGATTGAAATCCCTATAATTAAAGAGATGAATACAGCAATGAATCCGATAAAAAATGAAATGCGAGTTCCTATTAAAAGTCGACTCAAAACATCTCTTCCGTATTTGTCGGTGCCGAAATAAAAGGTCTTTTCCCGAATATATTTTTCAGGGTTTTTAACCGTATTAGGAAGTATAATTTCTTTAGCTTGATGGTCTGAATAAGTTAGATATTCAATTTTATTGCCTTTTATGATAAAAGATTGAATAGGAATTTCAGTAGTTGTGTTTTCTTTCCCGAACAGAAGCTTATCAAAAAAAGATTGAGCGTCTTTTTGTTGACTGGGAATGCTTAGTAACTGAACACAGAATCCTGGTTTTTTAGAATGAATTTCTAAATGCATTTGATTTGCATTTTTGCTATTATCTGGGGCAATTCCATATCCAAAAACAGCTATGACTCCACATAATACCACAAAACATACACATATTGCAGCAAGCTTATTTTTAAAAAACTTGTTTAGTGCTAAGCGAGTAAGTGATTGTGAAACTTTTGTCATCTACACAAAAATAAAAAACCTGATAACGTATTTGCTACCAGGTTTCATTATTATTTAGAAACTTCCTTAGTTTTTAACTAATTCAATAGGAGTTTTAAGTTGCAATTGACTTAGCACATTTACGGCTTCTGCTACATACATATCTTTAGATAGATTTTTGTGCCAACGATTTCTTTTTTCTTTTACCTCATTGTTTTTTGCCAATAAAGCTAATTCATAATTTGGCGATTCAAATTTTAAGTTAGAATTATAATCAAAAACAGACTGAAAGCGTTTTGTATAGTTTTCTTTGGCAGTTATGTCTTTAACATACTCTTTGTAATTGAGAGAAAAGGTTGTATTGTCTTGCTCTTTCTTTAACCATTTTGCATACTCATTTACGAGTTGAAAATTAGGATTTATGGCAATACGCATTTTACTATTATTAACCACATCAGAGAAATTACTATATGTATTGGTTTGTGTGTAACGAGCCATGGGAACTTTATCCCAAACCAACGCTCCTTCCATATCTCTTTCTCCAAATTTCATGTAGCTGTACCTAGTAGGCATTGCAATATCAGAGTAAACTCCTTCAATTTGAGTAGATCCACCATTAATTCTATAGAATTTTTGGATAGTCATTTTAAGAAAACCCAACTCTTTTTTATAGTTTGGAAAGAACTGATTAATAGGCAACACTTGTTGTACAGTTCCTTTCCCAAAAGTTTGATTACCTCCCATAATAACAGCTCTGTTATAATCTTGCATGGCTGCAGCAAAAATTTCAGAAGCAGAAGCAGATAATTCATTAACCAAAATTACTAGCGAACCTTCCCATTGAACTTTTTTATCTTTATCGCTACGTACAACGGGTTTTTCCCCTCTGTATTTAACTTGAACAACAGGACCTTCTTCAATAAACAAACCAGCGATTTCTATAGCTGTTTTAAGAGATCCTCCACCATTATTTCGTAAGTCTATTAAAAGACCTTCTACTCCTTCTTTTTTTAAACGCTCAATTTCTAACTCCATATCTTTAGCAGAATCTCTTCTGCTAGCATCATCAAAATCAATATAGAATCTTGGTAAATCGATTAATCCATATTTTTTTCCATTCTTCTCTACAATAGTAGATTTTACAAAGGTTTCCTCTAACTCAACTACATCTCTTATAATTGAAATGATTTTAATAGAACCATCAATTTTTTTCTTAACAGTAAGGCGTACTTCTGTTTCTTTTTTTCCTTTTATAAATTTGATAGCATCATCTAAACGCATACCCACAATATCTAGTGGTTCTTTATCTCCTTGAGCTACTTTTAATATAATATCACCAGGTTCTAGTTCACCTTGCTTCCATGCAGGTCCGCCAGAAACAAGTTCAATAACATGTGTGTGAATTCCCTTTTTTTGTAATCGAGCACCAATTCCTTCTAATTTACCAGACATGTCTTGATCAAACCTTTCTTTGATATTTGGTGCCATGTATGCTGTATGAGGATCGAAACCTTCTACAAGACTATTTAAAAAAGTAGAGAACCAATCTTCGTGTTCTAATTCTTCAATTCTTAAATAAAGTTCATTCATGTTTTTCAACACATCTTGTCTTGCTTCTTTTTCTAGTTCTCTAAAGTCTTTTGTTTTATAAGATGCATCTTTTTTTCCTTTTTCTTTTTGAAGCTCCTGCATTTCTTGAATCCTGCTAAGCGTTTGTAATTTTAGCTGCTTTCGCCAATAATCAACCAATTCATTTTCGTTTTCGGCAAAAGAGACATTATCAAAATTTACATCTATAATCTCTTTCTTGTTAAAGTTAAATGGCTGTTTTAAAATTTCTCCGTAATATTTTTTGGCAGATTTTATTTTATCTAAAAAAGTGTCATATACCAAGTGATAAAAACTCAAATCTGATTTTTTAATTTGATTATCAATTTGATACTTGTATTTAGAAAAATGTTTAATGTCTTTTTGGGTAAAATAACGTTTTGATGGATCTAATCTGTTAATGAAATTATCAAAGACCATAACAGAGAAATCATCATTAATTTCTTTTTCTACAAAATGACCTCTGGTAAGCATATAGTTTAAGACAGAAATTAAAACCTTGTCTTTTTCAGGATCATTTTTTTCGTTAGCTCCAAAAGCTGATTGCACAAATAAAAAGGCAATCAAAATGTAAGTTAAAAATTGTTTCGTCTTCATAAATCGTCGTTCTGTGAATATTTTATTTCTGTGATAGTTAGCTAATTTACTAAAATGATGCCAAAATAACTATTTACTTTTTCTTATAAATTCCCTTAAATGCTTCTTTTATAGTATTTCCATTAGCATCAAGAAGCACCCAAAGTTGGGTTACTGAGCCATCTGTATTTTTTATCCAGCTTACTTTGTTTTGGTAATTTCCTTTTTTAGAGTCAATTGTAGCACTTTTTAATATCATGTTGCCATTTACAAGATTCCCTTTTAAGACAAGAGAAAAACCAGAATTATCAACCCAAACCTGATTCCAAGTTTTATCTTGTTTGTCAAAATAGTTATAACTGGTTCCTGTATTTGAACTAGTTTTTGATACCCAATTTTCTTGCAGTACACAGCCGTTTTGCATTTTGGTAATTGAGTTGGTTCCAACCAATTTTCCTTTTTCATTATATACATTCCAATCACCCAACCAAAAATCAAATTCTTTGTGTTTTTCTGATTGGCAATTATTAGTTTGAGCACTTAATGATAAAGAACAGAGAAGAAAAAATAAAGCAACTCGAATCATCTTACATAAACTTGTACTACAATACTAATCAAAAACTAGTTGTTTCAATCTTTACAAAATGTTAAAATAAATTCTATCAAATTGAATTACATTTGTTTTTAAACACTAGTAAAAAATGCCTAAAAAAAGACCATTAATTTTAGTAACCAATGACGATGGAATTACAGCACCGGGAGTTCGGATGCTAATTGAAATAATGAATACAATAGGAGATGTAATAGTAGTTGCTCCAGATAGCCCTCAAAGCGGAATGGGGCATGCTATAACTGTAAATAATGTTCTTCACTGTAACCCAATTACTATTGATGAAGGTCCTCAAATAGAGTACAGTTGTTCTGGAACACCAGTGGACTGCGTAAAAATGGCAGTTAGTGAAATCTTAAATAAAAAACCAGATTTGTGTGTTTCAGGCATAAACCATGGAGCGAATTCATCGATTAGCGTAATTTATTCAGGCACAATGAGTGCTGCTGTAGAAGGAGGAATAGAAGGAATTCCTTCTATAGGATTTTCTTTACTTGACTATAATTATCATGCCGATTTTAGGCAATGTGCAGATTTTGTCAAAAGTATTGCTTTAGAGGCTTTGAAAAATGGAATTCAAGAGGGAGTTGTTTTAAATGTGAATATTCCGAAGTTAAAAAAAGAAGAAATAAAAGGAATCAAAATTTGTAGACAAGCCAATGGTGTTTGGAAAGAAAGCTTTGACAAACGCACAAGCCCTTATGGTAGAGAATACTATTGGCTGTCTGGTGAGTTTGTTAACAAAGACAAAGGAGAAGACACAGATATTTGGGCATTAGAAAACGGCTACATTTCTGTAGTTCCTGTTCAGTTTGATTTAACTGCCCATCATGCTATTCAAAAGATTAACTCGTGGGATTTATAAAAAGAGAAATTACTATTGGTTTTTCTATATCTCTCTTTGCTACCTGTTGCGGACTGTTTCTTTATCTGCAGTATTTTTCTAAATATGATTTTGATACTACATTACAACTCGTTAGCTATGGAAACTTGCACGCTCAAGTACTAGCACTTTCTGCATTGCCAAACTTATTTGTATTTTTTGTTTTTTTAAAAAAGAAGCAAAACTACAGAGCTAGGGGAGTTTTAATGGCAACTATATTAATCGCTTTAACTACTTTTGCTTTAAAGTTGTTTTAAGGCATTATGAAATACTACATTCTTGCAGGTGAAGCCTCTGGAGATTTACATGGTTCAAATCTTATGAAAGCATTATTTAAAGAGGATAAAGATGCTGAGATTCGATTTTGGGGAGGTGATTTAATGCAAGAAGTGGGAGGTACATTGGTAACACATTACAAAGAGAGAGCCTTTATGGGATTTATAGAAGTGTTATTAAATCTCAGAAAAATTTTAAAATTCATTTCCTTTTGTAAAAAAGATATTAAGGCGTTTAATCCAGATGTTATCATTTTTATAGATAATTCAGGGTTCAATTTACGTATAGCAAAATGGGCAAAACCAAGCGGATTTACAACGCATTATTATATCTCTCCTCAGGTATGGGCTTCACGATCTAAAAGAGTAAAAACAATTAAGAAAATAATCGATAAAATGTTTGTCATTTTGCCTTTTGAAAAGACATTTTATCAAAAATTTGATTACGATGTAACTTTTGTAGGACATCCTTTAATTGATGCAATAGCCAATCAAAAACTTGTTGATGAACATCAGTTTAAAAGAGAAAATAATCTGTCTGATAAACCAATTATTGCATTATTGCCAGGAAGTAGAAAACAAGAAATAATAAAGAAGTTATCTGTTATGATTTCTGTTATTTCTGACTTTACTGATTATCAATTTGTTGTTGCAGGTGCTCCTAGCCAAACAAAAGAATTTTACGAAGAAATTATCGGAGATAAAAAAGTAGGATTTGTAGCCAATAAAACATATGATTTATTAAGTGTTTCGTACGCCGCGTTAGTGGCTTCTGGAACTGCAACGTTAGAAACTGCCTTGTTTAAGGTGCCTCAAGTAGTTTGTTATAAAGGAAGTGAAATATCATACCAAATAGCAAAACGAATCATCACATTAGAATATATTTCTTTAGTGAATTTAATCATGGAGAAAAAAGTAGTTACGGAGTTAATTCAGTCTGAATGTAATAAAGAAAATATAACACGTGAGCTCCAAAAAATTCTTGAAAAAGAACCTAGAGAAGCAATGTTTTTGAATTATTACGAACTAGAAAAACGTTTAGGAGGGAAAGGTGCTTCTAAAAAGACAGCTAAAGCTATTGTTGATTCTTTGAAAAACTAAAGCATATTTTTTAGTAACTTTAGGTCGCTATGAGAAAGTTACTGGAGTACTTACCTTTTCATTTTTTATGTTCTCTTATTTTAGGCATTCTCGCTCAATATCATTTTAGTTTTTTAAAAGGACCTGTTTGGATATTAATTCTACTCTTTTCCATTTTACTTCTTGTTGTGTATATCACAAAACCTCGCAAAGGATTTGAAATTTTAGTATTTGTGTCTTTCTTTTTCTTTGGAGCATCTTTTACTTATTTAAATGATGATCGAAACCAAGCTGATTATTACGAGAATTTTTTGCACCCAGATAATTTTCTAAAACTAGAAATATCAGAGGTGCTAAAATCTACCAATTACTACAATAAATATAAGGCAAAGATTGTTGAGGTAGATGAGCAAAAAACCAACGGATTGGTTTTAGTACATATAAAGAAAGACAGTATTTCACAGAAATTAGAAGTAGGAGAAATTATATACACAAAGCAATTAGTTAAATCATTAAAACAACCAAAGAATCCTCATCAATTTGATTATAAAGATTATCTCGAAAAACAAGGAATTTATAATCAAGTTTATTTAGACAACACAAACTTTCTAAGTGCTGATGCATATCAATCTTCAATAATCAGATTTGCATTTAAGAGTCGTACTCATATTCAAAATTCACTATCAAAATACCACTTTTCTCATGATGAATATGGTGTGATAAATGCGTTGCTTTTAGGAGAAAAACAGGAGGTTTCAAAAGAACTTATGAATGATTATGCCAAGGCAGGAGCTATTCATATTCTGGCTATTTCTGGTTTGCATGTTGGTATTTTACTTTTGCTATTCAGTTTTGTGTTAAAGCCACTAGAAAGACTACCAAAAGGAAAGCTGATAAAAGCTTTTTGTATTGTTTTTGCTCTCTGGAGTTTTGCTTTGCTGGCTGGTATGTCAGCCTCTGTTGTGAGGGCAGTTACTATGTTTTCGATTGTTGCTTTAGGGCAGAGTTTTCAGAGAAAAAGTAAAATAGAACATTCTTTAGTTATTTCTATGCTGATTCTACTCTTTTTTAAACCCATGTTCCTTTTTGATGTAGGATTTCAAATGAGTTATTTGGCTGTGTTTGCAATTGTATGGATTCAGCCGAAATTGGCTTCTATATGGAAATCTAAATATAAAATTGTTAATTACTATTGGCAATTAATTACTGTCTCTATTGCAGCTCAGGTTGGAGTTTTACCTATTAGTTTATACTATTTTCATCAATTTCCAGGATTATTTATAATTTCAAACTTGATCATTATTCCTTTTTTAGGAGTTATTTTAGGGCTAGGAATTTTTATTATAGTATTATCCTTACTTACTATTTTGCCTCAATTCCTGGCAGATTTTTATGAGAAAATTATTCATTTGATGAATCAAGTAATTGAGTGGGTGGCTCATCAAGAATCTTTTTTAATAACAGATATTTCTTTTTCGAAACTTATGCTTATTAGCTCTTATTTTGTAATTGCTATGGCTTTGTTGTGCTTTAACAACTTTAAAGCTAATAGTGTTTATCGATTTTTGTTTTCAATTCTCCTTTTTCAATTCGTAATGATATATAAAAAAGTGGAGTTACAGATGAAATCAGAAATGGTTGTCTTTCATAAACACAAAGGCACTCTTATTGGAGAAAGAGTAGGAAGTAATGTTCTATTTTATCAAGATTCAATCGGTATGGATGATATGCAAAGAATAGTAAAACCTTATCAAGTTGGAGAGCATGTAAATGTAGCTTTAGTAGGTAAAATACCTTCGTATTTTAAACAGAAAAGTCAATCTATTTTGATAATTGATAATGAAAATTTATACCCAGAACTTAACATAGAAAGCCCGATTCTGATTTTTATAAATTCTCCAAAAATAAATTTAGACAGAGTTATACGGGAGATACAGCCTTCTTACATTGTAGCTGATGGTTCCAATTATAAATCGTATGTAGAGCATTGGAGAAAAACTTGTATAAAAACAAAAACTCCTTTTTGGTTTGTATCCCAAAAAGGAGTTTTTTATATTCGATAGTTATACAACGTTTTTTATTCGTAATCAGGAATATTAAGTCCCAAAGTTAAGTTTCTATTGGCTGTCCAAATTCCATTTTTCTTTTTCAGTTTTACAATTCCAGAGCCACCTCTATTTTTATGCAATTTTTTCTTGTCTACTGTTAGCTTAGGGTCACTTTCGAAAAAGTAACTATCAATGTAATAAGGAATAGTATTAGGTTCTTTAACATAAATATGAATATGTTCAGGTTCCTGAACTTTTGGATAAGGTGCAGGCCTGAAAGTATAAAAAGTAAATTTTCCATCGTTGCCTGTTTTTAGCCACCCTCGATATTGTCCGTGAGTTTTTTCCCAACCAATAGGTTTTTCACTTGGTCGATAAATTCCATTTCGGTCAGTGTGATAAATGTATAGTATTACATTTTTTGCTGGTGTTTTTCCATCTTTTTGAAATACAGTTCCTGTTATTTTTACTTTCGGTTCATTATTTTCAAAACCTGGTAAAGTATCAATTGATTTTGGTTTAATATTTAACTCTTTGAAATCTAAAACTGCCTCACAATCTTGGCAAGGTCCGCCAACATTTCTTTCAACGCTAGAGTTTGATTGACCTTTGCAGGAGTGAAAAAATAAAGCCAACAATAATATTCCTAAATATTTTTTCATTCTCTATGTTTTTTCAAATGTTGCTTAACTATTTAATAGTTCCTTTAAAATCTTTTATAAAATTTTCCCAAGAAGTCGTTTTATATTTTTCTGCTCCAAAAAATGTGATAACTTTCTCCATAATAACAGCATCCAAATAACCAGGAACTCGATCTAAAAGTTTTTCATTTTTATCTAAAAATACGGTAGTAGGATAACTCAACTTACCATCTAATAATGTTGCAGCAAACTCGTTGTAGCCTCGTCTTCCATTTTTTTGAAACTTAAAAGCATAATCATTGTAAACAATATCTTCTTTTTGTTCTCCATCTAATTTTACTGCATAAAAATGTTCATTGATATAGTTAACAATTACCTGATTTTTATAGGTTGTAGCATCCATTCGCTTACACCAACCGCACCAATCTGTATAGATGTCTATTAACATGGGTTTTTTAACAGTTTTATTGAGCTCAACAGCTTTTTCAAAAGAAAGCCATTTAATTTCTTGTGCATTCGCGAAAAACGCTACCAGTACAAGCAAAAGAAATATCGTATTTTTTTTCATAATTATTAGGTCGATAATAATATTATAAAATTACAAAAAAACAAAGCACCAAAAATGATGCCTTGTTTATGTAAGAATTTAGTACGGTTTTTTTCGCTGTGCTTAATGAACATTGCCCATTAGCTTTTTCATTAAAGGGCTAAAAAGCAATACAATTAAACCAGCGCCTACAGAATATTGGGCAATTAAACTAAAACCATCTGTGTAAATACTTAATGTTTGCAAGCCTCCTACGTTAGTGTCAGTACTTTCTATGGCTAATTGTTTAGATATAAATCCTACAATTTGAAATGCATAGGCAGAAGATAAAAACCAAATTCCCATCATAAATGCTACTATTCTTTTCGGAGAGAGATCTGTTATTTTTGATAAACCAACAGGCGACATAAATAATTCTCCAATAGAAAGTATAAAATACATAACTAGCAAATAGGTAAAAGGGACCATTCCATTTTCATTAGCACTACCACCACTTACAGATAGTACATAAAAACTTAAGCCTGTCAAAACTAATCCAAATCCGAATTTATAAGGAGTTCTTGGGTTTAATTTCTTTTTAGATAAATACGCCCATAATAATGATATCGGTATAGATAAAATAATAATTACCAAGGAGTTTAATGAATTTGTTTGGCTTGCATTCATAATGCCATCCAAGTCTACATTTCTATCTGCGAAAAGAGTAATTACACTACCTGAAAGTTCATGAAACCCCCAAAAAAGTGTCATGAAAAAAGTAATCAATACGGCCATAAATAATTTTTTTCGCTCACTTGGTTGAGATCTGAAAATTTCATATGCTAAGTATGCGATCACTAAAATTCCAATTAAATAAAATAGGAGATTTACATAATTTTTTCCTTCTAAAAAGGAACCTTCTGAACCTAAGGATTTGTATGATGCTAATAAAAAAGCAATAAGAGGAGCGCACAAAAACGCAATTATTGGTACAAAAGTTTTTAAAGGAACACCCAAAACTTTCTTTTCGTATGTTTCTGTATTTGGAGGCAGTCCTTTAGAGCCAAAAACATTTTTCTTGATTCCGCTCCAGAAAAAAATTAGCCCAGTAAGCATTCCTATTCCTGCTAATCCAAAACCGTAATGCCAGCCATATGCTTGACCTAACCAGCCACACAATAAAGGCGCAATAAAACCACCAATATTAATCCCCATATAAAAAATGGTAAATCCTGAATCTTTTCTTCGATCTCCATCTTCATAAAGCGATCCAACAAAAGTTGAAATATTAGGCTTAAAAAAACCATTACCCACAACAATAAATGCGAGTGCTAAGAAGAATGCTATGTCGTTTTCTATGGCCAATACAAAGTGTCCAATTGCCATTAAGACACCGCCTAAAAAAATAGAGCTTCGCATTCCTAAAATTCGATCGGAAATTCGCCCCCCGATTACAGTGGAAGCATATACTAATGAGCCATAAGACGCATAAACTGCTGCTGCTGCTGCATCTCTTTCGGCTAAGGCTTTAAAGATTTCATTTACCATATAAAGCGTTAGCAACGCTCTCATTCCATAGAAACTAAATCGTTCCCATAATTCGGCAAAAAATAAATAGAATAACCCTTTAGGGTGACCAAACATTTGTTGTTCTGTAGTTGACATTTCAGACATAATAAACTATCCTTTTATTTTAACTTCTTTTTTAGTGTTGTTTTTTAAGTTTTTAGTGACAAAATCTGTCATCTTTTTATATAGATGTAAGCGTGTATTTTGTCCTTTGTATATTCCGTGTGCTCTATCTGGGTAAATTGCTAAATCAAATTGTTTGTTTGCTTTAACCAGTGCATTAATCATTCGCATAGAGTTTTGAGCATGTACATTATCATCTCCTGTTCCATGAACTAAAAGGTAATTCCCTTCTAGTTTATCAGCATAATTAATAGGAGAGTTTTCATCATATCCACTAGCATTTTCTTGTGGTGTTTGCATGTAGCGTTCTGTGTAAACGGTATCATAAAATCTCCATGAAGTAACAGGAGCCACAGCAATAGCTGTAGAAAAAACATCGTTGCCTTTTAAAATACAATTTGTACTCATAAAACCACCATAACTCCAGCCCCAAATACCGATATTATTTTCATTTATGTAATCTCGTTCTCCTAATTTTTTCGCAGCAGCAATTTGATCTTCTACTTCTAATTTACCAAGCTCTTTGTAGGTTAACTTTTTAAAGTCTCTACCTTTAAGACCTGTTCCTCTACCATCTACACAAACAACAATAATTCCTTGTTGCGCTAACATTTGATGCCAATAATCATTCGTTCCATTCCAACGATTAGCAACTTGCTGTGATCCTGGTCCGGAGTATTGAAACATTAACAATGGATATTTTTTATTTTCATTAAAATCAGCTGGTTTTATCATCCACATATTTAAGTCGTAACCATTAATTCGAATCGTAGAAAATTCTTTTGGGCTTATTTTATAATCTGTCAATTTATCTTTCAGCGCCTGATTATTCTTAATATCCTTTAATTTATTTCCTTCAGCGTTATAGAGTGTATATTCTGGAGGAGTTGTTGAGCTAGAATGTGTATTGATAAAATAATTTAGGTTTTTGCTAAAAGCAGCTGTATTTGTACCTTCAGAGTTGCTTAATAGTTTTTTGTTATTTCCGTCTAATCCAATACTGTATACACCTCTGTTAATAGATCCGTTTTCTACTGATTGGTAATAAATTGCTTTTTTCTCTTTATTATAACCATAATAATTAGTGACTTCCCAGTTGCCTTTTGTTATTTGGTTGATTAGTTTTCCGCTTCCGTCATAATGATAGATATGATTAAAACCATCTCTTTCGCTTGTCCAGATAAAACTATTATCATCTAAAAAAGTAAGATTGTCGTGAATATCAACATAGGCTTTATCTGTTTCGTGTAAAATGATATTCGAGCTGGTTCGCAAGGCATTTACGGCATGTAATTTTAAATCGTTTTGATGGCGATTTAAAGTTGTAGCAAACAAAATTGCATTGTCATTAGACCATTTAATTCTAGCAATGTACTCGTAATTTCCTAAGCCAACTTTTTTAGCGTTTTTATTTGATAGATTGTAAATATGCAAACTTACTTTTGCATTGTCCTCACCGGCTTTAGGATATTTAAAAACATGTTCAGTTGGGTACAACTCATTTCCTGTAACTCCCATAGAAAATTCACGAACATTAGATTCATCAAATCGTAAAAACGCCATATGTTTGCTGTCAGGACTCCACTCGAATGCTCTTACAAACGCAAATTCTTCTTCATACACCCAGTCAGTTGTTCCGTTAATAATATTGTTTGTTTTTCCATCTTTTGTGACCTGTGTTATTTGACTTGTTGTTAAATCCTTTATAAAAATGTTATTGTTTTTCGCGTAAGCAACTTTCTTACTATCGGGAGAAAATGTAGGCACTTGAATATCCTTATCAATTAACGATAGTTTTTCAGATGCAATGTCATACATATAATAAGTCCCTTTAAAAGAATGTCTGTACACTTTTTTAAAGTCGGTTCCTAGAATAAGCTTCGTTTCATCATTATTAAAACTGTACGAATCAAATGTTTTTAATCCTTTTAAATGTTTTCCATCAATTAGTGTTGAAACCTTTTCTAGTGTTTCATAACTGTATTTATCAACTGTAGAAGATTGGGTTTCATCATTGTAATTTAACAAAGAATAAAAATCTCCATTCATAGAATTGAGAGCATTCATACGATCGGTAGAAAATTCTCCACCCCATATTTCTTCTAGAGTAATATCATCCTTAACTGCTACTGGTGTGTGGTTTATATTAGAAGAGTTTTTGTTACACCCAGTAAAAAAATAACTAGCTATTAAAACGAACAATAATTTCTTCATTTTTTGATAAAATTTAAAAAGATTGCCAAGTTTACGGAAAAATCAGTAAAAAAGCTGTTAAAATTATAATTCTTTAAGAAACGAAACACTTTTATAAGATTCGGTTATCTTTGCCTTATCAGTGTAAATAGACGTAGATGTCCAAAATTATTTCCGGATTTTCCAAGTTAACAAAAGAGGAAAAAATCAATTGGTTGGCAACTAACTTTTTCAACAATCAACCAGAAATTATTAGAACCATTAAGCAGTATTGGAATGTTGATGAAAAACTACAACAGCTTCATGATGATTTTATAGAAAACACAATTACAAATTTTTATATGCCTTATGGAGTGGCTCCTAATTTTGTGATTAATGGAAAAGAATATGTTGTTCCAATGGTGGTTGAAGAGAGCTCTGTAGTTGCAGCTGCGTCTTTGGTTGCTAAGTTTTGGAGTAAAAGAGGAGGCTTTCATGCAGAAGTTGTTTCTACCACAAAAATTGGACAAGTTCATTTCATGTATACAGGAGATAAGCAGCAATTACAGAATTATTTTGAGGCTAAAAAAGTATACCTGTTAGAAGCCACTAAATCCATTACTAAAAATATGGAAAAGCGAGGTGGTGGTATCTTGGGGATTGAACTAAAAGATAGAACGGAAAGTTTAAAAGATTACTATCAGTTACATGTAGCTTTTGAAACGGTGGATTCTATGGGGGCAAATTTCATCAATTCTTGCCTAGAAACTATTGCTAAAGAGTTTAGAAATGATGAGACAGAAATTATAATGAGTATTCTTTCCAATTATGTTCCTGAATGCTTAGTTAGAGCAGAAGTAAGTTGTAAGGTAGAAGACTTAGGAGGCAAGAACCCACAGGGTTTTGCTGAAAAGTTTGAACAAGCCGTTCAGATTGCAGAGGTTGAGACATATAGAGCAGTTACACACAATAAAGGAATTATGAACGGAATTGATGCGGTTGTGCTAGCTACTGGAAATGATTTTAGAGCTATTGAGGCAGGAGCACATGCTTATGCGTCTAAAACAGGTCAATACAAAAGCTTGAGTCATTGTGAGGTAAAAAATGGAATGTTTCGGTTTTGGTTAGAAATTCCGCTAGCTTTAGGAACCGTAGGAGGTTTAACCTCTTTACATCCAATGGCAAAACTATCATTGGATTTATTGCAAAATCCGAATGCGAAAGAACTCATGATGATTATTGCAGTAACTGGTTTAGCGCAGAACTATGCAGCTTTAAAAGCTTTAACTACAAAAGGCATTCAGCACGGGCATATGAAAATGCATTTAATGAATATCTTAAATCAGTTGGGTGCTAATGAAGCGGAAAAAGAAGAAATGATCTGTTTTTTTAAAGACAAAACAGTATCACATAGTGCAGTAGTCGAAAAATATGCAGAAATAAAAAAATAAAATCAAGTTGAATTCATTTTACAGTAATGGAAAATTGCTGCTCACTGGAGAATACCTAGTTTTAGAAGGAGCCTTGTCTTTAGCTATTCCTACTAAGTTTGGTCAAGACTTAGTAATAGAAGGAATCAATCAACCTCAGTTACTTTGGGAAAGTTATACATACGATGGTGTCTGTTGGTTTCAAGCAATTTTTGATTTACCAAAACTTCGATTGGTTAATGCTACATTTCAATCAGATAAAGAAGGGAGTTCTGAGTTTGTGGCAGAAACATTGCAAAACATTCTCCAAGAAGCAAAAAATTTAAATCCTAATCTTCTGTCATCTAAAAACGGATGTAAAATAAAAACACGCTTATCTTTCCCTAGAGATTGGGGATTAGGAAGTTCTTCTACATTAATTAATAATATTGCCAATTGGGCACAAGTAAATCCTTATCAGTTATTGTGGAATTCATTTTCTGGTAGTGGGTACGATATTGCTTGCGCTAGGCACAATTCGCCTATTTTGTATCGATTAGAAAATAATCAGTCTGTGGTTAAGGAAGTAGCATTTAGACCAACTTTCTCAGATCAACTTTACTTCGTGCATCTGAATCAAAAACAAAATAGTAGGGAAGGAATTACTCGTTTTAAAGAAAAAAGAGAAAATTTAGGGCAATCAGTTAGAGAAGTTTCTGAGCTAACTTCTGAAATGCTTAAAACAAATAATCTGCAAGATTTTGAACGCTTGATACAAGAACATGAAAATCGTATTGCAGCAATTTTAGAATTACCAAAAGTAAAGGAATCCTTATTTCCTGATTATTTCGGAACGATTAAAAGTTTAGGAGCTTGGGGAGGTGATTTTGTGTTGGCTACTGGAAATGAAGATACTATAAGTTATTTTAAATCAAAAGGCTATCAAACAATAATTCCTTTTTTAGAAATGGTGTTATGAAAAAAATAATTATAGTTGGAGGAGGAGCTGCAGGTTTTTTTGCAGCAATTAATGCTAAAGAGGCAAACCCAAATCTGGATGTAATTATTTTAGAAAAAGGAAAAGAAGTTTTACAAAAAGTCAAGATTTCTGGAGGTGGTCGTTGTAACGTTACGCACGCTTGCTTTGACCCAAAGGAATTGACAACTTTTTATCCAAGAGGAGAAAAAGAAATGCTAGGACCATTTCATCAGTTTATGACTGGAGATACTTTTGATTGGTTTGATAAAAATGGAATTCCTTTAAAAATAGAAGAAGATGGCAGGGTTTTCCCAGAATCTAATTCTTCTCAAACAATAATTGATTGTTTTTTGAATAAGGTAAACCAATTAGGAATTCCTATTCTAAAAAATCAAGGAGTTATCTCTATTTTAAAAAATGATGATACTTGGATTGTTAGCACTAAGCAACAAGACTTTTTTGGAGATGTCATTGTTGTAGCTGCTGGTAGTAGTAAACAAATTTGGAAGTTATGCAGAAATTTAGGTCACACAATTATCAATCCTGTTCCTTCACTATTTACCTTTACAATTCAAGATAGTAGAATTCAGGATTTAGCAGGAATCTCAGTTCCAAGTACAGAGGTTAAGATTCAAAGTGAAATTTTAGAAGCTTCAGGTCCTTTATTGATAACGCATTGGGGAATGAGTGGTCCTGCAATATTAAAATTATCGGCTTTTGGAGCTCGAATTTTAGCTGATAAGAATTATGATTTTAAAATTTCTATTAACTGGTTGTCACAACCGAGCGAATTGGTTTTGAAGGAACTTCAGCAGATAAAACAAGAACAAGCTAAAAAACGAGTTCTTTTGAAATCTCCTTTTGAAATTATTCCCAAACGCCTATGGGAAAGATTGGTGTTGGCAGTTGGAATTTCATTTGATCAAAATTGGGCTGATATTAACAAGAAACAAATACAAGATCTAGCGAACGAATTAACAGAAGGAGCTTATCAAGTCCATGGAAAAAGTACATTTAAAGAAGAGTTTGTTACAGCAGGAGGAATTGATTTAAGGGAAATTAACTTCAAACGATTTGAAAGCAGACTGCATCAGAATTTATTTTTTGTTGGAGAAGTTTTAAATATTGATGCCGTTACAGGCGGGTTTAATTTTCAAAATGCTTGGACAGGCGGTTGGCTCTGTGCTAAAGCCATTGCTGAAGATTCTATAAAATAAAACCTTTGATTAATTACTTATAATTTCGTCAAAAATTCTTTTTACTTGTAAATCGCCAAAACCGTAAATACCTTCTCGTTTATTGAATTCTCTAAAAACAGTTCCAAAATCTTTGGTATTGAGTTCTTTTATGATAGATTTTAAAGTTTCTGTAGGCCTGCCAGCATTTCCATTTTTTGGAATGCGATCAATATGTGCTTTTACAGCAGTAAGTATAAACGGATACTCATTTTTAAGAGCTTCTCCAGTTTTAATTAATTTGTTTAGATTATCGTTTTGATAATATTTCCAAAGGCTGGCAATGGTTTCTATATTGGTTAAATGTATTCTGTTTTTGTAAGCTAAAATCAATTCAGATTCTGATAATCCTCCAAAACCATACTGAATATCAGCTTCAGGTCTAACTAAAAAATAATTATTATTTAGATTTTGATTATTTAGCAAGTGCACAACAAACCAAAAATTCACTTGACAAAAAAGATCATCTTCAAACCAAAGAAAAACATCTGAGTTATCTTCTATTTTGAGTATTTTTTGAAATTCAGGAACTGTTTTTTCATAATAATCTTTTTCAGAACCGCCATAATGTTTACTAATAAATTGAGCACGTGTTTGAAATAACTCTTCAATATTTTTGCCCTCAACATTACCGTCTACAAGACACTCGCGAGCTACAATTAATTCGCCATTAACTTTCTTGGGAAACTGTCGCTTCAAAGCATCTCCGTTTAGTATATGATATTGTTTTCTCATTTTTATTAATAGAATTTTACATTAATCCCATTACTCTCTGCATACGGAATTGCAATAGCAGTTAGCTTTTCCATCTTTTCATAAAAAACAGGGAGATTGGTTTTTTCAAACTGTTCTATTTTTTTATTTATTTTGTCTTCGCTCTCTCCATTGTCCATCATTTTGGCAATTTCAATGTATTCATTTTCATACTTAGATTTTACGAAATTGAATACTTCTAATGAAGCTTTTATTAAATCTTCCGTCTCTTCAGTGGGTTTTAAATCATTAATTCTTTCTACATATCTGCCTATTCGAAAAAGCATGCCAGTTTTTACATATTCTTCATACTTTTCAGTAGATTTTGATTCATCATTAACAACAATACGCATAGCATTCTGTTCTTTCAGTCGTTTCATATCCTCAAAATCTTTTTTTCCAAGATCGCTTATCGCATTGGTACTTAAAGTTGTTCTGTCAAAATAATCTTGAGGAGTATCAAGCGAAATACAAGATTGAAATATAGCGAAGGCAAATAATAAGAATAGAGAGTTACTTTTCATAAAAAAGTTTTTAATGTGGTTTTATGGTTTACAATGGTACTAAAATTTTCAGATTTTTTATCTAAAAAGGAATTAAACTAAGCTAATTCGCCTCTATGAGGTTTTAAAGCGTCTCTATATATTTTCATGTCCGTTTCTTCAACAGTTATATAAGTGTAAGAATACATAGGATTTAATTCTGTTACACCCATTTTATGATAATGAAGATTTTCTCTTTGAGCAAATTCTTTTAAGTGAACTTCATGATGCTTTGCAGTTTTTAGGGCTTCAGGACCTCTAAAATCCCAAATCAATTTTATTTTTAGACTCATGTTACAAAAGTAAATAATTCTATCTTTGCTGGTAAAAAGTCTCCAAATTGAATACCGAACATTTTGTTGTATCCTCATATAAAAAACAAGTAGAAAATTTATCAGTTACCTACAAATCACCTAGTAATATAGCGTTGGTTAAATATTGGGGTAAATCAGATCCTCAACTTCCTAAAAATGCTAGTATTAGCTTTACGTTAAACGAAAGTTGTACTACTACAACCATTCACTTTAAGAAAATGAAACTCCAAAAAGAGACTAGTTTTGAGTTGTTTTTTGAAGGCGAAAAAAGAGAAGATTTTAAACCAAAAATTGTTTCTTTTTTTAAAAAAATTCAGCAATACTGTCCATACATTTTAGAATATGAAATGACTATTGAATCGTCTAATTCATTTCCGCATAGTAGTGGAATTGCTTCTTCTGCAAGCGGGATGAGTGCTATTGCCATGTGTTTAATGGACTTAGAAAACCATCTGATGAATGGCGATTTAACAGATACATACATAAAGCAAAAAGCGTCTTTTTTAGCTCGCCTAGGATCGGGAAGTGCAAGTAGAAGTATAGAAGGACCGTTGGTTGTTTGGGGAAAGCATCCTGATATTAAGGAAAGTTCAGATCTGTATGGAATTCGTTTTACAAATTCAATACATTCCGTTTTTGATAATTATCAAGATACCATTTTATTAGTTGATAAAGGAAAGAAACAAGTAAGTAGTTCTGTAGGTCATAAATTAATGCATGGCCATCCTTTTGCAAATCAACGTTTTTTGCAAGCAAATGAAAATATTTCTGAGCTGATAAAATATTTAACAAACGGAAACATTGATGAGTTTATCAAATTAGTAGAGAGTGAAGCGCTAACATTACATGCTATGATGTTAACGAGTAATCCTTACTTTATTTTAATGAAACCGAATACATTAGAAATTATTAATAAGGTTTGGAATTACAGAAAAGAAAAAAACAGCAAGTTGTGCTTTACACTAGATGCGGGAGCTAATGTGCACTTATTGTATCCGTATAAAGAAAAAGATACGGTGTTGCAATTTGTAAAAAATGAGCTTTCTAATTACTGTGAGAAAAAACAGTATATTTGTGACAATGTGGGGTTTGGAGCTAAAAAAATATAAAGTTTTGAAACAAATAAAAAAGATGCCTGTCTTTGTATTTTTGCTAGTAGTGACTTTGTTTTTTACATCAGCTAAAGAAGTTCAAAGTGTTGTATGGTTAGATAGTAATCATAATGAAACTTCTTCAAAAGAAGCAATGTACTACAGACCAAAACCTAAAAAGAAAAGAAATAGTTATTACATTGTAGATTTTTATAAAAACGGAAGTAAGTATCGTGAAGGCTATGGAAAATTTACGAAACCAAATAACGAAGAATATTCAGGAATAGTGACTTATTATTACGAAAACGGATCGGTTTCTAAAAAAGTAAAGTACAAAAAAGGAACAAAGGAAGGCGATTATTTTGAATACTTTGAGAGCGGTGATGTAAAGGTTATTGGTAAATATGAGAATGATTTAGAAGAAGGAACGTGGAAGTTTATGCATAAAGGAGGTAAAATAAGAATGAAAGGAAAATACAGAGAAGGAGAGAAAGTGGGAGTATGGAAAACATTTTATAAAAACGTGTACTATCCTGATAACGAATAAATTGTTGTAATTTTGTATCTAATAGTAAAACTATGAAAGGACCGCTTTTTTATGCCAAAATACTTTTGTTTGGCGAATATGGTATCATCAAAGACTCTAAAGGATTGGCGATTCCTTATAACTTGTTTAAAGGAACTCTAAAGAAAACAACCGATTTATCAGGAAAAGAAAAACAATCTAATCAAAACCTATTTCGATTTTACGAGTACCTGAAAAACCTAAATACAGATTTGGTTTCTTTCGATTTTGACTCTTTACAAAGAGATATTGAAGAAGGAATGTATTTTGATTCTTCAATACCTCAAGGTTACGGAATAGGAAGTTCAGGAGCTTTAGTTGCTTCCGTTTATGATCAATATGCAAAAGATAAAATAACGGTTTTAGAGAATTTAACGAGAGACAAATTGCTAAACCTTAAAAAAATATTCTCCTTAATGGAGTCTTTCTTTCATGGTAAAAGTTCAGGATTAGATCCGTTGAATAGCTATTTGAGTTTGCCTATTTTAATTAACTCTAAAACTCATATTGAACCTGCCGGAATTCCATCTCAAAAAGAAGGTAAAGGAGCTGTTTTCTTACTAGATTCTCAGCAAGTTGGAGAAACAGGTCCTATGGTTAGTATCTTTATGAACAAGATGAAAAATGAAGGGTTTAGAAAAATGATAAGTGAACAATTTGTTACTTATACAGATGCTTGTGTTGATGATTTTTTACATGGAAATGTAAAATCATTATTCAGAAATGTGAAAAACTTATCAAAAGTGGTGTTAGACAATTTTAAACCAATGATTCCAACGGCATTTCATAAAATTTGGGAACAAGGTTTAAAAACAAATGATTACTACCTAAAGCTTTGTGGATCTGGAGGAGGAGGTTACATTTTAGGTTTTACGGAAGATTATGAAAAAGCAAAAGAAAAACTAAAAGACTACAAACTAGAGTTGGTCTATAGGTTTTAGTATATTCTATTGCTATGATGACTTCTAAGAATGAAGTATCTATCTTCTACAAATTTTTCAGCTTATTTTCAGTTGTAAGAGGATACAATATTTTAGTGCTTGTAGCAGCACAATATTTGGCTTCTATCTTTATCTTTTCTCCAAATAACTCTTTAAAAGAAGTTGTTTTTGATTTACATCTATTCTTTATTGTTTTTGCAACAACGTGTGTAATTTCAGGAGGTTATATTATCAATGATTTTTATGATACAAAGGCAGATAAAATTAACAGACCTATAAAAACAGGACTTGATAATATTGTTAAACAAGAAACGAAGTTAACATTATACTTTCTACTAAATTTTTTAGGTGTAGCAATTAGTTTATTGGTTTCTTGGAGAGCTGCTTTGTTTTTTTCTGCCTATATATTCGGAATATGGTTTTACTCTCATAAATTAAAAAGATATCCGTTAACGGGTTTGTTATCTGCTACTGTTTTAACAATTCTTCCGTTTTTTGCCATTTTTGTGTACTTCAAAAATTTTTCAAAAATCATTTTTGTACATGCCATTTTTTTGTTTTTGGTTTTAATGGTTCGTGAATTAATTAAAGATCTTGAAAATATAGAAGGAGCAGTTGTGAGTAATTACACTACTTTTCCGGTAGCTTACGGAGAGAGAAAAACAAAATATTTTGGAGTCTTTTTAATTGCTTTATCCCTCATTCCAGTTGGTATTCTCTTTAGCTATCCTGCGATTTCTTATATGAGAATTTATTTTTATATAACGATGATATCACTAGTAATAATAGGATTGGTTATGTTACGATCGAAAGAAAAAAGACACTATGCAATTCTGCATTCAACTTTAAAAATATTGCTTCTTGTAGGAGTTCTTTCATTGGTGCTTGTAGATACCGATTTGTTATTAGAAAAAGTAATTGATAAACTCAACTAAATCAGAAGATTCCTGTTAACTTTGCAAAAAAATAAATCATGAATATAAATAAAAACTCGTCGGGAAGACGACAAGCAAGCAAAGGCAAATCTAATTCTTCACAAAACAGATTTAAAAAAACTTCTCAAGACAAATCCAAAAGTAAAAAATCATTAGCTAGCAACAATGATGGAATTCGCTTAAATAAATTTATTGCTAATTCAGGAATTTGTTCAAGAAGAGAAGCAGATGTTATGATAGAACAAGGGAGTGTTACTGTTAACGGAAAGCTGATTACAGAAATGGGCTACAAAGTCAAAGAAACAGATGAAATTCGTTTTGACGGAACACTAATTTCCTTAGAACAGAAAAGATATGTTCTTTTAAATAAGCCTAAAAATTACATTACAACCATGGATGATGATAGAGGTAGGAAAACAGTAATGGATTTAGTTGCTCATGCCACGCAAGAACGCATTTATCCTGTTGGTAGATTAGATAGAATGACAACGGGATTGTTGCTATTTACAAATGATGGAGAGCTAGCGAAAAAGCTAACACATCCAAAACACAACGTAAGGAAATTATACCATGCTTCTTTAGACAGAAAATTAGAACTAAAAGATTTAGAAAAACTTAGAGGAGAGGTTGTTATTGAAGGAAAAAAGGTTTTTATTGATGCTGTTTCGTATGTAGAAGGAGAGAAAAAAACAGAAGTTGGCATTGAAATTCACTCGGGAAGAAACCGAATAGTTCGTAAAATATTTGAACACGTTGGTTACAAAGTGGTAAAGTTAGACCGTGTTATTTTTTCAGGACTTACCAAAAAGAATTTACCCAGAGGAAGATGGCGAGAACTTTCCAAACAAGAGGTAATTAATTTGCAGATGCTATAATCAAAAAAACCGAAAAAACATTTTTTCGGTTTTTTTGATTTTTTGTGGAGATTCCAAAAAAGTTAAAAATTTACTTTCCTGTTTTATAAGAACTTCTAAATTTGCCCACTGAAAAACCGATTGATAAAAAATTGCTAGAATCCCCCAATCTTAAATTTTACATCTCTATGAAAAAACCGTTGCTACTACTATGGGCAGTGTTGTATTGTCTTGTTTTAAAAGGGCAGGAGTTGCCTAAAACAGTGCCTTTTACACCAAATATTGCTTCTTTAAATCGTTATATGGAAACACCTATTTCGAATTATACTGGTGTACCCAGTATTGGTGTGCCTATTTATACTATTCAAGAAGGAGAAATATCAGTTCCAGTTAGTTTATCCTATCATGCAGGAGGAGTAAAGGTAGAGGATCTGGCTTCTTGGACTGGTATGAATTGGAGTTTGAATGCAGGGGGTTCGATAAGCAGAATAGTAAAAGGTTTACCTGATGATATTTCAAATGGTCTTATCTATACTAATAAAACTTTAGAATATTTATCTGCCAATTTTAATGAGATAGCTTCCGTTGTAAACAATAAATCAGTAGATTTAGAGCCAGATGAATTTAAGTTTAATTTTTTAGGGTATAGCGGCACTTTTTTCTATAACCAAAAAAAAGGAACATTTATTCAAGTTCCTAGGAGTGATATTAAAATTACTCCTGTAATTCCTGTAACAAACGGTAAAATTATGGGATGGGTATTTACGCTACCTAGTGGAGTAAAATATTATTTCGGACAAAACGCAACGGGATCGAGAAGTGCTTCAGACTTTAATAAGGACAACCTTTTTTATACAGTAACCGATAACGGTAGTTCATTAAACGCAGGTGATTTTATAGAGAACCATATTGCCAATTGGCATTTGATGGAGATTGCATCGCCGAAAGGAAGAAAAATAGACTTTTTATATGAAAAACAAGTGGCTAATAATCCAGTGTTTAGTAGAAATGGCGATAGTATGATAGAGGAAAGTCAATGTACCTCGAATGGTGTGAGTTCTACTATTTCTAGTAGTGTACAAGATGAATACTTTATCAAAGAGATTCATTTTACCAATGGTAAAGTAGTGTTTGAGAAAGAAACAGAAAATAGAAGAGATGTGGATACCAAGGCTTTAAAAGCCATTCAGATTTTTCAGCAAGGAAGTTTGTATACGGAATTTTTGTTAAACTATTTTTATTCCAAATCAGCCCCAGAAAGATTAGGGGGGATAAGTTTAATTGGCGATGCCGAAAAGAGGAGGTATCGTTTGTTTTTAGAAAGTGTTACACAACAAAAAGGAGCGAATCAACTTCCTCCTTATCAATTTAAATATCGTAATCCTAACTCTTTGCCTAGTCGTTTTTCAACTGCGCAAGATTATTGGGGGTATTATAATGCTAAAGAGAACAATCCTAATTTGATACCAACATTAAGGCTTCCTAAATATTATGGAGGAGTATTATACACAGGATATGCTGATAGAACGGTAGACACTGTAGCTTGTAAAACAGGAATACTTGAAGAGATATTGTATCCTACAGGCGGAAGTGTAAGTTATACTTATGAAAGTAATACAGTATCAACTCTAGTAGGATCCTTGAAGAAAAAAAAGTATTATACAGGTGCTTACAAGTATAATTTACACAATAGACTTCAGCAAAGGAGTATATATTTTTTAAAGGAAGCGACTAATGAAGATGCTTCTTCTTCCTATTCATATTCGAAGGTGTTTTCAGTTCCAGCAACTGTTATAGGGAAAGTTAAGGTACAGATAAATACGCTGACTGGTTGCTCAGGAAGTATTTTGGATGGTACCTGTGATTATGAGTTAAAGATATTAGGGGTGAGCAATCCTAATTTCCAATTTGTGATAAGTTCAACGATGTCAGCAGTAGAGCTTCCTGCCGGAAACTATAAGATAGCGGCTATAGGAGGAGAATCTTTTGATGGAGGAGGTCTTGGTGGTATTGATACTCCTGGTACAGGAAGTAATGCTAATTTTAATGTGACAATTAATTATGGTATAGATCCTTTTCCTAGTTATCTATATGTAGGAGGGCTTCGAGTGAAAAAAATTATTTTAAAGAGCGAAGGTAAGATTGTTAAAGAACAAAATTATCAATACAATAAGTTAGGGCAACAACTTACAAGTGGAATAACTTCCAATATTCCTTTTTATTTTGATGATAAAATAATAGATCAATCAATTTGTGATTCTGTAGATAATGATGGTCCTATTGTTAATCCAAATGTGCCATCTATAAAGGTGTCTTCACAAAGTCAAGCTTCCTCTTTTCTTAGTAATGTGGGAGCATTAGGTTATGAGGAAAGTACCAGTATTACGGGAGATACGATAAAAACGGAATATAAATATGTTGTTCCTTCAATTTATAATTCATCCGTAACACATCATGTAAATGTTGAAAAAAATGTACCAGATTTGTATTTGAATTGGCGTGCAGGGAATTTACTCTCTTCTAAAATGTATAATAAAAAAAAGAATGTATATGATTTAATACGTCATATTGAAAACGCATATACAGAATATGATCCATGGGAATATAGTGAGAAAATAGGGCTAAAAATAATTCATGGTATTGGAGTAAATACTCCTTTTAATTATTTGTTTTATTACGGTTATAATGAATGGTATAGGAAAAATCGCACAAAGATTACAGACTATTATACAGATGAGCAATCGACAATAGAAACCACCTATAAGTATTGTGAAGAATTTCCAACGCTAATAATAGAAGAGGTTACAAAAAATAGTAAAGGAGAAACATTGAAAAGTGTTAATACATATCCTGAAAGTGGTTCCATATTACATAATCAACACCGTATTGCTACACCGATTCAAACCAAGATATATAAGAATAATGTATTACAATCAACCCAACGTACTAATTACCAAGACTGGGGAGGTGGTTTGGTTTTACCCAAAGAAGTTCAAACCAGCAAGGGTTTAGGGAGTTTAGAACCGCGATTAATTTACCATTCTTATGACAACAAAGGCAACCCACTAGAATTAAGCAAAGCCGACGGCACTCATGTGGTTTATATCTGGGGTTATCAAAACACCCAGCCTGTAGCCAAGATAGAAGGCGTTCGTTTTAGCGATATTCCTACAGGATTGTATGAT
>JAUIEK010000006.1 GCA_030428865.1 Bacteroidia bacterium | reverse complement strand
CCGAACAGAGAAGTTAAGCCCAATTGCGCCGATGGTACTACAAGTATGTGGGAGAGTAGGTAGCCGCCTTTCTTTTTAAAAACTCTATACAATTATCTTGTATGGAGTTTTTTTATGGAAGAAGGTTTGAACTTATCTTAAGTAAATGAGCACTTCCTACTTTAGATTTTCTTGTGTCTTGGTTTAGAAATTTTAGAGAGAGTTTACTAACTCTAAAATGAGGAACACTATATTTTTCACTGATTTTAATATTAGCATTTGTAATAGTATCGATGTAAGAAGATTTATCTACATACAACCAGACTTCTGTATTTAAATTTTTTATTTCATTTATAGATAACTCAGGTGTATTTCTTTCTGTAGCAAAATCTAGTGACCAAGAATATCTTTGCTTATATAAGTAAATCTTTTTTAGATCAATATTTTTTTCTTTTATAATCTTAGCTATTTTGCCACCTCCTTGATACTCTAGGAGGTTGGGGTAAAAGTAAGTATTAAGAACAAAATTAATCATAATCATCAGTAGAGCAGAGCTAATTATAATTTGATGTAATGATTGCTTTTTTGTTAAAATCAAAAAAGAAATAAGAAGAAAACTGATTAAAACTACTCCAGAAATAATCCAAATACTGGGTGTTTCAAATGTAAATATTAATATAAAAGTTACTGCGACAAACCCTATAAATACAAAAAAGTAGTTTATTTTAAGAAGAATATTAAGTGTTTTTGTTTTTCGGTTTTGTTCTAACTTATATAGAAAGCCAGCAGTAAATATAGAGAGTAAAGGCAACACAGGGTTTAGGTAATGAGGAAGTTTAAACTTCGAATAACTGAGTAGCAAGATTGTTATAAATGCTCCTCCAATTGTTAGGAATTCAAAACCATCTGTTTTTTTGAACTTGTTACTAATCCATTTTTTTAACTGCATAAAAAGCCCAAAATACATAGTAAAAACCCATGGGAAAAATACCCAAATCAATGTATGAAACAAGAATAAGTAACCAGGATTGCTTTGTTTCATATTTTCAGAAGATAATCTTTTAAAATTTTGTTCCCACAAAATAAAACGAACACCTTCTTCTCCAAATTGAACATAATATGCATACAAAACAGGAGATATAGATATAAAGAAAACGAATAATCCTATAAGGATTTTATAATTTGCTAAAACGTGAGTTTTTTTTGAATAAACTAGATGAGATAGTAATGCACAGAGCGTAATAACTACAGCAATCATTCCTTTTGTAGAAAAAGCAATTCCTAATGCAAATGAACCAAGAATAAGGGGAAGGACTCTCTGATTTTTTGTGAACTTAAATAGTTGCCATATAGCAAAAATAGTAGCTCCGGTTAAAATAGCATCTGTTCTTACGTCATGATTAGCTAGAATAATAGATTGGCTTGTTAAAAATATTAATGAAGCAAAGTGAGCAGCTTTTTTAGTATATAATTCTTTGGCTAAATAAAAACAAGATATTGCTCCTATAAAAGTAAAAAGCAAAGAAGGAAGTCTATATGCCCATTCGGTTAACCCGAAAATTTTAAAGGAAATAGCTGCTAGCCAAAAGTGCATATGAGGTTTATCCAAATAGGGTTCATTACCTCTCATAATTTCAAAGAAATTATCACTGAGATACATTCGCATAGCCATAGTAGCATGTTGCGCGGAGTCACTTTCCATCAGAGGCATAAACAGACCTGTGATGTAAACAAGAAATATTAGGAAATATAAAATCCAATAATTTTTCTGAGAATATAGTAAGCTCATGTATTATTTATTAGTATTTACTACAGTTAGTTTGAATTTAAACAATATAAAAATAAAACCTAGCAATGAAACAATTGCTGTTATCAAATTAAAAGAAAGTCCTATACTTGTTGAGAAAGATTGACTGGTATCAAGAAATTCTGAAGCTTTTAAAAAAACAAACTCTCTTGCCCCAAATCCTGAAAAAGAAATAACAGATAATACAGACGAAACCAAGAATACGAAAAGATATTTAACAATATCTACAATTTCTTGGTTAAGTGATTTAATAATAAAGACAATACTGATAAGTTGTAATGCTTGAATTATTGCAGAATAGATAAAGCTTTTTAAATAGATATGATCTATCTTTTTAAATAGTAGCGTTAAGCCTAGTTTGCCTATAAAATAAATTAGGATTCCGACAAGCAACCCAATAAAAATTTTCCAAAAAGAAAAAAAGATAAAGCCAATTATTATAGAGAGAATAGTGCCAATAGCTATCAAACCTATTAATCTGTCTAACAATACAGCTTTTGTTAAAGTTTTAAGCTTCCAATCAAATCTTTTATTGAGCAAATAAACTTTATAAGCATCACCTCCAATTCCACCAGGAATAAAAAAATTATAGAACATTCCTATAAAATAAAGTTTTAAATTGCTTCTTTGGGATAGAAAAAAATCGTTTTTATGGAAGATGTAGTTTAGTCTGAAAGAAGACACAATTTGTGATACAATAAAGAAGAAAAACGCAAGTACTATGTATGAAACATTAGAATTGTTGAATAGATTTATTATTGAAGAAAACTCAATTTTTGTAAAAACAAAGTAAAGTAGTAAACCACTTATGACAATTTTAATGAGAGTTTTAACCAGTTTCTTATTCACTGAGGTGTACTTTTCTAATAGCGTAAGGTCGTTTTTTTTGCGACTCATAATATGTTTTCATTAATAAGTCAGCAATAATCCCGACAGAAAAAAACTGAATTCCGATGAAAACCATTAACACGCCTAATATTAATAAAGGCCTTCCCCAAATATCTTCTCCAAGAATTTTGATAATTAATAGATATAAATTGATGGCAGTACCAATAACAAAGAAAAATAAACCAAAATTACCAAATAAGTGAATTGGTCTTTGTAAATATTTTCTTTGGAATATAATAAGTACAATATCGTTAATTACCTTTATGGTTCTTCCTAATCCATACTTTGATTTTCCAAATTGACGCGCATGGTGCTTTACAGGAACTTGGGTTATACGAGCACCATTTAAATATGCTAGAAGATTTATAAAACGGTGCATTTCTCCATACAGATTCAAATCTTTGGCAATTTCTTTATTAAATACTTTAAGCGCACAACCTTGATCTTTTAAGTCTAACCTAGTAGCTTTTCGTATTAAAAAATTGGCAATTTTAGATGGTAGAGTTCTAACAATATTATCTTTTCTCTTAGCTCTAATACCAGTTACCACATCCCAATCTTCTGTTTTTGCTTTCTCAAGCATATGAGGAATGTCTGATGGGTCATTCTGCATGTCCCCGTCTAATGTAATTATGTAATTTCCCTTTGCGTAATCTATTCCTGCAGCCAATGCTAAACTTTGACCGTAATTTTTTCTTAACTCAATTAAAGCAACCTTAGGGTTATTAATGCTGATGATATTCTTTCGAGTATCGTCTGTAGAAAAATCATCAATATATATGATTTCGTAATCATAACCATCTAAGCTTTCTTCGATTTTTTTGGTAAGAGGAATCACGTTGTCTTCTTCATTATATACAGGAATAATAACAGAAAGAAGACCGTAATCTTGTTTTTTTAGCGGCATGGGAACAGATTAGTTTACTACGAAATTACTAATTTCAAATATACTGCTGTGAAAATTCTATTTTTACCACAGCAAACACAAAAGGAGTTTAATCTCTTAAAACTCCTCTAGATATTACAATTTTTTGAATTTCTGATGTTCCTTCGTATATCTGAGTGATTTTAGCATCTCTCATTAACCTTTCAACATGGTATTCTTTTACAAAACCATTTCCACCATGAATTTGAACTGCTTCAACTGTTTGGTCCATTGCAACTTTTGAAGCATATAGTTTTGCTATTGCACTAGACATATCGTAATTATTTCCTTGATCTTTATCCCAAGCAGCTTTCATTACTAAGAGGCGAGCAGCTTCAATTTCTGTATGCATATCTGCAAGTTTAAATGCAATTGCTTGGTGATTACAGATTTCTGTTCCAAAAGCCTTACGCTCTTTAGAATATTTTAAAGCTAATTCATAAGCTCCTGATGCAATTCCTAGAGCTTGAGAAGCGATTCCAATTCTTCCACCAGAAAGTGTTTTCATCGCGAACTTAAATCCAAAACCATCTTCACCAATTCTATTTTCTTTGGGAACTTTTACATCATTAAATTGTAATGTATGTGTATCACTTCCTCTAATTCCAAGTTTATCTTCTTTAGGTCCAAAATCAAATCCTTCCATACCTTTTTCAATAATAAAAGCATTAATTCCTCTATGACCTTTGTCTCTATCTGTTTGTGCAATCACAAGGTAAACATCTGCTCTTCCTCCATTTGTAATCCAGTTTTTTGTGCCATTTAAAAGGTAATGATCACCCATTTCAATTGCCGTTGTTTTTTGCGAAGTAGCATCACTACCGGCTTCTGGCTCACTTAAACAAAAAGCACCTACAAATTCTCCTGTGGCCAATTTGGTTAAGTATTTTTGTTTTTGCTCTTCCGAGCCATATTTTTCGATTCCATAACAAACCAATGAATTGTTTACCGATACAATAACAGAAGCAGATGCATCAATTTTAGATAACTCTTCCATAATTAATACATACGAAATGGAATCCATACCGCTGCCTCCATATTTAGGATCTACCATAATTCCCATAAAACCAAGTTCTCCCATTTTTCTTACCAACTCATTTGGAAATTGTTGCTTCTCATCTCTTTCAATAACGCCTGGTAATAATTCTGTTTGCGCAAAATTTCTAGCAGCATCTCTAATCATTAAATGTTCTTCTGTAAGGGTAAAATTCATTTGTAAATAATTGTATTAAATTCATTAAAAAAGTCATCAAAGATACTTTTTTACTGGCATATTTTCAATACACTTTTATACTTTTACAAGTATGGATAAAAATACTCTTCGAGTAGTTGGTTTAATGTCTGGAACTTCTCTAGACGGAGTTGACTTGGTGTTGGCTGAGTTTAATCCAAAGAATTATAAATATACAATAGAAGTTTGCAAAACGTATCCTTATGGCGCATTTTGGTTTGATAAATTAAAAGAATCGATCCATTTGTCAGAAGCAGTTTTAAAAGTATTGGATAAGGAATACGGAGATTATTTGGGAAAACTAATTAATTCTTTTTTGAAAGAAACAGGAAATAGCAATGCAGTTGATTTTATAGCATCACACGGGCATACTATTTTTCATAAACCAGACGAAGGTTATACACTTCAAATAGGAAATGGTCAGAATATAGCTGATAAAACAAAATTAAAAGTAGTTTGTGATTTTCGATCGCAAGATGTTGCTTTGGGCGGGCAAGGAGCTCCTTTAGTGCCAATAGGGGATGCAATCTTATTTTCTGATTATGAAGCTTGCTTAAATTTAGGAGGATTTGCTAATATTTCTTTTGAAGAAAGGAGCGAACGAATAGCCTTTGATATTTGTCCCGTTAATACTGTATTGAATTTTTACGCTAAAAAATTAGGTAAAGAATATGATGATAAAGGACAGTTTGCATTATCAGGTAAACTTAATAAATCATTGTTTGAGAAATTAAATCAACTTTCATATTATTCAGAAAAATCTCCTAAGTCATTGGGTATTGAATGGGTTAACCAATACATTTTCCCACTCATTAATTCTTTTGAAATCTCAGAATATGATATTCTTAGAACTTTTACAGAGCATATTAGTAAGCAAATTTTAGATATCGTAAAAGACAAAAAATCTCTTTTAATTACAGGTGGAGGAGCTTATAATGATTTTTTAATCAATCTATTAAAAGCTAATTTCTTAGGAAAAATAGTAGTGCCAAACCCTACTATTATAGATTATAAAGAAGCGTTAATTTTTGCTCTTCTAGGCTTACTTCGCCTACAAGAAAAAAACAACTGTTTTCAAATTGTAACGGGTGCTTCAAAAGATCATTCTTCAGGAGTAATATTTACCCCAAATTATTCTTAAAGAGATTTATTTTTCTTAATTTGCTGCTGTTTTTTTGACTTCTAAAATATTTAGAAAAAATCCAAAATTTTTTAATGAAAGAATTACTTAAAAAGTACGAAAATAAACAGCCAGAAATTGTTTTTAATTGGAAAGATTCAGAGACAGAAGCAGAAGGCTGGACTGTTATTAATTCGTTAAGAGGTGGTGCTGCAGGTGGTGGTACTCGTATGCGAAAAGGATTAGATCAATACGAAGTTACTTCCTTGGCAAAAACGATGGAGGTTAAATTTACTGTGTCGGGCCCTGCAATAGGAGGTGCTAAATCAGGTATAAATTTTGATCCGAGTGATCCAAGAAAAAAAGGAGTGCTAGAACGTTGGTACAAAGCGGTTGCTCCTCTATTAAAAAACTATTACGGAACGGGAGGCGATTTAAATGTAGATGAAATTCATGAAGTAATTCCAATAACAGAAGGCAGCGGAGTTTGGCACCCGCAAGAAGGAGTTTTTAATGGACATTTTAAACCTACAGAAGCTGATAAGATCAATCGAATTGGTCAGCTACGTCATGGAGTTATAAAAGTGTTAGAAGATGAGAAGTATTCGCCAAATATCACTCGGAAATATACAGTTGCAGATATGATTACTGGTTATGGAGTAGCCGAAGCAATAAGACATTATTACGAAGTTTACGGAGGAACAGTAGTTGGTAAAGGAGCTGTTGTTCAGGGTTTTGGAAATGTAGGTTCTGCAGCTGCATATTATTTAGCTCAAATGGGAGCTAAAGTAGTTGGTATTATTGATAGAGTAGGTGGTTTAATAAAAGAAGATGGATTTACTTTTGAAGAAATAAGAGAACTTTTTCTTAAGAAGAAAGGAAATACTTTAGTAGCAGAGAACTTAATTCCTTTTGATGAAGTAAACGAAAAAATTTGGGATATACCAACTGAAATTTTTGCTCCGTGTGCTGCGTCTAGATTGATTACTAAAGAGCAAATTGATAGAATGATAACCTCTGGTTTAGAGGTAATATCTTGTGGAGCAAATGTTCCGTTTGCAGATCAAGAAATTTTCTTTGGACCAATAATGGAAGAAACAGACAAAAAAGTAAGCCTAATTCCCGATTTTATATCCAATTGTGGAATGGCAAGAGTCTTTGCTTATTTTATGGAAAGAAGAGTAGAAATGACAGATGAAGCAATATTTGCTGATACTTCTCAAACCATACAAAAAGCTCTGCAAAAAACCTTTTCAAAAAGTGCTGCCAAAACAAAAATTAGTGAAACTGCATTTGAAATTGCATTAAAACAATTAATATAAATTTATTTATGGAGTCTATTATTATAGTTGTATTTATTCTAGGGTATTTAGCAATCACTTTAGAACACAATTTAAAACTTGATAAATTGATTCCAGCACTTGCCATGATGGCAATTTGTTGGGCAATAGTAGCACTTGGGGTTGACTCTTTTAGTAATTGGTTTGATTCATCAGAGCATGCTTTGGTAGAAAACTTTAAAACTTTAGCGCATGATGCAAAAATGCATTTGGCAGAGGAGACGTTATTACATCATTTAGGTAAAACAGCAGAAATTTTAGTGTTCTTGTTGGGAGCTATGACAATTGTTGAAATTATAGATTATTTCAATGGTTTTTCAACTATCAAAGGATATGTTAAAACAAACAGTAGACGAAAAATATTATGGATATTTTCTGTATTAGCATTTGTATTATCAGCAATTATTGATAACCTGACAGCTACGATTGTTTTAATATCAATACTACAAAAAATTGTAAAAAGTAGAGAAGATAGAATTTGGTTTGCAGGTTTAATAATCATTGCAGCCAATGCAGGAGGAGCATTTTCTCCTATTGGAGATGTAACAACAACTATGTTATGGATAGGAGGAAAAGTAAGTACACAAAAGCTTTTTGTTTACCTTTTCATTCCGTCTCTTTTATGTATGGTAGTTCCTTCTTTAATAGCTTCATTTCTACCAGCTTTTAAAGGAAACATAGATATAGGAGAAGAAGATAATCAAGATCAAAAAGGGAAGTATAGTAGCACAATGCTTTATCTTGGTTTAGGAGCAATTGTTTTTGTACCTGTTTTTAAGACACTTACACACTTGCCGCCTTATGTGGGCATGATGCTTTCGTTAGCTATTGTAGCTACATTTGCGGAAATATTTAGTAGAAGAAAATTCTCTTTAACAGATTTTACAACAAAAGATGAATCTGCTGAGTTTGCAGCTCACTATCACAGTCCAGTACATCATTCATTGTCAAAAATAGAAATGCCTAGTATTTTATTTTTCTTAGGTATTTTAATGGCTGTAGCAGCTCTAGAATCATTAGGAATCTTATTTGGTTTCGCAGATTGGTTACAAACAGCCACTCCAAAAATAGGTACTGAATTACCTGGTGCAGCTGTTTCAGACCTAGTTGTTATGTCTTTAGGAGTAGGTTCTGCAGTTATAGATAATGTTCCGTTGGTAGCAGCAAGTCTAGGTATGTTCTCTCCTCAAGTAGCGCCAACAGATAGTCCGTTGTGGCATTTTATAGCATTTTCTGCAGGTACAGGAGGGAGTATGCTAATAATTGGTTCTGCAGCAGGAGTCGTTGCTATGGGAATGGAAAAAATAGATTTTTTCTGGTATCTCAAGAAAATATCTTGGTTGGCTTTGGTCGGATTCTTAGTCGGTTCTTTCTCCTTCATCTTATTGAGAATGATAATATAAAATATAGCCCGAGTTTCTCGGGTTTTTTTAAAACAATTAATCTACAAAAGAGTCGTTATTAGTACTGAACTTAAAATAGAATTTGATGGTGTCTTATACGCAAGAAACAACAGAATTGTTAGAAACTGTATCAGAAGAAAAAACGTTATCAATTTATCAACTAATTATAGATGGAGGTTTAGGAGGACAAATAATAATAGGTGTTTTATTTGTTCTTTTAGCTGTTTCTTTCTACATCTATTTTGAACGTTTTTTCGCTATCAAAGCGGCTTCAAAAATAGACAAAAACTTTATGAATGAAATTCGAGATTTTGTTTCTAACGGAAAACTAGAAGCTGCATCGGCTCTCTGTAAAAAAACAAATTCTCCTATCTCTCGGTTAATTGAAAAAGGAGTTTCAAGAATAGGTAAACCTTTAGAAGATATCAATACAGCAATTGAGAATGCGGGAAGATTGGAAATCTATCAACTCGAAAAAAATGTGAGTGTTGTTGCTACCATTGCAGGTGCAGCACCTATGATTGGCTTCTTAGGAACTGTAATCGGAATGATTGTTGCTATTCATGAAATAGCAAATTCTGGTGGGCAAATTGACATCAAAATGCTTTCGGATGGTTTATATACAGCAATGACAACAACTGTAGCCGGCTTAATCGTAGGGATTATTGCGTATATTAGTTATAATCATTTAGTGGTAAGAACTGATAAAGTAGTGTATCAGATGGAAGCTAAATCAGTTGAGTTTTTAGATTTATTAAATGAACCTGTATAATGAATATTAGAGGAAGAAATAAGGTAAACCCTAATTTTAGTATGTCTTCTATGACAGATATCGTTTTTCTGTTACTAATATTTTTTATGCTAACATCAACATTAGTAACGGTTAGTGCTATTGATGTTCTGCTTCCAAAAGCAGGAGGGAAAACAGAAAATAAAACTTCGGTAGCAGTTACTATTACTAAGCAATCTCAATTTTATATTGATCAAACAAAAGTTTCTGAAGCAGATTTAGAAACTCAACTTCTAAATTCTGTTGGATCTGACAGAAATAAAACAGTTGTTATTAGAGGTGATCAAAATGTTGCTTACAAAAATGTTATGAAAGTGATAGATATTGCCAATAAGAATAAACTCAAAATGATTCTTGCAGTAAAAGGAAAGTAATGCGATTGTTAAATACAAAACATAAAAGAAAATCTGCGATTATAACAATTTCAATTCTGTTGTTTTTAGTTTTAGTTATTTTAAATTACGGAATGAAGTATCTAGATCCACCAGAAGAATATGGAATTGCAATTAATTTTGGAATTTCTGATGTTGGTGCTGGGGAATCTAAAGAAAACCCTAAAGTAACAAAATCAGCTTCTGTAACGAAGCAAGAAACCATAAAAGAAGCAATAGACTCTGATAAAACCACAAAGGAAAAATTAATAACTCAAGAGAACAAAAAAGCTCCTTTAGTTTCTAACTCTGAAGAGAAAAAAGAGAAGAATAAAAAACCATCTAAAGAAGCGCAAAAAGCATTTGATAATCTACTAAAAGGAAATGCTTCTGACGGAAAACCAAAAGGAGAAGGAGATGACAATCAACAAGGATTAAAAGGAAAAGAAGGAGGAGACCCAAAATCTTCTAAATACTACGGAAACAAAGGAAATGGAGGAGATAGTAATTATAATTTGTCAGGAAGAAAAGCATTGAGTAAGCCCATTGAAAAACCCGATTGCCAAGAAGAAGGTATTGTGGTTGTTAGTATTGAAGTTGATAAAAATGGAAAAGTTATTGAGGCAACTCCTGGTGTAAAAGGAACTACAAATTCAGCTCCATGTCTACTAAAACCAGCAAAAATAGCAGCTATGAAAACTACTTGGAATGTAGATAAAAATGCTCCGTCAAAGCAAAGAGGAACTATTATTTATAAGTTTTCATTATCTGAATAATGACATATCAAGAAGCGTTAGATTGGATGTTCTCTAGACTTCCTATGTATCAACGAGTAGGGAATCAGGCTTTTAAAAAAGACTTGACTAATATCGTTGCATTTTGTAATCAATTAGAAAATCCGCAAAATACATTTAAAACCATTCATGTTGGAGGAACTAACGGAAAAGGTTCTACGTCACATATGTTAGCAAGTATTTTGCAGGAAGCAGGTTATAGAGTTGGGCTGTACACTTCTCCACATTTAAAAAACTTTACAGAAAGAATCCGAGTTAACGGAATTGAAGTTGAGCAAAATTTTGTTCATAGTTTTATATCTAAACATAAACCTTTTCTAAGTCAACAAGAACTTTCTTTCTTTGAAATGACGGTAGGAATGGCTTTTGCTTATTTTTCACATCAAAAGGTAGACGTTGCAGTAATAGAAGTTGGTTTAGGAGGTCGATTAGATTCAACAAATATTATTACTCCAGAACTCTCTGTTATTACAAATATAGGGCTTGATCATACACAATTCTTAGGGGATACCCGTTCTCAAATAGCTTCTGAAAAAGCGGGAATTATAAAAAAAGGGATTCCTGTTGTTGTTGGAGAGCGACATCTTGAAACAGATGAGGTATTTACTAGTAAAGCAAAGAAGGAAAGAAGTGCTATTTTTTTTGCAGGGGATAATTTTACTGAGTGGCAAACGGATTTAAAAGGGAATTATCAAAAAAAGAATGTGAATACAGCATTTCATGCTATAAAATTGTTGAAAGATTTTTTAGTTGAACAAAAACATATTAAAAGAGGTTTGTTAAATGTGGTAAAAAATACGAGACTAAGAGGAAGATGGCAAGTGTTAGGAGAAAATCCAAAAATAATATGTGACACAGCACATAATAAAGAAGGTTTGTTAGAAGTAATGAAACAACTTGAACAGGAGAAATATCAAGAACTTCATATTGTTCTTGGAGTTGTTAATGATAAAAAACTAGAAGATATTTTAGACCTTTTTCCTAAAAAAGCATTTTATTATTTCTGCAAGCCAGAAGTTCCTAGAGGTTTGTCAGAAAAAGAATTACAAAAAAAAGGAAACCTACTTCAATTAAGAGGGCAATCGTATGTTTCTGTACAACAAGCTTTTAAAGAAGCTAAAAAAACAGCCAGTAAAAATGATTGTATTTATATTGGAGGCAGTACATTTGTTGTGGCAGAGGTTTTGTAAAAATCTGTCTTTTTCTTTTGGTAGAATTAAAAACCGTTTTATATTTGCATCCGCAATCATGCAAGGGCGCGTAGCTCAGTTGGTTCAGAGCACTTGGTTTACACCCAAGGGGTCAGGGGTTCGAATCCCTTCGCGCCCACTATAAAAAATCCACTTTTTAAAAGTGGATTTTTTATTTCTAAACACCTCATAAACTTCATTTTTTGTACCTTTCGGCTCAATTTTTAATTTTTTAATTTTTGGAAGAAAACTCTTTAAAGAATAAAAAAGTTCTTGTTACTGGAGGAGCAGGTTTTATCGGATCTAATTTGTGTGAATATTTACTCGAGGAAGGTAGTTTTGTAGTCTGCTTCGATAATTTTTCTACAGGAAAAAGAGAGAATATTATACCTTTATTAAAGCATTCTAATTTTCAACTTCTTGAGGGAGACATTAGAAATATGGAAGATTGTCAACAAGCTGTAAAAAATGTTGATTATGTTTTACATCAAGCAGCTTTGGGTTCTGTACCTCGATCTATTAATGACCCAATAACAAGTAATGAGGTTAATGTAAGTGGGTTTTTGAATATGCTGGTTGCCTCCAAAGAAGCTAAAATAAAACGATTTGTTTATGCCGCAAGCTCATCGACTTATGGAGATTCTGAAGCACTTCCGAAAGTAGAAGATAAAATAGGGAAACCGCTGTCTCCATATGCGGTTACAAAATGTGTTAATGAGCTTTATGCGGATGTATTTTCAAAAACATACGGAATCGAAATTATTGGATTACGGTACTTTAATGTTTTTGGGAGACGTCAAGATCCTCATGGAGCTTATGCAGCTGTAATTCCTAAATTTGTAAGCTCATTAATGAAAGGAGAATCTCCAATTATTAATGGAAATGGATCGTATTCACGAGACTTTACGTACATAGATAATGTTATTCAGGCTAATATAAAAGCAATGCTTACTTCAAATACAGAAGCAATTAACACAGTTTATAACATTGCTTACGGAGATCGTAACTCATTAAATGATTTAGTTTCGTATATCAAGAAAGAAATTTCTGTTTATGATGCTAAAATTCTGAAGATTGAGCCTAAATATGGGCCAAATAGAGCTGGAGATATTCCACATTCACATGCTTCAATAGATAAAGCAAGGAAATTATTGGGATATAATCCTAAATTCTCTCTACAAGAAGGTTTAAGAGAATCAATTAAATGGTACTGGGAAAATTTATAGTATGTGCGTAACTAAAATAGGAATTATAGGTTTAGGTTACGTAGGATTGCCTTTAGCAAGATTATTTGCTACAAAATATCCAGTTGTTGGTTTTGATATTAACCAGGAAAGAGTGAATGAATTAATGAAAGGGCATGATAGTACATTAGAAGTTGAAGATAGTACTTTGCAATCAGTTCTATGTGATGAAAACTCAATGGGAAAAGGGTTATTTTGCTCTTCGGATATTCAAGATATTCGAGATTGTAACTATTATATAATAACCGTGCCTACTCCTGTAGATAAAAATAACCGACCTGTTCTAACCCCACTTATTAAAGCAAGCGAAACAGTGGGAAGAGTGTTAAAAAAAGGAGATATTGTAGTATATGAGTCCACTGTTTATCCTGGTGCTACAGAAGATGACTGTATTCCTGTTTTAGAGAAAGTGTCTGGTCTTGTTTTTAACCAAGATTTTTATGCAGGATACTCTCCAGAACGAATTAATCCAGGAGACAAAAGTCATACTGTAGAAAAAATATTGAAAGTTACTTCAGGATCGACACCAGAAATAGGAAAAAAAATAGATAATTTATACGCTTCAGTAATTGAAGCTGGAACACATTTAGCGCCGACTATAAAAGTTGCGGAAGCGGCTAAAGTAATAGAGAACTCTCAGAGAGATATTAATATTGCATTTGTAAATGAGCTCTCTAAAATATTCGGTTTAATGAACATTAATACGCACGATGTTTTAGAAGCTGCAGGGACCAAATGGAATTTTTTACCTTTTAAACCAGGATTAGTAGGTGGGCATTGTATTGGAGTTGATCCATATTATTTGGCGCAAAAAGCACAAGAATATGGCTACCATCCAGAAATTATATTGGCAGGAAGACGTTTAAACGATAGCATGGGGGATTATGTAGCATCTGAAGTAGTAAAACTGATGATCCATAAAGATATCAAGGTCAGAAATGCAGCTATTTTAGTTTTAGGAATTACATTTAAGGAAAATTGTCCAGATGTTCGGAACACGAAAGCTGTTGATGTGGTTAACGCTCTCAAAAGTTTTGGCGCTTCTGTAGATATTTATGACCCATGGGCAAATCCAGATGAGGTAGATCACGAATACAATTTGCTGTCTACTCAAAAGTTACCAGAGAAACAATATGATACTATCGTATTAACAGTGGCTCATAAAGAATTTGAAGTATTGTCATATTCAAAACTTCTCAAAGAAACTCATGTTGTATACGACGTAAAAAATGTATTGCCTTCCGATCTAAAAGATGGAGGATTATAATATTTAATTAGTGAATGAAAAATTTTGCACTTATAGGAGCAGCAGGATATATAGCTCCAAGGCATTTAAAAGCAATTCAAGATACAAACAATCAGCTTATTGCGGCATTAGACAAGTTTGATTCAGTCGGTATTTTGGATCGTTTTTTCCCGCGTGCAGATTTTTTTGTAGAGTTTGAGCGTTTTGATCGTCATATTGAAAAATTAAAACGAAATAATGTTTCGTTGGATTACGTTAGCATATGCACACCTAACTATTTGCATGATGCGCATATCAGGATGGCATTGCGAAGAGGAGCTGATGCTATATGTGAAAAACCAGTAGTTTTAAACCCTTGGAATATAGATGCTTTGATTGATATTGAAAAAGAATCTGGTAAATCTATATACACAATTCTTCAATTACGATTACATCCATCAATCCAAGCATTAAAAAAGAAGATTGCTGCATTATCAAGCAAAACGAAACATGAAGTTGATTTAACTTACATTACTTCTAGGGGAAACTGGTATGCTATTTCTTGGAAAGGTGATGAAAGTAAATCTGGAGGAATTGTTACAAATATAGGAATTCATTTTTTTGATATGTTAAGTTGGATTTTTGGAGAAGTTCAAGAAAATCAAGTGCATTATAGAGAAACAGGTAAAGCAGCGGGATATTTGGAATTTGAGAAGGCTCGTGTCCGTTGGTTTTTGTCGATAGATGAAGAAGATTTGCCGAAAAGTATTAGGGAATCAAATATTAAAACATATCGCTCCATTTCAGTTGATAGTGAAGAGATAGAGTTTAGTGGAGGTTTTACAGAATTACATACAGAAAGCTATAAGGATATTTTAATGGGTAAGGGGTTTGGTTTGCTAGATGCAAAACCATCAATAGATATGGTACACCATATTCGAAATGCAGAAGTTGATCCTCAAAAAGAATTTCTCCATTCTTTTATAAGAAGAATAAATTCTTAAAAGTTTAATTGAATATGAATTGCTTTAAACCTTGAAGTAGGTATAGATAAATTTGTACCTTTCGCAAAATTTTTAAGTCTCTGCAAAGAGGTTATGATAATCAGATTATAAAATAATAATGAAAATAACAGTTGTTGGCTCAGGATATGTTGGATTAGTCTCAGGAACTTGCTTTGCAGAAATGGGTAATCATGTTACTTGTGTTGATATTAACGAGAACAAAATAGCAAAACTTAAAAAAGGAATTATTCCAATCTATGAACCAGGATTGAGCAATATGGTAGAAAAAAATGTAGCAAATGGAAATTTGCATTTTTCTACTTCACTAAAAGATAGTTTGCAGGATACTAAAATTGTATTTATAGCAGTAGGAACACCCATGGGAGATGATGGGTCAGCAGATCTTCAGTATGTTTTGGGAGTAGCTAAAGAAATTGGGCAATTAATAACTCATGATATTATAATTGTAGACAAATCCACTGTGCCTGTTGGAACAGCAGATAAGGTAAAAACTACCATTCAATCAGAATTAGATAAGAGAGCGTTAAAACTATCTTTTCATGTAGTATCAAATCCTGAATTTTTAAAAGAAGGAGATGCTATCAATGATTTTATGAAACCTGATAGGGTTGTTATAGGGGCTGAATCAGATGATGCATTTGAATTAATGAGGCAATTGTATCACCCATTTACAATGAGTTATGATCGAATTATTGAGATGGATGTTCGCTCTGCAGAAATGACAAAGTATGCAGCTAATGCAATGTTGGCTACTAAGATTTCATTTATGAATGAAATCGCTAATATTTGCGAAAAAGTAGGAGCAGACGTTAATCAAGTTCGATTAGGAATAGGATCAGATAAAAGAATTGGTTATCATTTTATTTATCCAGGATCAGGGTATGGAGGTTCTTGTTTTCCAAAAGATGTAAAAGCACTTAAAAGAACAGCAGAGGAATATGAATATGATGCACAACTTATTCGTGCAGTTGAAAAAGTGAATGATAATCAAAAATTGGTAATTGCTAATAAAATAGTTCGTCGATTTGGAGAGGATTTATCAGAAAAAGTATTTGGTTTATGGGGCTTGGCATTTAAGCCAGGAACTGACGATATGCGAGAAGCACCAGCTATTTATGTGGTAAAAGAATTGGCGAAAAGAGGAGCTAAAATTGTTGCCTATGATCCAAAAGCCATGGAAGAAGCAAAGTCTTTTTATTTAAAAGAGGTGAATGGTGTGAGTTATGTGGATAGTAAATATGAAGTTTTACCAAAATCAGATGCATTAATACTGTTAACAGAATGGAAAGAATTCCGTTCTCCTGATTTTGATGAAATTAAAAAACAGTTGAACAATCCGATTATATTCGATGGTCGCAACCAATATGGTGCTTTTAACTTAGAAGAAAAAGGATTTGAATACTATCAAATTGGAAAACAGTAAAAAAATATTAGTTACAGGAGCGGCAGGTTTTATCGGATTTCATCTATCTAAAAAATTAGCCGAGTTAGGACATCATGTTGTTGGGTTAGATAACATAAATGGTTACTATGATATTAATTTGAAATATGCTCGCTTAAAAGAGTTAGGGATTACCAAAACTTCTGCAGAACAATTTCTTCAACAAACTGATAGTAGTATCAACTATAAAGGTTATTTTTCTTTTATCAGAATGAATTTAGAAGATAAAGAAAATTTGTTAGAGCTATTTGAAAAAGAAAACTTTGACTTGGTTTGTAATTTAGCTGCTCAAGCAGGAGTACGGTACTCTATAGAAAATCCGCAAGCTTATATTGATTCAAACATTCAAGGATTTATCAATGTTTTAGAATGCTGTAGAAATTATCAAGTGTCAAGGTTAGTATATGCTAGTAGTTCTAGTGTTTATGGAAATAGTGATGAAGTCCCTTTTAAAGAATCTGATAATGTAGATTTTCCAATAAGTCTTTATGCTGCTACTAAGAAATCAAATGAATTAATGGCTCATACGTATAGTCATTTGTTTGGTATTCAAACGATTGGTTTACGATTTTTTACTGTTTATGGTCCTTGGGGAAGGCCTGATATGGCTCTGTTTTTATTTACAGATGCAATTTTAAATAATAAGCCTATTAAAGTTTTTAATAATGGAGATCTATCTAGAGATTTTACGTACATAGATGATATTATAGAAGGAGTTATTGCAACTTTATTGAGAGATTCTCCAAAGAAAGAATTATATCAATTATATAACATAGGAAACAGTAAGCCTGTAAAGCTTTTAGATTTTATTGAAGCTATTGAAAAAACAACTGAAAAAATTGCTGAAAAGATTATGATGCCCATGCAAGCGGGAGATGTATTTCAAACTTACGCTGATGTTAATGAGCTTCAAGAATCCTATACTTATAAACCAGATACACCAATCGAAGAAGGAGTTAAGGAATTTGTGGATTGGTATAAGAAATACTTCGAAAGGCATTAAGGAAATAACGTTAATATTTAGCTAGAAATTCTAGTTTAAAAAATGATTCGTAAAATAATCGATAAATATCGTAGAAACCCTAGAGTAAATCAATTCATAAAATTATTTTCTACAACATTTATCAATATTCCGTTAAGCATAATCTCCAGTGTTGTTATTACTCGATATTTGGGCCCTGAGTTATTTGGAGACTTTACGTTTCTGATTAATATTTTCAGTTTTGCAGTTATTTTTTTTGATTTCGGTATTTTCCAAGCAGGAAATAGAGCTTTAGTTTTAAGTAAAGACAAAGAAACGGCTAAAGGATACTATGGTGTTTTATTAGTTCTTTTATTTGTTCTCTCTATACTTATGGCTATTTCATTATATGTTTACGCTATGCTAGATAATAATCTGCGAGAAAAAGATTTGGAGCTAGCGTTACTATTTTTATTGCCTTTTTCCTGCTTATTCTTAATTCCGAGATTTTATGAATCATTATTACATGCTGATAATAGGATTAATGAACTTACGATTTCTCGCTTTTTAAATGTTGCGGGCCATCTTATACTTTATGTTTTTGCATTTTATTTGATGAACGGAGATGGATATGATAGACTTTATGTTATACTTTCAATGTATTTAATAACTAATGTTTTCATATTTATATATCTTTTTGTGGTTCTAAAGCCAGTTCTTTCAGATTTTTTTATTCGATATAAGGAATTATTTTATTATTTAAAAAAATTTGGTTTAAATGTTTATATAGGTAGTGTTATTGGTGTTGGTGCTTCCCAGCTCTCAGGAATCCTAATTAGTTATTTTTCTGTAGAAAATATAGGTGTTGGTTTTTTTTCTTTAGCTCTAGCGTTTTCATCACCATTAAAAATGATTCCAAATACAATTGCAACTATTTATTATAAGGATTTTGCTGATAAAGCTAAGATTCCTGGAAAATTACTTAATACATCACTTTTCTTAAGTATTGCAGCTATTGCCATTCTATGGTTATTTATTAATCCAGTCATTAATTTTCTTTATGGCGAAGGTTTTTCACAAGTTGTGAGGTTAACTTACATAGTTAGTGTTGGAATGGTATTATATGGATTGGCTGATTTTTATAATAGATTTTTAGGAGCTCATGGTAAAGGAAATTTGTTGAGAAATGGAGCCATTATTGTAGGGATAGGATTGCTGTTTATGAATATATTTTTAATATCTATTTGGAAAGATATAGGAGCTAGTATAGCTTATGTGATATCAGGTATTATTTATCTTGGAGTTATGTATTTATACTATTGTAACTATGTGAAGAAAAATACCAGAAACGTAATATGAAAATAAATGTTTTAAAGTTTCCTCAAAGAACAGTCATTGGTTATTTAATAATAACTTTTGTTATGTATTTAATTAGTCCTTGGAATTGGGAAAAAGAGAACATACTAGCACTTATAATGTTTAATGGAGTAATTTTTGGCAGTATTTTATTTGGTTTTAAAAGAGGGCTGAAGGCAAAGTTTTTTAAAAGAAGAATATTTTATGGTAATTTCGTAAATAAGGGCTATTGGAATTTACTTTTATTTATTTCTATTCTCTATATATATCCCAATTTTTTAGTTCGATTTCAGGTGGATTCTATTTCCATTAACGATATTATATTTAGGCTTGGTGTAGCTTTAACAGATATTTCTGACGCGTATTTCTTAAAAAATGAATCGGAACTGAAAAATACATCTATATTCAGTAATATTTGGATTCTGATATACACTTTTCTTAGTCCGGTTGTATACTTTGTTAAGTTCGTGTCCATATATCATTGGAAGAGGCTTCACTTTTTGCAAAAATGTATTGTGGGTTTTGTGATATTTTGTGATATCCTTGCTTTTTTATGCATAGGTACTAATAAAGGTGTTTTTGATTATATACTTAATATTCCTTTTCTTTTTGTTTTATTAATTCTCCAGAAAGACAATACGTTTTTTGTTAGATTTTCAATGAAAAGATTAGTGATTCTGATTGGTTTTCTTATAATAGGAATTTATTTTTTTGGTAGTACTTTTCAGAGTAGAACTAAAAATAAAAGCATGGTTTATAATACTATAAATAATAAACCTATCAACTATGGTGAAAGCTTTATAAGTATGCTGCCAGAGAATATGATTAGAGGGTATCTAGGTCTAGATTTTTATTTAACACACGGTTATAATGGTTTAGATAAAGCATTTGACCTAGAGTATAAACCAACATATGGTTTTGGAAACTCTCCTTTATTAGCAACAATTCTAACAAAGCTAGGGTTCTACTATAATACAAAAGGAATTACTTATGAAGAAAGAATTGATAAGATATATAATGCGAAAAATGGCCAATATTGGCATACAGCATATGTTGCTTTTGCAAATGACATTTCATTTTATGGAGTGCCCTTTTTAGTTTTTTTTATGTCTTATTTTTTTGGTAAGGCCTGGAAAGACATTGTTCTGAATAAAAATGTAATAGCTTTACCTCTAATTACATTATTTGTGATTATGTTTTTTTATTTAGGAGCTAATAATCAAGTTTTAGGTAAAGGGCAGTTGTTTAACTTTATTGCATTATTTATTTTTTGGAATTTTTATTCCACAAAAAATCTAACAGACTAATCTAAACTAAGTAAGCGTTATTGGACTCTAAAGTTAAAATATTGATAATTAAAGAAGTTAACCCATGCATTTATTCAAATGCTTCGAATAATAGGTTTTTATCTTTAGTAGAAGGACTCTTAAACTTTGACATATCAATAGATGTCTGTATTGCTCAAAGCTTTTCTAGTAAAAATGAAGTGTTAAAACAACAGTTAGAATCCAAAGAGAAATTATCGCCTAACTATATTTACTTATCTCCATTTTATATTCGAAATATTCTTTTGAGAAAATTTTTTAACAGATTTGTTTTTAGTAACTCTCTATATTTATTTAATAGATTAAAAAGAAAGAGCAGGCTTAGTAAATTTGATTATATATGGATAGATACGGGGGATGTTTTATTGCCTCTTGGAATTAAATTAATGAAGAAGATAAAGAGTACACGTTTTTTTCAAGAAAGAAGCGAGTATAGCTGGATAGGGTTTCACTCTGACAAAAATCACAAGAGATATTTAGAGAGTTTTTTACCCAATTTAGACTTAATGGCTGTTATGACGCTGACACTTAAGAATTATTATAGAACGTTTTTAAATAACAAGTCTGAATTAGCTCATATACCTATGACCGTAGACTTGAAACGATTTTCTGTAATATATAATTCAGAACCTATAGATGAGAGAAGTTATATAGCCTATTGTGGTACAATGAATAATGGAAAAGATGGTGTTGATATATTGATAAAATCATTTATTAAAATTATGAATGATTTTCCTGATATACATCTACAGCTAGCAGGTCCACTTATTCCTGAAAAAGATTTTGAAATTCAACAAAAAATCATTGAAAAAAATAATGTTCAAGACAGAATTAAATATCTGGGAAACATGGATAAAAGTAAAATTCCTAAGTTTCTGTCTAAGGCTAAAATCCTTACTTTAGCTAGGCCGAATTCCAAGCAGGCAGAAGGAGGATTTCCTACAAAATTAGGGGAATATTTAGCTACGGGTAATCCTGTTTGTGTAACAGATGTAGGAGAGATAGGTAATTACTTGGAAGATGGAAAATCTGCTTATATAGCAACTCCAGGATCTGTAGAATCTTTTGCTTCTGTTTTGAAAAAAGCGCTTCAATCAGATAATTCGAATTCTGTTGGACTTAATGGGCGTAGAGTTGCAGAAAAATATTTTAGTAAGGATAAACAAGCTAAAGTACTTTATGATTTTTTTGTAAAAAATTTGTAAATAGATGAAGGTAATAATTGGAGGAGATTTTTATATAAGTCCAAATCTCACAAAGAACGAATTTTTTTCACAGGATATTTTAGATTACTTCTCTAAATCTGACTACAATTTAGTTAATCTAGAATGTCCAGTTGTAGATGATTTAAAAAATCACAAAATAATAAAAACAGGACCACACTTAAGAACTGATAAAACAATTTATAATCATTTATTAGACTTGAAAATTAAAGCGGTTACTTTAGCCAATAATCATATACTAGACTATGGAGAATTAGGTTTAAAAGAAACAATGACCTTTTGTGATCAAAATAATATTAATTACTTAGGAGCAGGTTTAAATTTATCCTCTGCGGCTGAACCATTAATCATTAATAGGAAGGGGTTAAAAATAGCATTTGTGAATTTTTGCGAGAATGAATGGTCGGTTTCTCCGAATAGTGCTACTGCTAACCCTATGAATTTAGTAGATAATATTACGCAGATTAAAGAGATAAAGAAAAAAGTCGATTTTATTGTAGTAATTGTTCATGGAGGGCATGAGCATTATAGCTTACCGAGCCCAAGAATGGTTAAGTTGTATAGATTTTATGCTGATAATGGTGCTAATGCTGTAATAGGACATCATACTCATTGTATTAGTGGATACGAGATTTATAAAGAAGTGCCAATTGTCTATAGTCTTGGCAATATGATATTTACTAAAAAAAACAATAATGAATCTTGGTATAAAGGTCAAATAGCAGAATTAAATTTTGAGCAACAAAAACCAGTATCACTTCTTTTAAAAGGAACAATTCAAAAAAAGGATACTTATCAAGTAACTTTTTTAGATTGTGAAGAAGAAGAAAATTACAGGTTGAATTTGGAAAATATAAATACAATTATTAGTTCTGATGATAAGTTACATAACGAATGGGTTAAGTTTGTAAAGAGTAATAATAAACTAATTAATTTAATTTCTCCTTCTGCTGTACTGCCAGGGAGATATATGAAAGGAATTTTTAATCGCTCTGGTTTGAGTAGGTTATTAATGAGAAAAGCATATTTAAAATCCGTACTTAATCACATTCGATGTGAATCCCATAAAGATATGCTAATGGATATTTTAAACTCAGAAATATATAAAAATGAGAATAGGAATTCACAATAAACCAGGGAGTTTTAGTGATCGCTGGATTGATTATTGTAAATCTAACAATATAGATTATAAATTAATAGATTGTTTAGATACAAATATTATATCAAATATAGATGATTGCCAAATTATAATGTGGCATCACTCACAGGGTAATACTAAAGAGATTCTGGCAGCAAAATCCATTTTGTTTGCTATACAAAAATCGGGTAAAATTGTTTTTCCAGATTTTAATACTAATTGGCATTTTGATGACAAGGTTGGGCAAAAATATCTCTTTGAATCTCTCAATATTCAATCAGCACCTAGTTATGTTTTTTATGAGGCTGAGCACGCATTGAATTGGATTGAAAAAACTAGCTTTCCCAAAGTTTTTAAATTAAGGGGCGGAGCCGGTTCAGAGAATGTTAAGCTTGTGAAAACAAAATCGGAAGCAAAAAAAGTTGTACATAAATCGTTTAAAACAGGGTATAAACAATATGATGCTTGGTCTAATTTAAAAGATAGGTGGCGGTTATTTAACCTTGGAAAAATAGGATTTTGGAGTCTGATAAAAGGAGTTATTAGACTAGTATATGAGCCTGAATTTTCTAAGGTAATTGGTAGGCAGAGAGGATATGTTTATTTTCAGGATTTTATTCCTGAAAATGAGTTTGACATCAGAATTATCGTAATTGATAAAAAGGCTTTTGCTGTTAAGCGTATGGTGAGAGAAAATGATTTTAGGGCATCTGGTAGTGGCTCTGTATTATATGAAAAAGAAAATTTTGATGATAAAACCGTTGCCGCAGCATTTGATGCTGCAAAGAAATTAAAAGGCCAATCAGTTGCTATTGATTTTGTGTATGATGGCCAAAAACCTGTGGTAGTAGAGATAAGTTATGCGTTTGTTAAAGAAGCATATGACTTATGTGTTGGATATTGGGATGAGCAAATGAATTGGTATGAAGGCTCTTTTAATCCTTATGGTTGGATGGTAGATATGGTCATTAAGCAGTATAAAGAGACAATTAAGTAAGTTGATGTTTAGTTGAATGAAAAAGATATGTTTTATTATACCATCATTAGAAATTGGAGGGGCAGAAAAAGTTGTTAGCCTTTTGGCTAATAATATGGTTGATAAAAATTTTGAGATTACTTTAATTTGTCTTTTTACTAAAGTAGACTTTCCATTAGATAAACGTGTTAATCTACTTGTGCCGGCTTTTAAAGTATCTCGATCTATTAAAAGCTTTCTTAAAACGCTAAGATACTATAGAAGAAGTATTAAAAGATTAAAGCCAGATCTAATATTTTCTTTTCTTGAATTCTATAATGAAATAGTAATGTTGTCAACTTTAGGGCTTAAACAAAAGACTTATCTTTTTGATAGGAACAGTCCATATATGAAACCTCAAAATACTGTACATGCCATACTGCGTAAATTACTTTATCCTATGGCTACTGGAGTAGTTGTGCAAACTAGTAAAGCATTAAAGTTGTTGCAAAAAGAAAAGTTGAATAAGAATATACTAGTTCTACCTAACCCAATAAGTGAAATCAATTTTGAGTGGCAGCCTAATAATGATAAAATAATTACTGTTGTTGGAAGTTTAGAAGAGCAAAAAAATCATAAATATTTAATAGATATATTTTTTGAAGTAGGAAACCCAGATTGGGTTTTGCAAATTGTAGGAGAAGGATCATTAAGAAAAGCACTTGAAGATTATATTAATGATTTAGGAATGAAAGATAGAATAAAGCTTTTAGGAAAAAGAACTGATACCTATGAAATTTTATCAAAAACTACAATATTCGCGTTTTCATCTTTATGGGAAGGCTTTCCAAATGCTTTACTTGAAGCTGTTGTTATGGGTGTTCCAAGTATCAGTAATAATTGTGATACAGGTCCAGAAGAAATAATTCAAGATGGTATAAGTGGTTTTTTGGTTAGCCCTGGAGATAAAGAAAAATATAGAAAAAAACTTCTCTTTTTAATGAGTGATGAACAAAAAAGACTTGATTTTTCACAGCAAGGAAAATTAAGTAAGAAAAAATATTTATTAGAAAATATTTCGAAGAAATTGTTGGATTTTTGCGGAATAGATTTATAAAAAATACTTGAATTTTAAAAAAATAGATTGAAAATACTAGTAAATGCGAGTACGTTAGTTGTTGGTGGAGGAATACAAGTAGGAGTATCCTTTATTGAAAATGTGATCAAAAATAATGATTTTGAATGGCTATTTCTAGTTTCAGAGGGAATATATTTAAACCTTAGTGATCAACTTAAAAATGATTCCCGAATTAAGTGTGTAAAAACTTCACCTTCTAGAGTATTTTCTGGAATAAAGAGTAGGAAGTTTATAAAGCAAATAGCAAGAAGATTTAAACCGAGTATTGTTTACTCTGTAGGGTTTCCTTCATACATTTCTTTTAAAGAAATTGAGATAGGGCGTTATACTAACCCCTGGGAGTTTAATGATGATCCTTTGCCTTGGCATACTGTTTCTGGATTGCATAGGAAAATTATTGTTAAACTAGGTATTATTTATCGAAGGCTGTGGGCAAGAAATGCTGATTATATAGAAACGCAAACTGAGGCAGCCAAGAGGGGGATTTCAAAAAAGATCTTTTTCCCAAAAAGAAATATAAAAGTTATCCCTAATTCTTTAAATAAACTATTTCTTCAAGAGAAAGAAAAAATAGAATTCCCAGAAGATTCATCTAAGAAGGAGAATTTAATATTCTGCTTATCAGCACCTTATGAGCACAAGAATCTTGATTTAATTCCATTGGTTGCTAATGTGCTTAAAAATAAGCATAAGCTTTCGGTTCAGTTTATTTTAACAATTCCGGAAGATTCAAGTTTATGGATGAAAATAAATACGTTAGCAAAAAAATTAGAGGTCTCTGAATTAATTTCTAATGTAGGGGTGCTAAAAATTAAAGACTGTTTATATTACTATAAAAAATCAAAATTAGTATTTTTGCCCACATTGTTAGAGGTTTTCTCTGCTACCTATCTTGAATCTATGGCTTTGAAAGTTCCTATTGTTACGTCTGATTTATCATTCGCGCGAGATAATTGTAAGGACGCAGCTCTATTTTTTGAAGCAGGAAATGCTAATGATGCTGCTTTAAAAATAAAACAGCTTATTACGGATAAAGAATTATATAAGCAATTAATAAATAAAGGAGAAAGAGTTTTGTCTGAATATCCATCGATTGATGAAAAGTATCAGGACCTCCTAAATTATTTCAAAAAAATTATTAGACATGAATTTGAATAGAGAATATCAAATATGTACAAAATGTGTCATGGATACCTCTGACCCCAATATTGTTTTTGATGAAGATGGAGTATGTGATCACGTTTATGATTTTGAGAATAATGTAAAACCAAACTGGGACACAGGTGAGATTGGAAAGAGAAAATTAGATGCTTTAATCAAAAAGATAAAAGATAGCGGAAAAGGAAAGGAATTTGATTGTATTTTGGGAATGAGTGGAGGAGTTGATAGTTCTTATATGCTTCATACTGCAGTCAAAGAGTGGGGATTAAGACCACTTGTTTTTCATGTTGATGGAGGTTGGAATTCTGAGTTGGCTGTACATAACATCAATGTTATGATAGATAAGCTTGGCCTTGACTTATATACCGAAGTTATTAACTGGGAGGAAATGAAAGACTTTCAACTTGCTTTTTTTAAGTCGGGAGTTCCTCATTTGGATATTCCACAAGATCATGCATTTATTGCAACTTTATATCACTTTGCAAATAAACATAAAATTAAATATATACTTAACGGTTATAACTTTTCTACAGAATGTGTTCAGTACCCCATGCAATGGTTTTATTATGGTACAGATATGAAGCACATAAATGATATTAGAAAAAAATTTGGAACAAGTAAAATGGAAACCTATCCATTTAGTTCTGTGTACAGACATAAAATTTATCTGAAGTATTTTAAAAACGTAAATGTTGCAAAACCTCTAAATTACATTCCTTATGTAAAAGAGGATGCTCTAAAGCTTCTAGAAAAAGAATATGGATGGAAACCATATCCACAAAAACATTTTGAATCTAGATTTACCAAATTTTATGAAGGATATTGGTTACCAGAGAGATTTGGGTATGATACTAGAAGAGTTCAATATTCTAGTCTTATTTTAACTGGACAGATGGCTCGTGATGAAGCATTAGAAAAGTTAAGGAAGCCTGCTTATAACCCAGAGACTATTGAAGATGAATTCAATTATATAGCAACAAAACTAGGAATTACATCTGAAGAATTAAGAGAATATTTTAATATGCCTAAAAAATTCTATTGGGATTATAAAAACCAACAAAGTGTTTTTAGATTAGGAGCAAGAGTCATGCATATGCTTGGAATAGAGAAGACTAAAAAGAGAAAGAAATGATAACTATAGTTGATTATGGTCTTGGGAATATAAGAGCATTTGTGAATGTATATGATAGGCTAAATATTAAATCTAAAATTGCAAACTCAAAAGAGGATTTAAAAGATGCTCAGAAAATCATCCTTCCTGGAGTAGGATCATTTGATTATGCAATGTCTCAATTAAATTCATCTGGTATGAGAGACGAGCTTGAGTATCAAGTTTTGGAAAGAAAAATTCCTGTTATGGGTATTTGTGTAGGAATGCAGATGTTATCTAAGAATAGTGAGGAAGGAAAACTTGATGGTCTTGGTTGGATAGATGGGGAAGCTAGGTTGTTTGATGTGAGTTTAATTCCATACAAAACTCAACTTCCACATATGGGTTGGAACTCTGTTTCAATCAAAAAAGAAAATAATTTATTAAGAGATTTTGACAGCGATTCCAGATTTTACTTTCTACATTCTTATTATTTTCATTGCAATAAAGAAGAAGATGTTATCGCAGAGACTGAATATGGTTTACAATACGCGAGTGCTGTAAAAAAAGATAATATCTATGGTGTTCAATTTCACCCTGAGAAGAGCCATAATAATGGAACAAAACTGTTAAGTAATTTTGCGAACTTATAACTTATGCTTTATCCAAGAATAATTCCATGTTTATTAGTTCATAATAAGGGATTAGTAAAAACTGTAAAATTTAAAAACCCCAAGTATGTTGGTGATCCTATAAACGCTGTTAAGATTTTTAATGAAAAAGAGGTTGATGAGTTGATTGTTCTCGATATAGATGCTTCTGTTGAAAAGAAAGCACCAAATTTGCAGATGATTAAAAACTTAGCAACAGAATGCAGAATGCCTTTGTGCTATGGAGGTGGTATTAAAACTGTAGAGCAAGCACAAGAAATATTTAGCTTAGGCGTAGAAAAAATTGCTATATCTTCCCTCGCTGTTGAAGATTCTGAAGTTATTTATGACATTATAGATAAAGTAGGAAGTCAAAGTGTAGTAGTTGTTTTAGATATTAAGAAAAGAAAAATTACTGGTAAATACGAAATCTATATCCATAACGGAACTAAATTAACAGGCTTAGAGCCATTGAGTTTTGCAGAAAAAATTCAAGATATGGGTGTTGGAGAGATTGTTATAAACATGATTGATCAAGATGGAATGATGAAGGGATATGATCTAAAGTTTATCAAAAAAATACGAGAGGTACTGCATATTCCAATGACAGTTTTAGGAGGTGCTGGTTCTATGGAAGATATGGGAGCGGTAATTCAAGATCATGGAATTATTGGTGTTGCTGCCGGGAGTAATTTTGTTTTTAAAGGCAAGTTTAAAGCGGTTTTAATTAATTATCCGACTGTTGTTGAAAAGGAAAAATTCTTTAAGAACAATTTTTTGAAAAACATAAAGATTAACGAATAACAGATTGATATGCTGAAAAATAAAACGTTATTAATCACTGGTGGTACAGGTTCATTTGGAAATGCAGTTCTAACTAGATTTATTAATTCTGATCACTTTAGTGAAATTAGAATACTTTCAAGAGACGAAAAAAAACAGGATGACTTAAGGAGAAAACTTTTAAATCCAAAAGTGAAATTTTATGTAGGAGATGTGAGAGATCCACTATCTGTTGAGAATGCTGTAAGAGGGGTAGATTATATATTTCATGCTGCAGCCCTAAAGCAAGTCCCTTCTTGTGAATTTTTTCCTTTAGAAGCTGTTAAAACAAACGTAATCGGTACAGAGAACGTGTTGGAATCTGCAATTAGAAATAAGGTTAAAAATGTGGTTGTTTTAAGTACGGATAAAGCGGTTTATCCAATTAATGCCATGGGAATTTCTAAGGCCATGATGGAAAAAGTATTTGTTGCAAAATCAAGAAATGCAGGAAATACGGTAATTTGTGGTACTAGATATGGAAATGTCATGGCTTCTAGAGGTTCAGTAATACCATTGTTTGTAGATCAGATTAAAAACAATAAGAATTTAACAGTTACGGATCCTAATATGACCAGATTTATGATGACTTTAGAGGATGCGGTAGACTTGGTTCTTTTTGCCTTTGAAAATGCAAATCCAGGAGATATGTTCGTTCAAAAAGCACCAGCAGCAACGGTAGAAACATTAGCAAAAGCACTAGTAGAGATGTATGGTAGTACTAGTGATATTGAAGTGATTGGTACTAGGCATGGAGAAAAATTATACGAATCTTTGCTTACAAGAGAAGAAAAAGTGAAGGCTGAAGATATGGGGGATTACTATAGAGTTCCTGCTGATAATAGAGATCTTAATTATGCCAACTATTTTTCAGAAGGTGAAGTTGATATGAATAGTGTAGAAGACTATCATTCGCATAACACAGAACGACTAGATGTAGGTGGAATGAAAAAACTTCTTCTAAAACTAGACTTTATTAGGAAGGATATGGAATAATCTTTCAATAAAATATGAAGAAAGTGCCAAAAATAATAACTGGGGGAACTCATCAAGATGAAAGAGGTCGACTTGATTTTGTCAATGAATTTAATGCTCGAAAAATTAAAAGAATTTATTTTACAACTCATCCTTTAGTTAGTACGATAAGGGCTTGGCAAGGACATAAGATAGAAAGTCGCTGGTTTATTTGCGTTCATGGCAGTTTTCAAGTTAAACTTATTGAAATAGATAATTGGGAAAACCCTTCCGATTCTCTTGAGGTTCAGCATTATTCATTAACTTCAGACAAACCTGAAGTTTTATATATTCCAAACGGCTATGTAAATGGATTTAAAGCAGATGAAGAAAATTCCAAATTAATGATAATGTCCGATTATGGAATGGATGAAATAGAAAACGATCAAGTAAGATTTAATAAAGAAAAATGGAATCAATGGGTAAATTAATTCGAGTTGGAATTACGGGTCAGGAAGGTTTTATGGGATCTCACTTATATAACTTCTTAGGGACTAAGAAAGAGCAAGTAGAGGTTGTAGATTATCATATTAGTTACTTTAAAGATTCAGAAAAACTAGCGGATTTTGTTTCAAAGTGCGATGTTGTTGTTCATATAGCGGCCATGAATCGACATGAAGATCAACAGTTTATATACAACACAAATGTTAAGTTAGTTCAGCAGCTAATTGATGCATGTAATGAAGCATTTGTGCAGCCTAAGATTATTTTCACCTCATCTACTCAAGAGGAACGCGACAACCTATATGGAAAATCAAAAAGAGACGGAAGAATTTTATTGGAGAAATGGGCTAAGAAGTGTGATGCCTCGGTAATCTCTTTTGTAATTCCTAATGTATTTGGTCCATTTGGTAAGCCTTTTTACAATTCATTTATAGCAACTTTTTGTCATCAAATCATTCAAGGCGAAGAACCTACTATTATCACAGATAGTGAGGTGAATCTAATTTATATCAATAGGCTTTGTGAATTCTTTTTTGATGAGATTGTAAACTCGAATAAAGAAATTAAGAAATTTGTAATTCCTTATTCTAGCAAAAAGAAAGTTTCGGAAATTCTCGAATTGTTAATTGATTTTAAGAAAAAATATTTTGATGGTGGAGAAGTACCAAAGGCAGATATCAACTCATTTGAATTAGACCTGTTCAATACATTTGCCAGTTTTATTCCTAAAAGTTATTTTCCTAGAAAATTTGTAAAGCATTCAGATGATAGAGGGGCTTTTGTTGAGATCATAAGAGCGAATACAGCAGGTCAATCTTCTTTTTCCACTACAGTTCCTGGTATAACTAGAGGGAATCATTATCATACTAGAAAAGTGGAAAGGTTTGCCGTCATCCAAGGAAAGGCTTCTATAAAACTGAGGAAAATAGATTCCGAAGAAGTATTTGAATATATCTTAGACGGAGAAGAACCCGCTTACGTAGATATGCCAATTTGGTATACACATAATATAACTAATATTGGGAATTCAGAACTTATAACGATGTTCTGGATAAACGAACCATACGATCCTAAAGATTCTGATACATATTTTGTAGAGGTTTAAAACAGCTAACATGAAAAAAATAAAGGTAATAACTGTTGTAGGTACAAGACCTGAAATTATTAGACTTTCTTGTACATTAATTGCATTAGACAAAAACGAAGCTATTGATCATATTTTGGTTCATACAGGTCAAAATTATGATTACGAACTTAATGAGATCTTTTTTGAGGATTTAGGGTTAAGAAAACCAGATTATTTCTTAGAAGCTGCAGGAAAAAATGCCACTGAAACTGTTGGGAATATCCTTATCAAAATTGATCCGATTTTAGAGAAAGAAAACCCAGATGCTTTTTTAGTATTAGGAGATACCAATTCTTGTTTGTGTGCTATTCCCGCAAAAAAAAGGAAAATTCCTGTATTTCATATGGAAGCAGGAAATCGTTGTTTTGATCAACGAGTGCCTGAAGAAACAAACCGTAAAATTGTAGATCATATTTCTGATATCAATTTAACATATAGTGATATTGCAAGAGAGTATTTGTTGCGAGAGGGATTGTCACCAGAAAGAGTTATCAAGACAGGTAGTCCAATGTTTGAAGTGCTTGATAAATTTAGAGCTAAGATTAATTCTTCAGATGTTCTTACTAAACTGAATTTAGAGAAGCATAAGTTCTTTGTGGTTTCATCACATAGAGAAGAGAACATCAGTAACCCTAAGAATTTTATAGGACTAATAGATTCTTTAAATTTAATCGCAGAAAACTACAACTATCCTATAATCGTCTCTACACATCCAAGAACTAGAAATATGTTGGAAAGTAAGGATATAGAAACACATTCAAATATCCAGTTTTTAAAACCATTAGGTTTTTCTGATTACAATGCATTACAGATAAATGCTTTTGCTGTTTTATCTGATTCAGGAACTATTTCAGAAGAATCTTCAATATTAAATTTTCATGCTTTAAATATAAGAGAGGCTCATGAAAGACCAGAAGCAATGGAAGAAGCATCTGTAATGATGGTGGGCTTGAATCCTGAGCGTATTATGCAAGGATTATTAGCATTGAAAGGACAGAATAGAAGTCCTGAACGAAATTTTAGACAAGTAATTGACTATTCTATGCCAAATGTTTCGGAAAAGGTGGTAAGAATCATCATTTCTTATATAGATTATATTAATAGAGTTGTTTGGAATAAGTAATAATTAAATGAATGTTCTTTTTTTAACAATGCTTAAAATTTCTTCATTTGAAGAAAGAGGTATATATACTGATTTGTTGAGAGAGTTTTTAAAAAATGGACATGAAGTTTTTGTAGTATCTCCTCTTGAAAGAAGAGAGAAAGCTAAAGCTAAAGTAATCAAACATAATAAATCGAAAATTCTTCAAGTACCTACTTTAAACCTCCAAAAGACTTCAAAAATAGAGAAAGGAATTGGTCAGGTATTGTTAGAATACCAATATCTAAAAGCTATTAAAAGAGAATTTTTAAATGAAAAATTTGATCTAGTTTTATACAGTACTCCTCCTATTACTTTCAATAAAATAATTTCTTATGTGAAGAATAGAGATAACGCCTATTCGTATTTATTGCTTAAAGATATATTTCCTCAAAATACTATTGACATGAAAATGATGAAAAAGGATGGATTATTACATCGTTTTTTTTTAAAGAAAGAAAAAGAGATGTATGATTTATCCGATTCGATTGGTTGTATGTCTAAAGCAAACTTAAAATATATAATTCAGAACTATAATATAAACTCTGATAAAGTAGAAGTAAATCCAAACTCCATAGAACCTGCAAATATGGATATGTCTAAAGAAGAGGTGAAGTTTATCAGAGAGAAATATAATTTACCTTTAACTCAAAAAATATTTATATATGGAGGTAACTTGGGAAAGCCGCAAGGATTAGATTTCCTGCTGGAAACTATAAATACGACATCAGATCTTGACTGTTTTTATTTGGTTGTAGGAAGTGGCACTGAGTTTTCTAGAATAAAAAAATGGTTTAAAGTCAATGCTCCTAAAAATGCTGTTATTATGCAAGGGTTGTCTAAACAGGAATATGATAAACTTTTAATGGCTTGTGATGTTGGAATGATTTTTTTACATAAAGACTTTACAATTCCAAATTTTCCCTCTAGATTACTTTCTTATTTAGAAATGAAAAAGCCAGTTATAACTGCAACAGATGATTCAACTGATATTGGAAAAGTAGTAGAAGATGCAGGTTGTGGTAAGGCGGTTATCTCTGGTGATATAAGTCAAATGAGATTAGCTATTCAGTGGTTATTAGATAATGAAGAGAAATTTAAAGAGATGAAAGAAAATGCTTTTTATTTATTAAATAATCAATATTTAGTAAATAAAACATATAAATTAATAGTGGGTAAGGCTATGCCTGTTATAAAATGATTGTTTTTATTTAATTAGAAGTGTAATGCAAAATATTCTCGGTTGATTTTAAGTAAGCATAAAAAGTGATTGAATAATGTATAGATTTTTTTTAAAGAGGTTAATTGATATAATTGTAGCAATTATTTTTCTTGTGTTTTTTTTGCCTCTTTTAATTATTGTTACAATACTGCTACTCTTTTATAATCAGGGAAAACCTTTCTTTCTTCAAAAAAGACCTGGAAAGAATGAGGTGATTTTTAAAGTAATGAAATTCCGAACGATGAACAACAAGAGAGATAGTGAGGGAAATTTGCTGCCAGACAGTGAAAGACTTACTAGGTTAGGTTCTTTTTTAAGAAAAACATCTTTGGATGAAGCACCACAAGTGTTTAATATACTAAAAGGAGATATGAGTATTATTGGTCCTAGACCTCTTTTACCAGAATATTTATCGTTGTATAATGAAAGGCAAAGAAAACGACATAATGTGAGACCTGGCGCCACAGGATGGGCACAGGTAAATGGGAGAAATCAAATTAGTTGGGAACAAAAGTTTGACTATGATGTTTGGTATGTAGAAAACTATAATTTTTTACTTGACTTAAAAATTTTCTTTAAAACAATTATGAAAATTTATAAAAAAGAAGGTATCAATTCAGCTAATATGGCTACTACTAAAAAGTTTCAAGGTAATGGATAGTTTTTGTTTATATGGTGCTGGAGGACATGGAAAAGTAATTTTTGACATTATAAAAAATAATAAAGATCAAATTATTGCGATTTTTGATGATCAGTCTAGTAAAGATTTTTTAAGTAAGACAGAAATATTGTCTCCAAACAAAATTGAAAACTATACTAATCATGATTTTGTGATATGTATAGGTAGTAATTTTATGAGAAAGGAAATTGTCAACAGATTAGATGTAAACTATGGTACTGTAATTCATAAACAAACTGTTGTTTCTAGCAATGTTAGAATAGGTAATGGATCCGTAGTAATGTCTAATGTAACTGTCAATTCAGGTACTCTTATAGGTAAGCATGTTATTCTTAATACATCTTCTGTTATAGAGCATGATTGTAATATCAGTGATTTTGTTCACATATCCCCTAATGCTACAATTACTGGAAATGTAACAATAGGAGAAGGCACTCATATTGGAGCGGGAGCTATTATAATTCCTGATATTAAAATTGGTAAATGGGTAACCATAGGAGCTGGAGCAGTTGTTATAGAAGATGTTCCTGATTATGCTATAGTTGTTGGGAATCCAGGAGTAATAAAAAAATATAAAACTCAATATGAAAACTAAAATCTGGTTATCATCTCCTCACATGGGAGGAGATGAAATAAAGTATATAAAAGAAGCATTTCAAGAAAATTGGATTGCTCCCTTAGGGCCTAATGTTACAAATTTTGAAGAAAGTCTTGAAAATTATCTCAAGGAAGATTCAAAGGTGGCTTGTTTGTCTTCTGGTACAGCAGCATTACATATGGCATTGATATTATCAGGTGTTGGTTATGATGACGAGGTGTTGTGTCAAACTTTTACTTTTTCTGCATCTGCAAATCCTATTATATATCAAGGAGCAAAACCTATTTTTATAGACAGTGAAGGCGATACATGGAATATGTGTCCTATTTACTTAGAAGATGCGATTAAGTCTCGAATAGCTAAAGGTAAAAAACCAAAAGCTATTATTTTAGTTCATCTGTATGGAATGCCTGCCAAAATAGATGAAATCGCAGCTATTTCTAAAAAATACGGAATTATTCTTATTGAAGATGCTGCGGAAGCATTAGGTTCAACATATAAAGGTAAAAAATGTGGGACTTTTGGTGATTATGGTGTTTTATCTTTTAATGGAAATAAAATTATTACTACCTCAGGAGGAGGTGCTTTGGTGTGTAAAAATAATGAGCAAAAACAAAAAGCCATTTTCCTGTCAACTCAAGCTAGAGATAACGCGCCTCATTATCAACATTCTCAAATTGGATATAACTATAGGATGAGTAATGTGCTGGCTGGTATTGGTCGTGGTCAAATGGAAGTTTTGGATAATCATATTCAATTGCGTAGAAATAATCAGCAATTTTATGTACACTTATTTAAAGATATAAAAGGGATTAAGGTTTTTCAGGAGCCAGATACAAATTTCTTCTCTAATCATTGGTTAAGCTGTATTGTAATTGATGAGTCAATAACTGGGTATAATAGAGAAGACGTTCGATTGGCGTTAGAGGATCAAAATATTGAATCAAGACCTTTATGGAAACCTATGCATTTGCAACCTGTTTTTAAAAATAAAGATTACTATGGTGGTAAAGTGTCAGAAAATTTATTTGATCAAGGATTATGTTTGCCTTCGGGATCTAATTTAAGTGACATAGATAGAGATAGAGTTTTTTCTGCTCTAAGAACTATTGTTTTTTGAAATTTAAATGAATTAGTCAATGAAAAGTATGGTATATCAAAAATAATGTACTTTTGGTGCATGATATTTATTGAACTGTGAAAAACTTTTTACTTAACAGGTTATATCGGCATTCTTCTAAGTGGATAGTTTTAATAATTGATTTATTACTTGTAATAATTTCATTTGTTTTTTCTTATTTTATCCGCTTTGAAGCTTCTTTCTCATTTGATAAATATTTATTACTTTATCAAATACCTTATATTGTTTTATTGTCTCTGCTTTCTTTTATTGCAGTTGGCTCCTATAAAGGAATAATAAGACATACAGGATTAAGAGATGTGGTAAATGTTTTTTTAGCTACTTCATTAATTGTTTTCCTTGGAATTACCATTATACTTGGTTTTCGTGCATTCAATATTTATGATAAATTTCAAATTCCTATATCAATACTTATCATAAATTATTTTGTCTCTACATTCTTTTTAATTAGCTCTCGTTTTGTGTTTAAAACACTCTATGAAGTTGTTACTCAAGACTTGTCAAATGATATTCGTGTTTTGATATATGGAGCTGGACATTCTGGATTAATAACTTATAATGCTCTTCAGAAAGACGGAAAAACGAGTTATAAAATTGTTGGCTTTGTGGATGATGATGAACAAAAAAAAGGTAAAAAAATAGATAGAGTTAAGATTTTTCATGGATCAGAGCTAACAGCACTATTTTTTGAAAAATATAGAGTAAAAGAAGTTATACTATCGATTCAAAATATAAGCTCTACAAGACTATTGGCAATTACTGATGACCTCATAAACAAAGGAATTGAAGTTAAGATTGTTCCTTCTTTAGAACGTTGGATTGGTGGAGATTTTCAGGCGAGTCAGATAAAACAAGTTAAAATAGAGGACCTGCTTGATAGAAAGCCTATAAAAATTGTTAACTCAATAGTTGAGCGAGAAACTAGTGGTAAAAGTATATTAATTACTGGAGCAGCCGGTTCTATAGGATCAGAAATATCTCGTCAATTATCAGAATATTCATATAAACAATTAATATTATTAGATCAAGCAGAATCTGATTTATATGATCTTCAACAGGAGTTTTATCAGAGTAATAAGAAAAATATAGAGGTTGTTGTAATAAATATTACTGATGAATATCGTGTAAGAGAAGTTTTTGAACGTTATAAACCACAAAAAGTATTTCACGCAGCGGCATATAAACATGTTCCTTTAATGGAAAAAAACCCTTATGAAGCTATAAAAACAAATGTTAGAGGAACTAAAATAGTGGTAGATTTATCGGTGAAAAATAAAGTAGAGCAATTTGTGATGATTTCTACTGATAAAGCGGTAAACCCTACAAATATTATGGGTGCTACTAAACGTATTGCAGAATTATATGTAGCCTGTATGAGTCGACAACATAGTATGACGAAGTTTACAACTACTCGATTTGGGAATGTTTTAGGTTCAAACGGTTCAGTTATCCCTTTGTTCAGAAGGCAATTAAGAAAAGGAGGCCCTTTAACTGTCACCCATAAGGATATTACAAGATACTTTATGACGATCCCTGAAGCTTGTAATTTAGTATTAGAAGCAGGAACAATGGGTAAGGGTGGCGAGATCTATATTTTTGACATGGGAAAACCAGTTAAAATATATGAAATCGCTAAAAAAATGATTCATTTGTCTGGTTTTTCCTTTCCTGATGAGGTAGATATTAAAATAACAGGGTTGCGTCCTGGTGAAAAGCTTTACGAAGAACTTTTGGCTAATGGAGAAAATACTCAAAAAACTTACCATGATAAAATATTGATTGCTAAAGTAAAAGATATCAATTGTAGTTCTATTCAGCTTTTGATTGAGGAGCTTTGTTCGAAAAAAAATGTTAGTGATAATGATATTAATTTAGTTCGGTTAATGAAGAATATTGTGCCTGAGTTCAAATCGAATAATTCGATTTATCAAAAATTAGATGTTGAGTATCCCTCAAGTTCTTATGAAAAAATGTAAATTCGCGCTTGGTTATTTTATAAATCTATGAGAAAAACTTTCTATTTACTTTCCACTTTATTACTCTTGCTTATTCAAGTATCATGTGTTTCTAGAAAAAAAATAGTGTATTTCCAAAATGATGTAGTTGATCAGTCATTAGTGTCAAATAGTTATAAAACCATTTTTAAACCAGATGATTTGTTAAATATTACTGTCACTTCTGAAGATCTAGCAGCAGCTAAACCTTTTAACTTACCTGCAGTGACATTTTCAGTTCTTCCAGGTCAAGCAGTAGGGCAACCCACTCTGCAATTATATTTGGTAGATAATGAAGGCTATATTGATTTTCCAATATTAGGAAAGTTTAAAATAGGAGGCTTAACAAGAGCAGAGGCCATTTCTCTTCTAAAATCTAAGATTTCTCCAAATTATATAAAAGAACCTACTATAAACATACGGATTGCTAACTTTAAGATTACAGTTTTAGGTAATGTAAATAACCCTGGAACTTATACAATACCAAACGAACGAGTTACTATTTTAGAAGCAATAGGTCTTGCAGGAGATTTACACATATCTGGTAAACGTAATTCAATATTAGTAGAAAGGGAAGAGGCAGGAAAAAAAAATATTTACCAGGTAAACTTACTTTCCAAAAAAATATTTACGTCACCTGTTTACTATTTACAACAAAATGACTTAATTTATGTGGAACCTAATAAAGCCAATATGCAACGAGCTTCCTATAATCCAAATATAGGAATGTTTGCTTCCATTGCATCTGTTATTATTTCACTATTGACAATTTTAACTCGTTAGAATGAAACAAAGCCAACAAGATTATATAGCAGATGTAAGTAATGAAAAAGCTATTTTTTCTACTAATTTACGAGCTGAGTTAGAAAAGTATTTAGCACATTGGCGATGGTTCGCTTTAGGTGTAATTCTAACTACTATAATTGCTTTTTTATATCTAAGATACACTGCTCCTACCTATCAAGCTACGGCTAGTGTTATGATTAAGGATAACAAAAAATCAGGAATATCTGCTGAGTTAGAGGCCTTTAAAGATTTGGGTATTATTGGAGGTGGTTCGGCTAATAACCCAGACAATGAGATTGAGGTTTTAAAATCACGAAAAATTATTGGAAAATTAGTAGATACGTTAGGTTTAAGCATTTCATATTATGTATCTGGTAGGGTAAAACAATCGGAAGTATATAGAAGAAAAAGCCCTGTGCAGTTTAAATTTTCACAAAAAAGTCTTTGGATAGAAGACAGAGATACTCTGGTTTTTGTAGAATTGTTAAATAACAAACGTTTTATTTTAGTTTCTGAAGATGAAAGTGTAAAACATGAATTTTCTTTTGATGAGGAAATCTACTTAGAAAAAATAGGAACTTTTGTGGTGAAAAGTAACTTTTCAGCTCTTAAAGAAGAAGATTCTAAACAATTGAAAATTAATATTAGGGCTAGAGACCGCGTCATTGATAGTTACCGGAGTCGTATAAGTATTAATACCATAGACAAAAATTCAAGTGTTCTTAAGCTAACTTTGGAAGATGTGATTAAAGAAAAAGCTGAAGATATATTAGATGAGGTTGTCCGTCAATATAATTTAGATGCTATTAAAGATAAGAACCAAGTTTCAGAAAAAACGAAAGACTTCATTGATGAGCGCCTAGAAGAAGTAGGAAGAGACTTGTCTTTAATTGATGATAATGTTCAAAAATATAAGAGTAAGAAAGGTTTTATGGGGCTTCCTGATGAAGTAACGCTAGTATTACAATCACTTTCTGAGAACAACCAAACACTCATTTCTTTAGGGACTCAGTTAGATCTAGCAGAATGGATACAAAAGCAACTGACTCAAGAGTCTGCAAAAGATGAAGTATTACCCTCTAGTCTTGGCTTTGATGACCAAACAATATCTCAATCAATAGTTAAGTATAACGAACTTGTATTAGAACGAAATCAGAAGAAAGAAACTGCAGGAATTAAAAATCCCGTGGTTATAGCACTTAATACACAGATAGAAAGTCTAAGGCAGAGTTTACTACAAAGCATAGAAAATGTAGTTAAATCTATAAACATACAATTAGAGCAGTTGCGTAAAGAGGAGAGAAAAATTACTTCTCAAGTATCCTCTATTCCAATTAAAGAAAGAGGTTTTATTGATATTGCCCGTCAACAAGAGATCATTGGAGGGCTATACTCATACTTATTAAAAAAGAAGGAAGAAACAGATATTTCTTTGGCAGTAACAGTTCCTAATGCTAAAATTATTGATGTAGCATATAGTCCTAATTTACCTGTATCTCCCAATAAAAAAGTTATACTTCTAGCCGCATTGTTTATTGGGTTGATGGCGCCTTTTACCATTATATATGTAAAAGATTTATTAGATACGAAAGTGCACTCAAAACAAGATGTAGAGAGTGTTGTTAAAGCATCTTACATGGGAGATATTCCTAGGTCTGATACGGATAAGAAAATTGTTATAGGGAATAATAATCGTTCTAGTGTAGCAGAAGCGTTTCGTTTAATTCGTACAAATTTAGATTTTATCTTATCAGGAAAACAAAATGCTAGTAAAGCCATTTTTGTTACATCTACTAATAGTGGAGAAGGAAAGTCTTTTATTTCTATTAACCTAGCTGTTTCTTTGGCTCTATCAGGTAAAAAAGTTATGCTGATTGGAATGGACTTGCGAGCACCCAAAGTATTAGAATATTTGGGAGTACCTGATCAAAAAGGAGTTACCAATTATATAACTGATGCAAATTTGTCAGTAAATGATCTGATATTTAAAATACCCAAAGTAGAAAATTTAGACATTATTCCTTCTGGGGTAATTCCTCCAAATCCAGCAGAGTTGTTAATGAGTAAACGAGTAGAAGAATTGTTTACTATTGCAAAACAAGAGTATGATTATGTGGTAGTTGATACTGCTCCAGTAAATCTAGTTACGGATACACTATTAATAGCTGAATATGCAGATGTGTTTTTATATACTATTCGGGCTAACTATTTGGATAAGCGTCTTTTAAGTATACCACAATCTTTATATAAAGAGAAGCGATTGCCTAATATGACTATTGTGTTAAATGATACAGATCCAAAGCGAAGCTACGGTTACGGTTATGGCTACGGTTATGGCTATGGCTATGGCTATGGAGTTGATAAAAAGAAGTCTCCTTGGTATAAAAGGATTTTAAGGGGATAATCTTTTATAATAATTTGATGTGTTGTAATAATTCTAAATTTTATGAAACTGCTTATTTTTTGAAATGAGTGGTTGTAGTAGTTTTAGGTTTTTTGAAGTTGCTATTGTTTCGAGTAAATGAAGATGATTGTTGTGATGCGTATCAGTACCTGCAAAGTCGTATAATTGATTTTCTAGCAGGTTTTTAGCTGATTTAGTAACTCCTTTTCCATATTGATCTGTTAAAGACAAAAGATTTAATTGAAACAAACATCCAGCTTTTTTAAGTTTGTAAAAATTATCAAGATTACCATGATAGAATTGATATCGTTCTGGATGTGCAAGAATAGGTTTATATCCTTTTAATTGAATATCGAATAGAGTATCGAATAAGTTCATAGGAGGGCTGAAAAAAGACATTTCAACAAGAATATGAAAACCATCTAAGGTTAAAATATCTTTCTTTTTGAGTAAATCAACAAATTGCTCATCCAGCATATATTCCGCAGCTGCTTTTAAATTCACTTCTATTTTTCTGTTAGTCAATTCTTGTCTGACTTCATCTAGTTTTCTTTTGATGATTTCGGAAGTATTTGGGTAAACATCACCCATAATATGAGGAGTAGTAATTATGTTTTTAATACCATAAGAAACAAGTTTTTTAATCAGGTTAATAGCATCATCGATATCTTTAGCTCCATCATCAATACCAGGAAGTAAGTGAGAATGAATATCTACATATGTATCTGAAAAGAAATTTTGAATAGATATATTTTTTCTGTTAAAAAATAGCATAATTACTTTTTTGCAAAGTTACGGTTTTCTTAAGGAGTAACTTTTGCGAAAATGTTTATATTTTGTGAAAAAATGAGTAAAAATCAACATAGAATCAAGCTATTAATTTGTACAAATATCTACGTAATAATATATTTACAAAAATTAGTACTTGATTATGATTTTAATCGCAGATGGAGGTTCCACAAAAGCAGATTGGATTGCTCTTGATAAACAGAAAAATGAAATTTTTAGAGTACGAACATTGGGTTTAAACCCTGCCGTGATTTCGAGGGAGGAACTATATAACCGTATTGTGAATATGTTTCAGTTAATTAGTGTTAAAGATAGTGTAGAGGAAATTTTCTTTTATGGAGCCGGTTGTGGAACACCAAAACCTGTTGAAATATTAAAAGATGTAATGCAGTCAATCTTTACAAAAGCATCAATTACCATTGCAGAAGATATGTTGGCAGCAGTTTACGCTGCTACTGGAAAAAGTCCTGCAATTGTCTGTATTCTTGGCACAGGTTCTAATAGTTGTTATTTTGATGGAAAAAAGTTACACATGAAAGTAGCTTCTTTAGGATATACGATTATGGATGAAGCCAGCGGAAATTATTTTGGTAAACAGCTCATTCGAGATTATTACTACAATCGCATGCCAGAAAACATAGCGAAAGACTTCCGCTCTCAGTTTGATTTAGATCCCGATACAATTAAATATCATTTATACAGGCAGCCAAATCCAAATATGTATTTAGCAAGCTTTGCTAAATTTATGTTTGAATATAAAGAAGAAGACTATGTTAAGGAACTAATCAAAAAAGGTTTTGAAGAGTTTTTTATTTATAGAATTTTGCAATACAAGGTCGAAAAAAATACACCTATTTATTTTATTGGATCAATTGCCTTTTACTTTCGTTCTATATTAGAAAGTGTAGCTGCTAAGTATAATCTTTCAATTACAGATGTAATACAAAGACCTATTGACAATTTAATTGATTTTCACAAAAAACACATTAATTAAATGTAGTCTAAAACACGTTCTAAGGCGAGTTTTCGAGATCCTTTTATTAAAATCTGTGAATTATTGATAGGATGTTTTGTTAAATAATCAGCTAGTTTGTTAAATGTAGAAAATTGGCAATAATTAGTTTCAATTTCAGAATATTGTTCTCCTACCAGAAAAACAGTTTTGAAATCTAATTTTGAAATTAATTGATTTATGCTTTGGTGTTCTTTTAAACTATCAACTCCAAGTTCTAGCATATCTCCTAAAATCAAGATATGATTAGTCTCTTTAATTCTAGAAAAACTCATTAGAGCTTCAGATACACTAGACGGATTTGCATTGTAAGCATCTAAAAAGATTATGTTAGAGCCTTTTTGTATTTTTTGAGAACGATTGTTCGTTGGAGTGTAATCAGTAATTGCTTTCCTGATTTTTTCAATGTTAACATCAAAGTACTCTCCAACGCAAAAAGCAGCAGCTATATTTTGTTTGTTATATGTGCCAATTAGTTGTGTGTTGACCATGTGATCTTTGTAGATTACAGTCAAAAGAGGACTTTCAGAATGTATTTTTATATCTTCAGGATTAAATAAAATCCTATCTAAATCCTGAGTTAATTCCATTTGTTTTCTGTCAGATACGTTAACAAATACTTTTTTTCGATGTTTTCGAATGTTTTCATACAATTCAGATTTTCCTTTTATAACTCCTTCAATTCCGCCAAACCCTTCAAGATGAGCTTTGCCGAAATTCGTTATATATCCATAATCTGGTAACGATATACTTGATAAAAATTCAATTTCTTTTTGATGATTTGCTCCCATCTCTATTATTGCTAATTCAATATCGAGAGTAATAGAGAGAATGGTTAATGGTACACCAATATGATTGTTTAAATTACCTTGTGTAGCTAAGGTTCTATATTTTTGAGACAACACGGCAAAAAGTAGTTCCTTTGTAGTTGTTTTTCCGTTGCTACCAGTTAATCCAATTACTGGAATTTTTAATTGTTTTCTATGGTATTTTGCAAGAGCTTGCAATGTCTCTAATACATCGTTAACCAAGATTGTTTTTCCTACAACAGAGTAATCTGGATTATCGATAATGCAGAAAGCAGCTCCTTTTTTTAAAGCTTCATGCACAAATTGATTTCCATCAAAATGTTCTCCTTTCAAAGCAAAAAACAAACTGTTTTCTCGAATTTTTCGAGTATCTGTGTCAACAAGATAGAACTTGCTGTATATCTGATATAAATCTTTTATTTCCATTTATTTAAAAACAAAACCTCATTGAAAAAATCAATAAGGTTTTTTATATAATTCGTTTTTATTAGTCTAGCTAGTTTTTGACAACTTTCTTGCTAGAAAATCCTCCTAGCATATCAGCTGCACATCTAAAACCGACAAAATTAGTTGCCATATACTGTGGTAGATATCTTCTTTGAGCAGGATCTAACCAAAATTCTCTATCTTTCCAAGATCCTCCTTTGTATACCCTTGATTCGTCACTAATTAATGTGGTTCTTTTTTCTTTGTCAAAGCGTTCAACAACATTACCTGTTAATGAGTCGATTTCAAGCTTAGGTTTTTTGGGAGAATTGTACATTTCCTTAGCTGTTGCAAACTGAATTTCATCATAGCTATAAAAGCGAGATGAATAATGATCACCATCACTGGTATTTGTATTATCTGCTCTGTAATAGTTAGTTCGCATAAAGGCATCTGCTTTGGTTATAGGAACGTGTTTAACAGTTCCAGGAAGCTGTTTAACTACTATTTTACCATTTGGTAGTGTATCGTATACAGCAGAATCTTCATTAGATTTCCCTACAATAGAAACTTTGCCATTTTCATCAATTACTCTTTTGGTATAGATATTCCCTCTAAAATAGCCAAAATCGCTAGCATCTGAGTCTACTATAGGTCTGTAAACATCAGCTACCCATTCTGCTACATTTCCAGACATGTCATACAAACCGAAAGCGTTTGGAGGATATGACTTTATTTTATTAGGAATATCAGCGCCATCAGAACTCCATCCTGAAACACCGCTATAATTACCTTTTCCTTGCTTAAAATTTGCTAACTGATCTCCTCTATATTTTTTAGATCGATTTCTAGAGTATCTTTCCTTCCAAGGATATTTTTTTCTCCCTCTAATATTATTATATTCTCTGTTTTCACTATATGCTTTTGCTGCAAATTCCCATTCTGCTTCTGTTGGTAATCTAAATTTTTGCGCAAGAATTCCATCCATGCTAGATACATGTCTACCTGTAAAAGCGCCTTTTGTTTTGGACTTATCTTTAAAATTTGGAACACCTTTTTTGTAAACAGTAGAATCTCCATCAAAAAGCAAGTAAGGATCTTTTAAATAAACTTCGGTGTCATAAAAGTTTCTGATTGAGTCTACTTCCAAAACATTAGCTATTACACCTTTATCAATTAATTTTTTAAGATTTATAGCATTAGTTCTCCATTTGCAATATTGTATAGCCTGTAACCAACTAACTCCTACAACAGGATAATCTGCATAGGCAGGATGTCTTAAATAACTCTCAGATAATAAATCTGTATTTGCGAGAGTTTTTCTCCAAACTAAGGTGTCTGGTAGTGCAGCTTCATAAATATGTTTGTATTTTTCTTCACTAGGCGGAAAAACATCCTTAGTTACTTGTAAGTAGAGTAAATATTCAGAGTTGGTAACTTCAGCTTCATCCATGTAAAAAGAACGAACATGCATTTGTCTTGGTGTTGTATTCCAATCACCCATAACATCATCTTGCACACTTCCCATGGTAAAAGTACCTCCTTCGATAGCGACCATTCCTTCGGGAATAGGTTGCTTTTTATGCGCTGGACCTTTAATATATCCTCCATATTTAGGATCATTGAAGTTCCAACCTGTTAGTGAGGATCTATTATTACTGGAAGAGTTATTAGTGCCTATCCAACTACAATGATAGAATATTAGGCTAGTTAATAATACAATTGTAAGTCTAAAAGAATACTTCATAAATCAATAAAATTGAATACATCTACTACTCGCGCAATTTACAATAAAATTAGACTCTTAACAATTTAGAGCTTGAAAATTGTTTTGCTTGGCTTTTTCTTACTTAAAGGAACGAATTATGTCTTTTTTTAGTATATGATTAGTACATTTACCAGGAAATTTTTTGTCTAAAACATTTATTGGGCGTGATGCAGAAAAGAAAAATCTTCTTTATTTTTCTATTAATAGGAAATTCAATGTGGTCTCAGATATCTAGTTCTGTTTTATCTCAAGGAAATTGGTTTCGATTTGCGATAGATACAACAGGTGTTTTTAGAATTGATAGAAGTTTTTTAGAACAAATGGGGATCTCGCTTAATGGAGTAAACCCAAGAAATATTCACATATATGGTAATGGAGGAAGACTTTTGCCAGAACTAGTTAATGATTTTCGACATGACGATTTGCAAGAAAATACAATCTATGTAAGAGGAGAAGATGATGGTGTTTTTAATAATGATGACTTTATTTTATTTTATGGTGTTGGTCCTCATAGCTGGGAAGTTAATCCAGCAGCAGAAACAGCAACACATAGACAGAACATATACTCAGATAAATCTTACTATTATATAACAATAAATGATACGCCAGGAAGACGAATTACAAATCAAGCTCCTGTTTCAGGAAATCCTGTAAGTACTATAACTACATTTGATGATTATATTTTTTATGAAAAAGAGTTAACTAATTTATTTGCAGCAGGCCGGCAATGGTTTGGAGAAGATTTTTCTGTTCAAAATAGGCAAAACATAACAATTCCTTTTCCTAAAGCGTTGGTAAATGAAGAAGTAACAATTCGTGTTAGAGCTGTTGCAAGTTCGGTTCTTTCATCTTCTATGCAAGTATCAGTCAATGGTAATAATTTATTTTCATTAGGTTTTCCTGCAGTTAATCCATCTTTTTTAACTCAGGCATTTGATTCGCAGAGGAGTTTTAATTTTGTAAATAATAGTGATACTTTTTCTGTAGAGTTAATTTATAACAACCAAGGAAATCCATCTGCAAGAGCTTACTTAGACTATATTGAATTTACAGGTAAGAAACAATTGATAGCAGATGCTTTTCAGTTTAGTTTTCGAAGTTTTGAATCTGAATCTAGCAATAACGTTATTGCTTATTCAATTGCTAATTCGAATGCTATTGAAAGAGTTTGGAACGTAACAAACTCTTTAGAACCTAGTTTTGTAGCTAACCAAAGCTCTGGAAATAATTTTGTTTTTTTATCTAATGGCGGAACATTAGAAGAATTTGTGGTAGAAACCACTTCAGATTATTACACTCCAGAGCTTTTAGAAAACTCGGTGGTGCCAAATCAAAATCTACATGCGCTTCAAGATATTAATTATTTAATTATTACCAATTCTGATCTGCAAACACAGGCACAAAGATTGGCAGACTATCATGCTAGTAACTCAGGTTTAACAACTCAAGTTGTTTTACTTGATCAAATATATAATGAATTTGCATCAGGTTCTAGAGATATAACAGGTATTCGAGATTTTATAAAACATATCTACGATTCTAACACATCAGAAGCAGGGAGATTACAGTTTGTTTGTTTTTTTGGAGATGCTTCGTATGATTATAAAGATAGAATTATTGGAAACAATAATATTGTGCCAGTTTATTTAGCTTTTACCAGTTTTAATTTAGCAACATCATATGTTACAGACGATTATTATGTGATGTTAGAAGATAATGAAGGCTCTATGGATTCTAATCATACGATAGATGTAGCAACAGGAAGAATTCCTGTTTCAGATGTTAATCAAGCGAGAGAAGTTGTAGATAAGATTCTTAGTTATTATCAATCTACTTCTTTAGGAGATTGGCGAAATACCATTACTTTAATTGCAGATGATATAGATGAAAGTACTGATATCCCAATACAGCGAGGAGTAGAAGAAATTGCAGATGAAATTAAAAATAATAAACCTGTATTTAACATAAACAAAATATATGCAGACGCTTTTCCTCAGCAGACTAGTTCTGGCGGGGAACGTTATCCTGAAGTTAAGAATGCTATTTCTACGGCAATAGAAAAAGGTAGTCTTTTAGTAGATTATTTTGGACATGGAGGAGAAGATGGATTTGCCTCAGAACGTTTTTTAGATAGACCACAAGTACAAGGTTTCGTAAACGAAAACACCTTGCCGCTTTTTGTTACTGTTACATGTGATTTTTCACGCTTCGATAATCCTAGCAGAACAACAGCAGGAGAACTTACTTTTTGGAATCCTCAAGGAGGAGCTGCCAATATGATTACAACTACTCGAGAAGTTTTTATACCAGTAGGTCAGCGCTTTAATGAAGATTTAATGAGAGTGCTTTTACAGTTTTCACCCAATAATTATTCTATAGCTCAGTCATTATTAGTAACTAAGAATCAGTTTTCCAATTTTCAAAAGTTTTTTATTTATTATTTTGGTGATCCAGCGGCTAAATTAGCTATTCCTGAACCAAATATTCAGTTAACTCGTATGAATGGAGTTGATGTAACACAATCTTTAGACACAATTAAAGCATTGTCAACTATAAATTTTGAAGGTGTAGTTACAGATAATTCTAACAATGTACTAAACGATTTTAACGGAACATTGTTTGCTACAATTTTTGATAAGCCTATAGATAAATCTACTTTAGATAATGATGGTTTTGGTGTTAATTTATCTTTTGACTCTCAAGAAAGTAAATTGTTTAACGGAAGAGCTACTATCAGCAACGGGCAATTTCAGTTTCAGTTTGTTGCTCCAAAAGATATTCGTGTAGCTTATGGACCAGGTAAGCTAAGCTTTTATGCAAATAATAACAGTATTGATAAATCAGGTTATAGAGATGATATTATAGTTGGAGGAATTAATGAGAATGCAACTCAAGATAATACAGGTCCTCAAATACAACTCTATTTGAATGATGAATCTTTTATTGATGGAGGTAATACAAATACTTCTCCTAATTTAATTGTTCAGCTTTCAGATGAAAATGGAATCAACACGTCGGTTACAGCTATAGACCATGATATTGTTGCTATTTTAGACGGAGATGAATCAAACCCAATTGTATTAAATGATTTTTATGAAACAGAGTTAGATGATTATACAAATGGACGAGTTACTTATAAACTAAGAAATTTATCTGTTGGTCCTCATACACTTACATTAAAAGCTTGGGACACGCACAATAACTCATCAGAAGCTTCGTTACAGTTTGTGGTTGTTAGTGATGCCACTTTGCAGTTAGAAAATGTATTAAATTACCCTAATCCATTTGTAAACTATACTGAATTTTGGTTTCAACATAACAAGCCTAATGAACCTTTAGAAGTTCAAGTTCAAATATTTACTATTTCAGGAAAACTAATAAAGACGATAAATCAAGTTGTGCAAACAACAGGGAGTTTGTCTAGAGGTATAAATTGGAATGGTCTAGACGATTTTGGAAATAGACTAGGAAAAGGTGTTTATGTATACAAGTTAAAAGTAAAATCGACTGTGAGCGATTTAGTAGCTGAGAAATATGAAAAACTGGTAATACTTTAGTGTAATACATAGAAATTGAGTAAAAATATTATTACAATAAATAACATATGAAGAAAATTATAGGGCTAATCGTTTTAATACTGTTTTTGAGTATAGAATCATTCTCTCAAACAAGGAGTGGTATCACAACAGCTACCCCTTTTTTATTAATTACTCCTGATGCAAGAGCTGGTGGTATGGGAGATATTGGAGTAAGCACCTCTGCTGACGCATACTCATTGTTTCATAACCCATCTAAAATAGCATTTTCGAGCAGAAAAGTTATGATTGGTCTTAACTATTCTCCTTGGCTACGGAATTTAACTGACGATATTTTTATTGGAGGAGGCTCTTACATTAATCGGTTAGATGAACGATCTGCTTGGGGAGCAGAAATTCGTTATTTTTCACTAGGTCAAATTGAATTGACGAATTCATCAGGAGATCCTGTAGGAACTATCGATCCTAACGAATTTACTATTTCGGGAACATATGCACTTAAGTTAAGTGAAAGTTTTTCTATGGGTGTGAGTTTGCGTTATATCAATTCTAATTTAAAGTTAACTACACAAGATGAGGATTTACAAATAATTAATGGGTTTGGGGTAGATATATCAGGATACTACCAATCTTCTGAGGAAAATTATGGAACATTTAATGGCCGTTATCGATTTGGGTTTAACATCGCTAACATTGGTCCGAAAGTTTCATACGTTCCAGGAGAAGAAGATTTTTTACCCACAAATCTTAAGCTGGGAGGAGGTTTTGATTTTATTTTAGATGATTATAATATAATTTCTGTTAATACTCAAATAGCAAAACTATTAGTTCCTACACCGCAAGAAGACGGTTCAGACCGAGACAAAGGATTTATATCAGGGATGTTTAGCTCATTTGGAGATGCTCCAGGCGGTTTTAGTGAAGAATTAAAAGAAATTAACTATGCATTGGGTGCAGAATATTTATACAACAATGCTTTTGCACTGCGAGCAGGGTATTTTCATGAGAGTGAGGAGAAAGGAAATAGACAGTTCTTTACGTTGGGAGCAGGTTTTAGAACCAATGCGCTAACCATAGACTTATCATATTTAATTAATTCTTCTGATGTGAATAATCCTTTGGAAAATTCACTTCGTTTTTCCCTTGGTTTTGATTTAGGAGAAATTTTTGAAACGTATTAGTATTATTCTTTTAAAGTTCTAGATGAAAAAAATAAAAGTAGATACAAATGCTGTTGTATATGAGAATTTGGATGAGTTATCTAAGGAAGATAGCATCTTGATTCAGAAAGCAACTGAGGCAATACAATCTTCTTATGCTCCTTACTCTAATTTTAAAGTTGGAGCCTGTATTTTATTAGAAAATGGTGAATACGTATTAGCAAGCAACCAAGAGAATGCAGCATATCCTTCAGGGATGTGCGCAGAAAGAGTGGCTATATGGAAAGCCAGTACATCTTTTCCAGGAATTAAAATGGTTAAAATTGCTATAACTGTTTCAACAAACTTAAAGAAAGTAGATAAGCCTGTAGGTCCTTGCGGAGCCTGCAGGCAGTCAATGCTTGAATTTGAAACGAAGCAACAAAACCCTATTGAAGTTCTCTTTATGGGAGAAGTGGGGAAAATTATAAAAGTTCAATCTGTAGTTTCTCTGCTGCCATTTTCTTTTGATAATTCTTATTTATAAGAATTAAAGATTCTCAATAACAAGCTTACTTTTCATAAAATTCGTAATAAGAATAGAGAATTTTATGAATTACATAAAAGTTTTTACAAAACCTCTTTTTTTGTATGAATTTTTGATAAAAACGCGTTCTTTTGGTAAAAATGATTAACAAACATCAATTATATGGCTTCAGTAATCACGGGAATCGGATCTTATCTGCCAGAAATAAAAAAAGAAAATAGCGCATTTTTAAACCATCAGTTTTTAAAAATAGATGGAGTAGAAATTCCAAATAACAATGAAGTTATAATTGAAAAATTTAAAGACATTACAGGTATTGAAGAAAGAAGATATGCAAATCCAAAATGGAATGCCTCTGATTTAGGTTATTTTGCTTCTTTAAAAGCGATTGAAGATGCTAAAATAGATCCAGAAGAATTAGATTATATCATTCTTGCTCATAATTTTGGAGATGTAAAGTCGGCCGCTATACAAAGTGATATACTTCCTAGCTTAGCAACTCGGGTAAAGCATAGACTTGGGATTAAAAATCCTAATTGTGTTGCTTATGATATATTATTTGGTTGCCCAGGATGGATAGAAGGACTAATACAGGCTCATGCTTTTATCAATTCAAAAATGGCTAAAAAAGCACTTATTATTGGGGCGGAAACACTTTCTCGTGTTATAGATAAACACGATAGAGACTCTATGATTTATAGTGATGGAGCAGGAGCTTGTGTTTTAGAACTTCAAGAGAATTCAAATCAAGGTATTTTGAGTCATGCTACTCAAACACATACAAAAGATGAGGCTTACTTTTTATTTTTTGGCAATTCAAATAATAAAGAAGAAGATTCTGATGTGCGCTACATAAAAATGCATGGTAGAAAAATTTATGAATTTGCATTGAACAATGTTCCTAAAGCGATGAAAACAGCTTTAGATAGAAGTGGTGTTTCCATTAATGAGGTTAAGAAAATATTCATTCACCAAGCAAATGAAAAAATGGATGAAGCTATTATCAAACGATTTTACAAACTTTATAAACAATCGCCGCCAAAAGGAATTATGCCCATGAGTATTCATGAGTTAGGTAATAGTTCGGTAGCTACGGTTCCTACTTTGTTGGATTTGGTACTGAAAAATCAGATAGAAAATCAATCAATAGAAAAAAGAGATATAATTCTATTGGCTTCTGTTGGAGCGGGAATGAATATCAATGCAGTTGTGTATAGATTATAGCATAAAATTTGCTAAGCTTATAGAGTTTATATAAATTGAAGTACTATTTTTGCGCATGCAACATCATAAGGTACTTATTTTAGACTTCGGATCGCAATATACCCAGTTAATTGCGAGACGTGTAAGGGAATTAAATATTTATTGCGAAATTCATCCTTACAATCATTTACCCACAAGTATTGATTCTTTTCAAGCAGTTATCTTATCTGGAAGCCCATTTTCAGTTCGTTCTGAAGATGCACCTCACCCAGATTTAAGTCAAATTAGAGGAAAAAAACCATTATTAGCGGTTTGTTATGGAGCACAATATTTAGCGCATTTTTCAGGAGGAAATGTTTCGCCTTCCAATACAAGAGAGTATGGTAGAGCTCATTTATCTTATTTAAAAAAAGAGGAAGATTTTTTTGATTCAATTCCAGAAGGAAGTCAAGTATGGATGAGTCATTCAGATACTATTAAACAATTACCTACTAATGGTATTTTACTGGCTAGCACAGAAGATGTAGAAAATGCAGCATACCGAATTGAAGGAGAAAAAACGTACGCTATTCAATTTCATCCAGAGGTTTATCATTCCACGCATGGAAAGCAACTTTTAGAGAACTTTTTAGTTAAAATAGCAAAAGTTAGTCAAGATTGGACGTCTGATTCTTTTGTAGAAGAAACGGTAGCAGAATTGGAGAAAAAACTAGGAAACGATAAAGTAGTTTTAGGGCTTTCTGGTGGAGTAGACTCAACTGTAGCAGCAGTTTTATTACACAAAGCAATTGGAAAAAATCTTCATTGTATCTTTGTTAATAACGGACTTTTACGAAAAAATGAATTTGAAAATGTTTTGAATCAATACGAAGGTATGGGTTTAAACGTTAAAGGAGTAGATGCTTCTAAGCGTTTTTTAGATGCATTAGCGGGCATAGATGAACCTGAGCAAAAGAGAAAAGTAATTGGTCGTGTATTTATTGAAGTTTTTGATGATGAGGCTCATAAAATTGAAAATGCAAAATGGTTAGCTCAAGGAACGATATATCCAGATGTTATAGAGTCAGTTTCAGTAAAAGGACCATCAGCAACAATTAAAAGTCATCATAATGTTGGAGGATTGCCTGATTTTATGAAATTAAAAGTAGTAGAGCCTTTACGGATGTTGTTTAAGGATGAAGTAAGAAGAGTAGGAGCATCAATGGAGATTGATTCAGAATTGTTAGGAAGACATCCTTTTCCAGGTCCTGGATTAGCCATCCGAATTCTGGGAGATATTACAGCTGAAAAAGTACGTGTTTTGCAAGAGGTAGATGTTATTTTTATAAATGGATTGAAAGAAGAAGGATTATATAATGATGTATGGCAAGCGGGAGCTATATTGCTTCCTGTAAATTCCGTTGGAGTGATGGGAGATGAAAGAACCTACGAAAAAGTAGTAGCGCTTAGAGCAGTGGAAAGTACAGACGGAATGACAGCAGATTGGGTTCATTTACCTTATAAGTTTTTACAAAAAATATCTAATAAAATAATTAATCAAGTAAAAGGAGTGAACAGAGTAGTTTATGATATAAGCTCAAAACCTCCTGCAACTATAGAATGGGAATAAACATGAAAAATTTAAAAGCAATCGTTTTTGTTTTAACTTGTTTACTAGCAAGTTCTTGTATACAACAGAAGAAGTATATTTCTTATACTGTGAAAGAAGGAGAAACTATTGAATCAATAGCTGAAAAGCTGAATTTAGATTCTGAAGATCTAAAAAGGTTAAACCCAGATGCAAGTGAAAAATTAGATACTAATACAGTAATTGTTATTCCTAATAAAGCATACAAAGGTAAAGAAGGTAGTAAGCAAGATATTGATGAACTGAAAAAAATATTTGTTGTTCACGAAGTAAAAAAAGGAGATACGTTCTACAGTTTAACTCGATTTTATAATGTTTCTGAAAATGAGCTAAAAGACCTGAATCCAAATTTGAAAGAAGGATTGAAAGAAGGAATGGTGCTGAAGATCAAGCCAATAAAAGAAATAGATGAAAATGTGTTGTATGAAGATCAAATTGAAAAAACAGCTGTCTCAATCGCTATGTTATTACCTTTTAAGGCATCAACTCATAAAAATAGAAGCGCCAAAAGTATTTTTAAAGATAGTGATTTAGCTAATATTACTGCTGATTTTTATATGGGAGCAGAGATAGCAAAAGATTCATTAAAAAAGTTAGGACTACAACTTAACCTTGGCTTTTTTGATACCAACAAAAAATTATCTAAAATCAGAGGTATTGTTGCAAAAAATGATTTAAATAAATATGATGCAATTATTGGTCCTCTGTATTCTGAAGAAATTCCTATTGTGGCTAATAAAGTGAGTGTTCCTGTTGTTTTTCCTGTGTTTTCTAAAAATCAGGATGAATTTAAATCTTCAAAAATTATAAAAGTACAGCCAGATATAGATCATCATCAAGAAGAACTATTATCCTACATTTTAAGTAATTATGATGATGAAAATATTCTTATTATAAGAGACACAAGTACTGTTTCTGCTGAGACATCACTTAGAATACAATCAAAATTAGAAGAAAAAGAATCAATTCAATCTATCAAAATAATTCAACCTACTGAAGATGGATATATTCCAAAGCATCTTATTATTAATGAATTAAAAGGAGGAGAAAATTGGGTAATTTTAATTACAGATGAAACAGTTATTGCTTCTGATGTTATTAATAGTTTAATTAGTTTGCCAACAAGAAGAGATAGAAAGTATCCAAAAATACAACCTGTACCTAAAAATACAACTGTAAGACTTTTTACACTTGATAAATCAAACACATTTGATCAAGTAGATAACACTAAGCTAGCGCAACTAGAGTTTACTTATACTTCAGATGTTTTTGTTGATGAAGAATCTCCTGAGGTTAAGCTATTTAATCAACAGTTTTACAAGAAAAATTATACCTATCCAAGTTATTATGCAACCAAAGGATTTGATGTTGTGTTTGATGTTGCCATGCGTTTGGCGTCAGGAGATGACCTAAAAGACACCTTTAAAAAAGGAACTTCTTATAGAATAGAAAGTAAATTTAATTATTCTAGAAAGCTATTTTCTACAACTTCTAACAACGGAGTATTCGTTATTCAATATACTCCAGATTTAATACTCAAACGGTTAAAATAAAAAAGCTCCAATTGGAGCTTTTTTATTTTTATATTTTTTTCATTTGCTGTTTAAGCATCTGCATTTGTTCTTTTAGCATGCCATGTTTATCTAGTTTTTTAGCCTCGGCTAATAATGTAGTTGCTTCTCTTTTTCTCCTTTTTGTCATTGCAATTCCTGCAAGCTGAAGTTTGGCCATTGCCAAATCATGATTCATAGAAAGTCCTAAACGAATTGCTTTTCGGAGGTATTTTTCAGCCTGCGTAATATTGGTTTGAGACAACATAATTCCATGAAGATAATTGTAATAACCTTCTTGTTTTTTTGTGAGCGAACTGCTTGGATTCTTTATATAACGTAACCATTTTTTAGCGCCTTCAAAATTTTGTCTTCTTAATTGAAGAAAGGCTAATAGAATAAACTCATTTTTAAAGTAAAATAAAATAAATAATCCAGCTAAAAGAAGAATAGAAATTCCATTCATTATATGCCCTTCGTAGAATTCAAATCCTGCCCAAACAGTGATTAAAAGAGCAATAATCAGTTTAATATTTTTATGAAACATGTTTCGTTATTTTTAAGTGAGCAAAAGTACGTCTTTTGTTATTTTTTATAAAATTTTCGGTATTTAAACCAGGCAATTGTTCCTAACAATGCAACAAATGATATGGAATAATAAACAGAATTTGGAGTAATTACTCGGTCACCACTAGCGTAAGAGTGTAGTCCAGACAGATAAAAATTAACACCAAAATATGTCATCATAATTGATCCGAATGCGATGATAGACCATAGATTAAAAGTGTATTTACCTCTTAATCCTGGAATTAATCGCATATGAAGAACAAAAGCATAAATCATAATAGAAATGAGTGCCCAAGTTTCTTTTGGATCCCATCCCCAGTAACGACCCCAGCTTTCGTTAGCCCACATTCCTCCTAAAAAATTACCAATAGTTAGCATTATTAAGCCAATTGTTAATGCCATTTCGTTAATTGTAGTAATTTCTTTTATGTTAAGATCCATTTTTTTCTTGTTCTTTTTAGTAGTAAAAATCATAAGAAATAAGGCAACAATTCCTAAAATCATTCCAAGTGCAAAAGGACCGTAACTTGCCACTATAATAGAAACATGTACTAATAACCACCAAGAATTTAGAACAGGCTGCAAGTTTGCAATTTCTGGATCTAACCAATTTTGATGTGCAAAAGCTAGAATAATAGCTGTTAAGAAGGTAGTAGCTGCGATGGTTAAGGATGATTTTCGTCCGAAAAGTAATCCAAATAACATAGTAGCGAAAGCTACATAAATTATAGATTCATATGCATTACTCCAAGGAGCATTACCACTAATATACCATCTACTTATTAAGCCAGCAACGTGTGCTAGAAATAATAAGATGGTTAGGCCAATTAAAAAACGAATCAGATAGCGTATCCATTTTTTGTTTAAAAAAATCTGAATAATGACAAAAATGAGTAAGAAAATACTTACCATTCCATAATAGCTAGACAATCGTTTAAAAATTGCTAATTTGTTGTAAGCAATCTCCAACTCAATCTTTTTTTCATCAGGATAAACTTCTGCGCCAAACTTTTTTTGAAACTTTTTAAGACCATCTAATACTTTGCCTGCTTCAGTATAATCTCCTGTTTTTTTAGCACTTTGTAATAACTGAATGTATACAGGTAATGCTTGTCTAACAAATACAGAATCTACTCCTTTAAATCCAGCTCTGGAGGTTTCAGGCTGTGATACCCATTTATTATTCTCATCATTAGGGATAGGATAAATCCTAAAAATACCACCACCAATAGCGCTATACAATAACCCAACTCTTCTATCAATTTTTATAAGGTCTTTTTCAAACTTATCTTGAACATTTTTCTTTTGAGCTTCTGCTACTAGTTCTCTAATCTTGTAGTTTCCTTCTGGAGTTATAAAATCAGACAGTCTCGCATGCTTAGCATCTTCTGGTAATTCTAATAATTCTCTAATTTTATTATTTCCTCTTTCTAAATAAATAAAAGGAACTTCAAACCAAAGTCTAGGGTTTTCTATAATAGATAATAAAACTTGACTGGGTTCTAGATCGTTAAATTTTTCTTTATGACTAACTTTTCGTACAAGTTCAGAGGCAAAGGTATGAGCAGGTTTCATTCTTCCACCTGCATCTTGAATGACTAATTTATTAAATGATTCAGCATGTTCTAACCGTACTTTGTTGGCTTGCAAAATAGAATCAATTTGCTGATCGCTAATTTTGTTTTGAACATGAGTTGTATGATTTTGTGCAAAACTGATAGAGGAAATCAATCCTAATGCGAGAAATAGCGTTGTTTTCTTTTTTCTAATTTTATTCAGCTGTTTTTTTAAGAAATCAAAACGTGTCCCTGGAGCAAATAGCGTAGAGATCAATCCAAAATACAAAAGAGAATAACCTATATATGTAATTAATGTTCCCCAAAAATCATGGTTTACAGATAAATGAGTCTGCTCTACAGGACCTGACAAATCATAACTAGCTTGAAAAAATTTATATCCTTTATAATCTAAAATATGATTCATGTAAATACGATAGTCAAAAGTTTCGTCAGAATCTACAACAGTTACCTCACTGGCATAAGATGAAGCACTTTCAGAGCCAGGATATTTTTCTAGCTGAAAATCATTTAGTTTTATTTGGAAAGGTGCTTGTAATATTTTAGAGCCGTATAACATTCTAAAATTAAGACCGTTTACAGAAAGTTGTTTACTGCCCTTTGAATTGTATTTTCCACCTAGTAACTTAACTTGTTTTGATTGATTTTCTACAGTAAGATTAAGAACTAAAAGATCTAATTTTTGATCATTTTTAGGACCAGAAACTGTTTTTAACTCACCTTTCAATATAGGGCTAGGAATTACAAAAGGAAGTTCTGAGATGTTATAAAGAGAGCGTAACTGTAATTCTTGAACGCTATCTTTAGAAATACTTCCTCTTTTCTGATCTGCCATTCGTAACCAAGTTCCGTTAGATTTGGTTTGAATTTTTAAACTTCCATCTTTTCTGAAAATATTAATAGAAGCGTTGTTTTCAGCAGTTTCAAAACCAACCAATATTCCGTGAATATTTTTTAATTCACCTTTTTTAAGATATTGATCATGACGAGTGCCACCACTTGATTCTACGAGATGTAAATATTCTTCTCCTTTATCATTTTCAATAAAACGTTCTTCAGCCCAAGGTATATAATCAATTAACTCAATGCTATATTCTTTTCCTAAAAAATCATCTTCAAACTTCCAAGAATTTTTTCCTTTAGCAGAAAATAATGTTTTTTCACTTTTTACTTTTTGCATTTCGTTATTATCAACAACCATATTTACATAAGTTGTTTCAGATAAAAACTCATTAGTTGTTTCTCCTTCATTAATCAACATTAGTCCTTCATAACCAACATAGCGAGTGATTCCCGCTCCAATGATAATAAATAAGAAAGCTAGGTGGAATAAAAGGACAGTCCATTTTTCTTTACTGATTAGGCGATATCGAAAAATATTACCAAAGAAATTAAGGACAAAAAAGACCATAATTAGTTCAAACCACCATGTGTTATAAACCAATGCTTTTGCAGTTTGTGTTCCGTAATCGTTTTCTATAAAAGTAGCAATACCCATTGCGGCAGCAAATACAATAAAAAGTACAGCCATTAAACGAGTAGAGAATAGAATCTTGAAGATTTTTTTCATGAAAATGAAGTGTCTAAATAGCGCTTGCAAAATTACGTATTAAAGCATTAAAGAACTGTATAAATCAGTTTCTTTTTAAAAAGAAAACAACTCTAGCGTTGTAAGCTTAAAAAATTATTCTGTTGAATCTATTAAAATACGCAAGAGATCTATAGCCGCTTGAGCAATTTTAGTTCCAGGACCAAATACTCCAACAGCACCTGAGTCAAATAAGAATTGGTAATCTTGAGCCGGAATTACACCTCCAACAATTACCATAATATCTTCTCTTCCGTATTTTTTTAATTCTTCTATTACCTGTGGCACAAGCGTTTTATGACCTGCTGCTAATGATGATATTCCTAAAATATGAACATCGTTTTCCACAGCTTGTTTTGCCGCTTCTTTGGGTGTTTGAAACAAAGGACCAATATCTACATCAAAACCCAAATCGGCATAACCTGTTGCAACAACCTTAGCACCTCTATCGTGTCCATCTTGACCTAGTTTTGCAATCATAATTCGAGGTCTTCTGCCTTCTAATTCAGCAAACTGATCAGCTAGTTCACTTGCTTTTTTGAAAAGAGAGTCGTCTTTTATTTCTTTGCTATACACGCCAGAAATAGTTTTATGCAAAGCTTTGTGTCTACCATAAACGGTTTCTAATGCATCAGAAATTTCTCCTAAAGTAGCTCTTTGCCTTGCTGCTTCTACTGCCAAAGCTAATAAATTTCCTTCTTTTGTTTTAGCGCAATTAGTTAATTGATTTAGAGTATTTAAAACTTTATCGGTATCTCTATTTGCCTTTACTGTCTTTAATCTTTTTAATTGAGATTGACGAACAGCTTCATTATCTACTTCTAAAATCTGTAATGGATCTTCTTCTTTTAACTGATATTTATTAACGCCAACAATTATGTCTTTACCACTATCTATCTTTGCTTGTTTTTTTGCAGCAGCTTCTTCAATACGCATTTTAGGAATTCCTTTCTCAATAGCTTTTGTCATTCCTCCCAACTCCTCAACCTCCTGCAAAAGATCCCAAGCTTTCTTTGCAATATCTTCTGTTAGCTGTTCTACATAATAACTACCTGCCCAAGGATCTGCCGTTTTTGTAATATAGGTTTCTTCTTGTAAATAAATTTGTGTGTTTCGGGCAATTCTTGCAGAAAAATCAGTGGGTAATGCAATGGCTTCATCTAAGGCATTTGTATGCAAACTCTGTGTTCCGCCAAAAGCTGCAGCCATTGCCTCAATAGCAGTTCTAGCAACATTGTTAAAAGGATCTTGTTCTGTTAAACTCCAACCGCTCGTTTGGCAATGTGTTCTAAGTGCTAATGATTTAGCGTTTTTTGGATTGAATTGTTTTACAATTTTTGCCCAAAGCATTCTTGCTGCACGCATTTTGGCAATCTCCATAAAATGATCCATGCCAATGGCCCAAAAGAAAGAAAGCCTTGGTGCAAAAGCATCAATATCCATTCCTGCAGATAATCCTGTTCTTATATATTCTAAACCATCTGCAAGTGTATAAGCCAACTCAATTTCAGGTGTTGCTCCCGCTTCTTGCATGTGGTAACCTGATATAGAAATCGAATTAAACTTGGGCATATTTCTGCTAGTATACTCAAAAATATCAGCAATAATTTTCATAGAAGGAGTAGGAGGATAGATGTATGTATTTCTTACCATAAACTCCTTTAAGATATCATTTTGAATAGTGCCTGATAATAGTTCAGGTTTTACTCCTTGTTCTTCTGCAGCAACAATATAAAAAGCTAGAATAGGAAGAACTGCTCCATTCATTGTCATAGAAACAGACATTTTATCTAGCGGAATACTATTAAATAAAATCTTCATGTCCTCAACAGAATCTATGGCAACTCCCGCTTTTCCTACATCACCTTGAACACGTTCGTGATCAGAATCGTACCCTCTATGAGTGGCTAAATCAAAAGCAACAGATAATCCTTTTTGCCCTGCGGCTAAATTCCGTCTATAAAAAGCATTACTCTCTTCAGCGGTAGAAAATCCAGCATATTGACGAATCGTCCACGGTCTTCTAACATACATGGTTGAATATGGACCGCGAAGATTAGGAGCGATACCAGCAACAAATCCTTCGTGTGAAAATGATTTTTTTGCGGCTAGTGATTTATTGTTAATCTTTAGATCTTGAACATCTATTCTCTTACTCATTTTAAACTTTTATTCGTTGTTTAGTCTTTCTTTTTCATCAGCTTCTGTTAGTCTTTTTTCTATTATTGGAGGAATGATAGTTTTGATTGACTTTTTCTTTAAGAAAGGAGAAATTTCGATGGTTTCTTTCATTCGATCTTTTGGATTTTGAAGCTTGTTTGCTCCTAAAACCACTAATTTTCCTTTATCATATTCATCTTGTTCTTTTGCAGCACTTTCTTTAATTTTAGATTGGATTGTGCCTTTCATTAATTGTTCTAAAAAACCACCACCTTTTTCAATTTGTTTGAAAATTAGGAGTGCTTTTTCAGCTAGCTGCTGTGTTAAACTCTCAATGTAATACGAACCATTTGCTACTTCTTGACTTTCTGATAGGTAGCTTTCTTCTTTTAAAATCAGTAACTGATTTCTTGCTATGCGTTCTCCAAATTCGTTTGATTTATGGTAAATACTGTCATAAGGTAAGTTACAAATTGTATCAGCACCACCTAAAATAGCGCTCATGCATTCAGAAGTAGTTCTTAACATGTTTACATTATAGTCGTACAACGATTTGTTTCGTTTGCTAGGTACACAAAAAATATGAGCAGTATGTTTGGTAACACCGTGTTTTTCTAATAAAGAATCTAGTAAAATTCTAAATGCTCTTAATTTGCTGATTTCTAAAAAGTAATTGCTTCCTACAGCAAATTGGAAATGCAAGTTTTCTATTGCTTCCTTGCCAAATTGTTCAATGTATTCATTTGTGTGAGCCAAAGCATACGCCAATTGTTGTGCTCTATTTGCTCCCGAATTTTGATATAATGCAGCATTAACAAAAACAGTGTTTTTATTAGAATTTACAATATCATTGAAGAGTTTATAATCTTCTTTTTTATTAATAAACCAATTTCCGGTACTTGCCAAATTTCCGTAGAGATCTATTTGGTAAAAAACTTTTTTAGAATTACAGGTCTTAGCAATTTGATTAATAAAATCAATAGATAAAAAAGATAGCTTAAAATAGAGGGTTATATCAAAAGAAATATTTTTTAATAGAGAATTTATATTAAACTTTTTATCGGCAGTAAATTGAATCGCATTAGTTCCTCTTTTTAGCGCATCAATAGCTAATGAGTTAGCATCTGCCTCATTTTCTATAGTGATAGATTGACAAATTTGAAATCCTTTTTTAGGTGAAAGAATTTCTTGGTATGTTCTGTCTTCTTCTGTATAAAAAGGTTTTACTACAATTCCTTCTTGTGTTTTCCAAAGCAAGGTTTCGTTGTAATCAGCTCCTTTTAAGTCAACTTGAATTTTTTGTTTCCAAGCCTCTGCAGATACTTTGTCAAATTCATTAAATAAATTATTCATTACTTTTTTATCGTATCAATTTCTATAATAAAAACATCTTCATTTTCTTTTTTCATAAGATATTTTTCTCTCGCAAATCTCTCTAATTGCATAGAATCTTGCAGTCTTTTTATCATGGCTTCATCCTCAGCAATTTTAGTTTTATATACTTCTATAGAGTTTTTAAGTTCTCTAATTTCACTGTCGAATTGAAGATGGTTTAAATAGTTGTTTTCATCAAAAAAAAGCATCCAAACAACAAAAAAAGTTAATATAACCACATAACTATTAAAAGCAAGTTTTACAATTTTATTCTTTTTTAAGTTAGACCACCACTCCATAACATTACAAACGTTCGCTAATTACAGTTCTAACAATATCTATGGCAACTTCATTATGTCGATCATTTGGAATAATAATATCAGCATAACTTTTTGTAGGTTCAATAAACTGCTGATGCATAGGTTTTAACGTATCTTGATAACGATCTAACACTTCATCAATGTCTCTGCCTCGTTCATTTATGTCTCTTCTAATTCTTCTAATGAGTCGTTCATCAGCATCTGCATGGACAAAAACTTTGATGTCAAATAAGCTTCTTAATTCTTCACTAGTGAAAATCAAAATTCCTTCTACAATAACAACTTTTCTAGGATGTGTTTTTACTGTATCTTTTGTTCTGTTATGCGAAATAAAAGAGTAAACAGGTTGCTCTATAACATTACCTTTTCTTAACTCTTTAAGGTGTTTAATTAGTAAATCGAAATCAATGGCTCTGGGGTGATCAAAATTAATTTTGGTTCGTTCTTCAAGAGATAAAGAATCTGTTGACTTGTAATATGAGTCTTGTGAGATAACGCAAATTTCTTCAATTGGTAATTCTTGTACTATTCGATTAACAACAGTAGTTTTTCCGCTACCAGTTCCTCCAGCAATTCCGATTACGAGCATTATTTACGTTTATTTTAGTAATAGAGGCAAAGTTATAAAATTAACCTAAGTTTTGATTTAGATAGAGAGGTTTTGAAAGCATGTATATCGATTTTAGTAAAGTTTGAGAAATATCTAACTTAACTGTTTATGTAAGCAGGTAGAAGTTTGCGAAAAAAAATTAAGCATTTTAACCGACAGAATTGGTTATTTATAAGAATAAAATTACTCAGAATAAACTGTAACTTTGAGTCAGCAATTTTTTGATTAATGGAATCAAATCAAAACTCAATTAACATAAATAAATATATCAGTTCAACAGGTATGTGTTCTCGAAGAGAAGCAGATCGATTAATTGAAGCAAATAGGGTCACAATCAATAACAAAGCTGCTGAACTAGGAAATCGAGTTTTTGAAGGAGATATTGTAAAAGTAGATGGTAAAGTTTTGCAACAAAAACCAAAACCTATTTATATTGCTTTAAACAAACCTGTAGGTATTATTTCTACTACTGATAGTAAAGAGAAGAAAAATATTGTTAAGCATGTCAATCATCCACAGCGTTTGTTCCCCATTGGTAGGTTGGATAAACCTTCTGAAGGATTAATCTTCTTGACGAATGATGGAGATATTGTTAATAAGATTTTACGAGCAGGAAATAATCATGAAAAAGAATATGTTGTTTCTGTTAATAGAAAAATAACACGTGATTTTATAGAAAAAATGAGTAATGGAATTCCTATTTTAGGAACAATTACTAAAAAGTGTGATGTTTCTAAAATAAACGACTTTACATTTAAAATTGTTTTAGTTCAAGGGCTTAACCGACAAATTAGAAGAATGTGCGAGTATTTAGATTATCAAGTTACTCGCTTAAAGCGAACTAGAATTATGAATGTAACATTGGGAAATTTAAAGCCAGGAGAGTGGAGAGAACTTTCAACTCAAGAAATTACTACAATTAATAAGTTGGTATCACAATCAACCAAAACAGAAGAGGCTTCAAAAGATCATAATAAGAAAAAGTTTACGCCAAAAAAGAAGCCATTTAGTAGAAAAAAATCTTAAGATGCTTTTTAGAAAGCTCACTATTCTATTTATGTATCTTTGCAGGCGATGAAGTTTACAGTACATTCTAAAGATAACAATAGTAAAGCTAGAGCTGGTGAAATTGTAACGGATCATGGTAAAATAGAAACGCCTATTTTTATGCCTGTTGGTACCGTAGCAAGTGTAAAAGGAGTTCACCAAACAGAGCTTAAAGAAGAGATTAACCCAGATATTATTTTAGGAAATACGTATCATCTATACCTGCGGCCTAAGACGAATATTTTGGAACAAGCCGGAGGTTTACACCAGTTTATGAATTGGGATAGGAATATCTTAACAGATAGTGGAGGATATCAAGTTTATTCACTTTCACAAAGACGAAAAATCAATGAAGAAGGGGTGAAATTCAAGAGTCATATAGATGGTTCTATGCACTTGTTTACACCAGAATATGTAATGGATATTCAGCGTTCTATAGGTGCTGATATTATGATGGCATTTGATGAGTGTACTCCATATCCTTGTGACTATAATTACGCAAAGCAATCGATGCATATGACGCATCGTTGGCTACAAAGATGCATTGATCATCTTGAAAGATCACCAGCAAAGTACGGGTATGAACAAACTTTATTCCCAATTGTTCAAGGGAGTATATATAAAGATTTACGAAAACAATCTGCTGAATTTATCGCTTCTGTAGAAGCAGAAGGAAATGCTATTGGAGGTTTGTCAGTAGGAGAACCAGCAGAAGAAATGTATGCAATGACAGAAGTTGTGTGCGATATTTTACCTGCAGATAAGCCGAGATATTTAATGGGAGTTGGAACTCCTATAAATATATTAGAAAATATTGCGCTAGGAGTAGATATGTTTGATTGTGTAATGCCCACGCGAAATGCAAGAAACGGAATGTTGTTTACAGCTCACGGTACCATTAATATCAAAAATAAAAAGTGGGAAAATGATTTTTCACCTATTGATGAGATGGGAATTACATTTGTAGATACACATTATTCCAAAGCATATTTACGTCATTTATTTGCAGCTAATGAAATGTTAGGAAAACAAATAGCATCCATTCACAATTTAGGGTTTTATCTTTGGTTAGTACGAGAAGCTAGAAAACGTATAATTGATGGCAGCTTTACCGAGTGGAAAAATAAGATGGTAAAACAAATGGACAATCGACTTTAGATGAAAATTTTAGATTGGTATATTTTAAAGCGATACTTGGTAACTTTTGTGTTTACCTTATTTATATTAATTCCGATTGCTATTGCCATTGATATTGCAGAAAAAATAGATGAGTTTATTTTTCACAAAGATCTAGGTACTCTGGAAATCATTAAGGATTACTACGTTAACTTTATTATTTACTATGCTAATACATTTATGCCGCTGGCGCTTTTTTTAGCTACAATTTTTTTTACTTCCAAACTGTCTAATAACACAGAGATTGTTGCTATTACAAATGCAAAAATTAGCTTTCGAAGATTTTTACATCCGTATTTTATTGGGGCTACTTTAGTAACAGTTTTTGCCCTTGCTATGAATCACTATGTAGTGCCATCAAGTAATGAGATAAGAACAGAGTTTGAAGCAACATATATTAAGAAAAGAAAAGTAGGAGAAAATACAGTAAAAGACTTTAGTCTTCAGTTGTCTGACTCTACTTATATCTATCTAAAATCATATTCATTTCGACTTAACTCAGGAAATTATTTTTCTATTGAAACGTATGATGGACTTGAGTTAAAAGAAAAGTTAACGGCTAACAATATTTATTGGAATTCAAGAGATAGTACATTTAAGCTTTCAACATACAAATACAGAAAAATTTATAAAGAAAAAGATAGCATTTTTTCTGGAGTAAGCTTAGACACTACATTTAATTTTATTCCAAATGATTTAATATACAAATCGACTGATGCTCAAGAAATGAGTACTCCAGAACTAATAAAATTTATAGATATTTCTAAGAAAAGAGGTATATCTAACTTAAACTCTTATTTAGTGGAGATGTATAAACGGACTAGCTTACCTGTTTCGTCCTATATTTTAACACTCATAGCTGTGGCTCTGGCATTCAAAAAGAAAAGAGGAGGACTTGGAGTAAATATGGCATTAGGAATCGGAATTATGTTTATCTATGTCTTTTTACTAAAAGTTTCTGAAGTATTAGGAGCTGTTGCAGGTGTTGCTTCTTTACTGTATGTTTGGTTTCCGAATTTATTATTTGGAGGCGTAGCTGCATATCTGTACAACAATGCTAGAAAATAGACATAAAGATTACTTACAGCTTCATTTAATTGTATTTATTTGGGGTTTTACAGCCATCTTAGGAGCTTTAATTTCGATTGATGCAGTTCCGTTGGTTTGGTACAGAATGTTATTAGCATCATTGTTTATAGCTGGTTATTTTTTGATTCAAAAAAAATCATTTCAAGTTGGTAAACGAGGGCTAATTCGATTTGCATTTACAGGACTTATTATTGCTCTTCATTGGATTACTTTTTTTAAAGCAATTAAAGTGTCTAATGTTTCCGTGGCATTAGTTGCAATGAGTACAGGAGCTTTTTTTACATCGTTAATAGAGCCTTTCTTTTTCAGAAGAAAAATAAAAGTTCAAGAGATCTTTTTAGGAATTTTAGTGGTTTTAGGACTATATGTTATTTTTAATTTTGAATCACAATACACTTGGGGTATTATCTATGCTTTAATTTCTGCTTTTTTATCGGCTTTATTTTCAGTTCTGAATGGTCTATTTGTAAAACAATATAGACCAAATATTATTTCATTTTATCAACTATTATTTGGCGCTTTGTGTATTACAATCTGGCTTTTAGTTAAACAACAATTTTCTTTTTCATTCTTTCAGTTATCCTTAACAGATTGGTTATGCTTAGTTGTTTTAAGTAGTATTTGTACAGCTTACGCATTTATTATCTCTGTAAAAGTGATGAAAAATTTGACTCCGTACACAGTTATGTTAACAATTAACCTAGAACCGGTATATGCAATTATTTTAGCACTATTGATTTTTGGAGATAAAGAGAAAATGAATACAGAGTTTTACATAGGTGCATTGATAGTGTTAGTAGTGGTATTACTGAATGGAATTTTGAAAAACAAAGAAAAAATTCAGGAAAAAATAAAGAAAAAACGATTACTAAAAAAACAATCTCTTAGATAGAGTAAACATTTTTTATAGTAAGTTTGTAGCTGCATTTTAATGTATAATCAGAAATAGACAAACAACGAACAATGGAATATTTGGATTTTGAACTACCCATTAAAGAGCTAGAAGAACAATTACAAAAGTGTTACGAAATTGGAAAAGATAGTGAGGTTGATGTAACAGCAACTTGTAATAAAATTCAGAAAAAACTAGATAAAGCTAAAAAAGAGGTCTATAAAAATTTAACTCCTTGGCAAAGAGTACAATTGTCTAGACACCCTAGCAGACCATACACGTTAGATTATATTCGAGCCATCTGTGGAGATACATTTATGGAACTTCATGGAGATAGAAGTGTAAGGGATGATAAAGCGATGATTGGTGGTTTAGGAAAAATAGGAGATCAATCTTTTATGTTTATTGGTCAGCAAAAAGGATACAATACCAAAACTAGACAATACAGAAATTTTGGGATGGCAAATCCTGAAGGATATAGAAAAGCATTGCGATTAATGAAAATGGCAGAAAAATTTGGCATTCCTGTAGTTACGCTTTTAGATACGCCAGGAGCTTATCCTGGTATGGAAGCAGAAGAAAGAGGTCAAGGAGAAGCAATTGCTCGGAATATTTTTGAAATGACGCGTTTGCAAGTTCCAATTATAACAATTGTTATTGGAGAAGGAGCTTCTGGAGGTGCATTAGGGATTGGAGTAGGAGATCGTGTTTATATGATGGAAAACACATGGTACACAGTAATTTCTCCAGAATCGTGTTCATCTATTTTGTGGCGTAGTTGGGAATATAAAGAACAAGCTGCAGAAGCGTTAAAGCTTACTGCTGATGATATGAAAAAACTAAAGTTAATTGATGGAATTATTAAAGAACCTTTAGGAGGAGCACACTCAAATAGAAAAGAAGCTTTCCAGATAGTTCAAGAGACAATTGTTTCTGCATATGATGAGTTAAAAGATTTATCTGCGAAAGATTTAGTAAAAGAGCGAATGGATAAATACTCAGAAATGGGTGTTTATAAAGAGTAAAGATAAATAGAGTATATAGAAAATAATAAAGAAGCCGCTATTTAGCGGCTTCTTTATTTATCACTGAGGAGTTAATACTGAATCTAAAATACGTTTTAACTTAGGGTCAGAAGGTCTTGGAGCATCAGAATCTACAATATTTCCTTTAGGATCTAGTAAAATAAATCGTGGAATTTGCCCTACTAAATAATCTCTGGTAAATGATTTGTCTTTTTCAGCAAAAAGTTGGATTCCTTCTAATTTTTTATCTTTAACCATGTTTCGCCATAACTTTTCAGCTTTGTCCCAAGACCTAGCTGTTAAACTATCATCCGTAGCAATGCTAACAAATTTGATATTTCTATTTTGATACTGAGTCTTTATCTCTTTAAAATAGGGAAACTGGGCAATACAAGGTTTACACCAAGTTGCCCATAAATCAATATAAACATAACTGCCTAAGTAATCTGTTAATGAGTTTTTGCCTCCTTTATAATTTAAATAATTTTTAAAAATAGGAGAAGGTTTTCCTACGACAATATTGTCTTTCTTTGTTTTTAATTCAATAGCTTTTTTATGTTGCACATCATACACTTTTGGCATATTATCTAAAAACCGCTGGTTTATTTTTTGAGAGTTTTTCAAAACCTCTTCATCAACATTATCATATACTTTTTCAATGCTGTCTATTGCGTTTTTGATTTGCTCCATTTTAGCCAAGAAAGGGTCTTTGTCAAGTAGGAAAAAATCTTGAGGATTCCCTACTTTTTTGGCATATCGTCCATTAGCGATTATAAAATTACTGGTTTCAGAACCCGCTCCTTTAAAGGTTAAGGTAGAAAAGAAATCATTGATGTCCGCTTGTAATGTCAAATTGTACCCATTATTGAGAAAAATCCCGACTCTTTGTTTTCCTAAGAAAAGAGTGTGCATTCCTTTTTTAGTAACCTTAAGAGTGTCACTAAAACTTCCATCTTCATTTACTTGAATAGTTTTTTTAAACTTGAGTCCTCTAATGTAGATTACAGAATCTTTGTAATTCTTTATATTTCCAGATACAGTGGTATAATCTTTTGGATGTTGGTTGCAACCATATAAAATAGAAAAAAGAGCAACTATAAAAATTTTTTTCATTTTTTTGATTTTAAACGCATCAAAGTTACATGGATTCTTTATAAAAACTCAAAGATTTAGTTGCATAATTATGATTGAATTTAGACTTTTACTCCCTGTAATTATTGACTTCTATGAACGAGACTCATCTTATTGATGCAACACCGCTAGATTTACCTACTATTTATGAAATTATTATTGCTGACAAAAAACTGACTTTATCACCTGAAGCAATCTCTAAAATTGAAAAATGTCGCGAGTATTTAGACCGAAAAATCAAAGAAGATTCTCAAGCAATTTATGGTGTTAATACAGGTTTTGGTGCATTACACAATGTAAAAATTAAAGGAGAAGATTTACAAAAATTACAAGAAAACTTAGTAATGAGTCATGCATGCGGAACAGGAGAAGAAGTTCCTAAAGAAGTAGTAAAGTTGATGCTGTTTTTCAAGATTCAATCATTAAGTCAAGGACATTCTGGAGTTCAGTTAAAAACGGTTTCTCGGTTAATTGATTTTTACAACCACAATATAATTCCAGTTATTTATACACAAGGCTCATTAGGCGCTTCTGGTGATTTGGCTCCACTTGCTCATCTTTCATTACCTCTAATCGGAATGGGAGAGGTATATGTAAACGATAAAAAAACTTCTGGAGAGGAAATGTTGAGTCAATTTGGTTGGGAAAAGATTAAGCTACAATCTAAGGAAGGACTAGCGTTGCTCAATGGAACACAATTTATGAGTGCTTATGGAATACACCATCTTTTAAACTCTCATAAGTTGTCGTACTTAGCAGACCTTATTGGTACTTTGTCTTTGGAAGCTTTTGATGGCAGAATAGAGCCTTTTAACGAACTAATTCACTTGGTAAGACCACACAATGGACAAATTAAAACAGCAGCTAGAATTTCAGAATTTTTACAGGATAGTGAGTTAATCAAGCAAAAGAAACAACACGTTCAAGATCCATATTCATTTCGTTGTATACCACAAGTCCATGGAGCTACTAAAGATACAATTCGTTTTGTAACACAAACATTTTTAACAGAAATCAATTCGGTTACTGATAATCCAAATGTATTTGTAGAAGAGGATGAAATTATTTCTGGAGGAAATTTTCATGGACAACCTCTAGCCTTAGCTTTAGATTATTTAGCTATTTCGATGGCGGAATTAGGGAATATTTCAGAACGTAGGATATACCAATTAGTCTCTGGTCATAGACATTTGCCTCCATTTTTAGTTTCTAATCCTGGATTGAATAGTGGCTTTATGATTCCGCAATACACGGCGGCTAGCATTGTAAGCCAGAATAAGCAATATGCTACACCAGCAAGTGTAGATTCTATAGAATCAAGCAATGGGCAAGAAGACCATGTAAGTATGGGAGCTAACTCGGCAACAAAAGCAAAAAAAATAGTAGATAATGTGCAAACTATTTTAGCGATTGAATTATTTACTGCTTCTCAAGCTTTGAGTTTTGGAAAAGCAAAGAGTTCTCCGTTTTTAGAATCGTTTGTAACCGCTTTTAGAGAAGAAGTTTCTTTGGTAGAGGAAGATAGAGTATTGCATAATGATATGATGAAAGCGATTAATTTTCTAAGCTTTCTAGAAATTGATGTAGAAGAATTGTACTAAAAAACTAAAGCCATTTTTCATCGTTTAAGTCTTGCTGATATTTTTCAATTCCCTTAAATCCTTCTTTTTTTAATTTATTAAAGTATTGACTATAATCAAAATTTTCATCAATAGTTTCCAAATCCCATATTGCATCAGCCATCCAACCTAGCCATCTTGGAGGAGCTGGGTATTTTTTAAAAAACTCAATTCGTTCTTTATAAGATTTAATATTTTTAGAGAACCATTCTGAAAAAATCATTACATAAAATTCTCCAATACCCATTCTCCAATAAATACTATAAGGATGAGAGTTTTTGTTAAAGGCCCATGGTGGAGCCATATCGCCATCTTTGGTTAGATACTTATCTATTCCCTTTTTATAAAAGGCATTATCTTCAGGCTTATTCATTGAGTTAGTTTTATCATAAAATCTTTAATCAAAGATGCATGAGATAGAGGTTTTGTTGTGTTTTCAACATCGCCGTTTACTTCATAGTCCAGTAAAACAATCTCTTTTTGTTTAGCTAATTTAATAAGGTTATCAACTTCTTTTTGTAATTTATTTTTTAGCACCCATTTGTAGGTAGGGATAAATATAAGCTTTCTAGCATCTACATAATTTAGTAAATCTATACTGTTAATTCCTTTTCTGTGACCTAATGGATTCCCGTATTTTCTCACGGTTCTTTTAAGGCCTTTCATAGTAATAATGTGAAATTTGGCAGAATCAACATCATGATTTTGAAAAACTTTTAATCCTTGCCAAATTCCTTCAACTGATTGAGAGTAAATACCAGAAGAGTAGGGCACAGGGATATTTCCTATCGGATAAAAAGGGCTGAATTTTACAAAAGGATTTACTCCTTTAGATGTAACATCAATAATTTCTGCAGTAGGAAATTCTTTTTTTATATTTATGAGTTTTCGTCTCTTACTCTGAATATGAATTGGATTCACTTTTTTTGGAGTTTATTATAAGAGCATTAAGGAATTAAAGAACATAGAGTGATTAAAAATAATTGGTTAGCTCTATTTCCAGAATTGCCAAAACTTTTTCTTTTTCTTGTTTTGTAGATTTTCTTTCCACTCCAAAAATCGCTCGTCTATCTTCTGTTTTATCAGTTTGTAATTTTCCTTGGTATCTTCGACATGATAAATACATTCCAATATGAGTTCCGCTATTTTTTTCAGGAATATTCTTGGAGAAATCACTGGTAAGATGCCAGTCATATCGATCAAATGCTGCTCACTTAGTTATTCTTTTTGCTCTTCTTTAGAGGATGTTTTTTTATCTCCTTTTTTGATTGTGATCGTTAATTCGTTTTTAGCTTTATCTAGATCCATAGAAATGATATCGCCTTCCGTTAGCTTTGCATTTACAATTTCTTCTGCCAATGCATCTTCTATATATTTTTGAATAGCTCTTTTTAAAGGTCTAGCGCCATATTTTTTGTCAAAGCCTTTCTCTACAATATAATCTTTTGCCTGCTCAGTTAGCTTTAAGGTATAACCAATATCTGCTATTCGCTTAAAGAGCTTATCTAGCTCAATATCAATAATTTTATGAATATCTTCTCTTTCTAACGCATTAAATACAATTACATCATCAATTCGATTTAAAAATTCAGGCGCAAAAGATTTCTTTAAGGCATCTTCTATAATTCCTTTTGCATATTCCTCAGATTGCGCTTTTTTAGAAGCTGTACCAAACCCAACGCCAGAACCAAAATCTTTTAGTTGACGTGCGCCAACGTTTGATGTCATAATTATGATTGTGTTTCTAAAGTCGATACGTCTTCCTAAACTGTCAGTTATATATCCGTCGTCTAAAATTTGCAACAGCATGTTAAACACGTCAGGATGTGCTTTCTCGATTTCATCTAACAATACTACAGAATAAGGCTTTCTTCGAACTTTTTCTGTTAGCTGTCCACCTTCTTCATAACCTACGTATCCTGGAGGTGCTCCAATTAATCGAGAAATAGCAAATTTTTCCATGTATTCACTCATATCAATTCGGATGAGTGATTCTTCTGTATCAAATAATTCTTTAGCTAATACTTTGGCTAATTGAGTTTTTCCTACACCTGTTTGCCCTAAGAAAATAAAAGATCCAATAGGTTTGTTAGGATCTTTTAATCCAACACGATTTCTTTGGATAGCTTTTACAACTTTAGAAACTGCTTCATCTTGACCAATAACTTTTCCTTTAATGAGATTTGGTAAATCTGCCAATCGACTACTTTCTGCCTCGGCAACTCTATTTACAGGAATTCCTGTCATCATAGAAATAACCTCTGCAACATTATCTTCAGTTACAATTTCTCGGTGTAATTTAGAATCTTCTTCCCATTGTTTTTGTGCAGATTCAAGAGCCACTTCTATATTTTTTTCATCATCTCTCAATTTAGCAGCTTCTTCATATTTCTGACCATTTACGGCACTGGTTTTCTTTTCTCGAATAGATTCTAATTGTTGCTCGAGTTCTAAAATTTGTTTAGGAACTATAATGTTTGTTATGTGAATTCGTGAACCTGCTTCATCTAAAGCATCAATAGCTTTATCTGGAAGATACCGATCTGTCATATAACGACTTGTTAGTTTTACACAGGCTTCAATAGCTTCATCTGTATAATCAACATTGTGATGTGCTTCGTATTTTCCTTTTATGTTATGTAAAATTTGAATGGTTTCTTCTACGCTAGTAGGATCTACAATTACTTTTTGAAAACGACGTTCTAATGCGCCATCTTTTTCAATATTTGTTCTAAATTCATCGAGTGTAGTGGCTCCAATACATTGAATTTCTCCTCGAGCTAACGCGGGTTTTAACATGTTAGATGCATCTAAAGAACCTGTAGCTCCACCAGCTCCAACAATAGTGTGAATCTCGTCTATAAATAAGATAATATCATCATTTTTTTCTAGTTCATTCATCAAAGCCTTCATGCGCTCTTCAAACTGACCTCTGTATTTTGTGCCAGCAACTAAGCTAGCTAAGTCAAGAGAAACGATACGTTTATCAAATAAAATGCGAGATACTTTTCTGTTCACAATTCGCAATGCGAGCCCTTCTGCAATAGCAGATTTTCCTACTCCTGGTTCTCCAATAAGCATTGGATTATTTTTCTTTCTTCTGCTTAATATTTGCGAAACGCGTTCAATTTCTTTTTGGCGTCCTACAACAGGATCCAACTTTCCAGCCTCAGCAAGAGCTGTTAAATCTCTACCAAAATTATCTAGTACTGGAGTTTTCGATTTTTTAGGAGCTTTTCCTTTTTGAGGAGAGTTATAGGGATCTGATTTGTCACCAGCATATTCATCATCAGAAGGAATTTCTGCAATAGGATTGATGGGAAAATCGTCGTTTCCTTTGTCTACGTGTAATTCTTTATACAATGCTTTTGATTGCTCATAATCAACATCAAATCGATTAAGCAGTTTTGTTGTCGGATCATTCTCATTTCGTAAAATACATAGTAACAAATGAGCAGTGTCAATTGAATTGCTTTGATATAATTTTGCTTCTAAAAATGTAGTTTTTAGAGCTTTTTCTGCTTGTCTAGTAAGATGCAAATTTTTCTTTTCCTTCTCTACAGAAAGCGAAGGAGTAGCAGGATTTAATTGCTCTATTTTTTTTCGAATAAGATCTAGATCCAAATCAAATGTTTCTAATATTTCAATTGCTTTTCCCTCACCTTTTCGAATAAGTCCCAACAATAAGTGTTCGGTACCAATAAAATCATGTCCTAATCGTAAAGCTTCTTCTTTACTAAAAGTGATTACATCTCTAACTTTTGGTGAAAAATTATCGTCCATAGTCTCTCTGTTCTTACTTGTAAATTTAGTCCTTTTTTTGGAGAAAAATTACAAAAAGAATGCCACCGTAAGAAACGTGACAGTTTGGCTCATGTAAAAGATCTGAAAATAATTGAAAATCAAATGGGTAAAAAAGAAGCAAAACTTATTAAAAAATGTTGATAACTCTAGGGAATTCAAAGGGTAAAATGTTTGTGGAAAGTTGGAATAATACTAACTTGCTAGTTAGAATTTTTAATAGAATATTAACGATATATTTTACACATGGCAGACGGAGAAAAGTTGATCCCGATTAACATTGAAGAGCAGATGAAATCTGCATACATAGATTACTCAATGTCCGTAATTGTTTCCAGAGCATTACCTGACGTAAGAGACGGGCTAAAACCTGTTCATAGAAGAGTGCTTTATGGAATGCATGAGTTAGGAATTAAAGCAACAGGAGCATATAAAAAATCAGCAAGAGTTGTAGGTGAAGTTTTAGGTAAGTATCACCCTCATGGAGATACTTCTGTATACGATTCCATGGTCCGAATGGCGCAAGACTGGAGCGTTCGTTATTTAATGGTTGATGGGCAAGGGAACTTTGGTTCAGTAGATGGAGACAGCCCTGCAGCAATGCGATATACAGAGGTTAGGATGCAAAAGATATCAGAAGAGATGATGTCTGATATTGAAAAAGAAACAGTAGATCATAAGCTAAACTTTGATGATACACTTCAAGAGCCAACAGTGCTTCCTACACGTATTCCTAATCTTCTTGTTAATGGAGCTTCTGGAATTGCGGTTGGTATGGCAACAAATATGGCTCCGCATAATTTAACTGAAGTTATTGATGGTACTGTTGCTTACATTAATAATCGAGATATTGAAATTGATGAGTTGATGCAGCATATCAAAGCTCCCGACTTTCCTACAGGAGGAACCATTTACGGTTATGATGGAGTTAGAGATGCTTTTCACACAGGTAGAGGTCGTATTGTAATGCGAGCAAAAGCTGTTATCGAAGAAGTGAAAGGTAGAGAGTGTATTGTGGTGACAGAAATTCCTTACCAAGTTAACAAAGCAGAAATGATTAAAAAAACTGCCGAGTTAGTTAATGATAAAAAATTAGAAGGAATTGCTAATATTCGAGATGAATCGGATAGAAAAGGAATGCGAGTTGTATATGTGCTTAAGAAAGATGCCATTCCTAACATTGTTTTAAATAAACTATACAAGTACACAGCGTTACAAACATCATTTAGCGTTAATAATATTGCTCTGGTAAATGGAAGACCAAAACAGTTGAATTTAAAACAGCTGATTCATTACTTTGTAGAGCATAGACATGATGTAGTAGTAAGAAGAACAGAATTTGAATTAAAGAAAGCAGAAGCCAGAGCTCATATTTTAGAAGGGTTAATTATCGCTTCTGATAATATTGATGAAGTTATCAAGTTAATTAGAGCTTCTAGTAATGCAGATGAAGCTAGAGAAACCTTGATTAAACGTTTTGAGCTTACAGATATTCAAGCAAGAGCTATTGTTGAGATGCGTTTACGTCAGTTAACAGGTTTAGAGCAAGATAAGTTGCGGGCTGAGTATGAAGAAATTATTAAGACAATTGCAGATCTTAAAGACATTCTGGCAAACGAACCAAGACGTTACGATATTATAAAAGAAGAGCTTCTAGAGGTAAAAAACAAATACGGAGATGAGCGTCGTTCTAAAATTGAATATGCAGGTGGTGATATGCGTGTTGAAGATATGATTCCGAACTCTAAAGTAGTTGTAACAATCTCAAATGCAGGTTATTTAAAAAGAACCAATTTAGATGAATATAAAGTTCAGAATAGAGGTGGAAGAGGTCAAAAAGGAGCAACAACAAGAAATGAAGATTTTCTGGAGCATCTTTTCATAGGAACTAACCATCAATACATGTTGTTTTTTACTCAAAAAGGAAAAGTGTTTTGGATGCGTGTTTATGAAATTCCGGAAGGAAGTAAAAATGCGAAAGGACGTGCCATACAAAACTTAATCAACATTGAACCAGATGATAAAGTAAAAGCCTTTTTAGTTACTCAAGATTTAAAAGATGAAGAGTACGTAAATAATCATTATGTGATTATGGCTACTAAACAAGGACAGGTAAAGAAAACTCCTTTAGAACAGTATTCAAGACCAAGAGCCAACGGAATTAATGCTATTACGATTAAAGAAGGAGATGAATTGCTAGAAGCTAAATTAACAAATGGAAATAGTCAAGTAGTGTTAGCTGTTAAATCAGGGAAAGCAATTCGTTTTGAAGAAGCAAAAACGAGACCAATGGGAAGAACAGCTTCTGGTGTTCGAGGAATCACTCTTGCGGATGATAATGATGAGGTAATTGGAATGGTTTCTGTTGATGATATGGATAGTGATATTTTAGTTGTTTCTGATAAAGGATATGGAAAACGCTCAAAATTAGAAGATTATAGAATTACTAATCGAGGAGGTAAAGGTGTAAAAACATTGAATATTTCAGAAAAAACAGGTAATTTAGTCGCCATTAAAAATGTAGATGATTCAAATGATTTAATGATCATTAACAAGTCAGGTATCACTATAAGAATGGCTATAGAAGATATTCGAGTAATGGGAAGAGCTACTCAAGGAGTAAGGCTAATAAACATTAAAGAGCCTGATAGTATAGCTGCTGTTGCTAAAGTTATGCATGAGGAAGAATCTGACGATGATATGGCGGATGGCACAGAAATTGAAAAAGAAACCAACGAATAGTAATTTTAAATTTTGATTTTAAACTAATACGAATGAAAACAAAAATTTTAGTAATTTCTTTAGCTATGTTGTCAATTACGGCAATGGCTCAAAAGACTGAAGTAAAGAATGTAGAAAAAGCAATTAAGAAAGGGGATTTTACTGAAGCGATAACTCATGTTGATGCTGCAGAGAAGTTACTGTCAAATATGGATGATAAAACCAAATCAAAGTTTTACTTCTTAAAAGGACAAGCTTTCTTTGGTAAGAAGCAGTTTGCGAAGGCTCATGAGGCCTTTACTTCTTTAGTAGAATTAGAAAACAAAATAGGAAAGAAAAAATATTCTGATGATTATAATCAGGGTATTAAAAGCCAAATGATTCAAGAAGTTTCTAAAAGAGGTTTTGATCGATACAATAAAAAAGAGTACAAAAAAGCTACGGAAGACTTTTACTTAACATATTTAATGAGTCCTATAGATACTTCATTCTTAAGTAATGCTGCATTATCCTCTTTTAGTGCCGATGATTTAGATAAATCTTTAAAATACTATAAAAAATTAAAAGATATAGGTTATACAGGAATAGCAACTGTTTACTATGCTAAGGAAAAAGAAACAGGTTTAGAAAGAAACTTAGGCTCTAAACAACAAAGAGATTTAATGGTTAAAACAGGGCAATACACTGACCCTAGAGATGAAGTATTAAAATCTAAAAAAGCAGATATTGTTAAAAATATAGCGTTTATATTGTCGAAACAAGGTAAGAATGAAGAAGCAGTTAAAGTTATTAAAGAAGTAAGAGCTGCAAACCCAAATGATCTAAACTTATTACTTACAGAGGCAGATTTCTATATTAAATTAAATGATATGGAAAAGTTTGGGCAGTTAATGGAAAAAGCGGTTCAGCTAGACCCTAACAATCCAATGTTATTCTATAACTTAGGAATCATCAATCAAGATAAAGAAGGAAAAAAAGAAGATGCAATTAAATATTTTAAGAGAGCTATTGAATTAAAACCAGATTATGCAGATGCTTATGTTAGTGTGTATAGATTAGTAGTTTCTGAAGAAGAAGCAATTAATAAGCAAATGGAAGGGCTAACTGATTTTGATAAGTATGATGAGCTACAAGCGAAGAAAAAAGAAATATACAAAAAAGGGCTTCCTTATTTAGAAAAAGCAGATAGCTTGAAAAGAACAGTAGAAACCGTAAAAGTTTTGAGAAGTTTATATGAGATTTTAGAAGACTCAGCAAAAGCTAAAGAATATTCTGAAATTCTTAAAAAACTTGAGCAACAATAAATTTTAATCTACTATAAGAGATTGAATATAAAAAAATCCGAAGCAAATTTGCTTCGGATTTTTTTATATTATTTTTTTAATAACTCGGAGCTTGTGAGTGTGTTTTTTTGTTTCAATATTGTAAATGCCAGAATGATCTAAACGATCTATTCGAACTTTTCCATGTGCATGAATAATGTAATAATCATTCATGATAATTCCTACATGTGTTATTTGTCCCTCTTGATTATCAAAAAAAGCTAAATCACCGGGTTCACTTTCTTCTATAAAACTCAATACTTCTCCCTGTGTTGCTTGATCTTTAGCATCTCGTTTTAGAGAATAACCACAGAGTTTATAAACCATTTGTGTAAATCCAGAACAATCAATTCCAAAAGGAGTCTTTCCTCCCCATAAATAAGGGCTGTTTAAGAAAAGAAATGCTTTGTGAATAATTTCAGATTTATCTAGTTTGCCATTAAAAAAAGCTCCTTCGTATGTATACTCGCTAGTATTGATGAAAAGTTTTTTACTCTTATAAAAAGGCAACCTTGAGCCAATAACTACGGTACTTAACTGGTTGTTATTTTCCGTAATAAAATCAACCAATTCAGATGAATAGTATTGATCAGAATTAGATAGCTCGTTATAAGTTTCTTTAGTGATTTCTATAAACTGTTTGTTATCTATATATCCTTCGTAACTATCAAAATGAACTCGAATTTTACTCCACTTTTTTCTCTTTTCGAGTACTTTAAAATGATCACCAAATAACAATTGAGAAACCATTTCAGAAGTATCTGAAGGTTCTATCCTAATAGGAACAATACTAAGGTGGCAGATGCCGTATTGCATGCGATTTTTTATATACGTTCTATAACCATAGCGCTTGCACCACCACCACCATTGCAAATTCCGGCAGCACCAATTTTCGCATTATTTTGTTCTAAAATGGATGTTAAAGCAATAACAATTCTAGCCCCAGAAACACCTAAAGGATGTCCTAAAGAAACAGCACCTCCATTAACGTTTACTTTGTCATTATCTAAACCGAGTATTTTAGTATTAGCCAATCCTACAACAGAAAAAGCTTCATTTAATTCAAAAAAGTCAACATCTTTTATAGAAATTTTCGCCTTTTCCAATGCTTTTGGTAATGCTTTTGCAGGAGCAGTAGTAAACCATTTAGGCTCTTGAGCAGCATCTGCATAACTCACAATTTTAGCCAATGGTTTTATGTTTAATTCTTTAGCTTTTTCTGCAGACATAAGAACAAGAGCAGCTCCACCATCATTTATTGTAGATGCATTTGCTGCTGTAACGGTTCCTTCTTTTGAAAAAGCAGGACGTAAACTAGAGATTTTTTCTATCTTAACATTTGTAAACTCTTCATCAGTATCAATTACGATGGGCTCGCCTCTTCTTTGCGGAACTTCTACTGGAACAACCTCATTAGCGAATTTTCCACTTTTCCAAGCACCAGCAGAACGGGTATAAGATTGAATAGCATAATTATCTTGATCCTCTCTAGAAAAATTGTATTCAGTAGCACAAGCATCAGCACATACACCCATGGCAACTTGATCGTATACATCAACTAAGCCATCTTTTTGCATTCCGTCTTCCATTTTAACAGGACCAAACTTTGCGGCAGTTCTAGCATGATAGTAATGTGGAATTAAACTCATATTTTCCATTCCTCCAGCAATAACAATATCAGCATCTCCTAAAGCAATAGTTTGCGCGCCTAACATAATAGATTTCATTCCAGAAGAACATACTTTATTTATAGTAGTGCAGGGAACCGTTTCTGGAATTCCTGCAAACATAGCAGCTTGTCTAGCAGGAGCTTGTCCTAGTCCTGCAGAAACTACGTTGCCCATAAAAACCTCATCTATTTTATCAGGAGAAAGATTAATTTTTTCTAGTGCACCTTTTATAGCAATAGCTCCTAATTTTGGAGCAGGAACTGTAGATAAACCTCCCATAAAGCTTCCAATAGGAGTTCTGGCAACAGATACTATTACAACGTCTCTTTTATTCATGTGTTTTGTTTTTGTAACCTTGATTTGCTATGCGAAAATAACCATTTTTAAAGAAATACTAACCGTGGTATTAAAGTTCATTTTTTGTACAATCATTTTATTGATTTATGTTTGCTATATCAAGTTGTGACCATGAGTAAGTTTGTAAATAAACTATATCAGCAAAATAATATTATCTATAAAGCTCTTTTATTTATAATAACTGCGGCTATTATCGTGTATTTTTTTCCAAAAGGAGGTCAGTTTAAATATGATTTTAATCAAGGAAAACCTTGGCAGTATGAAGATTTAGTAGCTCCGTTTGATTTTGCTATTCGAAAAACGAATGAAGAAATTAAGCAAGAGAAAACAATAATTAAAGAAAATGCTAAGCTCTATTTTAAAACAGATACACAGATTTCTAAAGATGTTTTGGCAAATTATAAATCAAGAATTTCTCTCTTAAAAACATCAGGTTCTTTGCCTGCTTATGAAGTTGAAAGCTTACAACGTTTAGGAGAATCTATAATTAATTCAATATATGAAAAAGGATTTGTTGATGCTGAAGCAGAGAGAGTAGTTTCTGATCTTACAACATTAGTGGCGCTTCGAAAACAGAATCAAGTAGAAGATGTTTTGTTTAGGAAATTTTACAATTCAAAAACAACGTTACAATATATAGATCAGCGATTGGGAGAAAAACCTTATAACTATGCTCAAAGTACAAATTATAATTTTTTAAAAGAAAGCCTTAAGCCTAATATAAGCTACGATGCTGATTTTACTCAAAGGGTAATTGATGATGAGACTAAAAACATTTCTGTAACACAAGGTAAAATTTCTGAGGGAGAAGTAATTATTTTAAAAGGAGATATTGTTGAAGGAAAAAAATTAGCCATTTTAAATTCTCTAAAGGCAGAATCAGAATCACAGTTATGGACAGAATCTAATTATTTATGGATTGTATCAGGCTATACAGTTTTAGTTTCTTTAGGCTTATTAATGTTGCTTCTTTTCTTACAACAGTACAGACCTAGTATCTATGATAATAACAACAAAGTAACATTTATTCTTTTTAATGTTGTATTTATGATTCTAGTTCAAACCCTAGTAATTAAATACAATACGGGGTATATTTATGTGGTGCCACTTAGTATGCTGCCTATTATTCTCAAAACTTTTTTTGATGCCAGACTAGGGCTTTTTACACATGTTTTAACAGTTCTTTTACTAGGTTTTATTGTTCCTAATAGTTTTGAATTTATCTATCTACATATTATTGCTGGGATTGTTACTATTCTAACCGTTACGGATTTATATAAAAGAGCAACACTTTTTATTTCTATAGGCCGAATCACATTAATTTATATGATTACCTACTTTGCTTTCTCTGTTATAAAAGAAGGAAACATATCTCAGATTAATTGGCAGTATTTTATTCTGTTTGCTGTGAACGGATTGCTTTCATTTTTATCACTGTTCTTTATTTATATATATGAGAAAGTTTTTGGATTAGTTTCAGATGTAACTCTCTTGGAACTCTCTAATACAAATACAAAACTGCTTAGAGACCTTAATGAAAAAGCACCTGGTACATTTCAGCATTCAATGCAAGTAGCCAATCTGGCAGAAGCGGCTGCAAATGAAATTGGAGCAAACTCTATGTTGGTAAGAACAGGAGCGCTATATCATGATATAGGTAAGATGTTAAACCCGATGTACTTTACGGAAAATCAATCTACAGGTGTAAATCCACACAATAGTTTGCCACCACAAGACAGTGCAAAAATCATTATTGATCATGTGATTAAAGGAATAGAATTGGCAAAGCAACATCGATTACCCGATCGTATTATTGATTTTATAAGAACACACCATGGTACAAGTTTAGTTTATTATTTCTACTCAAAAGAAAAAGAATTAAAAGGAGACAAGGTAGATGTTGCTAAATTTCAATATAAAGGACCTATTCCTTTTTCTAAAGAAACGGCTATATTAATGATGTGTGATGCAGCAGAAGCGGCTTCTAAAAGTTTAAAAGAACCAACAGCTCAAACTATTGATCAATTGATTAATAAAATAGTAGAAAAGCAAAAAAACGAAGGTCAATTTATTAATTCAAATATCACATTTAGAGAGATAGAAACTATTAAAAAGGTGATAAAGAGTAAATTAATGAATATATACCACCTAAGAGTTGAGTATCCTGAATGATTTTTATTGGTAAAAACGAAAAAACTCTTGCAATATTCTTCTAGGAGTCTTACATTTGCACTCGCAATTTTTAATTCTTCTTTAGTGTTGAATTAAGGAGAGGTGGCAGAGTGGTAATGCAGCAGCCTGCTAAGCTGTCATCGTTTTTCGATGCCCGGGTTCGAATCCCGGTCTCTCCGCTTAAGTTGCAACTCGGGGTGTAGCGTAGCCCGGTCATCGCGCCTGCTTTGGGAGCAGGAGGTCGCAGGTTCGAATCCTGCCACCCCGACAAAATGGTCGCGTAGCTCAGCTGGATAGAGCATCTGCCTTCTAAGCAGACGGTCATAGGTTCGAATCCTATCGCGATCACATAAAGCTTGATAATCAAATGATTATCAAGCTTTTTTGTTTTTTACTACCATGAGAGTTGCCACTATTTAATGGTTTGAGTTATATTTATGTAGAAAATGCTAAAGAATAATTCGTTAGATGGATGAATTAAAAGTAATCGACTGGATTGAGTTTGGTAGTGGTAGAGAAGAAGCTCCTATTGGTGATTCAGGTGGTTGTTTTAACTCTAATTTAGTTCATAAAAAAGAAGAGCCAACTACAATGGTTTGGCAAGATTATCTCGATATTCATGATGTGGAGGCATATCCGTATCTAAATGCATTAAAAAAAGAAATAGAGTCTAACAATCTTCATATCTCTGCAGACGATCACCAATATAGAAAAAAAGTACCGCTATTTTCAGATGGAAAAATAGGGGAGTTTACCTTAAGATCGTGGGGTGATTTAATGGCAGCAATATATAGTACAAAAAAGAAGCCTATCTCTTATGTTGAGTACTATTTAAAATAACAGATTAATTAATAATATAAATAGTTTTTTGTTGACATATTAAAAAATAAGAATACACCTTTTCTCCTTATAATTCTGTAACTAAAAAAAGCGATTTGCTTATATAGATTACCTCCCAAATTTTTTTTGAAGAATTTTAACATTCTCTACATGTGTAGAATAAAAATAAAATCTACATTTGTAGAGATAAATTTTTTAATCTAAAAAATATGTTTAAACAAAACACAAAAAATAAAATGAAAAAAATATTAATAGTTGGTCTGCTTATATCAACTAACCTATTTGGGCAAAACAAAATGGGTGAGTTTGTCAAAGCTTGTGAACAGGTAGAATCAATTGAATATACAATACATCAAAAAAATGCTAAAGGAAAATACGGATTCCCTACTATTAAAGCCACTATTTTTCAGCAAAAGGCAAATGTAAAAGATGTAGGCTTTGGTAATGCATTAATGAAAGCAACGGGTACTATAAAAGAAAGAGGCGTATTAAAAACATTTGCTTTTTCTTATGATGGCAAATCTTTTCAGTTTGAAAAAGGAAAAAGTGGTATTAAAAAGTATAATAAACCGGCTCGAAAAACTGTAATGAATTTATTGCAACAATATTTATTCATGTTACACATTAGACCTTTTTCAGAAAGTAAACCATATGCGCCTAAGACACCAATGTTTTCAAAATTTGAATATGTAAGCAAAGAATTAATAGAAGGTAAACCACATTATAAGGTTAAGAGTTATCTTGGAGGTTTAATGCGTATAAAAAAGAATGGAGATACGGTTAAGTCAGATCTTAGAGCAGAAGATATTTTTTGGATTGACAAAAAAACAATGTTTCCCGCTTTTTATACAGACAATTTTGTTTATAAAACAATAACAGTAAAACAATTGAATAAGTCTTACAATGATTCTTTTTTTAGCTTATTAAAAAAGAATACAACTGTTTCAAAAGAAAGAAATTACCAAGAAACACAAGAAGATATTTACGGAAAAGATTTACTTAAGGTAAATACAATAACTCCCAAATGGTCTGGGGTTTCGCAAACAGGCAAGAAGTTTTCTTCAGAATCGTTGAAAGGAAAAGTAGTTGTGATTGATTTTTGGGGCACTTGGTGTGGCCCGTGTAGAGTTTCTATGCCAAAATTTGAAGAACTTCAGAAAATGTATAAAGATAAAAGTGATGTTGTTATTATCGGTATTTCTGCAAAAGAGAAAGACAAAAACAAAGCCGAGCAGTATTTTAGAAACAAAGGATTTACTTATGTTCATATACCTAATGGAGATGATATAGCTGATGTTTTTAAAGTAAGACGTTATCCTACGGTTTATGTAATTAATAAAGAAGGGAAAATAGTTCAATCAGTTATAAGTTATGATATAGATGATTTTGAACGTACTAAGAGAATGGTAAATAAATATTCAACTGAATAATTCTTATAGTTTTATAAACATAAATATATTACTTAGAATTAAGGAAAGCTAGTTGATAACTCAAACCAAAATTAAATGAGGGGCTACTTAGCGCTCCTCCTTTGGCTTTTACATAACCTAAGGAACTTCTTAAGGCCAAATTATTTGATAATTTATAATTAATACCTGCACTTGGTTTCACAATAAGTCCTTCGCCTGTACTTATATTTCCGCCTCCTGCACCTCCTGACAGCACTTGCAGAAATACATTAAATCGGTTTTTAAAAAGCATGCTAGATTGTAACCCAAATCCGGCAAGTCCTTCTGCATAAGCTCCAGCACCGCCAAAGTTTGCAAAAGAGGTTTGCCCGGCTATGTAGAACGTTTTATTTAAGTGATAGTTTAATTGAAAAGAAATTTGATATAAGTTTTGCGTTGGATCTGTTATCCTTCTAGCATTGCTATATATATCTTGCTTTATAATAGCTTCAAACCCTTTAAATTTCCCTCTCGTTAAAAACTTGTTGTTTGTTTTAATACCGTTTAATTGGCTATAATATTTTATGCCCAATCCATAAGTAGAAGAGATAAAATGAGAATTAGGAGATAGTAAAAAACCTGTGTTTAAAGACAAGTACATGTTGTTAAATAGATGTTGTTCAATGGAAATATCAGGATATAATAATACACCACCTTGTGTATCTACACCGCCACCGCCGCCAGCACCAACAGCAAACTTTCCTAGAATATTTGTCCTGTTTTTATTTAAACTGAAATGATAGCCGCCACCTAATAAGATATTCATGTATCCAGCAGGAATTCCCGCATAGGCACCATCTGTTTTTATTAGAAAAAACCAATTTTTATTTGCATAATAGTTTAGTTCAAAACCCGCTAAACGAATAGTAGAATCAGATAATGAATTTCCATCAGTATCTTGAGAATCTCTGCCTACATTCAAATTATTAAGATGAATCATATAAGAAACTTTTTTTGAGTCTTTATTCCAAGAAGTTGATTTTAAATCAGCCGAATTAAACGAACGTTCTGCGTTTTCAATGTCAGTATATTCAAAATTTAATGGAACTTGCACTGCTATGCGAAATTGATTACTTTGTATTTCTCCATTGTCAAAAAAATCAACATAACTGTATCCTACTATTACAGCTATTTTTTTGAATTGATAGCCTAAGTTAAAATGTGGTAAAATAAATGCGCCACCACCATCTGGAGCAGCTGCGCCTCCGCCTCCGCCAAAATGAAAACCAGTATCAATAAATAACTTATCTGATAAAAATGCTTTATAACCAGCATTTACACCAAGTGTAAAAAAACCACCTCTTATACCACTTACGGCGCCATAAAATCCCAGGCCCGTATAAAAGTTATCAAAATCAAGGTTATAATGAATTCCTGCAAACCCCATATTGGCTTCATTTTGATCAGGCATTTCAATGGATAAAAAATCAATTGTGGCAAATCCTTTTTGCGTGTACTTTTTAGGAATATAATCTTTGTTTTGAGAAAGACTTACGAGTGGAAAAATTAAAAATAACCACAAAAAACGATTAAGAATTTTCATCATGTTTCTTTATTGTAATAATTACTGTTTTAGAAGTAGGCGTATTACTTTTTAGCGCTTTACTTTTTATAGGAACAAGTACATTGGTTTCTGGAAAATAAGTGGCTGTACATTGTTTGGGAATATCATACGGAATAACTAGAAAAGATTTAGCTTCCCTAACTTCTCCTTGAAAATGGCTAAACAGATCAACTTTATCGAGTTTATGAAATCCGTTTTCTTTCATATCATCAGGATTCATCAAAACAACTCGTCGCTCGTTGAGGATTCCTCTATATCTATCGTTTAACCCGTATATTGTTGTATTGTATTGATCGTGTGTGCGAATCGTCATCATCAAAAACTGATTTTTAGACAAAGTAATAGAAGAAGGTTTGTTTAAACTAAAGTTTGCTTTCCCTGTATTTGTGGTAGAAAAATCATTATTTCTAGCATTGTTTGGTAAATAAAAACCGCCTTTTTGTCTTACTCGTTTATTGTAGTTTTCAAAACCTGGAATTGTAATTTCTATCAAATCTCTAATTTGATCATAATTAGAAGCTAACTCAAGCCAATTAACTGAAGAATTTATTAACGTTTCATTAGCTATGCCAGCAACAATAGCAGGTTCGCTTAAAAGCATTTCAGAAGCAGGTTGTATAGAACCTTTTGATTGATGAACTATTCCCATCGAGTTTTCTACAGATACAAATTGATCTCCGTTTTCAGTTTGATCAATTTCAGTCCTTCCTAAACAAGGAAGAATCAATGCTTTTTTACCATGAATAAGATGACTCCTGTTTAATTTTGTTGAAACATGTACAGTCAACTCACAATTTTGCAATGCCTTTGCTGTATATTCCGTATCTGGAGTTGCAGACAAAAAATTACCTCCCATTGCAAAAAAAACTTTTGCCTTTTTTTTATACATGGCTTCTATTGCTTCTACTACATCATAGCCATGTTTTCTAGGAGCTTTGAAATTAAATTGTTTTTCTAAGCTATCTAAAAAAGAGTCTTTTGGCTTTTCCCATATTCCCATGGTTCTATCTCCTTGAACATTAGAATGCCCACGAACAGGGCAAGTTCCTGCTCCTTTTTTGCCAATACTTCCTTTTAAGAGAAGGAGATTTACAATTTCTTGAATATTATCTACTGCATTTTTATGCTGTGTTAAACCCATTGCCCAACAAACAATGATTTTTTCTTTTTCAACAATTAAATTAGCGGCTTCTTGAATTGTGTCTAAATTTAATCCAGTTTGAGGAAGTAATTCTTCTATAGAATAGGAGTTTAAATCTTCTATAAATGCTTCAAAGCCTATTGTTTTTTCATTGATAAAATCATGATTAAAAACAGAACCTGGTTTTTCTGTTTCTTTTTTAGCAAGTAGCTTTAAAATAATTTTTAAAAGAGCAACATCACCATTAATTTTTACTTGTAAAAAAAGATCTGTTAACTCTTGTCCTTTTCCAAACCATTTTAGTGGATTTTGAGGATCTTTATAATTCATTAAACCAACTTCTGGCAATGGATTTATAGTAATAATTTTACCTCCTTGTTTTTTTGTTTCACTAAGCGCTTTTAACATCCTAGGATGATTGGTTCCTGGATTTTGACCAATTACAATTACTAAATCAGTATGGTTAAAATCATCTAAAGTAACAGAGCCTTTTCCAATTCCTAATGTCTCTGAAAGTGCTACTCCGCTTGATTCGTGACACATATTAGAACAATCGGGTAAGTTATTTGTGCCAAATTGTCTAACAAAAAGTTGGTATAGAAAAGCAGCTTCATTACTAGTTCTGCCAGAAGTATAGAAAACGGCCTCATCAGGAGATTCTAGCACATTCAATTCATTTGCTATCATTTTAAAAGCATCGTTCCATGAAATTTCTTCATAAAAATTAGCACCTTCTTTTAAAACAACAGGATGTGTAATTCGTCCTTTCTTGCCAATTTCAAAATCGGATAGTTCTGATAATTCTGCTACAGAATGAGTAGCAAAAAATACAGGTGAAACTCTGTTTTTTGTTGCCTCTTCTGCAACAGCTTTTGCTCCGTTTTCACAATATTCAGCTAAAAAATCTCTTTTAATATCAGGGTCTGGCCAAGCACAACCAGGACAATCAAATCCATCCATTTGATTAAGGTTTGCTAAAAGTTTAATACTGTCTTTTATTCCAATTTCTTTGTTCATATGAGCTAAAGCAGATTGTATTGCTTTTGCACCAACGGCAGATTTAGGAATTTTTTTCAATTCAATTCCTGTAAGCTTTTCTGGAGGTTGTGCATGTGCCTTTTTTTTACTCATTATGAATTTTTTAGATAATCTGGGTTAGCATATATAGTCATTTTATTGTCTCTGGTAAATCCAATAAGGCAAATTCCAAATTCTTTTGCAAAATCAACAGCTAAAGAAGAGCAAGCAGATACAGCAACAATTAGCGGAATTTTCGCGATAAATGCTTTCGAAACAATTTCATATGATACTCTGCCGCTTACTAGTAATATTTTTCCTTCTTTTAGTTTGTTTTGGAGCAATAAATCACCAATACATTTATCAACTGCATTATGCCTGCCAATATCTTCTTTAATACTCAAAAGTTTATATTTACTATTAAAAATACCTGCCGCATGGCTACCGCCAGATAATTTAAAAAGTTTTTGTTGCTGTTGTAAATCTGAAAACATTTTCTGTATAGTTTCTATTTGAAAATTACTTGCAACTAATTTTTGATGATTATCAACCTGTAAATCTTCTAATTGTTGTTTGCCACAAATACCGCATGAAGAAACAGAAAGTAGAGTTCGTTTGTTTAAATAGCCTTTTCCTAAAGAACTCTGGGAAATTTGAACATTAATAATTGTTGATTGATCTTTTTTTACCTCAACAATTTCCTGTTTAAAATTTGCTGCTGATTTATAGATATCTTCTGCAAATAATAATCCTCTGATTAATTCAGTATCTGCATTGGGAGTTCGCATGACAACTGTATATGGTTGCCCATTAATATTTATCTGCAAAGGAGCTTCTATCACTAAGGAATCTTCTGTTGATTTTTGAAGATTATTTTCAACTTTTATTCCTTGATAGATGAGCGTTTGCATACTGATTAATTGTGCTTTAACAAACTTAGTGATTTGTAACCGTTTTGCTAGCTTACTTTTTTTGTTTTGATAATCAAAAGCTGATTTTGATGATTAGTGGTAAAAAACAAATAGATTTCTCCACCACTTTTAATGTTTGTTTTTTTGCGAATTTCATCAACAGACAACGGGAAGTTTCTTGTAGTGATATTTGCTTTTGAAATACCTAGATTTCTCAACTGTTTTTTGTTGAAAGGAAAAATAGCTTCAACTAAAAACATTCTACCTGGAAAATCAATCTCATCATTACTTGTGTATAAATGCGAGTGTGGATGCAATTTTTTTAATCTAAATTGATTGGCAACTTGATTAAAACCTCCAGATTTTAAAATTGCGGAATTCGGTTCATATAAATACTGTAATGGTTCTGAATAAGAAACATCAACTACATCATCTTTTTTAAACTCAAACAATTGCTTATTTTCTTTTGAAAAATTGATTGTTTTGATAGTAATATTTTCTTTAAATCCTTTTTTTAGTAGAAATAAAAGCTCTTTTACCTCATTATTTATTGCTACTACATGAACTTCTTTTGGAAACTGTAAACTTTCTATTCCTTTTTGAATATCCAGCATGGGCGCATATTTCAAAAGGATTGTATCTGTATAATTCCATAGCTGATCTAGCTGATTGGGAATGTCAGGTAAGCAATCTTCTAATAGAAAAACCTTTCCTTTTTTTTCGTTTCTTCTAGAAGGATCAGCATAAATACAATCATAATGTTTACGATTGTTTGCAAGATGATCCAAACAATCTCCCACAAAAAAATCGATATTTATACAACTTAGTTCTTTAAAATTATGTTGAACGATAGTTGATAGTTCCGCATTTATTTCGCAATGCGTTACTTTTTCAAAAGATTGAGCAAAATAAAAACAATCAATACCAAAACCACCTGTTAGATCAATTATAGACTTTCCTTTAGTTAGTTCAGATTTATATTTTGCTGTTATTTCTGAAGAAGTTTGCTCTAAATTTAGCTTAGCAGGAAAAATAATCTTTGAGTTCTTATACCAAGTTGGTAACTTTTTTTCACTCTTTTGTTTTCCAACGATTTGCTGAGCAATTTCTTGAATAGAAACTTCTTTAAAAGGGCTTCCTTTTAGGATTAACTTGGCAAGATCATCGTTTATATGTTGATTGATAAAGTTCTGTACTTCTGTATTTAATATATGTAAGTTCAAAGAATTATTTTTTATAAATCTTTGGTCAAAGAATTTACAATTTTGTTTTCAGATAAAAATTCTTTTAAAATAACTTTTATAGCTGTGTATGAAGGAACTGCTATGATCATTCCTATCGGCCCCATTAAAAGACCAGCAATAATAATTACTAAGAAAATTTCTAACGGATGTGATTTTACAGATTTAGAGAAAATAAAAGGCTGACTGAAGAAATTGTCTACTAGTTGCGCAATAAAATACCCAATCATTACATACAATGTTGTAGGCAATATTTCAGTTTGAAAATCTTGACCAAGATGACTTGTCATAGTAAGAACACTCATTATAAAAGCTCCAATAAGTGGACCAATATAAGGGATGATATTTACTAATGCACAGAGAAAAGCAATTACAAAAGCATTAGATACATCAAAAATTAATAGTGTAATAGTGTAAAAAACAAATAGAATCGAAATTTGAAATAAAATTCCGATAAAATATCTAGACAATAGATTGTTTATTTTTTCAATAGAATCTGAAAATCGATTCTCTGTTCCTTTTGGAATTATTGTTAGAATAGCTGTTTTTAGTAATTTTCGATCTTTCATAAAAAAGAAAGAAATAAATAAAACGGAGAAAAAACCAATACTAAAAGATCCAAAAGCACTTAATACTGAATTAAGCGCATTAGGAATTGATTTGAGATTAGAAACAATGTCGGAACTTTGTAACTCACTCAATAAATTGATGTTTTTGGCCTCTAAAAAATCATTAACCTGAATAATTACAGTTTCTATGTCTTCTTCTAACTCTTTTGTTTGTAGTAATGATAGATTTTCACTTTGCTCGATGATTAGTGGTATGAAAAGCCCAATTAACGTACTAAAAAAGCCTACGAAGAAAATCATTGTTGTAATTACTGCCAATGTATTGGGAAATCTTAATCTTTTCCTGAAGAATAGAATTATGGGTCTTGCCATTAATGCCAAAACACCAGAAATAAGGATATAAATAATTACAGATTGTATGATGTATAAAAAATACAATAAAATACAGACGCCTGTTATAACGGCAAGAGCCCTTAAAATTCCGTTAGCAATAATTTTTGAATTCATTAATTATATCCTTTAACATCTCCCATACTCAATGTTCTACCATTAGAAAATTTATGAGATTTAGGTAATAAAGTTCCTGATTCTGTTTTAATCCAATCTTCCCAAGTTGCTGAAGTTCCATTCATTTTCATACTAGGAACATACATTTTATAACTTTCAGGGATGTAATTGCTATCATTTAACAACCAAATATAAGAATCTCCAGGAGTGCTACCGCCTTGTGTATATTTTACTTGTAATGCTTCTTTTCCGTCAATTTTTGTAATGCTTCTAATAATACCAGGCTCAAATAGCTTGTGAGGAGCAACGAGCCAAAAACTGTCGTTGTTAAAAATATCTAAAGCTCTTTTTGTTAAAGCCTCGTTTTTTACTTCTTTCTCGTTAATGTAAGCAGTACTTTTTTCCATGTTGTTAGGATGTAGCACAACATGATTATCGTCCCATTTTACATCTATAACATGATTTTTTTTATCCCATTTAAAAAATCTTTTCTCTGCAAAACTCCATTCTAGATAGCGTGTATTTTTATAAGCCTCGTGTTTTATTGCTTGCAAGATGTTATTTGCTAACTCGTCAGCTTTTGGATTGGATGCCTTTACATCTCCCATGCCAAGTTCCAAACCAAATAAAGAAAGCTTATGATTTGTTGGCAATTTGACTCCTGATTCTGTGTTTTCCCATTCAGACCATGTGGCTCCAATACCTCCAATAGGAATAATGTCAACCCACATTTTATAGCTTTTAGGAATATAAGTAGTGTCTAAAATCCACAGATACGAATCACCAGGAGTAGTACCTCCAGATGTATAGGTTACTAAGAGCGCATCTTGATTGTTGTAGTTTACATATTTTCGTTCTACACCTTCATCAAAAATTTTGTAGGGAGCAACGAGCCAAAAACTATCATTGTTGAAATTTTTTACGGCTTTCTCAATTAGTTTAGTATTATTAGGAATACTTTTAGAATAATCGTTTAGGTTTAATTGAATTGCTTCGTTTTCTAGTTGTATATATACTATTCCTTCTTTTTTATTCCATTTGTAATAATTTTTATCTCGAAAACCCCATTCTAATACTTCTGCTGATTCAAAAGCTTCGTAGTTCATTGCTTTTGCCATTTTTTTGGTTAATGCTTCAGCTTTTTCTCCGGCTTCACCTTTAGGTAAGGGTTCGTTGTGAATAATGAAAAGAATACCAACAACTACAAGTAACACAAGCAGAAGGGTTCCTAAAAAGCGGAGTAATTTTTTCATCTAAGGAAAAGTTTAGTATCGTACAATTGTTTTTGAAACCGATTTTTGAGATGAAGTTACAATTTTTATAAAAAAGATACCTTTTTGTTTTACGTGTATTGTAAAACTGTTTTCTGAAGATGAAGTAATTTCCGTAGTGATTTCTCTTCCATTGACATCATACACTTTTATATTTAGAGTTCCCTGTAAGTTATGGTTAATGGTAAAGTTTCCGTTTGATGAAGGATTAGGAAATACAGTTGTAGTATCTTCGTTTTGAGGATCATCAGTACTAAGAGTATTATCTGAAAAGACACAATTAATTAATGCTTGATATTTATAATTTGATGTGTCATCAAAATGCTCTTTTATTCCCCAGCTACCATAATTAGAAGCTATTCTATGAGAAGAAAAATGTGTAAATAAATCTCCTGAAATTTCGTACCATCTATTAAAGTAAGCACAATACATGTTTTGCATTTCAGGATGTCTGTTGGCTGCAATTAATTTGTCTGTAAGTGTTTGAATGCTAATATTATTTCCTACACCTACTAAATGTTGTCCTCCTTCGTAAGTTATAAGACGTAAATTGTAATTATCGGCAACTTGTTTGTTGTCAATCATATACTGATAACTTTCTGCTAAAGAGTTGCTCATGCGAGTTACAATTTCAGAAACTTCTATGCTTTCTACTTCTCCATTTTCTACAATGGCATCTGCTATGCTGCCTGCAAAGTATGGAGCAATAGCAATTGCATCAACAGTTACTTGATTTGGATTGTATTGAGGATCTTGAAAATATTGCATTAATTGATTTGATAACCAACCATCTGTTACGTTTGCTTGTGAAGGCATAATTTTAACAATTCGGTCGGCATCATTAGTAAATACAGATTCGAAAATGAAAAATACATCTGCAGATCGTTTTGCTGTATATTTCCAAGCTCTTTCCCAAGACTCACCTGTATAACCTAATTGCTCAGCACGTTCAGCAACATCCCAATATTGATCAAATGAAGTATTCCAAAGTTCATTGCTATATTCTAGATATATTTTTAAATCTGGATTTAAATTTTCTCTAAATAATGTGGCTAGTTCTTGTATGTAATTGTCATCTGCTAAATGTGGTACGTTTATCCAAGCATCTTTCCCTGTAAGATTACAAAGATCAATAGCGTACTCCCACGCAACACCGTTATCTAAAGATTGGGAGTAATTGGTTTTTGTGTTTCTATCGCTCCAGCTAGAAACAGTAGAAAAATTAGTTTCTGCCCAGTCCATAAAACGAATGAGCTGAAAATCTTCTAAGAAAGTTAGTAGTTCATCTGTAAATTCTTGTGTTTCGTAAGTGTCTACATAATCTGGAAGTACAAAATTAATATCATGTATAGAATCTGAAGCGGATGATTCTAAAATTTCGAGCATTACTCCACCAGATACATCTACTAAAATATCTACTGGAGTTTGATAAGTTCCAGAAGCACCACCTCTTAGCCTGATTGTTCCTGTTCCGCTAGCTTTTAATCGATATTGTCCTTGTGGGGCAAAATTGCTTCCGTAATTTTCCCAAACTAGCAAGGTTCTTACCGCTTGTGGAGCATCAACTCCGTTATCGTAAGGAATTTCTAAAGGATAACCATTTTCATTCAGGGGAACAGATATTGGATTTTCCCAACCTCCTGTACCATCAGCATTAAAAGCAATCCATCTACGCGCTTGTTTAAAAGCATCTGTAAAAACATATTCAGTGGAGTAATCATATACAGGAGTTAGATTAATTCCAATAGGTTTTTCTACTTGGCTATATAAAGCCGTGGATATAAAAAATAAAATGAGGATATGTAATACTTTTTTCATCAAACAAACTATCGTTAATGACAACAAAGATAATTATTAATTTTCGTGGATGATAAAGATTCTTTGTTAAAGAAGAGTTATGTATTTGGTTATCAAAAGGTTTTGTTTTTTTCTTTAACAAAAGCAATTAAGTCAGGAAAAAAGAGTGTAAAGTCCGTTTCAAAATCAGAATAAAAAGAGGTTAGATCTTCTACCGCCAGATGCATTTGTGATTGATTATTGCTTCTGTAATTCATACCATTTAGAGTCTCTTGTATTCCCTCTAGATATTGATAGTTGTATAACCAATTTTGGTGAATCATGTGCGGAATCATATTCCGTATTTTCTCAGGAAGTAGCTCAATTTGATTTGTCAATAAATCATACATAGAATGTATATAGACATCAAAAGGAATTACAGAATATTCTTTCCAGTTTTTTGCTAAGAAATGATCGTAGAAAATATCAATAATAATTCCTTTATAGTGTCTGTATCGTTTGTGTAAACGCCTTTTACTTTGTTTTACAATTGGATGATTATCGGTAAAAAAATCAATTTGTCTATGAAGTCGAATGCCTTTTTGCATATCTGTGCTATATAGGCTCAAGTTTTTTCCCTTGATACCGTCTGCAGCAAAATTGCCAATGATAACTTGTGTATTATTAGTAGACAAATATAGATGAGCAAGAAGATTCAATAAGCCATTACTTTTTGTGAGACATAAATATATGAAATACGTTAATATTATATTAAAGATGGATTTTATTATAAATTCTAATTAAAAATATTTGTAAAATCGTGATCTATTAAAAATCTGTAACCAATGAAAACCATCCAATCAATCGTTTTAATTTTAGGAGTAATTTTATCAGTCTCTTGTCAGAAAAAAGAAGAGAAAAGATATTATGCAGATTCTGGAGAGAAAATTAAGTATTACCGGGACAAGGGAATGGAGTTGTTTAAGAAAGGAAACGAAGAAGCGTTATCTCAATACCTTAGCGATTCTATATTTGCTCTTGTTAAGAGCAGTTATATAAAAGATTATCAGTTTACAACAGTCAATGGAAATATTGTAAACACAAAGAAAATAGATAAGCCTATTTTTTTACAAGTAGGAGGAAGAGGTTGTGCTCCTTGTGTTGCAGAAATACCTGCGTTAAATGATATTGTAGAGAAATACCATGATCAAGTTTCATTTATTTTGTTAAATGCAGATAGTAAAGAAAAACTAGAAAAAGTAAAAGATGAATATCACAATAAAATACAGTTAGTGTATTTGCCAGAAGAGGAAAATAAAAACAATACTTATAAAGACCCGTATTCTTTTTCTGGGTTTAAACATCTTGTAAAAGCCACACCCATCAATTACTTGGTAAATAAAGATAGAAAAATAGTTGAAATGACTGGTGGAGGTACTGTTCCTGGAAAATCTGTTGATAAGCAAGGAAATCCCACAATTATAACAAAGGAAATGGCTCATGAATTAAATTATAAAAAACTCGAAGCAGACGTAAAGATTTTGTTAGGGGAAAAGTAAATAAAAAAGCGACAATAATTATTGTCGCTTTTTTTATCACATATTGTTTTTCGTAAATCTAGTTATTCAACATCACTGGCATCACAAGCATAGTTACTTGTTCGCCGTCTTCTGTACCATCAATAGGAGTTAAAATTCCAGCTCGGTTTGGTAGAGACATTTCAATCAATACGTTATCCGAATCTAAGTTGTTTAGCATTTCGCTTAAAAAGCGTGAGTTAAAGCCAATTTGCATATCGTCTCCTTGGTAATCACAACTTAAGCGTTCTTCCGCCTTGTTAGAAAAATCTAAATCTTCAGCAGAAATATTAAGCTCGGTTCCTGCCATTTTAAGACGAATTTGATGCGTAGTTTTACTAGAGAAGATAGAAACACGTTTTACAGAATTTAAAAAAGAGGCTCTATCTACCGTTAATTTATTCGGATTTTCTTTTGGAATAACAGCCTCGTAGTTTGGATATTTCCCATCAATTAAACGGCAGATAAGTACAAAATTCTCAAAGGTGAATTTTGCATTAGCATCATTGTATTCAATAGTTACATCTTCATCATTTCCTAAAATTCCTTTTAAAAGATTAAGAGGTTTCTTAGGCATAATAAACTCCGCACTTTCATTAGCCGTAACATCTGTTCGTGTATATTTAACCAATTTATGAGCATCCGTAGCAACAAAAGTTAAATTATCTGTGCTAAACTGAAAAAATACACCACTCATTACAGGTCGTAAATCATCATTTCCTGCTGCAAAAATAGTTTTAGAAATTGCAGTAGCTAACACGTGTGAAGGAATAACAGTAGTACTAGGTGATGGCAAAGAAACAGCTTTTGGAAACTCCTCTCCAGAAAAATAAGCCATGTCATATTTACCTTGATCTGAACTAATTTCTATGGTACTATCTCCTTCTGTTTTAAAAGTTAACGGCTGATCTGGAAATGTTTTTAGCGTATCTAGCAACAATCGAGCAGAAACGGCTACAGCTCCTTCGCTATCAGACTCTACTTCTACTACAGCGCTCATGGTAGTTTCTAGATCAGAAGCAGATACTTTTAGCTGATTTTCAGATAATTCAAATAGAAAATTATCTAAAATAGGCAACGTATTATTACTATTAATAACTCCTCCTAAAACTTGTAACTGCTTTAATAATTGAGAGCTTGATACGATAAATTTCATGGTAATTTTTCAAATAAAAGTTGAGTTACAAAGATATTCGAATTTAATAATTCTAAAAATAGAGTTATCAACATTTTGAACGAACTGTTGATTTCAGCTTAGACTTAGAAAAGTTAAAAAGGACTACGATATTTTTTTCTTCTCCTATAATTAATTGTAAATCCAAAACAAAATAAGAGAATAAGTGGTAGAAGTGTATTTAAAAATTGCCAATAGCGTTTTTCTGTAAACGCTTTTTGTTTGTTTAGTAAGTTGATTTTTAAAGTTTTATTTCTTAGCGATATAATTCCTGTATCGTCCAAAAGATAATCAATGGAATTTAATAGAAATTCTTTGTTCCCAAATTGCTCGTTTGTCCATTTATCATAAGACAAATCAACTGGTTTTCTTTTTGAAATTTGATTTTTACCTACATCACCGTCAGCTATTACAATCATTTTATTTAGTTCACTTTTTTCGGTGAAAGCGTTAAGGTTAAAAGGTTTAATTCGATTGTTGTAGTTTGATGTAAAATTTCCTTGCAATAAAACAGCAAATAATTGATGTCCAGAATTGTATTCTTCTTGCTTGGGTTCGTTTGCAATACTTTGCAATTCTATAAAAGAAGGTACGCCAATTTTTTTTGTAAGCGGAGAACTAACAAGCAAAGGAATTTTATTGATATCGTTTTCTAAAGTGTCAATAGGATTGGTAAATTGTAACCTGACAGGGGCTACATTTTTAGTAATAGAATGATAAGGATTTCCATTTACTAGCGGATGGAAAAACCAAGGAAGATTTTGAAATTGAGGTTGGTTGCCTATATTCCCTGTGGCTAACGCGAGTTTGGCGCTATATAAATCTTGTATTAAAACTGAATTGATACGAACTCCGTAGCTGAATAACAAATCGGTTATGTTTAGGTCTCTGGAGTATGCTAATATTTTATCATTTGTGTAAAGGCTATCTGTATCTGCTTGCACATTATCAATCATCCAAAGTGTTTTGCCTCCTTTCATTATAAATTGATCCAATACTAATTTTTCTTTCTCTGTAAATTTTTGAGTAGGTTTAGCAATGATTGCTAAATCGAAATTAGCTAAATCGTTTAATGTTTTTTGAGGATTTGAGGCAACAGAATCTAAGGTGAATTTCGCCAAGAAATGTTTTTTAGTAACCTCATTTAATAAGCTATATAAATAGATATCTTCTAACTCTCCATTGCCTGTTAATACAGCAATTTTTTTTGCACTTTCAACTACTAAATTATTGACAGCATTTGTAAAAGAATACTCAAGGTTTTCGATAGCATTCTGCATTTGCTGTTCTTGAGATTGCATGATGCCCAGTGGCAATAAGGAAACGTTTTCAGTTTTGTTTTGGTAAGTCAGTTCAGCCCAAGGAAAAATAATAGCGTTTGAAAGTTTTCCGTTTTCTTCTACTGTGAGTTGACTAGGCGTCATTCCTTTGGAAATTAACTCTTCTCGTTTATCGTTAGGATTGATAAACTCAATAATTAAGTTGCTATTTTTAGTTTGTAGTTCTTCTAAAAACTGTCTGGTTTCAATTTGCAGTCTATTAAATTCTGCAGGAAAATCGCCCTCTAAATAAACTGAAACAAATAACTTTTCATCAACTTGTTTTAGCAAATTAGCTGTAACGTCAGTAACTGTGTAGCGTTTATCATGAGTTAAATCAAGTCTGAAATAGAATGATTGAAAAACTACATTCATTATGAGTAAAATGCCAAAAACTAAGAATATATTTTTCCCTTTTTTAAACATTTTTTAGTTGGATTTTGGTAAGAAATAAAAAGAAAAAAATAACTGACAAGAAGTACATAATATCTCGGCTATCGATAACGCCTTTACTTAAACTTTTGTAATGTTCATTAAAACCTATACTTTGTATAAAGTAGAGATCACTTCTTAGTAAACGAAAAAGTGCATCAAAACCATAATAGCCAACAAAGATGATGAGCATACTTAGTAAAAAAGCTATGATTTGATTTTTAGAAAGAGTAGAAGCAAACAAACCTATGGAAATGTATGATGATGCTAGCAATAGCAATCCTATGTATGATCCTAATGCACTGCCTAAGTCAATATTTCCTGGTGGGTTGCCTAGTTGGTACACTGAGTAAACATAAACAAACGTAAGAGCAATTGTGATCACGATTAATAATAGGCAAGCTAAAAATTTTCCGAACACAATTTGCCAGAGTGTAAGCGGTTTGGTAAGTAGTGTTTCTATTGTTCCGCTAGATAATTCATCAGAAAACATTCGCATGGTTATAGCTGGAGCAAGAAGCAGGAAAACCCAAGGTGATAAGTAAAAAAAGTTATTTATGTCTGCATAACCTGCGTATAAGATGTTGAAATTATCATCAAAAATCCAAAGAAAAAGCCCGTTTATTAGTAAAAAAATACCTATTACCAAATAAGCTATAGGCGAAGAGAAAAATGCATGAAACTCTTTCTTTAAAATAGGGAACATAGTTTCTTAAGATAATGAAGTTATTTTATCTACACTCCAAGCTTCGGGCTTATTATTGAATAGAGTTTTGGTTTTACTCCATACTTCTTTAAACAAATCTGAGTTTCGATAATTCTCTAAATCTTGATTGGTTTCCCAAAAGCTGTAGGTAAAAAATATGTTTTTTTGATTTTTATCCTGGTACAATTCCAGAAAACGACAACCATCACTATTTCGTATTAAATGTTTTTTATCATCAAAAATGGATAAAAATTCTTCTATTTTATCCAAATGAAAACTCATTTTTACTATGCGTACAAACATAACTTACTTAAATTCTATAATGATATTATCTCTGTATTCTAAACCTAGTAGAGTAGAAGCACCTCCAACAGTTTGAAGGTTACTGCGATAAATGGCTATCTCTAAGTTTCCAGCAGAATTAAAAATAGCTAATTTACTTCCATCATATTGTCTAGCATCTCCTTTTTTATCTGCTACAATATCATTGTATTTGTTAAAAACAGTATTGAATTTGTAATGCCCGGCTGTTATGTTAAAACCTCTTCCTTTTCCTATTTCTTGAATCAGCTTTTTATTAATATTACTAATCACATTCCCATAATTATCAATATAGATAATAGCTCCTGTAATTTTATTCTGATCTTGACTTATCTTAGGTTGTACCTCGGTTATTTCTTTAATAGTCTTTACTTCTTTGCCAATTACGGCAAGTTTTCCTCCTCTTGAAATATGACAGGCAACTTGAACAAATACATCTAGCACAGGAAAACTACTTTCTACTCGATCATGTATGTTTATTTCTACAACTCTTTTAGGCTTGATTTCTTTCGTAATCATAGAAATTAAACCATTATCTGGACAAACAAAGTAATGATTATCCAGTTCTAAAGCGATATGTTTATTTGTTTCACTCAATTCAGAATCAACTCCAATAATATGTGTAGTTCCATTAGGAAAACTCTTGTAAGAGTTTTTTATTATGTACGCCGTTTCAGGAATATTAAATGGAGTAATTTGATGTGTAATATCTACCACAACAGCCTTAGGTAGCTGTGAGTAAATAGCACCTTTAACAGCGCCAATAAAGTGATCTTTCGTTCCAAAATCAGTTGTAAGTGTGATGATTGACATTAAAGAACTGGCTGTTAATTAATTGTGTAAAAGTTGCATGAAATTTCTCACAAATCTAAACATTTCTGAAATTTTATTCTTTATTTTTAAAATGAATATTGAAAGAATAAAGAACCTCACTAAAAAAAACGCAATTGAACGAACGTGATATTGAACTAACAGAAATTAATCCTAAAGATTTCTTCGGTACTCATAATAGTACAATTAAACAGTTAAAAGCATATTTTCCTAAAATTAAAATTGTAGCAAGAGGAACAAAGCTAAAAGCATACGGAGAACCCGAAATTTTAGATGAGTTCGAAAAGCGTTTCGAAATGCTTATTAAGTACTACAATCGTTATAACAAGTTAGACGAAAATAGCATTGAACGAATTTTAACATCAACAGAAACTGAAGAAAAAACAGCTGCTGAAAATAAAAATGATGTTCTCGTTCATGGAGTTAGTGGTCGGTTAATTAAAGCACAAACAGAAAACCAGCGTAAGATGGTTAAGATGATGGAGAAGAATGATATGCTTTTTGCTGTAGGGCCTGCAGGTACAGGAAAAACGTATACGGCAGTTGCACTAGCTGTCAAAGCTCTTAAGGAGAAAGAAGTAAGAAGGATTATCTTAACAAGACCAGCAGTGGAATCAGGTGAAAATCTTGGTTTTTTACCTGGTGATTTGAAAGAAAAATTAGATCCTTACATGCAGCCTCTTTATGATGCCTTACGAGACATGATTCCAAGTGAAAAATTAGAATCACATCTAGAAAAAGGAGTTATTCAAATTGCTCCGCTTGCTTTTATGCGAGGTAGAACGTTAGACCATGCTTTTGTTATTTTAGATGAAGCACAAAATACTACCCACAGCCAAATGAAAATGTTTTTGACTCGAATGGGAATGCATGCTAAATTTATCATCACAGGTGATCCTGGGCAAATCGATTTACCAAGAAAACAGGTGTCTGGCTTAAAAGAAGCCCTATTAGCGTTAAAAGATTTAGACGGAATAGCGCATGTTTATCTAGACGATAAAGATGTAATCCGTCACCGATTGGTAAAAAAGATTATTTCTGCTTATAAAAGTATAGAAACTGAGTAGGGTTAGTACTCAGTTTCTAAAACAGTATCTGTTAAGGTCTTCATAAAAGCAACCAGAGCTTTTTGTTCTTCTTTAGTCAGATTTAATTGATCGGTAGGTAAAGTTTGTAATTCTTGATTAATTCCAATTCCAGCTCCACCGCCTCTGTTGTAAAAATCAACTACCTCTTCTAGGGTTTTATATACGCCATTGTGCATGTATGGTGCTGTTTTTTCTACATTTCGTATGGTTGGCGTTTTAAAAAAATGTTTACGTTCTTCGGTTTTGTAGATGTAAAATCTCCCTAAGTCTTTACTAATAGCAGCATTGATTGTGTCACTTTTTTCTGGTGTTCCAATTAATTCCATTTCTGTATCCTTAAAATCAGGAGGAACTGTTCCGTTAAATACTGGAGCAAAATGACAAGTGACGCATTTCGCTTTTCCAGTAAATAGATTAAATCCGAGGACTTCTTCTTGTGTAAGTGTATTTTCCACTCCATTTATGTTTCTATCAAATTTAGAGTTGAAAGGAACTAAAGTCCGTTCAAAAGTGGCAATAGCATTTCTTATATAAAAATCAGATATTTTTTTATTTGGATAAGCAGTATTATACAATTTTTTGTACTCTTTGTCGCTTTTTACTACTTCCTCCAGTTCTTTAAAATTAGTGTGGAACTCATCTTCATTTTTGATTACATCTACAATTTGCCCTTCTAATCCACCTGATCTTTTATCGTGAAAAAAACCTTTTTGTAAAGCAGCATACATAAGTGTTGGGCTGTTTCTTGTTAAATTTTCGGGAGTTGTAAGTCCGTCAGTAAAAGCTTTGTCTATTTGGTGACAAGAAGCACAACTAATTGTTTTAGATTTTGATAATGATTTGTCATAAAAGAGTTTTTTACCTAACGAGACTTTTTCTGGAGTAATTTTTTTTGTTTTAAAGTCAGCAAATTTTTCAACATTGAAAGTTTTGTCACTGAAGAAGGAAGTAGCATTATCATTCATTTCTAACTCAAAGGGAAATGTAACATTCCAATCTCTAACGGTCTCTATATAAAGCTCTAGTTGTTTGTGAGAGTGGTTTTTGATGAAGTTATATCGATCAAAATTATTGAAATGAGCGGTTAAATCTTTTATAGTATTGTCAATTTCTGTATTCCACTTCTTAAGTATTTCTTCATTTTTAAATTTATTCTTAAGCAAATTCAAATACTTTTTAATAGCCAAATAAGAAGTTTTTGCGTCTTCTAGTGAATTCTCGAGAACAGGTGAATCAAAACCTGTAATTCCTGTAAAAGCGATTCGTGCAATTTCTTTTTTTAACATCCATAAAAAATGATAATTTTTTAGATGATTAAAGTTTGTATTCTTTTTAACTAATCTGAGTCGATTGCTTATAAAAATTGCATTTTTTTGTATTTCTTTTTTATCCACTTCATCAGAATAAATAGCTTCTTCTAAGACTTGATAACCTAGTGGATTTGTGATTTTTATATCTGTGTAATCTTCTTCTTTTATTTTAAGAATATTAGGTTGATTTAATGTTGCGTAGTTATTTACATCAACAAATGCAAGAATAGGTTCTAATTTTTTAAATGCCTCTCTTGATTTTCTAAAGTATAAATCAGCTTTATCGAGGTTATTAGAAAGAGAGTCTGAATAAGCTATTGCGTCAGAAATATCTCTACTAAATATTTCTTCCATTTTTTTATGTAATGGAATAGAGGTTATTTTTTCTTGTTTTTTACAAGAAAAAATAACCAGAATAGAAAGAATAACTGTTAATACTGTTTTTTTCATAATTATATAAAAAGTTAATTAACTTCTATTTGGAACACGAAAAGAGGGTTTCTTACAAAAGAAGCCCTCTTTATATATGCTTTTAAGCCAAATTTTATCTATCCAATCCATTTAAGATAAACATCATGCTCCCTTCTTTTCTACTATCAGCATCTGAATTAGCATTAGGATCTGTAAAAGGAATTCCATCTTCTCTTTCCCAACCATGATTTTGAGTTATTAAGATGAATGTTTCATCAATTCCAATAATATCTGAAATATCAATCATCCCAGTAATCTCCCATTTACTAGACGTGCCATATCCCATGCTTTGAGCTACATATTGATTACATTCTAAAACTACTTTAAGCTCGCCACTTAATATATTATACTGATATAAATATGCAAAGTGATCTGCAGAAGCTTTATCTGATTCATATCCATTAGGATCTTCTTGAATGTAAATGTAGTTTCTAGTAACTAGAATGTTATCAGGACTATGGAAAAGAGCGGCTTTACCATCAATTTTGTCACCATCTAGAATACAAGTAATCCTTGCTGCCCCTGTTGGATCAGTATCGTTTAGCTCTACTTTATAGATTCTTCCATATTTAGTTCCTTTACCAACTAAATCTGGTTTACTCCTTCCTGTTACAGCGAAATAGATTTCTCTTTGTTTGGTTTCATCACCACGCCTCCAGTCAATATCTTCTAACCTAGAGAATCCCATAACTCCTTTGTTAATGCATTCTGTGTTTAATAAATCGATATTTCTTTCTTCTAATTCAACAAAAGAAGCGTCGTAAGTTACTCCTTCTTCCATATCCATTTCAAAATCGATTCCTTCAGTATCTACTCTTAAACCGTATAATTTACCGCCCTCTAAATCACCTCTATCACCTACATACATTCCTAATTGCCCTTGAGGAGTATTGTTATCACTGTGATCATCACCAATAAAGGCAACTGTTTTATCTGCATAGGCGTCTTTTCCGATTACTACAGCGTTTTCGGTAGACCATTGCCCAAATGCGGTTAGCATTCTTGGTGTTGAAGCAGTAGAAGCATTTTTATAAGGATCTGTAGCAAAAACACCTTTTGAAGAACCTCCCCATTCACCTCCAGAGAGATATAGAGGACCAAAACCATGCTCTTCCATTGTAACCATAGAACCAGAACATTGAGCTGTGTTTGCAGTTGCAGTTGCGTTTAAAATGTATTCTCCACTAACAGGAGCAAACGTGTTATCAAAATTGATTCTAGCAATTGCGTAATCAGCTTCAATATTATTGATTAAAGTAAAAGTGCCATCATCATTTTTAAGTAAGCCAGCCCCATCCGCCATAGAACCGTAGATAAAATTATCAAGGTAAGTATCTTCAGAAGTGATTAATGTGTAAGCCTTTACATGATTAAAACCAGGTTTGAAATCTAAAAACCTAGTTCCAGGTGTAACTGAACGATTTGTAATAGTTAATCCGTTCATTACAATGTCATCAGAATAATCTTCACCATCCTGTCCATCTTGCCCGTCAACACCATCTTGTCCGTTCATTCCGTCAATTCCGTCTTGACATGCAGTGAAAAATGCAGTAACACTAAATGCTAGCATTAATGTAAAAAGTAATTTCTTTAAAGTCATGATATTTTTAGTTTGTTAATTAGTTGTCACCAAAATTATATTCATGAGTCTTGTTAATCGTTAATTAAAAATGTTGATTAGTTTATGGAATCTTTACCAAAAAGTTATCGATGTTTTTAAATGTTTAAATTTTTAAAAATATGATTAATGAATATGAAAATATGCCTACCTTTTTTTGCTATTTTTGACGAAATTTTTTCCATTGAATACAATTAATCATACTAATTTTCAATTTCCTAATCAAAAGTCTGTCTATAAAGGAAAGGTAAGAGAGGTTTATAATATTAATGATGAATTACTAGTAATGATTGCTTCAGATCGTTTATCTGCATTTGATGTGATTATGCCTAGGCAGATACCATATAAAGGGCAAATCTTAAATCAGATTGCTGTTAAGATGATGCAGGAAACAGAAGATTTAGTTCCCAATTGGTTAATTGGAAGTCCGGATGAAAATGTTTCTGTAGGTCGTTTATGTACTCCTTTTAAGGTGGAAATGGTTATAAGAGGATACTTATCTGGTCATGCAGCTAGAGAATATAAGTTAGGTAAAAGAATGTTATGTGGTGTTGATATGCCAGAAGGTATGAAAGAAAATGATCCTTTTCCTATTCCTATTATAACTCCTTCTACAAAAGCAGATAATGGAGAGCATGACGAAGATATCTCTAGGGAAGCAATTTTAGAAAAAGGAATTGTTTCTGAAGAAGATTATTTAATTCTAGAAGATTATACTAGAAAACTTTTTAAAAGAGGAACTGAAATTGCTGCAAAAAGAGGATTGATATTAGTTGATACAAAATACGAATTTGGAAAAACTACCGATGGAAAAATTGTGTTGATAGATGAAATCCATACTCCAGATTCTTCTCGCTATTTTTATGCGGATGGTTATGAAGAAAGACAACGAAGAGGAGAAAAACAAAAGCAACTTTCGAAAGAATTTGTGAGAGAATGGTTGATAGAAAATGGTTTTCAAGGAAAAGAAGGACAAGAAATCCCTTTAATGACGGATGAAAAAGTTAAGGAGATTTCAAATCGTTATATTGAACTGTATGAGCAAATTACAGGAGAATATTTCATAAAAGCCAATACAAATTCCATTCACGAAAGGATAGAGCAAAATATATTACAATTCTTATCTAATTATTGATTTTAGAAAAGATAATTAATTAAAATTCGGATACTAACAAAAGCAATAAGAATAGCTGTAGCCTTCTTTAATTGAATAGGGGATAAGAAAGAATTTCTAAGTTTATTCCCTAATATTCCACCTATAAAAACGGTAAATGTAAGAATTAGAGTTAGTGGCCAATTAATTAAAAAATCTGCGTTTAAAAACTGACCTGTAAGTCCGCTAATTGAATTTACAAGAATAAAAAAACTCGCAACAGCCGCAATTTTTTTAGGAGAATCCCAATAAATAAGATGGAGTAATGGGGCTAAAAAAATTCCTCCTCCAATACCAACCAAACCAGATAGGAAACCAATTAATCCACCAATACTACTGCTTTTTAAAAAAGAATGATTGGAGTTTTTTTTTTGTACTTTTCGTATTCTTCTAGAAAACCACATAGATAAAGCTGCAAATAATAATGTAAAACCCAATGAGATAAAGAAGACTGCTTGGGTTAATTTTAAGTATCCGCCTAAAAATGCTAACGGAATACTTGTAACAACAAGAGGAAGTATTTTTATCCAATCATATTGTTTTTGTTTCTGAAAAAAAATGACATTACTAGTAACTACCGCTATATTGCATAGTAAGGCCAAAAATCGAATTTGAGTATAGAACAAACCACTTAGAGCAAGGACAGCTAAATAACTCGATCCACCACCAAAACCTACTGAAGAGTACAATACAGCAATTACAAAAAAAAGCAAGATAATTAGCCAAAATTCAGATAAAACAGCAACTGCTATATCAATCATAAAACGAATAGAATTCTTTATATTTAGCACATAAAGATACAATATGGGCTTTCAAATTCAGTCTTATCAGCAATATTTAGATGATTATAAAAAGAGTGTTACCAATCCTGCTGAATTTTGGGACGAAATTGCTGTGCATTTTAAATGGAGAAAACATTGGGATAAAACGTTTGAATATGATTGGTCTAAACCCGAAACAAAATGGTTTATTGGTGGGCAGTTAAATATAACTGAAAATTGTTTGGATAGACACTTAGCTTCAAAAGCCGATCAAACAGCAATTATATGGGAGCCAAATAATCCAAATGAAAAATCAGTTCGAGTGACCTATAAAGAGCTTCATAGTAAAGTATGTGCTTTTGCAAATGTTCTCAAGAAAAACGGAATACAAAAAGGAGATAAAGTTTGTATCTACATGCCTATGATTGTAGAGTTAGCTGTTGCAGTACTGGCATGTGCTAGGATTGGAGCAGTACATTCTGTTGTTTTTGCAGGGTTTTCATCAAAAGCTCTTGCTGCTAGAATTAATGACGCAGGTTGTAAAATTGTACTAACAGCAGACGGTGGTTATCGAGGAGAAAAAACTACTCCATTAAAAAACATTGTAGACGAAGCACTTAAAAACTGTTCAACGGTTAATAACGTACTTGTTTTTAAAAGAACAGATCAACCCATAAATTGGAATGATAATATTGACAAATGGTGGCATGAAGAGATTGCTCAGATAGAAGATATTTGCGAACCAGTAGTTTTAGATTCAGAAGACGAGTTATTTATTTTGTATACTTCTGGTAGTACAGGAAAACCCAAAGGGATGGTTCATACTTGTGGTGGTTACATGGTTTATACAACGTATTCTTTCCAGAATGTTTTTCAATACAAAGAAGGAGATGTGTATTGGTGCACAGCAGATATTGGTTGGATTACAGGACACAGCTATATTATTTACGGGCCGTTATGTTTGGGAGCAACAACAGTAATGTTTGAAGGAGTTCCTAGTTACCCAGATTATGGGCGTTTTTGGGAGGTGTGTGAAAAACATAAGGTTAATCAGTTTTATACAGCGCCTACAGCAATTAGAACTTTAGCAAAACACCCTAAAGATTTGGTTGATAAATATGATTTATCAAACCTAAAAGTTTTAGGAACGGTAGGAGAGCCGATTAATGAAGAAGCCTGGCATTGGTATGATGATAATGTTGGGAAAAATAAATGTCCGATTGTAGACACTTGGTGGCAAACAGAAACTGGCGGAATATTAATATCATCATTAGCAGGAGTTACAGAAGGAAAGCCCACATTTGCAACTTTACCTATGCCAGGAATTCAACCTGCGCTTTTTGATTCTGAGGGAAGGAAAATAGAAAATCAAGAAGCAGAAGGAATTTTAGCTATTCAACATCCTTGGCCTTCTATCGCTAGAACGATTTACGGAGATCATGAGCGATATAAAAATGTATATTTTTCTGCGTATCCAAATCATTATTTTCCAGGAGATGGCGCTTTGAGAGATGCTAAAGGAAACTACAGAATTACAGGTAGAGTAGATGATGTGGTAATCGTATCTGGGCATAATTTAGGAACAGCTCCTGTAGAAAACGCAATAGATGAACATAAAGATGTGGTAGAATGTGCCGTTGTAGGTTTTCCTCATGATGTTAAAGGAAATGCTTTATACGCTTTTGTTATTACTTACGATAAAGTTTCTAAACCAGAACAATTAAAAAATGAAATTTTAGAATTAGTTTCTAAAACCGTAGGGCCTATTGCAAAACCAGATAAAATTCAGTTTGTTAGTGGCTTGCCAAAAACAAGGTCTGGGAAAATTATGAGAAGAATATTAAGAAAGATAGCATCTAAAGACACAGAAAACTTAGGAGATATCTCTACTCTTTTAAATCCAGATGTTGTTACAGAAATTATTGATAATTCCTTGTAGTATGCATGAAAGCAAGGCTAGTTATATTTTTGTTTTATGCTATTAACAAAATCAATAGTAGCCTTGTCTTTTTGTTCTTGTTCTAGATAGACAGGATTTCTTTTTCTTAAGTCACAGTCTAAAATTGAACAACGCTCACAAGTGACCCCTACTTGTTCTTTTTGAACAATTTTACTACTTAAAAATGATATTTTTTTCTTTAAAAAATCAGTAATTGGCAATCCAATACTGATACTTCTATACTGATTTTCTACAAAAGGATCTTTGGTTGCAGATGATAAAATTAAATATGACTCATCATGATCAGGATAAGAAGAAATTTGTATCCCAAAACTTTCTTCTTCGCCTTTTTCAATGTTATTAAATACTTTAAGAGATATCCATCTTCTGCAGTAATGCTCCTTGGATTGGTAGGCTCTTGGAGCATGTGAAGAGGAAAAATGCAACTCTTTTGTTAATTCATAACTTTTGTGCTTTAAATCGTAAGAAAACCGTAAAAAAAACAAATCCTTAAAACCAAAATCTTCAGGGAGAATATTGGTAAGTCTTTGAAAAAAGGTTTCAGGAGCTACTTTGTATTTTCTGAGTAATGCTTTAAAATGTAGTGGAGTTATTTCTGTTTTTTGAAATAGAATTTTTAAATCTGCTAATAAAGAAATTCTAGGAATTAGAAGTACTCCAGCAAAATACGACGCATAAAAATTGTTTAAAACATCATCAAAATTATTAAATTGAATCCAGGGAAAAGTAGTGAGTCTATTTTCGAACTTTAGATGGCTAAAGGCTATTTCTTTAGCATAAATAAATAACTCTTGTTCTTTTTCTATCCTATCAGAGATAACTAAACTTTTAGAGTTTTTTACAAAAACAGAGCGCAAATTATTAAATTGATGAGTGCTTAAACTTTCCTTAAGTATAGTGTAATTGTATTGTTTTTTAAGAAGAGTTTTTAAGTCATTTACTATTGTTTTTTTTTCTGTGTTTATTTGATATTTTTTGGTAAAGGATAAAGCATCTTTTTCTAAATCGTAGAAAAAGTTGTGATTTGCTTCTTGAAATGACCTTACAGAAGCTAGATAGAAATTTTCTTTCTCAAAATTATAGTTTCTAGCAATTTCAATAATAGTACTTATAAAAGCATTTACTTTTGCTGGAGCATTAGAGATGATCTCTATTAAGTTATTTTGTTGTATTCCAAACAATTCAAAAGGAATCTCTTTTAGAATATTTGATTCCAGTATTTTGGTAATAGGAGCTAAGTTTTTCTCTAGTTTTAAAGAAACGAGCTCGTCATAAGAAACATTTAGATGATTAGCTAAAATAGCCACTTTATCAGGCTTTGGGTATTTTTTTCCTTTTTCTATTTCATTCAAATATGATTTTGAAATACCAGAAACCTCTGCTAAATCAGCTAAAGAAAGCTCTTTTTCCGTTCTTAGCTGCCTTAGCTTTAAACCAAAAATCAGTTTTATATAATTTTGCTCCACATAACAAATATAATGCTATTCTTAAATAAATTCTTTTAGCGAAAAAATATTTATAGCGAATATTCGCTAATTGAAATATTTTTTATATCATTGTTGTGTAAATTAAAAATGATATGATTGAAGCCATCCAACAACCAACAGTTAAGTTATCTAATTTATCGTTAAATCCGTATCCGGCTATTTTAACTCCTGAAGCATTACAATTTCTTTTAGCGCTCCATAAAAAATTTAATAAGAAAAGATTAGAGTTATTAAGTAACAGAGAAAAACAACAAGTTTTATTTGATAAAGGTGTGATGCCTGATTTTCTAGAGAAGACCAAATCAATTAGAGAAGAAAATTGGAAAGCGGCTACTATTCCTGCTGATTTATTAGATAGACGTGTAGAAATCACGGGTCCTGTAGGTAGAAAAATGGTTATAAACGCATTAAATTCTGGTGCAAGTACGTTTATGGCAGACTTTGAAGATAGTACGTCTCCTACTTGGAACAATCTTATGGAAGGCCAACAAAATTTGTTGGATGCAAATACAAGAAGAATTGATTTATATGATCAGAAAAAGCAGAAATCTTATAAATTAAATGAGAAGGTAGCTACTCTACTAGTTAGGCCAAGAGGGCTGCATTTAGATGAAAAACATCTTACGTATAAAGGCAAATCACTTTCTGCTTCTCTTGTAGATTTTGGTTTATACGTATTCCATAATACAAAAATATTGTTAGAAGATGAGAGAGCTCCCTATTTCTATTTACCAAAGCTAGAGCATTATAAAGAAGCTAAATGGTGGAATAAGGTTTTTGAATTTTCTCAAGAATACTTAGGTGTTCCTAAAGGAACTTTTAAATGTACTTTATTGGTAGAAACAATAAAAGCTAGCTTTCAGTTACATGAATTTATTTACTATTTAAGAGATCATATAGTTGGACTAAACTGTGGAAGATGGGATTACATTTTTTCGTACATAAAAAAACTAAAAAGTCACCCTGACTTTTTGGTTCCTAATAGAGATCAAGTCACTATGGAAAGTCCATTTATGGATGCATATTCAAGATTGGTAATTAAAGTTTGTCATCAAAGAGGAATTCATGCAATGGGCGGAATGGCAGCGCAAATACCTATTAGAAATAATGATGCTGCAAATGAACAGGCTTTGCAAAAGGTGAAAAAAGATAAAGAACGAGAAGTTAAAAACGGACATGATGGTACTTGGGTTGCACATCCAGATCTAGTATCAGTTGCAAAAGAAGTTTTTGATGAGCACATGGTAGGAGCTAATCAAATAGAAAAGCAAATTGAAGAAGAGATATCAGCAGGGCAATTGTTAGAACTTCCAAAAGGAACAGTAACAGAAGAAGGAATTAGAAAGAACATTAATGTAGCAATATTGTATTTAGAATCTTGGCTTAAAGGAAGAGGTGCTGTTGCCTTGTATCACTTAATGGAAGACGCAGCAACAGCAGAAATATCCAGAACACAACTCTGGCATTGGTTAGATAAGAAAGCTGTGTTAGAAGACGGGAGAGAGTTTACGATTAATTTATTTAATCAAATTTTTGATGATGAAGTAGAAAAAATAATTCTAATTGCAGGCCCAGAAGTTATTAAGCAGGGTAAGTATAAAGAAGCAGTAGAGCTTTTAAAAAAGCTTGTTTTAAGTGAAAAACTAGAAGAATTTTTAACAATTCCAGCTTATCAACAATTATAAAAAACAAATCCTACTAAATGCGGCAACATTTTTTATGTGGGATTCATCCATTAATAATTAAAACAAAATTATGAAAACTCAAGAAAGAATTCAACAATTAACTAAAGAATGGGAAACAAATCCTAGATGGAAAAATGTGCAAAGACCTTACACTGCTGAAGAAGTTGTATCATTACAAGGTTCTTACGTAATTGAACACACAGTAGCAAAAATAGGAGCTCAAAAACTTTGGAATAAACTAAAAAATCAAGATTATGTGGCGGGCTTAGGGGCCTTAACAGGTAATCAAGCAATTCAAGAAGTAGAAGCAGGTTTAGAAGCTATTTATTTAAGTGGATGGCAAGTTGCTGCAGATGCTAATTTAGCAGGAGAAATGTATCCGGATCAATCATTGTATCCAGTTAATAGTGTTCCGCAAGTAATAAAAAAAATTAATAGAGCATTATTGCGTAGAGATCAAATACAAAGTGTTGAGAATTTAGAAAATAAGATTGATTATTTGGTTCCTATTGTAGCTGATGCAGAAGCAGGATTTGGAGGAAATTTGAACGCATTCGAATTGATGAAATCTATGATAGAAGCAGGTGCATCGGGTGTTCACTTTGAAGACCAATTAAGCTCTGCTAAAAAATGCGGACATTTAGGAGGAAAAGTTTTGGTGCCTACTCAAGAGGCAATTAATAAACTAATAGCTGCACGTTTAGCAAGTGATGTTATGGGAACATCAACAATTATTATTGCAAGAACAGATGCAGACGCTGCAAATCTTTTAACAAGTGATGTAGATTTAAGAGATCAAAAATTTATAACAGGAGAGCGTTCTTCAGAAGGACTTTACTATGTAAAAAGCGGAATTAATCAAGCAATTGATAGAGGGTTAAGTTATGCACCTTATGCAGATCTAATTTGGATGGAAACGTCAACACCTGATTTAGATGAAGCTAGAAGATTCGCAAAAGCAATTCACGCACAATTTCCAGATAAAATGTTAGCCTATAATTGTTCTCCTTCGTTCAATTGGGCTGCAAAATTATCGGCAACAGAGATGAGAACTTTTAGAGAAGAATTGGCAAAAATGGGATACAAGTTCCAATTTATAACATTGGCAGGGTTCCATGCTTTAAACACGAGCATGTTTGAATTATCTAGAGCATATAAAGAAAGAGGAATGTTAGGATATTCAGAACTTCAAGAGAGAGAATTTGCATTGCAAAAAGAAGGGTTTAATGCTATAAAACATCAAGGATTTGTAGGAACAAGTTATTTTGATGCAGTGCAAAACACAGTAATGGCGGGAGTTTCTAGTACTGTGGCTATGAAAGGTAGTACAGAAGTAGCTCAGTTTTAGAATCAAATAAAATTCTTTCTGTAGAAAAGTCCATTTTAAATGGACTTTTTCTTTTTTGTAAGTTTTTTAACTTTATAAGAACTAAGAGAGACAAAAGATATATAAATGAAAAAAATACTAACAGCATTATTTGTTCTAGCTATTATAGTTGGATGTGAGCCTGAAATAAAAAAAGAAGAAACTAAAACAAAAGATCATTTTCCTTCTGAATTAGGAAAAGTATTTGAAAAACATGGAGGGCTTAAAAAGTGGCAATCAAACAAAACGTTATCATTTAATAAAGGAAAAGAAGCACACACGGTTGATCTTCAAACTCGAAAAACAATAGTAAATGCTCCAGATTATTCATTAGGTTTTGATGGAAGTGATGTTTGGATTTCTAAGAAAGATTCATCTGTATTTAAATCGGATCCTAAATTTTATTACAACCTATATTTCTATTTCTACGCAATGCCTTTTGTGCTTGCTGATAGTGGAATTTTATATGAAAAAATAGATGACCTAACTATTGAAGGAAAAACATATTCTGGATTTAAGATTTCATATCAATCAGATATAGGTACATCTCCAGATGATAATTATTTTATTTATTACAATCCAGAAACGTATCAAATGGAATGGTTGGGTTATACTGTTACTTATTTTAGCAAAAAACCAACTGATAAGTTTAACATTATTCGTTACGATGATTGGACTGAGGTTCAAGGATTGCTATTGCCGGCATCAATCACGTGGTATAAAAAAGATGAGAATGGAATACCAACAGAACCAAAAGGATCTCCAGTAGAATTTACATTGCCTTTATTGAGTAAAGAACCTCTAAAAGCATCATTTTACAAGAAAAAGTAAGCTTAAACGCTTGCTAATAAGTTATTGTAAATAAAATCGTAATGTTCAGTTGGATTTGGCACTAAATTGATGCTTGGTTTGGTGCTTTTTAATATTTGAAAATCAAAAAGAGCAATGGATTCAACTTCTTCATTTTGCTTTTTAAGAAAGGAGAAAGGAACGGTTAACTTTAATAGAAAAATATGATAAAATTCACGATCTACTATTCCGTTAGCATGAATTCTTTCTCCTTTTTTTACTGTGATTTTTTCTAGTTGATCAATCGTAATATTGAGTCCGATTTCTTCTTTAACTTCTCTTATTGCAGCCTTTTCTATTGATTCACCTGCGTGAATGTGTCCTGCAACAGAAACATCCCAATAACCGGGATATGTTTCTTTATTAAAACCTCTTTGTTGTAAAAGTACTTTTCTGTCTGAAGTGTAAACCCAAACATGAACTGTAGCATGATATAACCCTTCTTTGTGAGCCGTGCTTTTTAAAGCTGTTTTTCCTGTCTTTTGTCCATTGCTGTTTAAAATATCTAATAACTCATCCATTGATATTGATAATTATTCAAACAATATTTTTTGATTCTGTGTATTATTTTTGAGTTGAGGAATATTGGCTTCTTTTGCTGGATAAAACTCAAAAACTTTTTCTGTGCCATTTTTTAAAACAGTGACTTGAGCAATTTTTGTGGGATCATACATGTAACTCCACGAATTAATTACATTGCCATTTCTAATTCCTGCCTTATGTGCGTTTGATTTTAGATCTATTTTTTCAACGCTTCCGTCATTTTGATTTACTTCAAAGCCAAGATCAAATACTTCACAACTTTTATTGTGGTTTAAACTGAATTCGTTGAATATTGATTGTAAATCAAAAAGTTTTCCATCTTCAATATGTTTATCGAAAAAAGATTTAATATCTCTTTGTAAGTATTTGTTAACTGTTTTGATAAAATAAGGGTGATTTATTTTTAATCCTTTTTCAACAGCATTATTCTTAAAGTCTAACATTACATTATCAAGACTATATTGATTCTTTGATTCTTTTTTTATCAAATGGTCAAGATAAAATGCAAATAAAGCGCCTCTTCTATAAGGAAGTTTATTATAATCATGACTAGACCAGAAGTTTTTATAGTTAATTTCCTTATTAGGAACTTCTTTTACAGGAGATATATATAAGTTTCTTATGATTTGATTAATTCCATCAACATAATACGATTTATCTAAATTATTAATACGGTTTGTGACTATATTCTTATAAGTATAATAATCTGTAAACCCTTCACTAAACCAGTAATGTTCTTCTTCTTTTTCTCTTAGAATGGTGTTTCCATTCCAATTATGCTGTAATTCGTGATTAAGCAGATAAGTAAGACCATCTAACTCTAAATATTCATTATTAGAAGCAGAGACAAGAAAGGAATTTGTAAGTGCAGAACCTTGAAACTCACTTCCTCTTTCAAGCTTAGTTGGAAGCATTGCAACAGAAAAATAATTTTGCGAATGATCTTTCCAAAAGTCGCGTTGTGTTTTTAAGGTCTTTCTTATAATTTGAATCATTGTTGAATCCTGAAAGGCTTTCCATTCTCCTCTTATTACAAACGTAACTTGATTGCCATCAATTTTAAAGGGATGAATTCTAAAATCACCACCAGCAAAAAACGCACTATGGAATTTTTCTCGAGTTATATTTTCTATTTTTTGTTGTTGCTTAGAATACCCAAAGCTGTTAGCTATTTTATAGTCTTTATCAAACTCTTTCCAGTTAATTTCTACTGTAAACTTTTTTCCTTCTTCAGTTAGATGCTCAGGTAACATAAATAAATTGTGAGAAAAAACTTTAAAATACTTTTTTTGTATGATTGGTCTATATGTCTCTGCAAGTTTTATTGGTTCTTTTGTGTCTTGAACAATTTGATAACTGATGTGAATTTTATCTAAATTCTTGGCATGCCTGATTATAAATTGATTGCTATCTTTTTGTTGAATTATTTCACCAACATGATCTTTAATTTTTAAACCTTTTGCTACTTGATGAAGGTTTTCTTGGCCCCATGCTTTGTCTTGAAAAAATAAAGTAGTTGTTCCTTCTTTGTTAGGCTTAAAGCTCAAGTCAATTAAAAGATTCGCCACACTATCTGTTTGATGCAAGGATACTGAATAGTCAATTTTATTAGATTCTTGACAAGAAATTAATGTAAATAAAATGAGCGAAACAATTGAAATAAAGACTTTTTTCATAAAAACAGTTTTTATAGTTCTATTAAATACGACAGAGAATCTTAAACGTTGCAAAAAAATAATGCGCTCTTTTAAAGAGCGCATTATTTTTAATCAAAATAAGAGAAAGTATCTCCCGATTTTATCTTGAGTAGTGTTTCATAAATCAATCGAATTACATTTTCAACATCTTCTCTATGAACCATTTCTACAGTAGTGTGCATATAACGGAGTGGTAGTGAAATTAAGGCAGAAGCAACTCCACCATTACTATAAGCAAACGCGTCAGTATCCGTTCCTGTTGCTCGAGATAAAGCAGATCGTTGGAAAGGAATTTTCTTTTCCTCTGCTGTCTCTGTAATTAAATCTCTTAATTTTTGTTGAACTGCAGGAGCATATGCAATTACAGGTCCTTCTCCATTTTTCACGGCGCCTTCTTTTTTCTGATCGATCATAGGAGTTGTTGTGTCATGAGTAACATCTGTGACAATAGCTACGTTTGGTTTGATTGTATCTGTAATCATCTCGGCTCCTCGTAGTCCAATTTCTTCTTGAACAGAATTGGTAATGTATAATCCAAAAGGTAACTTTTTTTTGTTTTCGTGTAATAATCTTGCCACTTCGGCAATCATAAAACCACCCATTCTATTGTCTAGTGCTCTACAAACAAAATTATTTTTATTTAAGATATGAAACTCATCAGGATAGGTAATTACACAACCAACATGCACACCTAGTTTTTCCACTTCTTCTTTGTTTTTACAACCAACATCTATAAATATATTGTCTGGTTTGGGTGGTTCTTCTTTTGCTCTATCTCTTGTATGAATAGCTGGCCAGCCAAAAATACCTTTTACAATTCCATTTTTTGTATGAATGTTTACAATTTTACTTGGCGCTATTTGATGATCACTTCCACCATTTCTAATCACATAAATTAATCCGTTGTCAGAAATGTAGTTTACATACCAAGATATTTCATCTGCATGTCCTTCGATAACTACTTTATATGGCGCATCAGGATTTACAACTGCTACAGCACTTCCATAAGTGTCCGTTATAAAAGTGTCTACGTAAGGTTTTAAGTAGTTCATCCATATTTTTTGCCCTTCCCATTCGTAGCCGGTGGGAGCAGCATTATTTAAGTATTTTTCAAGGAAGCCTAAAGATTTTTTATTTAAAATTGATTTTTTTGCCATGGATATAGATTATTTTTGAACAAAAATAAAACCAATTTCTGAGAGTTAAAATAGTATTAATGTCTATTATGGATAATCAGTTAAAACAAATAATTATCTTCTTGCTTTTTTTTCAGGTGCTGATTGGTTTCTCGCAAAAGAAAGATTCGTTACCTCTAAATCTTGAAGACTATATTTTAATTGAAAGAGGAGATACACTTACAATTGAGTTAGATGAAATTACAATTCTGCCAAAGCTTAAGTTTAAATCATCTAACGATGCAAGATATTATTATTGGTTTCGGTCAAAAGTTTTTAAAGCATATCCGTATGCAATTCTTGCAACAGAAAGGCTTGATTCTATAAATACTAGAATTAAAAGAATTAAGAAAAAAAGAAAGAAAAAGAAATACATAAGAGTTGCGCAAAAATATTTAGAAGAGGAGTTTACAGATCAGTTAAAAAAAATGACTAGAACAGAAGGGAGAGTTTTAATTAAATTGATTCATAGGCAAACTGGAGAAACAGTATTTAATAATATTAAAGAATTAAGAAGTGGCTGGAAAGCTTTTTGGTATAACACAACTGCTAATCTTTTTAAATTATCATTAAAAACGGAATATAATCCAGAAAAAGTAAATGAAGATTACCTGATAGAAACTGTTTTACAGCAAGCTTTTTTAAAAGGAGAATTAGTTCAAAAGCCTTCTAGACTTGATGTTGATTTTTCTCAAATCCTTTCTCAAAAAAAAGGACAAGTTAATGTTGAAGAATATAAAAGAATGTTTGCGAAAATGAGAAAAAAGAAAAAGTCAAAAAAATAGCAAGAATGATAAAGGTATTTAGTTTAGAGAATAATAAATTCGTTTTACTTTATTATTTATTGCTTTCATTTTTTATGCGTTTTCCGTTTTTCTTTAGAGATTATATCGATAAAGATGAAAGCACATTTGTAATTATGGGGCAATCTTGGGTAGACGGAAACCTTCCTTACACAGAGCTGTGGGATTTAAAGCCGCCATTGTTATTTGGTTTTTTTGCGCTTATTATTTATGCCTTTGGAAAAAGCCTTGTTGCAATAAGAATAGCAGGAGTTGTTGTTGTGGCGATTACAGCTTTTTTTGTAAAAGTTGTTGGTAACAAAATAAGTCCTAACAATAAGGTAGGATTTTGGTCAGGAATCATGTATGTGATTTTATCCAGCGCTTTTGGAAGTTTGCAGGGGGTAATGTCAGAACATTTGTCAATGTTGTTTTTTGTGCCCGGAATCTTATTTCTTTTAAAGAGGAGTAAAAAAATCCATTTCTTCATTTCTGGGTTGTTATTTGGTATCTCAATATTGATGAAAATTAATTTGTCTTATGCATTTTTATTAGTAATCTTTTATTCATTGTATATTGATTATTTTACTGAAGGAATTAAAAAAGCAATAAGTAATATTTTATTCCTTGTTGTAGGGTTTGCTATTCCTTTACTCTCAGTTTTTTTACTGTACTACATTTATAGTGATGTAATAGTTCTTTGGGATTCTATGATATTAGCTTCTTTAAACTATACACATTCAAAAAATGGAGGAATCTTCAAGGTTTTAAAAACAATCTCTATTTTTTTGGTGATTGTTTCATTTTTAGTTTACAAAATCAAAAAACGTAAAATAGGTTTTAATAATCAAGTTTTAGTGTTTTTAGTGACTGCTATTTTAGGAGTGTTATATTCTTTTGTTAAATCAGGAAAGGTAAATGGCCACTACTTAATTCAGGTATATCCTTTTTTAGCTATTATTTTCTGTTTGTTTTTAATGAGATTTAAATATAAAACGTATCATAAATATATACTTGCTTTCCTTTTGTTTGCTGTACAGGCAGAAGCTGTTAAAGAGTATGTTTTTTTGAGTCAAAGATTAAGTGAAAAAAAACCACTTTATAATGGAGAAGGATATGATATTCCGAATTATTTTTCAAAGACAAAAGAAAACAAGAACGTATACTTTATAAATTATCACATTGGTTATTGGATAATGTCGCAAAAACCAGTCTCAAAAACGGTTACTCACCCTTCTAATATTTCTAGAGATTATTTATACCCTTTTATGAGAAATTCTAGTAAAAATATAATTGAGGAAATAGATTATATTATAGATAATGTAAAACCTTCTCATGTGGTAAGTAGTAATAAGGAGGTGCTTTTAGCTTCAGAAAATTCTTATTTTAAAGAGAAGCTAAATAAAAACTACCAATTAATAGATAGTATTGGTGGTGGATTCATATACGAAAGAAAACTTCAATAATCTCATTATTATTGATTTATGATGATTCAGATTTTTACCCAAAAAAATATAATGTTTTTATTTGGTTGGAGAGGTTAAGATGTCTTATCTTTGCTGTCCGTTTTTAGCGGTAGTTCATTGTAAGAAGAAATTTAAAAACACAAACAGGAAAAAAAATAAATTTTTCCTTGTGAATTAAAAAAAGCTTCATACATTTGCACCCGCTTAGAGAGAGAAGCGGAGTTCATAGGATATTTTGGAATAATTTTTAGAGCTAGCGAGTTGGTTAGAGTTTAGAAAAATTAGCGAGTTCGATTCTCGTATTTCCACAAGATAGAGTAGTTTGTAGTATAAGATTGAGATAGGATCTTATTAATATGGATTACCAAGTTCATTGACAGAATTGAAATTGACAGCGTATAAAGAGTAGAATAATCATTCCA
>JAUIEK010000001.1 GCA_030428865.1 Bacteroidia bacterium | reverse complement strand
CCAATGGAAACTTACTATCCGATGCCAATAAGAATATTACAAATATCCAATACAATCACCTGAATTTACCAACACGTGTGGCTATTGGCGGGAAACATATTGATTATGTGTACGATGCAGCAGGAACAAAGCTAAAGAAAGTTGTTGATGGTACAACAACTACAGATTATGCAAGTAATTACATTTACGAGAACAACAACCTACAATTCTTTAATCATCCTGAAGGGTATGTAAAAAAAGACAATCAAGGGTTTAGTTACGTGTATTCTTACAAAGACCACTTAGGCAACGTTAGACTCTCCTACTCAGACTCCAACAACAATGGTGTTATTGAATCGGAAACGGAAATACTATCGGAGAATAACTATTATCCTGGCGGTTTAAATCATAAAGGATATAACAACGTAGTCTCTGCAAATGCTAATTCTTATGCTGAGAAATATAAATACAATAGCAAGGAGTTACAGGAGGATTTAGGATTAGGGTTGTATGATTATGGAGCAAGAATATACGACCCAGCTATATGGAGGTGGAATAGTATTGACCCAATAGCTGAAGAACGCAATTGGTTAAACCCTTATAATTTTGTGCAGAATAATCCAATAAACCGTATTGATCCTGATGGGGCGCTGGATATGGAAATTGAACCTCCAGGAGATTACTATGATGCAAAGGGGAATTATTTAGGAAATGACGGGATAGACGATAACAAAATTTATATCACTACTCAGGGAAATTGGGATTACAGTACAGGTGTTACAAGTATTGGAGGCGCCAATTATGATGCACTTAGAGTAAATTCAACTTATATTGGAGATGTCTCAGATGTTTTTGTTACAGGGGATGGACATTCAGATGGAAGAATACAAAGTCTACACCCTGCTATTAGAATGAATGCTACTAACTTTATTAACGAAGCTAACGAAAATTCTTCAGGCACATTAATTAGAGTTGCTCAGGGCTTTAGAACCTACGATGAACAAAACGCTTTATATGCAAAAGGAAGAACAATAGGTGGCACAAAAGTTACTAATGCGAAAGGAGGGTTTAGTAATCATAATTTTGGTTTAGCCTTTGATATAGTTGGAATTACTAATGGGAAAGTTAATTATAACTTAGATTGGGAATCAATATCAACGATTGGAAAGAATAATAATTTTAATTGGGGTGGAGATTGGAAATCCTTTAAGGACAAGCCACATTTTGAAAATATGTTTGGAAATAGCTTGGAAGATTTAAGAGCTTTACCTAAGGATAAAAATGGACTACCTATTTTAAAGCAATAAACATATGATAAAGTATATTTTTATTTTCGTTTTGTTTTTTGTTTCCTGTAGTAGCAGTATTCAAAAAAAAGACTTAGTATCGAATAAAAATTTAAAAGATACAATTATTACGTATAATCTTGAAGGAATAAGTATAGAAGGAGCAGAAGTCAAGGTAAGTTATAAGGCATCTAAAATTTTAAATAGTAAAACCATTTTATATGGAGAAACTAGAAAAGCGATCATATTCTATGATTTTGATACTCAAAAAATAAAGGTTATCGAGAAGTATTATTCGTATAAGAAAAGCCTTGAAAATGTGGAATCAGATGATGATATCGAATTTATAAAAGAACAAAGTTACTATATAGACTATAATGGAAGTGTAATAGGTAGACCTATTGAAGATCGGATAGATATTTTTAAAGAATTTAAAGATAAAATTCCTTTCAATATTAAATAATATATAGCCACTCTACGGAGTGGTTTTTCAAGTTCTTTGAAAAATTCTTCTCTACACCAGAAGGATATGTACAGTATAATAATGGGCAGTTCTCTTATGTATATCAATATAAAGACCAAGTCGACAATGTAAGGCTTTCGTATTCAGATAGTAATAATAATGGTGTTATTGAACCCACAACTGAAATTATTGAAGAATCTAACTATTATCCTTTTGGGCTTAAACACAAAGGATACAATAATATAGTTTCTGCTAATGGGAATTCTTTAGGACAAAAAGAGAAAACGTTCCAAGGACAACGTTTAGATGATGACTTAGGTTTGAATTGGTATGCCTTTAAATGGAGAAATTATGATGCATCTCTAGCTCGTTTTCATAATATTGACCCTCTGGCTGAAGAGTTTACATATAATTCTCCTTATAATTTTGCTGAAAATAGAGTAGTTGATGGAGTTGAACTTGAAGGATTAGAGTGGGAAAATTTCATGAGTGGATTTAAAAAAACGAGTAACTTAAATTTAAAGCCCATTCCTTCCGGAAAAGGAGTTCAAAATCAAAGCTATAATGTTGTTGTTCAAAATCCTAAGAAAGCTTTAAGAGATTTAAAATCTACATTTAAAGATAGCCCACAAAACGTTCTTAATAACAAAATGGCTACTTTTCGTCCTATTGATAAAGACGGTAATAATTTAGAAAAAGCAAATTTAAATGTTGGAAGTGATATTGAGATTGATATTGCAGGTCCAATGAATAATTCTGCTGTAAGAGTTACTGGTGTGGAAGAAGGTGAAGATGATAGTTTTAGTTTTACTTTTGGGACTCTTGAAGGACACATTGAAGCAGGAAGTATAACATTCTCAGCTGCTCAGGATAAAGACGGAAATATTTCTTTTTCAATAAATAGTATATCAAAAAATGATGTTGGAATAGGACCTGAAAAATACATGAGGAGGAAGCAAAAAGAATCTTGGTTTCAAGTTCTAACTAATGTTGTTAATTACTTAGGCGGGACAGAACAATTGAGGTCTCATTCAGCAGTAGATCAAAAACATTAATTAAAAGAAAAATTAAGCATCATGAACTTTTACTTATATAGTACTATAATTCCTTTAGTAATTTCGATAATTTGTTTATGGTTTTTTAGACCTTTAAATTTTAGAAAAATTGTAAAAGGTCTAACAATTAATATAATACCTCTAACATTTTACCTTTTGCTTTTATATTTTCTTGAAATGGAAGAATATTTAAAATCTGGATGGTCATTCTATACTCTTTTATTTTTTCTTATCATTTATGTAATTATAATAGTCTTTATTAACTTTATTTCAAAATACATTAGGAAGTCATAATAAATTTAAATATGTATATCAATACAAAGACCACTTAGGCAACGTTAGACTCTCCTACTCAGACGCAGATGGAAACGGAACCATAGCTCAAAATGAGATTATTGAAGAAAACAATTATTATCCTTTTGGACTTAAACACCGCGGGTACAACAATGTGGTAAGAGGAACGGTAAATAATCTAAAACAATATCAAGGTCAAGAGTACGCGGAAGAACTAGGATTGAATGTATATGAGTTTAAGTATCGTTTTTATAATCCAGAAATTGGACGTTTTTGGAGTATTGACCCATTAGCAGATGTTTATGTTTACAACTCAACATATGCATTCCAAGAAAACAAACTTGGTTTAGGCTCTGAATTTGAAGGGAAGGAAATAAGGCTTCACGATTGGTTGGTTCGTGAAGGCTCTGCTGCTGTAGCCAAAGAACTTGATAAAAAGATGGATGCAGTTGGTATGCAGAAAACAGAAAAGAGTGTGGCTTCTAAAAACTTATACAAAATGTATAAGTTACAAAAAAGTGATAATAAAGGTAAAGCGGAAAGATTTGCCCAAAACTCAGGATTAGGAGGTTTACACAATGGATCTGGAGATGCATTAAGACACGCTTTGTTTAATGCTCTTAATACTCAAACTGTTGGGGAAAAATTAACTAAAGAGTTGGGAGATGCACACGAAGAAGATAGACCTAATCAACCTGTCAATGAAAAGAAAATGGATTTAAATAATAATGAGGTTGGTCGAGATGTAGCTAAGAATAATCCAGATGCATCAATATTCGAATTAGCAACAAAGCTTTTAGATAAGTTAGAAAGTGGAAAGATGCTTACATTAGATTCTAAAGGGAACATAACGAAATCTAAACTCAGTAAAAAACAAAAAGCACAAATTTTAAAGAACTTGCAAAAACTTGATGAAAATGGTAATCAAAATCAAAGTAAGAAAAGATATAATTGGTAAAATAGTTTATAATTTGTTTTTTTTAATTGTAATAGTTGCCTGTCAAGACTCTAATTATAGTAATGACGAATACTCTTTCCAGAATATAGAGAAAGAGGTTACTATTAAAACCTCAGAAATAATAGATATGACAAGCCTAACACCTTTTAATTGGAATAAGCTATATATTTTTAAACCATATACACCAATTAAAGATATTAATGACTCTTTAGGGTTTGTTTGGAAGAATGCTGATAAAACGCAGATTAATCAAGATGATAGTTTTAATTTACTTGTGTTTACTCAAAAAGATAGAATAATAAAATATATAAAATGGCCAAGAGGAAAAGGAGATTTTTCTAAAATTGAACCAACTATTTATTTTGATAAATCAGCTAGATTTTTATTAAAAAAGGAGAAGTTTGGTGACCAAGATTGGCTCTTTTTTTATAGTAATAATTAAAAATCTAATTATGAAAAATTAAACTTAATTGTAATGTAAATCTCCCCTATTGTTATAAATCATTATTAATCTTTATTGCTGTAAAACTCTAATTCTCTAAATCTGCTCCTTTAGTCACTACAGATCGATCGATTTTTCTCATCAATCCTTGTAGTACTTTCCCTGGTCCTACCTCAATAAATTCTGTTCCGCCATCTGCTATCATTGCTTGTATAGATTGCGTCCATTTTACGGGAGCCGTTAATTGCGCCACTAAATTTTTCTTAATTTCTAACGAATTATTTACTGCTTTTGCAGGAACATTTTGGTAAACAGGGCAAATAGGCTCATTAAAAATAGTTGATTCAATAGCCGCCGCTAATTCTTCTCTCGCAGGCTCCATTAAAGGTGAATGAAAAGCACCGCCTACGGGTAAAATTAATGCTCTTCTAGCTCCTTTTTCAGTAAGAACTTCACATGCTTTTTCTATAGCATTTACTTCTCCAGAGATTACCAATTGCCCAGGGCAATTGTAATTGGCAGCTACTACAACTCCGTCAACTTCTTTACAAACTTGCTCTACAACCTCATCTTCTAAACCCAAAACCGCTGCCATTGTAGAAGGTTTTATTTCACAAGCTTTTTGCATTGCTAAAGCACGTTTAGAAACCAACGTAAGTCCGTCTTCAAAAGATAAAACATTAGCTGCAACCAAAGCAGATAATTCTCCTAACGAATGACCTGCAACCATATCTGGTTGAAAATCGCTACCCAATACCTTTGCCAAAATCACAGAATGCAAAAAAACAGCTGGCTGCGTTACTTTAGTTTGCTTTAGCTCTTCTTCACTTCCTTCAAACATAATATCAGTAATACTAAAGTCTAAAATTTCGTTTGCTTTATTAAAAAGTTCTTGCGCCAGTTCTGATTTTTCAAATAAATCTAACCCCATTCCTTTATACTGTGCTCCTTGACCCGGAAAAATATATGCTTTCATGTATTTAAATTTCGTTGTTTGTTGATGTCAAAAATAGGAATTTCTAAGTGAATGAATCTCATGTTATTTTATAAGAATCAGAACACTATATTTGTTATATGAACGATACCAAGAAAGCACATGCGCAAATTATTTACTTAATTTTAGCAGCGCTATTCATTTCTTCTTTAGTTACTTCTAACTTGATATTTCAAAAGTTTTTTTATTGGTATCCTTTTGATATAGAACTATTTGATATAAAATTTTTTGAAATTTCTGTAGGGCTTTTGCCCTATCCTATTACGTTTTTAATTACCGATATTTTATCTGAAATCTACGGAAAGAAAAAGGCAAACCAAGTGGTTATTGCCGGAATTTTTGCCTCGTTTTTTTCTTTAGGAATTATTTATGTTTCAAAAAACGTACCTGCCACATCTTGGTCTCAAGTAGATAACGAAATGTTCACAACCACTTTTGGCGCGGCTCCGTTAGCCGTTCTCGCATCTATGCTAGCATATCTTTTTGCTCAATTTATTGATATTAGAATTTATCACTTTTGGAAAAATCTAACAAAGGGAAAACATCTTTGGCTACGAAATAACTTTTCTACTTTTTCATCTCAAATTGTAGATACTTTATCTGTTTTACTATTGCTTTGTTCTTTTGAGATTATTGATTGGAGTAAATTTTTAGGCCTTTTTTTAAGTGGTGTTATCTTTAAAATAATGATTGCTGCACTAGATACTCCTATTTTATATGCCATTGTTTTTGCTTTCAGAAACTATTTTAAGCTAAAAGCTGGAGAAGAAATCAAACTCTAAGTTGTTACTGCTTCTTTTGCTAACTTTGTTTTTTGTTCATTCATTAAGTAATGAAACCACATAAATCACGACACTAATACAAAAAAATACTTCATGGCTAAAACCTATTATGACCCTGCAGACTTAAGAAAATTTGGAAATATAACAGAATGGAGTGAAGAGCTAGGCACTAAGTTTTTTGAATATTACAACAAAGTTTTTGAAGAAGGTACATTAACGGCTCGTGAAAAATCGTTAATAGCTCTTGCTGTTGCACATACAGAGCAATGCCCTTATTGTATTGATGCCTACACAAAAGATGGGTTACAAAGAGGTGTTACAAAAGAAGAAATGATGGAGGCTATTCACGTAGGAGCAGCTATTAAAAGTGGCGCAACTTTAGTACACGGTGTACAAATGATGAATAAAGTGAATAAACTGGAAATGTAAGATTGATCGATTAAATTTTAAGATGAAAAAATCGCTTTTAGCACGTAATAACGATTTAGCAAATACTAAAAAACAACTTGAATTTCTCTCTAACGGAATATTTGCAAACGGAGAGCTGCCTAGTTTTAAAGAAAAAATAAAAGAAGCTCAAAACTTTTCTTTAAGACCTAAAAAGTTAGAAATTTTACAAATTAATGTAGGCTATATGTGTAATCAAGTTTGTGCACATTGCCATGTTGATGCAGGACCTGACCGAAAAGAAATCATGACTCAAGAAACCATGAAAGCCTGCCTAGATTTGCTAAAAAAAACAGAAGTTCACACACTAGATATAACAGGAGGAGCACCAGAAATGAATCCTAATTTTCGTTGGTTTGTAGAAGAAGCATCAAAAATTGGCGTTAAAGATTTTATCGTTCGGTCTAATCTTACCATTATTAAAGCAAATAAAAAATATGCTGATTTACCAGCATTTTTTAAGAAACACAACATTCATGTTGTTAGTTCTATGCCGCATTGGACGCAAGGAAAGACAGACAAGCAAAGAGGAAACGGTGTTTTTAATAAATCAATCCAAGCTTTAAAAGAATTAAATGCTGTAGGTTACGGAATGCCAAACAGTAATTTGCAGCTCGATTTGGTTTATAATCCTTCAGGAGCTTTTTTACCAGGAGATCAAACTGCTTTAGAGAATGATTTTAAAAAAGCGTTGCTAGACGATTTTGGCATTCAATTTCATAAGTTATTCGCAATTACAAATCTACCTATCAGTCGGTTTTTAGATTATTTAATTGCATCAGAAAATTATGAAGACTACATGTATGCATTGGTAGATGCTTTTAACGCCAGCACACTAGAAAATGTAATGTGTACCAATACAATTTCTGTAGGATGGGATGGTTATTTGTATGATTGCGATTTTAATCAAATGCTAAATTTAAAAGTAGACAGTAACGTAAAACACATATCTCAATACAATGAAGAGTTGTTACAAAACAGAGATATTGTTATTAATCAACACTGCTATGGATGCACAGCAGGCGCAGGAAGTAGTTGTCAAGGAGTGGTTGCTTAAGCAGTAGAAATTTGCAATCGGTTCTTATTTGGTGTATATTTACATCAATCATAAGTAACATATAATGGCAAGACAAAGCATCACATTTACAAAACCGAACGATGAGTGGCTTAAAACTCAAGTTAACAATAAAGAATACTCTAGTAAAAGTGAACTTATAAATGATTTAATAAGACAAGCAAGAAAACAGCAAGTTCAAGTTGATTGGATTAGGTCTAAACTAGAAAAAGCTGAAAGTAGTGGATTTACTAATGACAGCAAAGAAGAAATACTAATGCAATCTAAGTCTTTACTTAATGACTAAATACAGATTAAGTAATGAAGCTAAAAACGACTTAATTAGAATTCATCAATACGGTATTAAAAAATTTGGAATGGCTCAAGCCGACAAATATTTTGAATCATTTTTTGAACATTTTAATAGCATAGCCGAACGTCCTTTCTCATTTGAAGCGGTTGATTACATAAAAAAAGGATACAGACGTTGTGTGTGCGGATCTGACAGTATTTATTTTATAATAAATAATAACAATGTTGATATAATGGCAATTATTGGAAAACAAAGCTTAGATAACATTTTATAATCTTTTGAATAAAAATCTTTTAATCGTTTTTGTAAAAAATAGTCAACTCGGTAAAGTAAAAACACGATTGGCCAAATCAATTGGCAACAAAAAAGCTTTTCTTATCTATAATGAGTTGGTTGCCATCACAGAAAAAGAAACAAAGCACATAAATGTAGATCGGCACATCTATTTTTCTAAAAAGATTACTCCATCTAAATGGGAAAGAGACAAAAAATATATTCAAGAAGGAGAAAATTTGGGCGAGAAAATGCAACAAGCTTTTCAAAGAGGTTTTAATCAAGGTTATAAGAACATCATTTTAATTGGTTCTGATCTACCAGATATTTCCAAAAAGATTATCAACTTAGGTTTTGAGAAGCTAAAAAATAACAATGTTGTTTTTGGTCCTGCACATGATGGCGGTTACTATTTAATAGGGATGAACAAAATGATTCCGTATATTTTTAAAAACAAACCTTGGAGTCAATCTATATTATTAGAGGTAACTTTACAAGAATTAAAAAATCAAACTGTAGGCTTGTTAGAACCGCTAAATGATATTGACACATTTGAAGATTTAATGCATTCCGATTTTTACAAACAAAACCCTCACATTCAAAAGATTATAAACGAAGTAGCAAATCCATAAAAAATGAAAGAACAACAACTGAAAGATGCTTTCGATTTTCTTCTATCAAAAGGATTCAATAAACCCAAAGTTGGAATTGTATTGGGTACTGGGCTTGGAAAATTAATAAATGAAATAACTATTGAAAAAGAGATTTCCTACGCTGAGATTCCTAATTTTCCAAAAGCAACGGTCGAGTTTCACTCAGGCAAGCTAATTTATGGCAACTTATCGGGGAAAAAGGTTGTTGTTATGTCAGGGCGTTTTCATTTATATGAAGGTTATTCTCCTTGGGAAGTTACTTTTGGCATACGCGTTATGCACAAACTGGGTATTTCTAAACTTTTAATCTCAAATGCAGCAGGGGCAATAAATTTAACTTATAAAAAAGGAGATTTAATGCTTATTGAAGATCATCTTAACTTACAAGGATCTTCTCCTCTAGCCTTTGCCGAAGTTGATCGTTTTGGAGATCGATTTGCAGACATGCTAGAACCTTATTCTAAAAAATTAAATTCAATTTTGAAAACAATTGCAAACAGTAACGACATAACTATTCACGAAGGTGTTTATGCTGGCGTTTTGGGGCCACAATTAGAAACACGAGCAGAATACAGAATGTTGCAAATCTTAGAAGCTGATGCTGTTGGAATGAGTACAATACCTGAGGTAATTGTTGCCAAACATCTGGGTTTACCTTGTGCTGCCATATCTGTTTTAACAGATGAGTGCGATCCAAAAAACTTAGCTCCTGTAAACATTCAAGAGATTATTCAAATAGCAGGAGAGGCAGAACCTAAAATGATTTTGTTATTTAAAGAACTGATTAAAACTTTATGAGTTATTTAGAAACCACCAAAGATATTTATAAAGAAGCAGCATTAACGCCAGATGTTGGACTATGCTGTACAACAAATCCTATTTGGGAATTACCTGGGTTGAAAATCCCAAAAATAATGCAGGAGATGAATTACGGATGCGGAAGCACCGTTCACGCAAGTGATTTAATCAACAATCCTAAAGTTTTATATGTTGGTGTTGGCGGCGGAATGGAGTTATTACAATTCTCCTATTTCTCTCGTCAAGCACATGGCGTAATTGGAGTAGATATTGTGGATGAAATGTTAGAAGCCTCAAAAAACAATTTTTTAGAAGCTAAAGCGCAAAATGATTGGTTTGATCCATCTTTTATAGATTTAAGAAAAGGCGATGCTTTAAATCTACCTGTTGAAGATAGTTCTATTGAGGTGGCTGCTCAAAATTGCTTGTTTAATATCTTTAAAGAAGAAGATTTGAGAAAAGCGATTGCAGAAATGTATCGTGTTTTAAAACCTCACGGGCGTTTGGTAATGAGTGATCCTACTTGCGAGCAACCTATGAGTAATAATTTACGAAATGACGAACGGCTACGTGCCTTATGTTTAAGCGGAAGCATACCAATTAACGAATATGTAAAGATGTTAACAGATGCTGGTTTTGGAACTATCGAAATTAGAGCGAGAAAACCTTATCGAGTATTAGACCCAAAAAATTACGACACCAACGAATTGATTTACATTGAGTCAATTGAAGTAGCTGCTATTAAAGATCCAATGCCAGAAGATGGACCTTGCGTATTTACAGGTAAATCAGCTATTTACTTTGGTGAAGACGAGTATCTTGATGACAAAAAAGGGCATGTTTTATTAAAAAATCAGCCGTTAGCCATTTGTGATAAAACAGCGAAAGCATTAACCAACTTAGGCAGAAACGATATTTATATTTCTAAATCTACCTATCATTATGATGGTGGCGGATGTTGTTAAAATAAAAAGTATTTGGATAAATACATAAACATTATACAAGATTCTTTTTCTGACTATTTTAATTATTTAGTCAATGAAATTTTACATCCTCATTGGGGGAATTATTTCTATTGGCTAATCGGAATTTCCTTATTTTTTTGGAGCTTAGAGATTGCCATTCCTTGGCGAAAAAATCAAGGTAAAATTCGTAAAGATTTTTGGCTAGATGCATTTTACATGTTTTTCAACTTTTTCTTGTTTTCATTAATTGGCTATAATGCCGTTTCAAATGTGGCTGTAGAATTCTTTAATGATGGACTAAAATCAGTAGGAATTGATAATCTAGCTTTTTTTCAAATTCAAAGTTTTCCTTATTGGAGTCAGTTGTTAATTCTGTTTTTAGTTAGAGATTTTATTCAATACTTTATACATCGGCTTTTGCATAAAATTCCGTTTTTATGGAATTTTCACAAAGTTCATCATTCTGTAAAAGAAATGGGATTTGCAGCTCACTTACGCTATCATTGGATGGAAACAATTGTGTACAGAAGCCTAGAATACATTCCTTTAGCATTAATTGGATTTGGTATTGATGATTTTTTAATTGTTCATCTATTTACATTGGCTTTTGGTCATTTTAATCACAGCAATATTTCTATTCCATTAGGGGTTTTTAAATATCTTTTTAATAATCCGCAAATGCATATCTGGCATCATAGCAAAAAGCTACCAAATAAACATGGGGTAAATTTTGGATTAACATTAAGCATTTGGGATTATCTTTTTAAAACGGATTATATTCCATCTAATGGTCGTGATATTGAACTAGGCTTTAAAAATGATGAAAATTTTCCTTCAGATTTTTTAAATCAAGAATTGTATCCTCTTAGCAAAAAAAATTAATTACCATACAATTCTTTAAGTACTTGTTCTGAAGGTTTGTTTTGTGGAGTAAAACGATTGTTCTCTAATCCGCCAACAGAATTATGTTTATGAAACCATTTCCATAAAAATCCACCTGCAAACCAATTTTCTTTCCAAAATTCATTATAAATCGCTTGCAATCCATTACGCTGTGCCTCTAGATTAACAGAAGACAGTATACGTGTTGAATCCCAAGGCTTTTTACCCGTAAAATCTACACTTCTGTAACCAAATTCTGTAAATAAAATCGGTTTTTTATAGAGATTGTATATTTTTCTGATTCTATTTTTATGAGATTTCCAACCAAGCTGAAAATCGGAAACAGATGGTGTTTTTTTATCTGAAACTGGAAAATAGGCGTTAACCCCAATAAAATCTAATTGATTCCAAAAAATTACTTTTTGATACTCATCCCAATTAGCTGCGTATGTAATTTTTCCTTTAAAAACTTTTCTAACTTTTACAATTAGCGTTTGCCAAAAAAATGGTCTTATAGTAACAAACTTTTCTAGCTCTGTTCCAATACAAAAAACATCTGCATTAATAGCTTGTGCAGTTTTAGCAAACATCAAAATAAAATTTTCATACGATTGCTCTAAAGTTTGCCAATCTTTTTCTGTTTGCATTTTTAAAAGCCCTGTATATTGCCCGTGAGAAATCCAAATTTGAGGCTTTATCATTAACTTAATTCCTTCTTTTCGAAAGGCAGTGGCGTATTGTCTAATACCTTTTTCACGCTCTCCAAACCACTGTCTATTATCATTAAAATGAAGAACAGGATTATCAATATTTTCAATAAATCCATAAGGAATTAAAGCCGCATAATTCGCATTTACTTCTTTAACTGGCTTAACATGATAAAAATTAATGCTGTCTTTAGAAGAAACAAAACTGATTCCGTTAATTTTTTGAGCAATTAAAAAATTACTTAGCAAACAAAAAGCAGAAAAGATAATTGTTGTTCTTAGATTCATTTCTACGAATTTCTGATTTTATTTTTACTATTACCCTATAAAAATAAATCGTTCTTGTTAAGTTTTTTGATTAACTTCGACAGAAACACCAACTAATCATCAATAAATGGAGCATATTGTAATTATTGGAAACGGCGTTTCGGGTGTTACACTTGCCAGGCATATTAGGAAAAAATCGGATAAAAAAATCACACTGATTTCTGATGAAACTGATTATTTCTTCTCTCGTACAGCACTGATGTACGTATATATGGGGCATATGAAATTTGAACATACGCAACCTTATGAAAATTGGTTTTGGGAAAAGAACAAAATCAATTTAAAAAAAGGTCATGTAAAAAAAATTGACACCGAAAACAAGCAACTATTTTTTGATGACAACACGAATATGACTTACGATAAACTAGTTATTGCCACAGGGTCTAAACCAAATAAATTTGGATGGCCTGGTCAAGATCTAGAAGGTGTTTTAGGATTATATCATAAGCAAGATTTAGAAAAATTAGAAGAATTAGCTCCTAATAATGCTGTTTGTAAAAGAGCTGTTATTATAGGTGGCGGACTTATCGGTGTTGAACTGGCAGAAATGTTACACTCTAGAAATATTCCTGTTACTTTCTTGGTTAGAGAATCAAGTTTTTGGAACAGTGTACTACCCGTAGGCGAAAGTGAAATGATTACTCGCCATATTCAAAATCATGGAATCGATTTACGTTTAAATGCTAATTTAAAGGAAATTAGATCAGATGAAAATGGAAGAGCTAAATCCGTTATAATTGCCGAAACAGGAGAAGAAATTGAATGCGATTTAGTTGGATTGACAGCCGGTGTATCGCCTAATATTAATTTTTTAAAAGGTTCTAGCATAGAAACCGATAAAGGAGTATTAGTAAATCGATATTTAGAAACTTCTGTAAAAGATGTATATGCTATTGGAGATTGTGCTGAGCAAAGAGAAGCTATTGGCAACAGAAAATCTATTGAAGCAGTTTGGTATACAGGTAGAATGATGGGAGAAACACTTGCTCAAACATTATGTGGAAATCGAATACAATACAACCCTGGAAATTGGTTTAATTCAGCAAAGTTTTTTGATATTGAGTACCAAACTTATGGATGGGTTTTTAGTGAAAAAAACAAAAAAGAAAATGAGCAACACTTTCATTGGAAACATAAAAGTGATACAAAGTGTATAACCATTGCTTATGATAAAAACTCTCGTAAATTTCTAGGAATAAACGCATTTGGAATTCGAATGCGTCATGAAGTTTTTAACAGATGGTTAACTAAGGAAAAAACAATTGATTTTGTAATAGAAAGTTTACACGAGGCTAATTTTGATCCTGAGTTTTACAAGAAATATGAAAAGGAAATTAGAGAAGCATATCATCAGCAATCAGAAACGATAAACGCATGAAATCAGAAATAAATCACAGTTTATCCGTAGCAAAGCCAGACTCTAGCCATATTTCTATCAAACAGAAAATAGCGGTTTCTTTTGGCTTGATTGGGTTATTCGTTTTTGTTCTTTATGCTTTCAACGTACCATTAGGCAGTAATCCTATTTGGCTAACTGGTTCTTTACTTTTTATTGCACTGGGCGTCATTCTATTTGCAAATGATTTATACAGCAAAAAACTAGAAGGTATTAAAAACGATAAAGTTTGGTTTTATAGCATTTCTTCTCGTGGCATTTTAGGATGGGCTGCTGGCATAATGCTTACAGGGTTTTATATCGTTTTATATTTTTTTGAAGAACTATTAGGGCAAGGAGTTAACGGCGCACCAAATACAGGACTCATTGCTTTATTTGATCCATTAAGTTTTTTACTCAAAGGGAAACCTGCAAGTCAATGGTTTGTTTATGGCACATTGTATACGCTTGCTATTTTAATTTTTGGATATAAATTTTTACTAAAATATCGGCATAATCGTTACCAACAATTACGAACGATATCCGTTATGTTTTTTCAATTGGGCTTTGCTTATTTGATTCCTGAATTTATGGCTAGGTTAAACGAACAACCTCAATACAATTTGCCTTATTATGATTTAAAAAGCATGTGGCCATTAAATTATTATCTGTTTGATGGTTGGTCTGTTGATAGTTTCATCTCTTCAGGAACTCTTGGTATAGGAATGTTAATCTTTGGTGTTGTTTCCATTTTTATCATCTCTCCTATTCTTACCTACAAATACGGAAAACGTTGGTATTGTTCCTGGGTCTGTGGTTGTGGTGGATTGGCAGAAACTGCTGGCGACTCCTTTAGACAACTTAGTAATAAAAGCATAAAAGCATGGAAAATTGAGCGATGGCTTATTCATACAGTTATGGTATTTTCCATTATAATGACCGTAGCTGTTATTTACAGCTATTTGGGTGATGATTCTAAAAATTATTGGCTAACAAAAGGTTTATTTATAAGTCTTGTTATTATAATTCTATCTGCAATTTTTGCCTGGACAATAATTTTTAAAAGAAAAGAATTTGGCAAGGATGCAAAATATGGCGCTATTGGATATTTTGTTACTATCACCCTACTAGTTACTCTTCATTTTACAGGAACAACCAATCATATTTTTTACATTCCTTCTTGGGAGTTACGTTCTGCTTACGGAGTTTATATTGGAGCTATTTTTTCTGGCGTTATAGGAACTGGTTTTTATCCAATACTTGGCAATCGAGTGTGGTGTAGGTTTGGGTGCCCAATGGCAGCAATTCTAGGGTTTCAACAACGATTGTTTTCTAAATTTAGAATTACCACAAATGGCGGGCAATGTATTTCTTGCGGAAATTGTTCTACGTATTGTGAAATGGGAATTGACGTTAGAGCTTATGCGCAAAAAGGAGAAAATATTGTTCGTTCTAGTTGTGTTGGCTGCGGAGTCTGTTCTGCTGTTTGCCCTAGAGGCGTTTTAAAACTAGAAAATGATTCTCAAAAAGGAAGAATAAACCCTAATGAAATTTTATTAGGAAATGATGTAGATTTGATGACCTTGGTGAACAACAAATAATGTCCTTAAAAATTAACGTAATCATTCCTGCTTTTAATGAAGAGAAATCTATTGCTAAGGTTATACATGATATTCCTTCTATTGTTGATGAAATCATTGTTGTTAGCAACAATTCTACAGACAACACAGAAGCAAATGCAGCCAATGCAGGTGCTATAGTTTTGCAAGAAAAAAAACGTGGGTATGGCTATGCTTGCCTAAAAGGGCTAGAATATATTTCATCAAAAAAAACAAAGCCAGGTATTGTCGTTTTTTTAGATGGTGATTATTCTGATTATCCAGAACAGCTAAACGAACTAATAGATCCAATTATTAAAAATAATGTTGATTTTGTTTTAGGCGCAAGAGTAAAAAACCTTAGAGAAAAAGGCTCTATGACTCCTCAACAGATTTTTGGAAATTGGCTAGCTACTTTTTTAATGCGTATTTTTCACAAATCAACCTTTACTGATTTGGGACCGTTTAGAGCTATAAAATATAACAAGTTGCTTTCATTAAACATGCAAGACAAAACGTATGGTTGGACGGTAGAAATGCAACTAAAGGCACTCAACCACAAACTTTCTTATTTAGAAATTCCTGTAAAATATAGGAATAGAATCGGAACCTCAAAAGTTTCTGGAACTGTGAAAGGAACTATTTTGGCTGGTATAAAAATTTTAAGTTGGGTATTTAAATATAGTTTTATCAAATGATTGTAGAATACGTTATAATTAGCATTTATTCTATTGCAATACTCTTGATTTTCATTTATGCACTGGCTCAACTAAACTTATTGTTTAACTATTTAAGCGCAAGGAAAAAGAAAAATAATTCTGAAAAATTGGATATTTCCAATCCAGATAAGGTTCCATATGTTACTATTCAGCTTCCTATTTACAACGAAATGTACGTGGTTGAACGGTTACTCAACAACATTTCCTTATTAGAATACCCAAAAGATAAACTTGAAATTCAAGTGTTAGATGATTCTACAGATGAATCTATTAAAACAACAAAGAATCAAGTTGAACGATTGCAAAAAACTGGATTAGACATTAAGCATATAACAAGAACAAATAGAAGCGGATTTAAAGCAGGTGCTTTAAAAGAAGGATTGGCAAAAGCAAAAGGTGAATTTATTGCAATTTTTGACGCAGACTTTCTCCCTCAAAAAGATTGGTTACTAAGAACAGTTGCTTATTTTAAAAACCCAGAAGTTGGTGTAGTACAAACAAAATGGGGTCATATTAATCGCAATTACTCAACTTTAACAAAAGTACAAGCGTTTGCTTTAGATGCTCATTTTGGTTTAGAGCAGGTTGGCAGAAATGCTAAAGGACATTTTATCAACTTTAATGGAACTGCCGGAATTTGGCGAAAAGAATGCATTATCGATGCAGGAAATTGGGAAGGTGATACGCTTACTGAAGATTTAGATTTAAGCTACCGAGCACAATTAAAAAAGTGGAAGTTTATCTATTTGGAAAATGTAGAAACTCCTGCAGAGTTACCAGTAGTTATTAGCGCTGCCAGATCACAACAATTCAGGTGGAACAAAGGCGGTGCAGAAAACTTTCAAAAAATGATAAAGCGAGTTTTGAGCTCGAGAAATATTTCTACAAAAACAAAAATTCATGGCGTACTTCATTTGCTAAACAGCACAATGTTTCTAAGTGTTTTAATTGTAGGAATCTTAAGTATTCCTATGCTTTACATAAAAAATGAGTATAACAATTTACAGCCATATTTTATCGTTATGAATATTTTTGGCATAAGCATTATCATACTTTTTATCTGCTATTGGTTTGTATACAGAAACAGTAATGGCGGCGGATTTCTTAACTTTTTAAAATATGCAAGTTCCTTTATCTTGTTTTTTACTATTGTAGTAGGGTTTTCGTTACACAATACTATTGCCGTTTTAGAAGGTCATTTTAGAAAAAAAAGTGAATTTATTCGAACTCCAAAATTTAATATTAAAACGTTAAAAGATAGTTGGAAGGGCAACAAGTATATTAGCAAAAAACCTTCCCTACATGTAATTATTGAAGGAATATTAATGCTTTATTTTCTTTATGGAATGTATAGTGCTTTTGTAGTGGGAAACAATAATGGTGATTTTGGTTTATTCTTATTCCATTTAATGCTTTTTATTGGCTTTGGATATGTTTTTGTTAAGTCAATTTTTTCTAAAGCGTAGATGACTTGGTTAAAGAAATATCAAAGCTATATTCTCACTATTATTATTGGTTTTTTATATTTCTTTTTTGCGTACAAACTAGAAAGAACTTCTTTTACAACAGTATTTCTTTTATACATAAGTCTTTTTTCTTTCTCATTCTTATTGTACAAAAACAGAAAAGAGCATTTTTCTTTTCTTTTATGGAGCGGAATTTTGTTCCGATTTATTTTTATAATAGCAATTCCCAACCTTTCTCAAGATTTCTATCGATTTATTTGGGATGGAAGATTATTATTTGAAGGACTTAACCCTTATTTATCAACTCCAGAAAATTTTATTAATCAAGCTATTTTCCCCATAGAAAATGCCAGAGAATTATACCGAGGAATGGGAACATTTAATGGCAGTCATTTTACCAATTATCCACCGTTAAATCAGTTTTGTTTTCTAATTGCTGCAATAGTTTCTAAGTCAAGTATTTTAGGCGCTGTAATAACTATGCGAGTACAAATAATATTTGCTGATTTAGGTATTTTATATTTTGGAAAAAAAATACTGAAACTACTTAAACTTCCTGTTCAAAATATTTTTTGGTACTTCTTAGATCCATTTATCATTATTGAGCTTACAGGAAATTTACATTATGAGTCTGTAATGCTTTTCTTTTTATTTTTTAGCCTGTATTTATTATTAAAAAAGAAATGGATATGGAGTGCTGTCATTTTAGGGCTTTCAGTTTCCGTAAAATTAATTCCGCTACTATTTATTCCTATTTTATTTCAGAGTTTTTATAAAAAAGGGAAATCAAGAATCATTCAGTTTTTATTGTATGGAGCTATCGTAATTGGCGTTAATTTACTATTATTTCTTCCTTTTACTTCAAAAGAATTAATAAGTAATTATACTAGCTCTGTTGGCTTGTGGTTTCAAAAATTTGAATTTAATGCAAGCTTGTACTACGTTGCAAGAGAAATTGGCTACCTATTTAGAGGCTATAATGAAATTGCTATTATTGGAAAGATAATGCCAATTTTAGCTACTGTTTTTATTCTAATTATCTCTTTTGTTAGAAACAACAAAAAAGGACGTCAGCTCTTTACAGCGCTGCTTTTAGGAATCAGTTTTTATTATTTTACCACAACCACCATTCATCCATGGTATCTTTCTACACTTGTTTTGTTATGTGTATTTACAAAATATAAATTCCCACTTGTTTGGAGTTTAGCAATCATATTGAGCTACCAAGCTTATGCCAACTCAAATTATCAAGAAAACTATTGGTTAATAGGTTTAGAATATTTATTTGTTTATAGCTTTTTAATTTGGGATATCTATAAAAGCAATAATAGTATCAATCGTTTTAATCGTTAAATTCAACCGTACTCTGGCGCTCTCTGTTTACAATTAATTTGGTAACATCTGGTCTTGAATAATGACCTACTACATCAAAGTTTTGGCGCTCCTCCAGTACTCTATTAAAATCTAACGATTGATAAATAATTTTTTCTTCATTAATTACAGGCTCCACAATCCACTCTCCATCAGGCCCTGCAATGCAAGAGCCACCATTTGTTAACATATCAGGAGCATTTTCTAAAATACTCTCTAAATGCGGAGTTCCTTGAGGAAAATCACTTTTTCGCATTAAAGACGAAACAGACACAACATAAGATCGAGATTCTCTTGCAATAAATCTTGTAATATCTCGAGTGTTATGATCACTCCCTGGCCAAACTGCCACATGAAGATTTTCACCTTGTCCATACAACGCTGTTCTAGGTAATGGCATCCAATTTTCCCAACAGTTTAATCCGCCAACAGTAAATGCTTTTAATGAGTGTACTTGCAATCCATTTCCGTCACCAGGTGCCCAAGTTAATCGTTCATCGTAAGTTGGCCTCAACTTTCTATGGACTGATTTTATCTCTCCTTTCTCGTTTATGTATACCAAAGAAGCATAAATACTATGACTTCCTCTGTTTTTTGCTCTTTCTATAATCCCTAAGTATGCAGCAATTTTATGTTTTTTACAGAGTTGACAAACCTTTTCCAAATCTCCTTCTTCAATAATTACTGAGTTTAAAACATAATGAGCATGAAGCTCTTTTTGCACAGAAGAATTCCACGCTGTTCCATTAGTTAATGCAAGCCAAAAAGGATAACCAGGCAAAAGAGCTTCTCCAAAAGCGATTAACTCTGCTGAATTTTCTCCAGCTTCTTCTATCGAATTTTCGATTTTTTCTAAAGTCGCTTTTTTATTTAACCAAACAGGAGCAATTTGAGCCAACGCTACTTTTATTGTATTCATTTTATTCAACATTTATTGATACAACTAAACCTTCATTCCCTCTTATATTAAAAACAGTATTATCTTCAAAAATGAGATACTGACCTTTAATTCCTGTTAAAACACCTTTGTAGGATTTCTTTTTCTCTAAGTTTAAGCTTTTTGGTTTTACAGGATATTTTTTTACTGGAAAATTCAATTCGGTTTCTGAATTATTCTCTATATAAAATGATTTTACTTCATCTGGAATATAGGGTTTTAAACGCTCTCTCCACGAAACTAAATTCTCATCCTCTAATTCATTCATCAACATTTTTCTCCAATTTGTCTTGTCAGAAACATGTTCTTTTAAGGCTACTTCTGTAATTCCTGCCAAGTAACGATTTGGAACCTCTACTATTTCAATAGCTTCATGCGCTCCTTGATCTATCCATCGAGTTGGAATTTGCTTCTTTCTTGTTACGCCTACTTTAACATTACTAGAGTTTGCTAAATAAACAACATGAGGCTGTAATTGCACTTCTTTTTCGTACGTTAAATCTCGATCTTCAATACCTAAATGTGCTTTGCTTAGTTCAGGACGCATAATCCAATCACCTGCAGTAGGAATTTCAAAAAAACACGATTTACAAAAACCTTGCCTGTAAATTGCTTTATCCAAGTGGCAGTTTAAGCACTCATAACCAACAAAATGTAATGTAATTTGCTTCTCTAAAAGTTGATTCATGTGCAAAAAATCAGATTGCATATCAAGGTAGTATTGAACCTCTTCTTGATTTTCCGTAGGCATTTTTTTTAAGACTCCTTGGTACAGCATATTTTATTTTTTCTATTTTTAGGTTTGATTTTAAACAAACTTAACAAATAATCAATTGTTAGATATAATCTTTTTTGAACTCTAATGGTAATTCCTTTTGTTAATTCTATTCTTTCTTGGTTTTTAAAAAAAAGAAAACATCAAATAGAGTTATTCTTAAAATACCCTGTTGATGTCCAAAACGAATTGTTATTCCGTTTAGTCGATGCTGCTAAAAACACAGAATTTGGATTGCAATATAATTTTGATACTATCAGTAACTATGAAGATTTTTCCAAACAAATTCCTATTCAAAAATATGAAAGTATAGAGCCTTTAATAGAACGATGTAGAAAAGGAGAACAAAATCTTTTTTGGCCCTCAAAGATTAAATGGTTTGCAAAATCTAGCGGAACAACAAATGCTAAGAGTAAATACATTCCTGTAAGTGAAGAAGCCATAGAATATTGCCATTTTAAGGCCGGAAAAGATATGCTATGTTTATACATTAATAATAACGAAGAAACTGAGCTTTTTAAAGGAAAAGGGCTGCGATTAGGTGGTAGTTCAGATCTTTATGAAGATAACGATTCTTTTTTTGGAGATCTCTCTGCTATCATTATAGAAAACATGCCTTTCTGGGCGGATTTTAGTTCAGCTCCTAGACAAGAAACCGCTTTAATGAGTGAATGGGAAACAAAAATGGAAGCTATTATTGAGGAGACAATTAATGAGAATATTACAAGCTTAGTAGGTGTTCCTTCTTGGATGTTGGTACTCTTAAATCGTGTTTTGGAAAAGACGGGTAAAGAAAATATCTTACAGGTTTGGCCAAATTTAGAAGTGTATTTTCATGGTGGAGTAAACTTCAATCCATATAGAGAGCAGTTTAAAAAACTGATTCCTAAAACTGATTTTCGTTATTATGAAACTTATAATGCATCTGAAGGATTTTTTGCTATTCAGGATAGAAATGATTCAGAAGAATTATTGCTGATGCTTGATTATGGGATTTTTTATGAATTCATTCCTATGGATTCTTACGATGGAGAAAACTCTGTCGCAATTCCTTTAGCTGAAGTAAAAAAAGATGTAAACTACGCAATCGTTATTACTACAAATGGTGGATTGTGGCGTTATTTAATTGGCGATACTGTAAAATTTACATCTCTAAGTCCTTATCGAGTCAAAATCACAGGAAGAACCAAACACCATATTAACGTTTTTGGCGAAGAATTGATTATTGAAAATGCAGAAGAATCTCTACGTTTGGCTTGTGAAAAAACAAACGCTGCTGTTACAGATTATACTGTTGGACCCATTTTTATGAATGGAGAAAAAAAAGGTGGACACGAATGGATTATCGAGTTTTCTAAAGCTCCTGAAAACCTTGATTCTTTTACAACTTTATTAGATAACGCATTAAAATCTCTTAACTCAGATTATGAAGCTAAGCGATATAACAATATGACTTTACAAATGCCCGTAGTACACAAAGCAAAGGAAGGCTTGTTTTACAACTGGCTTAAAGAGAAAGGAAAGCTAGGCGGGCAACATAAAGTACCAAGACTTTCTAATGAACGAGAATTTGTAGAAGAATTATTACAACTATAAAAAATCTAAAATTAAATTGATATGAAAAAACTACTGTTTATAGCATTCTTAACAACAATTAATATTGTTCTTGGGCAAGAAAAAATCGTAAAATCAAATGTTAGCTCAGCAACTGTTTTTTTAAATAGCGCTCAAGTTTCTAGAACCAAGTCCATTGATTTAAGCAAAGGAGAAAACACATTAAAGTTTATTAATCTGTCTCCTTTTGTAGATCAAAAAAGTATTCAAGTAAAAGCGAGTAACATAGAAATTCAAGCAATTAGTTTTAAAAAAGATTATTTAAAAACATTAAATAAAAACCCGAAGGTTTTAGAACTGGAAAAAAACCTAGATCTCTTAAATAAAAAAATAAACTCTAAAGAAGTTTATCTAAACATCGTTCGAGAAGAAACTCAGTTTTTAAAGGCAAATATAAATATTGGAGGCAAAAACCAGACTCTCTCTGTTACAACTCTTAAAGAAGCTACAGCTTTTTATAGCTCTAAAATTAAATCTTTAAAACTAGAGGAATTTAAACTAGAAAATGAAATAAAAGAACTTAAAACAGAGGTTCTAAAAATTAGAAAACAAATAAATGATTTTACTCCTGTTGAAAATTTTGGATCTGGAGAAATCACAATTAAATTAAAGTCAAAATTTGCTGGAGCAACACAATTTAAGTTAAGTTATAATGTTTCAAACGCAGGATGGTATCCATCTTATGATGTAAGAGCAAAAGACATTAATTCTCCTCTAGAATTAGTTTACAAAGCCAACCTAAAACAAAATACTAAAGTTGATTGGAACAATGTAAAACTTCGTTTTTCTTCGGCAAACCCTTCTAACTCAACTAGAGTAAAAAAAGTAATTCCTTATTTTTTAGATTACGGTACTTTCCCTCCAAATTACAAATCTACTCCAGTATATGGGCAAATAAGTGGTATTCCTGGAAGAGTAAGTGGTAAAGTTATGGACTCTCATGGAGGGCTACCTGGAACTTCTGTAATAGTTAAAGGGACAACTATTGTAACTGACACTGATTTTGATGGAAACTATTCTTTAGAGCTACCATCTGGAATGCAAACCTTGGTTTTTTCTTATTTAGGCTACAAAACACAAGAAAGAGTTACCAATGGAGGTAGTCTTTTAAATATAACAATGGAAGAAGATAGTAATACCTTAGATGAGATTGTAGTTACAGGGTATAGTTCACGAAAAAAAAGAAGAAAAGAATCTAAGATTGATGGAGTAATGAAAAAGCAGCCAATGAATGTTCCAGTGCTTCATCAAGTAACAAAAAGTAATTTAGAAACTAAAGATATTATTAATCAAACTACTGTGAGCTTTGAAGTTTTAGAACCCTACACAATTAAGTCTAGCACCAAAAGCAAAAGTATTCCTGTTAAAACACATGTGATTGACGCAAAATACCAATACTTTTCTTTTCCTAAAGCAAATGCTAACGCATACTTAGTGGCTAGTTTATCAGACTGGGAAAAGCTAAATTTACTAGAAGGAGAAGCTAATATTTACTTTGAAGATACTTTTATTGGCACTTCTTTAATTGATACAAGAGTAGCTAAAAAAGAACTAGAATTATCCTTAGGTGCAGATAAAAATGTAGTTGTTGAAAGAAAAAAAGAAAAAGGTTTTATATCAAAACAATTTATTGGAAGTAAACAAGAAGAAACCAGAGTTTGGAATTTTTCAGTAAAAAACAATAAGAATCAAAAAATAAATATTACCGTATTTGATCAAGTTCCTATTTCTAAAAGAGATGATATTAAAGTAGAATTAGATGATAAAATTACCACAGGAACTTTAGATACAGAAACAGGTAAAGTTAAATGGGAAACCTCAATTCAACCAAAAAACTCTTTTGCTTTTAAATTTAAGTATTCAGTAAAATATCCTAAAAACACTACTATAAGAATCGATTAAATCTTACGTTCTACAACGTAATCAATCATTTTTTCTAAAGAAGTTTTATACGGCGAGTTTGGATAATTATCTAGAATTGCTAGTGCTTTATTCTTATAATCATGCATTTTAGCAGTTGTATATTCAATACCTCCATTATTCTTAACTAAGTCAATTACTTCTTTAACTCGCTTTTTATTTTTGTTATGATTTTTAACCGAATTAATGAGCCACGACTTCTCTTTATCTGAAACATTATTGATGGTATAAATAAGTGGAAGCGTCATCTTTTGCTCCTTAATATCAATTCCTGTAGGTTTCCCTATTTTTTCTTCTGTATAATCAAATAAATCATCTTTAATCTGGAAAGCAAGCCCAATATACTCTCCAAATTTTCGCATTTGCTGAACTTTCTCCTGATTAACACCAACAGAAGCTGCTCCAATACCACAACAAGCAGCAATTAAAGTGGCGGTTTTTTGCCTGATTATTTCAAAATAAACTTCTTCTGTAATGTCTAATTTTCGAGCTTTTTCAATTTGAAGCAATTCTCCTTCGCTCATTTCTCTTACAGCAATTGAAATTAATTTAAGCAAATCAAAATCTTCATTATCTATAGAAAGTAACAATCCTTTTGAGAGCAGATAATCTCCAACTAGTACCGCAATCTTATTTTTCCAAAGCGCATTAATAGAGAAAAAACCACGTCTTCTATTACTATCATCTACTACATCATCATGAACTAAGGTTGCCGTGTGAATTAGCTCAACAATAGAAGCGCCTCTATATGTCCTTTCATCAAAACCACCATCAGACACCATTTTTGCTACTAAAAAAACAAACATAGGACGCATTTGTTTTCCTTTTCGTCTAACAATGTAGTATGTAATTCTGTTAAGTAATGGAACTTTAGAAAGCATTGACTCTTTGAATTTTTCTTCAAAGAGTTCCATTTCTTTCTTAATGGGTTGTTTTATTTCCTCTACGATTTTCATCGGCTACCAAAAATACTAAAAAATGAAAGGTTGATACGATTTCTATTACAAATAAAAATCGTTAGGATTTATTGGCTAACTGACCACAAGCAGCATCAATATCTTTTCCTCTAGATCTGCGTACATTTACTACAATGTCATTCATCTCTAAATTAGAGATATAATTATCTAATGCTCTAGAGCTAGCTTGTTGAAACATTCCGTCATCTATAGGATTATATTCTATCAAATTGACCTTTGAAGGAATAACCTTACAAAAATCAACTAACGCTTGAACATCTTCTTTTCGATCATTAATTCCGTCCCACACAACGTATTCATAAGTAACCTTTCGCTTCGTTTTTGCATACCAATAGCGTAATGATTCTGCCAAGTCTTCCAGTGGAAAAATTTCATTAAAAGGCATGATAGAAGTTCTTACTTCATCAATTGCAGAATGTAAAGAAACTGCTAGATTAAATTTTACTTCATCATCAGCCATTTTCTTAATCATTTTTGGCACTCCAGATGTTGATAATGTGATTCTTTTTGCAGACATGCCTAATCCTTCAGGAGAAGTTATTTTGTCTATTGCTTTTATAACATTGTTATAATTCATTAAAGGCTCTCCCATTCCCATAAAAACAATATTAGAAAGTTTTCTATTATGATACAATCTGCTTTGTTTATCTATAACAACCACTTGATCATAAATTTCATCTGGATTTAAGTTTCGCATTCGTTTTAAACGAGCAGTTGCGCAAAATTTACAATCTAAACTACAACCCACTTGGCTTGAAACACATGCAGTAGTTCTAGTTTCTGTAGGAATTAAAACAGATTCTACCAACAAACCATCATGAAGTCGAATTCCGTTTTTAATCGTTCCGTCATTACTTTTTTGCATGGAATCTACTTCAATATGATTGATAACAAAATTCTTTGCCAACATCTCTCTTGTTGATTTGGATATGTTGGTCATCTCATCAAATGAATGAAGCGATTTACTCCACAGCCAATCGTAAACCTGATTACCTCGAAAAGCTTTATCTCCGTTTTCAGCAAAAAACTCTCGAAGTTGCTCTTTGGTAAGCGCTCGTATGTCTTTCTTTTTGATTTCCATTTTGTTACAAAAATAAGAAGAGAAAAGAAAAAGGAGTTATGTTTAAACACACAACCCCTTTTTTTAAACTATTCGTTTTAAAAATTAGTTATAAAATTAGCATCGCATCACCATACGAGTAAAATTTATATTTTTCTTTTATGGCTTCTTTGTATGCTTTCATTACAAAATCATATCCTGCAAAAGCAGCTATCATCATTAACAAAGTTGATTTTGGCGTATGAAAGTTTGTTATCATACTGTTGGCAATACTAAAATCGTATGGTGGAAAAATGAATTTGTTTGTCCAGCCATTAAACGAGTTTAACCGGGCATTAGCAGAAACAGACGATTCAATAGAACGCATAACAGTTGTTCCTACAGAACAAATTCTTTTGTTATTATCAAGTGCAGCATTTACTGTTTGAACACTACTATCTGGAATAACTACTTGCTCCGAATCCATTTTGTGTTTAGATAAATCCTCTACCTCTACAGGGCTAAATGTACCCAAACCTACATGAAGCGTTAACTCAGCAAAATCAACTCCTTTAATTTCTAAACGCTTCATTAAATGTTTAGAAAAGTGTAATCCTGCTGTTGGTGCGGCAACTGCTCCTTCATGTTTAGCAAAAATTGTTTGGTATCTTTCTTCATCTTCTGGCTCTACACCTCTTTTAATATATTTAGGAAGTGGTGTTTCTCCTAACTCTAACAATTTAGCTCGAAACTCTTCGTAACTTCCATCAAATAAAAAACGGAGTGTTCTTCCTCTAGAGGTTGTGTTATCAATCACTTCTGCAACCAAGCTATCATCATCTCCAAAAAACAACTTGTTTCCTATTCTTATTTTTCTTGCCGGATCGACCAAAACATCCCAAAGTCTGTGTTCTGAATTTAATTCTCTTAATAAGAAAACTTCAATTCTAGCACCTGTTTTCTCTTTGTTCCCAAACATTCTTGCTGGGAATACTTTGGTATTGTTTAAAACCATCACATCACCTTCATCAAAATAATTAATCACATCTTTAAAAAGCTTGTGTTCAATAGTTTGTGTTTCTCTATCTAATACCATTAAACGAGCTTCGTCTCTGTGTTCAGAAGGATATTCTGCTAATAATTCTTTGGGTAAGTTAAAATCAAAATGTGATAATTTCATTGTACTATGTATAATTTAATGCGGGCAAAGATACGATATGTGTTAGGCGCTTGTCAAGCAAATTGTAGATTAATTTATAACTGATGAATTTGAAAACCAATCTGTTGAAAATCGGACCAAAAATTTCGATACGATTTTGTTACCACATCAGCATCTAAAATAGTGATTGGCGTAATTAATCCTAAAGGAGCAAAAGCCATTGCCATTCGATGATCATTATAGGTTTTAACACTAATATCTGATTTGATTTCATTCCTTCTATTAAGTTGCAAACTTGCATCAGTTATGGTTACTTGACCTCCTAACTTTGTCAATTCATTTTGCAATGCAACTAATCGATCAGTCTCTTTTATTTTAAGCGTATGCAAGCCTGTAAGTGTGCAAGAAATATTTAACCCAAAACAAGTTACAGCAATTGTTTGTGCAATATCTGGAGCATTTTTTAAGTTTATGTTGATGTTTTTCGTTTTTGGCTCACTAATCTTCTTTAAACAAATTTTATCTTTTAAAAACATTGTTTCTACGCCAAAATCTTGATAGATCTCTGCTAAAACCACATCTCCTTGTAGGCTATTTTTTTTATACGATGATAGCGTAATTTCAGAACCGATAGCGCTTAGAGCAACAACAGAATAATAATAAGATGCAGAGCTCCAATCTGACTCAACAATAATTTCTTGTTTTTGGATTGATTTTACAGATCGTATTTCAATCACATCTCCATTAAAATCACAATGAATCCCGAGTTGATCTAACAAGCTTTTAGTCATCTTAATATACGGAACAGATGTGATTTCTCCTTTTAGGTAAATTTTAAGTCCGCTAACCAAACTAGGAGCTATCAACATTAAAGCTGTAATGTATTGACTACTTATATTTCCATCAATTACAACGGATTCTTCCACCAGTTCATTTCCTGTAATTTTAAGCGGGGGAAAGCCTTCTTTTTTTAAATACTGAATATTTGCTCCTAAACTTTTTAATGCTTCTACCAATATTTTAATGGGTCTGTTGTGCATTCTATCGGAACCAGACAGAATAACTTCTTTGCCTTTTTGAGATGCAAAAAAAGCCGTTAAAAATCGCATAGCTGTACCTGCATGACCAATGTTTATTTCTCTTGTATCTGATTGTAATGCTTTATGTAGGTAGTTAGTATCGTCAGAATCAGAAAGGTTTTTTATTTCTATTTGCGGAAAAAATTTCTGTAAAATAAGTAACCGATTCGATTCGCTTTTAGAACCAGAAATCTGAATATCAGCTTTGATTTTGTCGTATTTGGCATTTTCTATTTGTACGTTCACTTACTTAACAATTTTAACTTTCTTATTTTTTCTAACAAACTTATGCAACACTTTTAAATTTTTCATGTTATTTCAAAGTAGATATTAACTTTATAACCTAAAATCATCAAATATTAATGAAAAAAATTATTCTGGCAACATTGTTTTGCATGATCCTAACCAAACTTTCATTTGGGCAATACGTTAAAGAAACATACTCAAAAGGATTTTATACAGAAGGTGATTCCATCAAAATAAAATGGCCTGATGGTGAAATAAGTTATGCAAACTTAAAAAGACCGATAAATCACGGAACAAGTTCGGGCATTGGAAAAGTTATTACAGTTTATATAGGAAACGACAGTTTAAAAATATATGCAGATAATTATCCTTATGAAAAACATGCAATTATTAACATAAACTCCTCTAGAGGAAAAACAGTTGCTAAATTTAGATTTAATGGTAAAACCAGTAATCTTTCTAATGAGTATGTTATAAATAACAAAGGAAAAGTACATTTTGAACTCCCCGAAGTTTACGAACTTGCAAATATTATATGGACGCTATCCCCTAGCGGAGAAAAAGATTCAACTCTAGAAAAAAGTCATCCTTATTACAAAAGAGTAAAAGAATATTTCTCTCCTTATTTAGATCATCCTATTTTTCAAAAACTAAGCTTTCCTGATTTAAGTTCAACAGAATATTATGAATTTAGGGAGAATAGTTACATGTATCATTTTAAAAACGATAAAATTGTAAATGCGGGATTGTACAATTATGTTATGGGTTCGGATTACTGGTCTTTTTCAAACCTATTTACAGAACTTTTACCTCTTGTAGAAGATTTTGCAAAGAAAAGTAACTTTAGAGCTTTTTATAAAAAAGAGCAGAGTTTTTATAATAAAGAAATAGCTCGCATAAAAGAGTTATTACCTATAAAAAATATGTGGAACTGGTTAGAAAATGAATTTCCCAAAATAAAGAAAGATCATTATAAAATAGTTTTTTCTCCTTTAATTGGAGGGAGTCATAGCACACAAGGTTATTCTAAATTTTTTAACCCAAAAGAGTATTTTGATGAAAGTATCATGTTTATTTGCGGGACTTATCGTTATAATAATCAGAAGAAATTATCAAACAAACAGAAAGAAGCATTAATGTCTGGTATTGTTTTTACTGAAATTGATCATAATTATGTAAATAGGGTTTCTTACAAATACAAAAAAGATATTAATCGGATTTTTGCAGATAAGAATAGTTTCTGGGCTGCCGATAATAGAAGCCATTATAAATCTCCAATGCTAGTTTTTAACGAGTATATGACGCACGCTGTTTTTTGTTTATGGTTAGAAGACAATTATGGTAAAAAAGTGGCCAATTTTGCCATTAAAAAAAGGGAAGAAATGAACGTGGGTAGAAGAGGTTTCTTTAAGTTTAAAGAGTTTAACAAAGCCTTATCTAAAATAAGAAAGGAAAATAAAAATTTAGTGGTAGCAGAATTGTATCCTCTTATCTTAAAATGGGCAGAAAAATACCGAAACTCTAATGTAGTATCAAAATAAAAAAAGCGACCAATGGTCGCTTTTTTTATTTGTAATTTTTGTTTGTCATCCAAAGGCTATATAAAAATGTGATGATGATTTTAATTCCAAAAAATCGAATCCATTTACCGTTGGTAAAATTCAACTGGTTTACTGCATCAAAATTACCCGCAAAAATATCGCGCCAACTATTCATAAAAAGAGAAATCAAGGTTAAAAAGACAAAAAAAGGAATAAACACTTTAAAAAAGTTTTGCCAAAATCCTTTGGTTTTAGTTTTTTGAAAAAGGTTCATTATTGCAATTTTTTGTTATTATGATGTCTATCATGATCTCGTTTGGTTTTAATATCAAGTTTCTTTTGGAAAGAAGCCTCCAAATCCACCCCTGTTTGATTTGCCAAGCACAAAAGCACAAACAATACATCCGCCAACTCTTCTCCTAAGTCTTTATTTTTATCTGATTCTTTTTCGCTTTGCTCTCCATATCTACGCGCAATGATTCTAGCAACTTCGCCAACTTCTTCTGTAAGTTGCGCCATGTTGGTAAGCTCATTAAAATACCGAACTCCATGGGCTTTAATCCACTCATCTACTTGTTGTTGTGCGTTTTGAATATTCATACATATTACTTTAAAACACCAAAGGTAGAAACATTTACCTTGATTCTAAATCTATTTTCTACTAACTTCGTTATTGCTTGTATGAAATGGATTGAAACTTGTCCTACATTTGAGTTGATAGTAATAAGAAACAATTTTAGAAGTTCGGTATATGTCCGAACTTTTTTATAAATTTGCATAAGTAAATGAGATTGATTAACAAGAAAATATTAGAAAAGCTTAAAAGAAAAAACAAAGGAAATATCTCTTTGAACAAAGCTATTGACAAATTAATTAAGGATATTAACGATAATGATTGGAAAGATCAAAGTGAACTAAATAAAACGAGACCAGATGCAGACAATGTCCATAGTGATGGTTTTTACTTCTTCAACATCAATATTCACAGAACAATGATTTTGATTGAGTTTGATGATGATGAAGCTACAGTAGTATGGGTAGGAACACATCAACAATACGAAACAGTCTTTAAGAACAACAGAAATACTATTAAAAAGTGGTTAAAATCTAACGATTGGATTTAAAAATAATATTATGAAAACACAATTTGACATATCACAACTTATAAACGCTGGACAAATTCAAAATGAACTTGATTTTGAAAGAGCTTTAATTGCTGACAGAAAGTTACGTGTTCTTTCAAAAGAAAACCCAAAATATAAATCTTTAAGAAAGAAATTAAGAGATTTAATTGAACTTTACGAAAATCAAAATTGGAGTAATAATTCAAAAATATCTGAAAAGAAACTTCGTGAAAATGATATTGCTGAATTAATTGCAGAAAAGGAACGTTTATTTATCCAGAGAAGAAAAGAACTGATTCGAAAAAAACTAAAACAATTAAATCTTTCACAACAAGATTTCGGAAAAATATTAGGACATAACAGCAAATCTTATATTTCAGAATTAATGAATGGAGTAAGTCCTTTTTCTTTGAAAGATTTGATTGTAATTAATAGACTTTTAAAAATCGATTTAACCGATTTAGTGCCAACATTTTTATCCCAATCTGATAGAATAAAAATCAAGACAACAATTAAAAAATTAGATAATCCTAAACTAAAATTAAGTAAAGATGATTTGGTATTGATATAAATCACTACAGTCAATAATTGCTTATTTTCTCTTACTTCTTAAAATCCTAGAGCTTTGTGGTAAGCTTTTATACAATTTGACTTCTAAATAAATTTATTTAAAAACTGTAAAAACATTTCTCTTTTAATCTCTCTAGCGCCAAAACTAGCTAAATAGTCATTATAGATTTGGCAATCTATTAGTTGGTATTTATTAGATTGCACTAAATGTACAAAAGCAATTTTTGATGCATTAGACGCTAGAGAAAACATACTCTCGCCACAAAAAACCTTTCCGACTTCAACGCCGTATAAACCACCTACCAACTCTTTGTCTTTCCAAACTTCTATAGATTTTGCATGTCCTAGTTTGTGTAATTTACAATAGGCTTGCTCCATATCATCTGTAATCCAAGTTCCTGCTTCTCCATTTCGCTTTACGGTTTTACAATGATAAATCACTTCTTCAAAAGCTGTGTTTTCGGTTATTCGAAACTCATTTTTAGTTAAAATTTTCTGTAACGATTTTGATATTTTTAATTCATCTGGAAACAACACCATTCGTTCTGGCGGGCAATACCAAACAATTGGATCTCCTTCTGAAAACCAAGGAAAAATCCCTTTTTGATACGCATGTAGTAAACGCTTTGGAGATAGATCTCCGCCCAAAGCTATAATTCCTTCTGGAGATGCTAATTCATAAGGAGGAAATTCTATTTTATCTGAAAGCCAATACATTAAAATAACAATAAACCACCAATGTAAATTATACTACCAACAAACATTGCAATTAATGTGTAAGGCAAAATTTCTTTCGCTTTTAATTTAGTTATTCCTAATAACGGTAACGCCCAAAAGGGCTGAAGCATATTGGTTATTTGGTCTCCATAAGCTAGCGCCATAATTGCCTTGTTTAACGGGACTCCTAATTGAAGAGCAGATTCTATAACAATGGGGCCTTGAACTACCCATTGACCACCTCCACTTGGCACAAAAATATTTACCAATCCGGCACTAAAAAAAGTAAAAACAGGCAATGTTGTATCAGTAGAAATAGAAACAAAAAAATCTGAAATAAGACTTACCATTCCGGTACTTTTCATGATTCCCATAATTCCGAAATACAACGGAAACTGAATTAAAATTCCTGATATATCTGATATCGATTCACCAACAGCATTCGTAAACTTTTTTATACTTCCGTGCAGCAAAAGTCCTAACCCTAACATAAATAAGTTAATTAAGTTAGGTGTGATTTTAAGCACTTTGATATCATCATAATACCGATAAAAAAATGTGGCAAAAATCAATATCCCAAACACATAGGCTAATATTTTAGAATTATCTAGCTTCTCTGCTTTTGTAATGGAAACATAATTTGAATCCATTTGATATTCTGACAAATTTATTTCTGTTGGAGCAGCTTTTTTTCCTAACATATAAAACAAAGCTGATATTGAGACTACAACTAGTATGAAAATCACAAGGTTTGAAAAGCTAAAAATGGTTTCATTAAAACTAATAGAACTAGGTACTTGAGATAACAGTTGTGGAGATAGATTTTCTTTAATCATACTAGTTATATGACCATCTTCATTAATTTTGATAGGAGCAGAACCTGAAATACCTCCATGCCAAACCATTAAACCTGTATAACCTGCCGCACCAATAATTGGATAATTAATTGCCAAGTTCTTTTTTTGAGCATGCTCTGCAATTTTTCTGGCAAGCAATGCTCCAAAAATGAGTCCTAATCCCCAATTAAAAAATGCCACTAACATAGTTGTGCTTGCTACAATTGCTGCACTAGAAGCAGTATTGTTACAAAATTGCGTCACTTTTAAAATAACATTACTAATTGGTTTGCTTAACACTAACACATGACCCAACACTAAAATGAGCATCATTTGGTAAGCAAAAACAAGTAAATTATTAGACCAAACTCCTTGTTCCCAATAAGATAAAACCTCAAACAAATAAGTTAGATGAGTACTATTTGTTGGCTTAGTAAAAAACAGTGTTAGTAGGATTGTAACAACCGTTAATAAAACTGCAATTGTAAATGGTGATGGTAAGTATTTTTTAAAAATACCTTCTATGACTTTAGTAGTAGTCATGTCATAAAAAATTTATTCAGGTTAAAATAAATAATAATTCTAAACTAGAAATGATTGCTATGAAGTATTTTTGCACTCTGGAAATATGATGTGTGCATTTACATGAAGAAGCAAAAAAAATCACGGGCAAAACTCTTACATCAATACTACAAGTATACTGGATTTTATCGGTTCGTTTTAAGGAGTTTAAAAAAAGCAGCGCTGCCTGTTTTAGGAATTATTATTGTCCTTTTTCTCTTGAATAAATATGTACTATCAATTGATGACGGGTTAGAATTCATTAACACTCAATTGTCTGTTACAGGTGTTTTTATCACGTTCTTTATTTCTGAATCTTTTTTGGGACTGATTCCGCCTGAAATTTTTATCGGTTGGGCTAAAAAAACTACTTCTCCTATTTTCAATCTTACTTTGCTAGCTATTCTGTCTTATTCTGGAGGAATCATTTCATATTACATTGGTAAAAAAGCAGCCGAGTTAAAAGCAGCTAAGCGCTACCTAGAAAAAAAACTAGCAAAACATTTAAAAAACACAAGCAAGTGGGGAGGTTTTTTAATTATTGTAGGAGCACTATTACCAATCCCTTTTTCCATTACCTGTATGGCAGCAGGAATTATTAAATATCCTGTAAAAGGAGTTTTTTTATTCGGTTTATTTAGATTTGCTAGGTTTGCTATTTATGCTTGGGCTATTTTTAATATTGTAAGCTAAGATTCGTTTTCTTTCTTAAATTCCTCTAAAAAGCTGCTTACAACAGTTCTTATTCTTTCTGGATCTGTATTGTATTCCATATCAAATCCTTTTTTTTCTGGAAATTGCTCTATCATCATTGTAGTAGACGGAAAAGCAAAATCAACTCCTAAAGCAGCAGCTAGTTTTAATATAGCCAAATGTAACTTATGTTTAGATCGTTGTTCTTCTCCCCAAGCCACACTATTAAAGTAAACGTTTACCATAATAAGCAAACCAGAATCACCAAAACCAACAAACTCTACATTGTGCGCTTCTGTTCGAGTATCTGGAAATGTAACAACAATATCTCTTATTCCTTGTACAAAGGCTTCTATTAGCTCTGGAGGTGTATCGTATCGAATTCCTAATTGTGTATTGTATCTTCTATATAATAAAAGTCCTTTGTTATTGATAGTCATTTCGGACAATCTACTGTTTGAAATCTGAAAGATTGATGTATCGGCAGCTCGAATTCTAGTAGATCGAAAACCAACTTCCTCTACTGTACCTGAAACATCTCCTGCAACAATCCAATCACCAATATGAAAAGGTTTATCTACAAAAATCATTACAGTTCCGATCAAGTTTTTAACGGTATCTTGAGATGCAAATGCAATGGCCAAACCACCAATAGACAATCCTGCTATTAATGTTGCTACGTTTACTCCCATATGAACCAACATCTTAAATAAACCGGCAACTAAGATGAGTCCTACTAAAAAATTCTTGAGTATAGGAACGAGTTGATCATCTAATTTTCCTTCTGTTTTTCCTGTATAATTCTCATAAATATTAACAACTACAGTTGATAGTTTTAAAAACACATAAATCCAAAAAATAGTAGCTGTTATATTAATTCCTAAAATAACCCATTTATTTATTTCGAGTCCAAACTGTAGAGATGGAAAAATTTTATCGATAAGAGCCAACGCAACAAGAAGACTTATTGGGTGTGCAAGTTTTCTAATAGCCGCAACACTATCTTTGTTTTCTAGATTCAAAAATCGAAAAAGAACTTTCTTGAGTATGGTAAAGACAATACGTTTAACGACAAGAAAAAGAATCCAAGAAGCAATAATTAATAGTACAATACTTATATACTGCCATAATTCAATTCCTAAAAACTTTTTATAACCAGCTCCTGGCATTACATCTTGCACTTTTTCTACATACCAAGGGTACACTTCATTATACAACTCATCAATACTTTGAATGGTTTCTTCTGAATAATACCATTGATTACCTCTTTTCTCTACAGAAATCTGTGGCATTCTGTTAGGAAATAAAACATACTTTGAATAGGTGCTGTATCCTATAGAATCTTTATAATTCGGATTTGTAGGCACTTCATTAAAATCTATCTGAAGCCCTTTACCATCTAAAACCCTTTTGATTTTTACAGCCGTTTTAATGGCTTCTTTTTCCTTTAATCCATAAATTGATTTCGCTGCAAGTTTTGGTTTATATGAACTATTTTGCAAATAGTAAATATGGTTGTATATCGTTGCATTAGGGTTACTCAAGTTTACTTTTGTTGAATCTTGCCCCCAAAAAACAGCAGGAAAAAAGAATACTAAAAACACGAATTTCTTCATACTAAATACAGTTAATCAAGTGTTAAAATAGAACCCAAAGTTAAACCTTTCATAAATTTATATGTCATAAATGCACGAAAGAAACCTTAAAAACAGAATATCATGAAAAAAACACTCAGTTTATTAGTTGTAGTACTTATTTATACAGCAACTATTCAAGCACAAAGAAAAAATAGAGTCTCATACAAAGAAGAGTTTTCTATAGAACAACGGGCTACATTAGCTGCAAAAAAAATGACACTCGAACTGGATTTAAATGATGCACAGCAACGTAAAATACAATCGTTACTAGAGGATCAAATAAAAATGAAAAGAAAAGTTCGAGAGGATAGAAAAAAACAAAAAGAATCTAAGCAATCATTAAGTGCTGATGAGCGATATAATCTAGAAAATGAACGCTTAGATCATCAAATTGATTTTCATAGAAAAATGAAATCAATACTCACAAACGAGCAATATGAAAAGTTCAAAAAGCGAGCAAAAAGAAATAAACTTCATAAAAAAAGAGCTGTTAAAAAAAAGATAATGGAGCAGAAAAAACGAAGAGAATTTAAGATGCGAGAGAAGAATTAAAAGTGTGCTTTTTTGAATTAATTGAAAACCCAGTTTTTAAACTGGGTTTTACTTTTCTTGAAACCAACCAGCATATTTTACATAGTTATTAGCAATTCTATCGATCTCTCCAGAAATTAACTCTTTCGAAATATCCTTCACTTTTTTAGCAGGAACGCCCGCATAAATACTCCCTGTTTTTACATGAGTATTTTTAGTAACCACAGCACCTGCAGCAATAATTGAATTGCTTTCAATTACACAGTCATCCATTACGATACTTCCCATACCAATAAGCACGTTATCGTGAATTGTACAACCATGAACTATTGCATTATGACCAATAGAAACATTATTGCCTATAGTTGTAGGAGATGTTTTGTAGGTAGCATGAATAACAGCTCCATCTTGTATGTTTACTTTATTTCCTATTTTAATATAGTGAACGTCACCTCTTATAACCGCATTAAACCAAATACTACATTGATTACCCATAACAACGTTACCAACAATTGTCGCATTTTCTGCCACATAGCAATCTGCTGGTATTTCTGGGCTTTTATTGTTTACCGATTTTAGTAAAGCCATTTGAATTATTCGTTTTCGTAAAGCTCAATTCCTTTCTGTAAAATAATCGAATTAGGAATTGTTATTTGTTGTTTTTTGTCTGTTTCTATTAATACGTAAAACCCTGTGATGTTTTTTACAACACCCGTAAAATCAAGCTCTTTATCTAAAACTTTTATTCTGTCTCCTATTTTGAGAGGATGGTAAAAGAAAATAATAATACTGGCTGTTAAATTTGATAACAGTGACCATTGAGCAACAAAAGCAATTCCTAAAACTGCTAATGCAGAAGAAATAAACAAGGAAAGTCTTTCAAAATCAATTCCTAAAACAACAATTACCACGGTACCAAAAAGAAGATAGTATAAAAAGTAAAATACATTTAATACTACTTTCTTTCTATTAGGTTCTAACTTCTTAACTAGAGTGATTTTTTTTGTGAGCCTTTTGGTAAAAGTCATCAATAAAATCATCAGTAAAAATGCACCTGATATTATAGCTGCCTGAAATTTTACATCCATATAGGTTATTTATCTAAAGCAATGAATAAAGATACGCCATTCTACTAATTTTTCTGAAAAAGAATACAATTTAGTTTCTTTATTCAACAATAAAATAACCCTTATAAATTTTAAAGTGTTTTTTATATTTTCAGGTTTGGTCTGATAATTGAATACAAGCATTTAAACAATCTGATTAGATCGAAAAATTATGGAAACAAGAACATTAAAAATCATCCTATTTCTTTTTCTAGGGTTGTCAACAATGGTATATGCCAACAACCCAAAAGATGACACAAAGAAAAGTCAGACTATAAAAGTCGCTTTGTTATTAGATACTAGTAATAGTATGGATGGACTTATTAGTCAAGCAAAAACACAACTATGGGAAATTGTAAATGAATTATCGTATGCTAAATATGGGATTCAGAAACCTAGTTTAGAAATTGCTTTGTATGAATACGGAAATGATCGATTAGAATCTTCTGACGGTTATATAAGACAGGTATTATCTTTTAGTTCTGATTTAGATGAAATATCAGAAAAATTATTCTCATTAACTACTAATGGAGGCAAGGAATATTGTGGACAAGTAATTAGTTCTTCGTTAAAAGAATTAGAATGGGGCAAGAAGAAAAATGATTTACGATTAATATTTATAGCTGGTAATGAGCCTTTTACACAAGGAAAAATTAATTACAAAGAAGCTATTGCTGACGCTAAAGAAAAAGATGTTATCATCAACACAATTTTTTGTGGCAGTTACAATCAAGGAATTTCAGGAATGTGGAAAGATGGAGCTGAACTTGGAGGAGGTGATTATATGAATATTGATCACAACAAAAAAATTGTTCATATTATTACTCCTTACGACGATGAAATTATCATTCTAAATAAAAAACTAAACAAAACGTATATCTACTACGGCTCTTCTGGCAGAAAAAAATATTCCAATCAATCTGCACAAGATGCTAATGCAGAAGAACTAGATGAAGTGGTAATTGTAAAAAGAGCTAGTAGTAAGAGTAGCAGATTATACAATAACGCTTCATGGGATTTGGTAGATAAATCAGAAAAAGAAGAAATTGACTATTCTAAAATTGAAAGAAAGTATTTACCAAAAGATTTACAGAAATTATCAGATAAAGAGCTTAAAAAACATGTAGAAAAACAACGTAAAACTCGATCTGAAATAAAAGAAAAGATTAATGCCTTGAGTAAAAAACGAAGAGCTTATGTTGCAAAAAAACAACGAGAATCTTCTAATAAAAATGAACTAGAGAGTGTGTTAATTAAAGCCATCAAAAAACAAGCAATTAAAAAAAATTATTCATGGTAAGAGCTTTGGTTATTAGTTAGTTAAAAAGCGAAAATCATGAAGATTTTCGCTTTTTTTTATTCGATTATTAATTCTTGCCCTATTGATATTATTGTGCTTTCCAGCTTATTAAGCTCTTGTAACTTATCTACTGTAATACCAAATTTTCTAGCAATAGAATACAACGTGTCTCCTTTTTTTACTTTATATACTTTTGTAGCATCATTTTTCTTTTCTTTATCAACAATACGTTTCTCCTTTTTTAACTCCGTTTTGCTAACCTTATCAAATTCATAAAGCTCGTAATCTTGAATAATTTTAATCAATTTTTGAGGATATTTTCTATCTGTAGCATATCCTGCTTTTTTTAAACCACGAGCCCAACCTTTATAATTTTTCAAGTTAAGTTTAAAAAGATCGGCATATCTTCTTCTGGATGTTAAAAACTCCGAATGATCTTCATAAGAAGATTGTGCATATTTGTATTTTCGAAAACATTCTCCTTTTTCATCATCATCATAATACACACGACCGCCATTCCAACCTTTATGGCATTTTATACCAAAGTGATTATTTGATTTTCTTGCTAAAGTACTTCTTCCATTTCCTGATTCTAAAATTCCTTGAGCGAGTGTAATACTAGCCGGAATTTTATATTTGTGCATTTCTATTACTGCAATAGGCGCATATTTTTTAATATATGCCAATGTATAATTATTCAATCTTGTATTCTTCTTCTCTAACTTTCTTACATGTTTATTCTGACCAACAGAAGGCAGTTTTTTAGGAGAAAGCTCTTTATTAGTGGTCTTTGACTGTTCTTTTTTAGCAACCTTTTTACTAGATCCGCAGCCAATTAAAAAAAATAAAAAAAATAAAAAAATAAATGGTTTAGCTTGCTTCATCTACACAACTTTTAATCCTGTCTTTTTTTTCTTGAGTACTTCATTAAATCCTTCTATTCCTTGTAAACCACCTGTATGAACAGCCAGTATTTTTGTTGACTCTGGAAACTGGTTCTTTTTAATCATATCAAAAACTCCAAACATCATTTTCCCAGTATAGATTGGATCTAAAGGAATGGAAGTCTCTCTTTTAAAATCATTTATAAAACGAATAAGTTCTTCGGTATATTTTGCATATCCTCCAAAATGATAATCAGTAATCAAATTCCACTGAGCAGAATTTTCAACAAAGCCAGAAATTTCTTCTCTTAAAAAATCTCCTTTTAAAGCCGGAAAACCTAAAACTTTTTGATGATTTTTTGCTGAGTTAATAATTCCAGCTAACGTCCCTCCAGTTCCCACACAACAACAAATATAATCAAACTCAGTATCTTGTTCTGTTAAAATCTCTTCACAGCCTTTTACTGCAAGCTTGTTCGTGCCTCCTTCTGGCAGAAGGTAAAAAGCACCGTGTTTTTTTGCTAGTTTTTCTAGAAAAACTGAATTCATTTTTTCTCTGTAATCTTTCCGAGAAATAAATTCAAACTTCATTCCACCATCATATGCATTTTTTAAAGTAGGATTTAGAGAAAGTGTTTCTTTGATATTTTCTCCTAATTCTTCTCCTCTAATAATCCCTACTGTTTGCAAACCAGCTAAATTACCTGCTACAGCAGTTGCCAAAATATGATTGGAAAAAGCGCCTCCAAAAGTTATAATTTTAGTAAAACCTTCATCTTTAGCTGCTTTAAGGTTGTATTTTAATTTTCTATACTTATTCCCAGAAATATCTGAGTGAATCGCATCTTCTCTCTTTACAAAAAGCTGAATATTTTTTTCTGATAGAATAGAAGCTTTTACCTGTTGATTTATAACGTTTGCAGAATCAAAAAAAGACATTACATAAAGTTAGCTACTTTTTCTTCAGCTTCCTCCCACTTTTCCATTAGTAATTCATATCGGCTTTTTTTAGCTTCGTAATTCGCAAAAAAATCAGGTTTACTAGAAGTCTCTTCATAATTCTCTGCAAGCGCAACGTCAATCTCTTTTATTTCGGCTTCTAAATCACTGATTTCTGTTTCTATTTTGGCTAGTTTATTTTTTAGTTTTCGAAGCTCTTTTTCTTGTTCTTTAGTTAGTGAAAAGTCACTCTGTGATTTTTGTTTTTTTTCTGACTTAGTTGTAGTTCTTTTTTCTGCTTCTCGTAAGCTTTGCATTTTATGCTCTTCTAAAAAATAATCAATATCTCCAAGATATTCTTTAATAACACGATCTTTAAAACCATACACTTTAGTAGTTAATCCTTGTAGAAACTCCCTATCATGCGATACGATAATGAGTGTTCCATCAAACTTTTCAAGTGCTTTTTTAAGTACATTTTTAGAAGCAATATCTAAATGATTTGTAGGCTCATCCATCACTAAAACATTGAACGGAGATAATAATAATTTACAGAGAGCCAATCTATTTCGTTCTCCTCCAGAGAGCACTTTCGTTTTTTTATCAACTGCATCTCCTGAAAATAAAAATGCGCCCAGCATATCTCGTACTCTGGTACGGTTTTCATCATTAGCGGCATCTTCCATAACTTCTAAAACAGTCTTTTCAGGTGGCAAATACTCTGATTGATTTTGAGCAAAATAACCTATCTGAACGTTGTGACCGACTTTCAAGCTTCCTGAAAAAGGAATTTCTCCAACCATCATTTTTGCTAAAGTTGATTTTCCTTGCCCATTTTGACCTACAAAAGCAATTCTACTATTCCGTTCTATGAGCAACTCAACATTATCTAGCACCTTCTTATCTCCATAATTCTTTGATAAACCTTCTGCCTCAAAAATTATTTTCCCAGGATTATGAGATATTCGAAATTGTACATTCATCGTAGCTATATCATCTTCATCTACCTCTATGATTTCTACTTTATCTAATTTTTTGATAAGCGATTGAGCCATCGAAGCTTTACTTGCTTTAGCTCTAAATTTATCAATGAGTTGTTGTGTTTGCTTTATCTCTTTCTCTTGATTTTTCTGAGTTTGAAGCTGTTTTTCTTTAATATCTTTCCTTAGTTCTAAAAACTGAGAATACGGTTTTTTATAATCGTAAATTTTACCCAAAGAAATTTCGATAGTTCTATTGGTTACATTATCTAAAAACATTTTATCGTGCGAAACTAACACAACTGCTCCCGCATAGTTTTTTAGAAAGCTTTCTAACCAAATAATCGATTCGATATCTAAGTGATTTGTAGGTTCATCTAATAATAAAACATCATTGTTTTGAAGCAGTAATTTTGCGAGTTCAATTCGCATACGCCAACCGCCAGAAAATGTCTCTGTTAATTTATCAAAATCACTTCTTTGAAAACCAAGACCTTGAAGAATTTTTTCGGTTTCTCCTTGATAATTGTATCCTCCTAATAACTCGTATCGTTCAGTGAATTCGTTTAGGTCAATTATAAGTTGATTATAACTATCACTTTCATAATCTGTTCTTGTGTTTAATTGTGTATTTATTTTCTCTAGCTTACTTTCTATTTCCTTAATTTCTTCAAACGCTTGATAAGCTTCTTCTAAAATTGTTCTTCCTTTTTCAAAATCAATATCTTGACGTAGAAAACCTATTTTTATCTCTTTATCGAACGCAATAGTTCCTCCTGAGCTTTCTATATCTTTTGACAACACTTTAAGAAGTGTTGATTTACCTGCTCCGTTCTTACCAATAAGCCCGACTCTATCACCTTTATTTAACTTAAAAGTAATACCAGAAAATAAATCTGACCCCGAAAAACTAACGGTCAAATCGTGTACATTAACCATGAAAATACTGTAATTTTGTAGTGCAAAACTAGCTAAAAAAAGGCACTATAATGTTTAAAAAAGGACAGAAAGTATATAGTATTATTAAAGGGAAGTGTCCTAGATGCCATGAAGGTGATTTTTTTGAACACTCATTTTCTTTCCATCCTAAAAAAATAACAAAACTACATAAGAACTGCTCACATTGTGAGCTAAAGTATATGATAGAACCTTCATTTTTTTACGGAGCCATGTATGTAAATTATGCCCAAACAGTAGCATTATGTATAATCACCTTTGTAATTGCAAAAGCCTTTATTGGCTTATCCTTACTACAAACTTTTGCCGCAATTATTATTGCTCTTGTTGTTCTTGCTCCAGTAAACCTAAGGCTTTCTAGAATTTTATGGATTAATATGTTTGTGAAGTTTGATAAAAACTATAGTACTAGAAAAGCTAAGAAAACCGCTTAATATCTATTTCTGAGTCTAATTCTTTTTCTAAGGCTATATGTTCGTATAACTGATTGGCTGCCCAAGGTGCAATCATAACTCCTCTAGTTCCCAAACCATTTAATATAGCTAGTTGTTTATACTCAGGATGAACTCCTACTAAAGGTCTTCTATCTTTCACTGTTGGTCTAATTCCCGCTTCTTGATCAACAATTTTATAAGGAACATCGATAACTCGCTTGAGTTTTTCTACAAGCTCTTTTCTGCCTTCTTTAGTCGGTTTTGATGTTTTATCTTCCCAATTAAACGTTGCTCCAACCTTATATAAATCTTCTCCTAAAGGCAACACAAATAAGGTAGATTTTACTAAAAAATCTATTTTTAAATCAGGAGCATGAATAGTAATTAATTCTCCTTTTGCTTCTTTAAGAGGTACATTTCTAAAAAATGGATTTTTCTTAACTCCAAATCCTTCGCAAAACACAATTTTTTCGGCTTCAACATCAGAATAGACAACTCCTTTTTTAGTTATTTCTAACTGATTATAATCAAATCTTTGAAAACGAATTAATCCATTATTGCTAAGATAATTTCTGTAACATTCTATCAATCTAGAAGTATTTATCCTTCCAGTATTAATTACTTCTCCAAATCCAAAATCACCGATAATACCCTTTATTTTTTCATGATAAATGGTCGTATTTAAATAATCTGATAATAACGGATTATCACAAGCAACAAACCAATTGTTCTGATCTTTTTTACTTTTAAAAACTTTACGTGTTAAGAATTTTTGATCAATCTGTATTTGAAGTTTTTTTTCTAGTTGATCATAAAACGGTAATGATATAGCTAATTGTTCTTTTGCTTTCCATACAGGCGTAAATCTTTTCAAGATTACTGGATTGCATATGCCTCCCGCAACTAATGAGGAGTTTTGCGAATTATTCTCAAAAACTAAAAATGATTTGTTTTCTTTTTCTAATTTCTCTGAAAAAGCCAAACCTGCCAACCCGAGACCAACTATAATATAATCTACTTTCATGCTAAAAACAAAAAGCGCTTCAAAATATAGAAACGCTTTATTTTAATATCTTGAAACCAAGTGACTAATAGTTCCACATATCCATTTCTCGATCTCTAATGCTTTCTTTTATCTTTCTAGCCTCTAACAACTGGAGTAAAGAATTGTCTTTGATATAATCGGAAATTTCTCTATTACCATAAATGTTTTCTTCTTTAACAATAACAGCATTAAACCTTCTTGCATTTATAAGATGATCATAAGAAATAGGTTGTGCAATACTTTTCGGATTAAAAACCTTTGCATCAAACAAAACGTTTCTAGCAGATGGATAAAAAACCCAAAAAAGTTCATATAACTCATTGTCTTCAACCTCTTCAACTCCTAGAGTTAACACATCTTTTCCCATAGGTGCTAGCGCAAGAGGTCTATACTTTAGTTCACTATGTCTTTTATCAAAATACCAAATTCCTTTTATCAATAATCCTTCTATATCTTGAGAACTTATTCTTAGCGTATCGTAATAATCTCCATTCTGCTTAATATTAATTAACTTTTCATTGATCTCTTTTTCAGAGAGTTTAGCTCTTAAAAAAGAATCAGCAAAAACATCTTTAATTTCTCCACTTCGTATTCCTTTTAATAACGTATCAAATAACGATCGTCTATCTTTAGAAACGTTGGTTGTATCTACAGGAAAATAGTACGGAAAATTAATTTTTTGATTAAAATCAACAAACTCCCAAACAACTTTAGACCACAAAATATCTCTATTATCTACATATTCATAAGGGAGAGGTTTATCATTATCTGCAGCTATTTTTTCTTTTAATTTCACTCCCACTTGACTCGCTTTTGTTGCATTTAAAAGATTTGCTTGCGCATACGAACACACTACTCCTAAAAAAAGTAGAGCTACTACGCAAAATTGCTTCCTCAAACTCATACGGTTCTGTTTTTCTTTCTTAGTTTATAACTTCAATACTTGCAGGAATTACCCTTTTAATTCTAGTACCTTTTTTGGTCTCTACCGCAATAATATCAAAAATAGTAATTACATCTCCTCGCTTAGCTTTTGATATAACACTTTTTGCTCGAGCATCTAACCTAGAACCATTTACTTTTACAGCAAGTTGACCTGGTACTTTTACCGTAAAACCTCTCACAGCTAACTGTAAATCAAAAACAAAATCTGGTAAAGCAGCACCAACTGGTATATTCCCTAAACTTGACCTAGGTAATCGAATCACTCCAAATTGTCCTCTTACAGTTCCTGCTGCTGTTGGGATATCTTTTATTCGAAATGTTTTTGGAGTCGTAATTGTTTTACCACTACTTAGCTTAGCTGAAACATTGATGCTTACCGTATTTCCTCCACCTGGACTTAAAATGTATTTACCTGCTCCTACCTTTGTTAGTTTACTACCTCCGCCTACAGATGCTCTAATATCTCTGTCACCTACACCAGGAACAGATATTGAAATAGGATTATCTAACCCTCTATAAACCACATTCATTTTATCTGCTGATATAACAGCTTCATTAGGTTCTGCTATTACAGAATACTCACTTTCAAAAGGTATTTCCGTTTCTTCTCCATCTTGCATAAAAGTTATAGCTCCTTTTATAGCCTTAGTTCCTACATTACCTGCAGGCATATCAATAATTACTTGTCCATTTTCTACTGAGCTAGTAACATCTTTTCCATTTAATACTACTTTTTTAGGAACCATCGTGTTATCGTATCTACCTAAAACCACCTGTCCTTTAACACGCTCTCCAGAGAAATAAGCTGTTTTACCTAAAGAAACAATACCTTGATAGTTGTTAAGTGATACTTCATCTTCCAATTGACCTCCTAACAAAGTTGTTAATACGTCACTTTCTGTATTTCTAACACTTGCTTGTAATTGGGTAAAACTAGTTAATGAAGCAATAGCAGGATAGCCTTTGTATTTATATGATAACCACGAAACTTTTTTTCCATCACTATTTGTGAATTCATTAGTAGAAAAACGTTTATTGATAACAGTATTTAAACTTGAAAAATCATCTCCTAAAATATCTGTTACTTTAGTTCGATAATTAATAATCTTGTCTACATATTCTTTCCCTTCTTTTGAAATATCATCACCAATAAAGAAATATTCATCTAAAAAATCTGTCTTATCCATTGCCTCATAATCTTTCTTGTCTTCATAGTCTTTGAGCAGTTGAGTCTTAAGATTTCCTAAATAATTATAAAAGTCGTCAGATAATATTTTTATTTGATCTGCTTTCGCTTTTAATGGTGTAAATTTTTCTGGTTGATCTTGCGCTTTTATTGCTAAACCTTCGTACGCTAATACATTTTTTTGAGCAACAGAAATACTTGTTTCCTCAAAATCTTCATTAAAAAACCCAAAAGCAGTTAACACCTCTTTACTCATAGTCATTGCCAACATTGCAATAAAAACCAGGTACATGAGATTAATCATCTTTTGTCTTGAAGAAAGTTGTCCTCCTGCCATTCTATCTCATTTTTAATGTTACGTAATTTTTCTTCATCTATGTTATTTTTTAGACATTGCAGATAACATTCCTCCATAGACATCGTTCAAAGAAGACAGATTATTTGCTAAAGACTCCATCTGTTTCTTTAAAAGTTCTGAATTTTCTACAAGAGTATTATTTATCTCTTGATGCTTATTAGCGTTTTCAGCTTGAGATCTGTAAACGTTATTTAAAGATTCTATATGTAGAGCAGCTTTTTCCATTTGCTCATTGTATCTAGAAGTAGATGTAATGGAAGACGATGTTACGCTTAACTCTTCTGCAGCTGCCTGAAAATTTTGGATACTTTTTCCTAAATTATTCATTAGTTCAACATCTAAATTTGATTCTTCTAATAACTTATCTAGTTTTTGAGAAAGCATTCTCTCTGCTTCTCCTTCTTCTTGAAATTGAAGTTGTTTTTTATCTCCTCCTGCTAACTCTGGATACACTTTAGTCCAATCCAAATCATCTTCAACAGAATCAAATGCTGAAAGGAAGAAAACTAGAGCTTCTACCACCATACCTATTGTTAAAATTTCAGCTCCATACTCCCAATGTTGAATTTTAAACAATGCTCCAATAATAACAACTGCAGCTCCGAAGCTGTATGCCATATTGAAGATCTTTTTTTTAGATTTTGATTTTGCCATGGTTTTTGTTTTTAATCAAATTTATTCTCTCGATTTCCCTAAGTGACTTTGAACAGTTCTAAAGCCAATATAACTTCTTGCTGTGTCAGCATATTCATAATCCCGAGTACTCACTTCTAAAAAGTATGCTACATCTTTCCATGAGCCTCCTCTGATAACTTTTCGCTTGTTTTTTCTATCTTCAACATTCAAATTCAGAGTTGAGCCTTGATAATAAGATGATGATTTGTATGCAGAACTAGTCCACTCAGACACATTTCCTGCCATGTTATACAACCCATAATCGTTTGGATTATAGGATCTAGCTTCAACTGTATATAGTGCGCCATCAACTGCATAATCTCCTCTCCGAGGCTTAAAATTAGCTAAAAAACATCCTCTATCAGTAGTGATATTTGGTCCTCCCCAAGGATACTTTGCATAGTCTAGTCCTCCTCTAGCTGCATATTCCCACTCAGCCTCTGTTGGTAATCTAAACTCAGACACGGTAGTTTTTCTCTTTTTTCTTCGCTTAAGATAATTATTCTTGTTTCTAGTTCTCCACTTACAAAAAGCTTTTGCTTGATGCCAACTAACTCCTACAACAGGGTAATCTCCATAAGCTTGGTGGTAAAAATAATCTTGATGCATTGGATCATTATATGAGTAGCTAAAATCCTTAACCCAGACAGTAGTATCAGGATAAATATTAACTACTTCTTTTTTAAGAAACTCTCGTCTACTTTTTCCTTTTTGTTTTACAGCAGCTTCTACATCAAACCAAGAATACCTAAAATTTAATAATTTTTTGTTGAATGTTCTAACTCCGTCAATCGCATCTTCATGACTAATATGTAAAGAATCCATCACTTCTACGTAATCCAAATCTGGATAGTCATTCGCGTCCCAAATTATTTCTTCTGACCAGTTAAGAGGTTTTAACGTATCTAGAGGTGCTCCCAAATCATAGTAGTTCTCAAACATATATTTTTGATACGGTGTAGCGTCTACTGTATCAATAACTCCAAATTTATAATCATGAATTCCTCCTGTTAATGGTTCTTCGCTATCACTTCCGAAGGACAAAAGTTCTGCACGCAGAGCTAATTCTGTTCTCACAATAGAATCTCGTACCCAGTGCACGAATTGCTTGTATTCTGAGTTTGTAATTTCGGTTTCATCCATATAAAAAGGACTAACAGATACAGTTCTAGCAGGAGTATTGAGTGTACCTGTTTGATCTTCATCTTGCTTTCCCATTGTAAAAGATCCTCCAGGAATATATGACATTCCAAAAGGTTTTTCTGAGAACCATTTAGATTTAGCTTTTATTCCTACTAGTTCTCCTCTATCCTTAGAGCCACAGCTATAAAAAAGTGATATTAATAGGGTGAATAAGGCCAGTTTCTTCATTATTGTCTTCTTGACTTAAAATTGTGTAAACCTAATTATTTTTTATTAAAAAAAAGCAATGCTTTTTAATAATTGACTTTCTTTAAAATTCTGCCATTTTACTCATGGCTTTATACCATTTTTTTGGTATAATTTCTTTAGTGGCATCAATATAGTCTTGATATGTACAAGGTATTAACGTATGCCTTTTGTATTTATTATTTCCAATAATATTAATCTCCATCCACCAACGACCAGACCTATCGCTTTTATAGAAGTTGATCGGTTCATCATCTTCTAATATAACAGTAAATTTTTGATAGTTTTCTTTTGTACAAAATGGATAGTCTTTTGCACGCTGATTTACTCCTTCTATGAAATGCCAAATCATTTGCGCGATAAGATGCGCCGTTTGATTATTGGGATTATCAAGCCGATGATTGTATTCATAAACACCAAAAGAACTCACTTTATCACTAATTCCTGCATATCTAGAGATTGCACAAATTTCCTCTCCATAAAATCCATTAGGAGATACATTTCTGTTTGCTGGAGCATCACTCTGTCTGATAGAACTAACATCAACACTAACCATGTCGGCATCTCTCAACACTGTTTCTACAAGTTCCATATTTTTGGCTTCTCCTAGGCGATAAGCATCAAAATCTAACTCATGTATCAAGTTGATCTCTTGCTGAGAGTTTAAATATGTTTGATATCCTATATTGCAATAGTTGAACAAGTTTGTGGGCTTTTGCATGATAATTTTGCTCAAATAAGATCTAGAAGATAATTCATCTTCTACATTTCCTAAATCAAACATACTATCAACTGTAACAAGATTTACAACCTGCTCTAATGAATCATAAGCTTTGTAATTAGCAAAGGTAAGATCTTGTCCTCCGCCTATGACTATGGGAATAATTTGACTTTTTAATAACTCTGCTATCACTTCAGAAACAGCGAAATGCGTATCTTTTACAGAACTTCCTTTCTTGATTGTTCCTAAATCAGCAATTTTGGTTTGCCAGTTTCCTTTAAATAATTGATAAAGCTTTTCTCTAATGTGAGGCAACCCTTTTCCACTTCCTAGGTTATCCTCAGATTTCCTATCTTCATCTACGCCTATGATAGCTAAATTTACTCCTTCTAAATTTGGAAAGCCTGTAGATTTTTGATGAATTAACAAGTTTTGTCCTATAGTTTCTGGTTGTAGAATAACAGAAAGCGCTACTATCGAATCTTCTACAGGAGACAAAAATTCTAAGTTCATCATATAATTATAATCGACTGGTAAAAATAACCGAATTCCTTTTTTTACGCTAAATTATTTTTTGGTTTTCTGCTCTATTAGTTTGACAGCCTCTTCTTTAGATAATTTCTCAATTTCAGTAGTTTTGGGGAGTTCTACTTTTACTTTGCCTTTTAATACATTAAATCTTCCCCACCTTGCTTTTTCTACGCGAATACCAACATCTTCCCAATTGTGAACTAATTTTTCTCGCTCTTTTTTTAACTTATCTTCTATTAATTCTTCTAAATCTGATTGCGATAAATTATCAAAATCATACTTTTTATTCACATTAATAAACATCGAATTCCACTTGATAAAAGGACCAAACCTTCCTACTCCTTTCTGAATGGGAAGTTCTTGATATGAACCGATGGGAGCATCTGCCTTACGCTTGTTCTCAATTAACTCAATTGCTCTATCTAAGTCAACATCCATGGGGTTTTCTCCTTTTTCTAAAGAGACAAACATTTTTTCAAATCGAACATAAGGCCCATAACGACCATTTGCTACAACTACTTCTTTATCTTCATATTTACCAACTACTTTGGGCAGTTTAAACAAATCTAAGGCTTCTTCAAAAGTGATACTACTTAATGTTTGATCTGCTTGCAGGCTGGCAAATTTTGGCTTTTCCTCATCAGTTGCTTCACCTATCTGAACCATAGCCCCATATCTACCTAAACGAACATATACGTTCCTTCCTGTTTCAGGATCTACTCCCAGTAATCGCTCTCCTTTAGCCCGATCTGCGTTTGCGGCAACATCTTCTACCGTTACATGAAAATCTTGATAGAAATCTTTAATCATAGCGGTCCAGTCTTCCTTTCCTTTTGCTATTTCATCAAACTCATCTTCTACACTGGCTGTAAAACCGTAGTCTAGTATTTTTTCAAAATTCTCAACTAAGAAATCGTTCACTACATTTCCTATATCTGTTGGAACTAGCTTCCCTTTATCTGATCCTATTTTTTCCACAAGTGTTTTTACAGATATTTCTCCATCTTCTAATTTTAACTGGCTATAATTTCTGTTTGTTCCTTCAACAGTACCTTTTGCCACGTATTGTCTTTTCTGAATTGTAGAAATTGTAGGAGCATAAGTAGATGGTCTTCCTATTCCTAGTTCCTCTAATCGCTTTACTAGAGATGCCTCCGTATATCTGTAAGGTGGCTTCGTGTAACGTTCTGTTGCCGTAATATATTTATTGGTCACTTCTTCTTTTATCTCCAACTTAGGAAGCATTCCTGCCTGCTCTTCATCTTCTAAGTCAGTACTTTCTAGATACACTTTCAAAAAGCCATCAAATGTAATTACCTCTCCATTTGCAGTAAATAACTGTTTGTTTTTATTGTTTTGTATTTTAACCAGTGTTCGTTCTAGCTTAGCATTACTCATCTGAGATGCAATTGTCCGTTTCCAGATTAAACTGTACAATCGATCTTGATCATAATCTACAGAAACCTCCTGTCTTTCTAAATTTGTTGGTCTGATGGCTTCATGAGCTTCTTGAGCTCCTTTTGATTTATTGGAAAAGTCTCTTGGATTACTGTATTCTTTCCCATAACTTGATATGATTGCTTCTTTTGCATTATTCTTTGCGTCTTCAGATAAATTAACACTATCTGTCCTCATATAAGTAATTAATCCAGCTTCATACAAACGCTGAGCCATCAACATTGTTTTTGCAACAGGAAATCCTAATTTTCTAGAAGCTTCTTGCTGTAACGTTGAAGTAGTAAAAGGCGCTGCCGGAGTTTTGCTTGCTGGTTTTTTTTGCAAATCGGCAACTGAAAAAATAGCTCCTTTACATGAATTCAGAAATGATTCTGCTGCTGCTTTTGTTGAAAAATTGCTAGCTATTTTTGCCTTAAATGTTACACCATCAGTATTTGCAAATTCAGCATCTACTCGGTAAGAGGCGATTGGTGTGAAATTTTCTATTTCACGTTCTCTTTCAACAATTAACCGGACTGCTACAGATTGAACTCTTCCTGCAGATAATCCCCCTTTTACTTTTCGCCATAAAACAGGAGAAAGCTCATATCCTACTAACCTATCTAATACTCTCCTGGCCTGCTGAGCATTAACTAAGTTATAATTTATTCCTCTGGGGTTCTCTACTGCACGTAGTATAGCATTTTTAGTAATCTCATGAAAAACGATTCGCTTGGTTTTTTCGCTATCCAGTTTTAGCTGCTCGGCTAAATGCCAAGCAATCGCTTCTCCTTCTCTATCTTCATCACTTGCTAACCAAACGGTGTCTACTTTTTTAGCCAAATCTCTCAGCTTTTTTACAACTGTATTTTTGTCTTTAGACACAACATATTTTGGCTTAAAATCTCCTTCTACATCTACACCTAATTCTTTAGAAGGTAAATCTGCTATATGCCCAAAACTAGACTCTACCTGAAAATCTTTTCCTAAAAATTTCTCAATAGTTTTTGCTTTTGCAGGAGACTCAACAATTACTAAATTTTTTGCCATTTACTTATTTTATTAAATTCAAAATCAATCTGTTTTTAAAGAATGATCTTAAGCTGCAAAAGTATAGAGTTTTTTTTTATCGTTCATTTTATCACAAAATCTACACAGTTTCTTAACATTAAAAGCTTTAATTTTTCATGTCAATTTGTCACATGTTTGTAATTTAATGTATCTTTGTAGCCAATTTTTCGAGCATGGAACAGATAGAAAAAGTAATTGACGAAAAGAAACAAGGAAAAGCACTTATAACACAACAAAAAGAAAGTAACAATAAAAAGTTATTTATAGAAAGTTATGGCTGCCAAATGAATATGAACGATAGTGAGATTGTAGCAGCTATCTTATCTGAGCAAGGATATAATACTACTCAAAGTTTAGATGACGCTGACTTAGTTCTTGTAAATACTTGTTCTATTCGTGAAAAGGCAGAACAAACAGTAAGGAACCGACTACAAAAATACAACCACGCAAAAAATAGAAATCCGAAGATGAAAGTGGGTGTTTTGGGTTGTATGGCAGAACGTTTAAAAGCAAAGTTTTTAGAAGAAGAAAAAATTGTGGATTTAGTTGTTGGTCCAGATGCGTACCGTGACTTACCCAACTTAATTGAAGAAGTAGAAGCAGGAAGAGATGCGGTCAACGTAATTCTATCCAAGGATGAAACTTACGGAGATGTTTCTCCTGTTCGTTTAAACTCAAATGGTGTTTCTGCTTTTGTATCAATCACAAGAGGTTGCGACAATATGTGCACTTTTTGTGTTGTTCCGTTTACTCGCGGACGTGAGCGAAGCAGAGATCCTAAAAGTATTCTAGAAGAAATTCGATCTATGCAGGAAAAGAATTTTAAAGAAATTACTTTACTAGGGCAAAATGTAGATAGTTATTTATGGTATGGTGGCGGACTCAAGAAAGATTTCAAAAATGCTTCAGAGATGGCTCAAGCAACTGCAGTCGATTTTGCACAACTTTTAGATATGTGCGCTACCGAATTTCCTAAAATTCGATTCCGTTTTTCTACTTCAAATCCACAAGACATGACACTTGATGTGATTCATGTAATGGCAAAACACAAAAATATTTGCAAGTATATTCACTTACCTGTACAAAGTGGAAGCAATGCAATACTAAAAGCCATGAATCGTCAACATACAAGAGAAGAATACATGGAATTAGTTGACAATATTTACAAAATAATTCCAGAAATGGCATTAAGTCAAGATATGATTGCTGGTTTTTGTGGCGAAACGGAAGAAGACCATAAAGATACACTGGATTTGATGGAACATGTAAAGTATAGCTTTGGTTTCATGTTTGCCTATTCAGAAAGACCTGGCACATTAGCCGCTAAGAAGATGACAGATGATGTTTCTTTAGAAACGAAAAAAAGGCGCTTACAAGAAATTATCAACTTGCAACAAAAACATAGCTTATACAGAGCAAAAGAACATGTGGGACAAATCCAAGAAGTGTTAATAGAAGGAACTTCCAAGAAAAATCCTAATGAATGGAAAGGGCGAAATACGCAAAATACAGTGGTAGTTTTTCCTAAAGAACACTATAAAATGGGCGATTTTGTAAATGTGAAAATTAATGATTGTACTTCAACTACATTATTAGGAACTGCTGTAGGATATTCAGACAATAATTAAAATGGAAAATTTACAAGCTATAAAACAACGTTTTGGAATTATTGGTAATGATATACAACTAAATCGTTCTATAGAAAAAGCCATGCGTGTTGCACCTACCGATATCTCCGTTTTGGTAACAGGTGAAAGTGGTGTTGGTAAAGAGAGTATTCCTAAAATTATTCATCAATTATCTCATAGAAAACACGCAAAGTATATTGCTGTAAACTGTGGAGCAATTCCAGAAGGAACAATTGATAGTGAATTATTTGGCCATGAAAAAGGCGCTTTTACAGGAGCAACTTCCACTCGAAAAGGATATTTCGAGGTAGCTGATGGCGGTACAATTTTTCTTGATGAAGTAGGAGAATTGCCTTTAACCACTCAAGTAAGATTACTGCGTGTTCTGGAAAATGGTGAATTTATAAAAGTAGGATCTTCTCAAGTACAAAAAACCAATGTAAGAATTGTTGCTGCCACTAATATTGATATGCATGAGGCAATTACTAAAAACAAGTTTAGAGAAGATTTGTATTATCGATTAAGCACCGTAGAAATTTATCTTCCCGCTTTAAGAAATCGAAAACAAGATATTCACTTATTATTTAGGAAGTTTGCTTCAGATTTTGCTCAAAAATACAGAATGCCCACTATTCGACTAGACGAAGACGCTTCTCGAGTTTTGTTGAATTATTATTTCCCAGGGAACATCCGTCAGCTAAAAAATATTGCTGAACAAATATCTGTAATAGAAGAAAATAGACAAATCACAGCAGAAAAATTAAGTTCCTATTTACCTAATAACAATTCAAACTTACCCGCATTAGTTAGCACTTCCTCTAATAAAAACGACTTTGCTACGGAAAGGGATATCATGTACAAAGTTTTGTTTGACATGAGAAATGACATCAACGATCTAAAAAAACTAACATTAGAATTGATGGAGCACGGAAACTCTAAAGAGGTACAGGCTGAAAATCAGAAATTAATTCAGAAAATATACGAAGATCATGAGCTGGAGAATTCAGATATAGAAGTTGTTCAGCTACCACAACAAAACGCTGCCAGCAACAGTAATTATGACTATGCTGAAACCGTTGAAGAACATGAGAGTTTATCGCTACAAGAAAAGGAAATTGAGATGATTAAAAAGTCATTGGAAAAGAATAATGGAAAACGTAAATTGGCTGCACAAGAGTTAGGAATTTCGGAAAGAACCTTGTATCGAAAAATCAAACAATATGACTTATGAAGAAGCTGTTCTACATTTATTTTTTTATTCTAATCACGATTCACTTAACTTCTTGCGGAATTTATTCTTTTAGTGGCGGAGATGAAGGAAATGCGAAAACTATTCAAGTTGATTTTTTTCAAAATCAAGCTCCTTTGGTAGAGCCTACATTAAGTCAGAGATTCACTCAAGATTTACAAGATTTATTTTTAAGGCAAACAAACTTGAGCTTAGTAAAAAGCAATGGAGATTTACGTTTTGAGGGTGAAATCACAGGTTACCGAGTCAACCCAATGAGTGCCACATCACAGCAAACTGCGGCTCAAAACAGGTTAACAATTACCATTAATGTTCGATATTACAATAAATTAAAAGAAGAAGATAATTTTGAAAAACAATTCTCTTTTTATTCAGATTTTGATGCCAGCTCTCAATTAGTTGGCGGCGTTCTAGATAATGCTTTGTCTGAAATATTAGAAAGAATAACACAAGATATTTTTAATGCTTCTCTTGCTAAATGGTAATTTCTAAAAACACATACACAGCGCTATTAAAAAATCCTGAAGCATTAAAAAATGAGCATCTAACGAAGCTTAAAGAAGTAATAAATCAGTACCCTTTTTTCCAATCGGCAAGAGCGCTTCATTTAATTACATTAAAAAATACAGATAGCTTTCGTTACAATCATGAATTAAAAATAACAGCGGCTCACACAACAGATAGAGCTACTTTATTTGATTTCATCACATCCGAAATATTTAAGAAAAAAGAAGAAATTTATCCAGAAATTAAAGAGGATGTCATTTTCGTTCCTATATCTGAGCCTGAAACAAAACAAGAACCAATCACTGGCAAACCCTTTCAGTTTACAGAGCAAGATAAACACTCTTTTAATGAGTGGTTACAACTTTCTACTCACCAACCTATTGCAAGAAAGCAAACCAATCAAAAATCAGAAAAAGAAAAAATGATTGATCGTTTTATAGAAAGTAATCCAAAAATCATTCCCATTAGTAAAGGTCAGGAAATTATCACCTTAATTCCTGAGCTTAAATCTGATAAGTCATTAATGACAGAAACACTTGCTCAGGTTTATTTAGAACAAAAAAAATATGCAAAAGCCATAAAAGCCTATGAAATTTTGAGTTTGAAATATCCAGAAAAAAGTGGTTTCTTTGCAGACCAAATTAAAAGAATTAAAATTCTTAAACAGAAAAAATTATGAGTTACACTGCTTTTATTATATTGATCTTAATTGTTGCAGTTGCATTAATATTAATTGTTATGGTACAAAATCCAAAAGGAGGAGGTTTATCATCTTCTTTTGGCGGAGGCGGATCACAATCTATAGGAGGTGTTCAAAACACCAATAATTTCCTAGATAGAACCACATGGACATTGGCAATTGCCATGTTTGCATTAATATTATTGTCAAACTTTGCCATTCCAAGAAGTTCAGCTAATAATGTTCAAATAGATAATAAACTAGAGAATGTAGAGCCTACTACTACTCAAGATAATACTAAAGATTCAGTTCAATAAACAACTGAATTAATAAAATGATCAAAATGCCAACGTTTCTGACACGTTGGCATTTTTTATTTTCAAAAAAAATGATAATTAACTCTATTTGGAAATAATGTCAGCAAAAAGATATTGGCATACTTTCTGACAAAATCCCACTGAAAATTTAAATCAATTCTTTAAAACTATACAAATGGGATTAAACATTAAACCTTTAGCAGATAGAGTTCTTGTAGAACCTGCTGCTGCAGAGACCACTACCGCTTCAGGTATTATTATTCCAGACAATGCAAAAGAAAAACCCCAAAAAGGAACTGTAGTTGCCATAGGAAATGGCAAAAAAGATGAGCCACTAACAGTTAAAGTTGGTGATACAGTTCTTTATGGTAAATACTCTGGAACAGAATTAAAACTAGAAGGAACTGATTATTTAATGATGCGCGAAAGCGACATCTTAGCAATCATTTAATTTCTAACCTTAAAACTTAACAAAAATGGCAAAAGACATAAAATTTGATGTTGACGCTCGCGACGGGCTAAAACGCGGAATAGATGCATTGGCAGATGCAGTAAAAGTAACTTTAGGACCTAAAGGAAGAAATGTTATCATTTCCAAATCATTCGGTGCACCAACTGTGACAAAAGATGGTGTATCCGTAGCAAAAGAGGTGGAATTAGAAGATGAGCTTGAAAACATGGGAGCTCAAATGGTAAAAGAAGTAGCTTCTAAAACTAATGATTTAGCTGGTGATGGTACTACAACCGCTACTGTTTTAGCACAAGCTATTGTAAAAGAAGGTTTAAAAAATGTTGCTGCAGGAGCCAATCCAATGGATTTAAAAAGAGGAATTGACAAGGCTGTAGAAGCAATTACTGCAGATTTAGAGAAACAATCAAAAGCGGTAGGAGATTCTTCAGAAAAAATTCAACAAGTAGCTTCTATCTCTGCTAACAACGATGCTACTATTGGAGAATTAATTGCCACAGCATTTGGTAAAGTTGGAAAAGAAGGTGTAATTACCGTAGAAGAAGCAAAAGGAACAGATACGTATGTAGATGTTGTAGAAGGTATGCAGTTTGACAGAGGATACCTTTCTCCATATTTTGTGACTGATGCAGACAAAATGATTGCGGATTTAGAAAATCCATATATCTTATTGTTCGATAAAAAAATCGCAAATCTTCAAGAGATTCTGCCAGTATTAGAGCCTGTTGCACAATCTGGTCGTCCTTTGTTGATTATTGCAGAAGATGTAGAAGGGCAAGCGCTAGCTACTCTTGTTGTAAACAAGTTAAGAGGTGGATTAAAAATTGCTGCTGTAAAAGCTCCAGGATTTGGAGATAGAAGAAAAGCAATGCTAGAAGACATTGCTATCTTAACAGGCGGTACTGTAATTTCTGAAGAAAGAGGTTTCTCATTAGAAAATGTAACGCTTGATATGCTTGGAACAGCAGAGACTGTAACTATTGACAAAGACAACACAACAATTGTAAATGGTGATGGCGATGCAGAAGCAATCAAAGCAAGAGTGAATCAAATTAAAGCGCAAATTGAAACAACTACTTCTGATTATGATAAAGAAAAACTACAAGAACGCCTAGCTAAATTAGCTGGTGGTGTTGCTGTGCTTTACGTAGGCGCTGCATCTGAAGTAGAAATGAAAGAGAAAAAAGACCGAGTTGATGATGCATTACACGCAACAAGAGCTGCTGTAGAAGAAGGTATTGTTGCTGGTGGAGGTGTTGCTCTTGTAAGAGCTAAAAGTGTTCTAGAAAAAATAACTACAGATAACTTAGATGAAGTTACAGGAGTTCAAATTGTAAACCGAGCTATCGAATCTCCGCTTAGAACTATTGTAGAAAATGCAGGAGGAGAAGGATCTGTAGTAATCAACAAAGTTTTAGAAGGAAAGAATAATTTTGGTTACGACGCTAAATCTGAGACATATGTAGATATGTTAGAAGCAGGAATTATCGATCCTAAAAAAGTAACTAGAGTTGCTCTTGAAAATGCAGCTTCTGTTGCAGGGATGATTCTTACTACAGAATGTGCTTTGGTAGATATTAAAGAAGAATCTGCTGGAGGCGGAATGCCTCCAATGGGCGGTGGAATGCCAGGCATGATGTAACAGCATTCTTTCTACTTAAGAAAACAAAAAACCTCGCACTTGCGAGGTTTTTTAGTTATAGTTTATTTTTTTCAACTTTTTAAAAAGGTAAATCATCTGGTTCCTCATCCTTAAAATCAGAAATAGGCTCAAACTGATCTGCTGGTGGCAATTCTTGATTCGATGTTGCTTGAGAAAGATTTTCTATTCTCCAACCCTGAATTGAATTAAAATATTTTGCTTCTCCTTGAGGATTAATCCATTCTCTTCCTCTAAGATTAATCGACACTTTTACGTCTTGTCCTACAGAATAATTATTTAACAAATCTGTCTTATCTTGAATAAATTCAATCATTAACATTTGCGGGTATTGCTCATCTGTAGTAACCACTAACTCTCTTTTTCTAAATCCGTTAGAACCAAAAGTTTGTGTTTCTCCTATTAGTTTTATTTTTCCGATTACTTCCATACTACTAGTTTTATTTTGTCAAAAGTACTTTCCATGCACTTTCTATATCATTTTTTTCTAGAAATTGTTTAGCAAAAGTATGTTTTTTTACAAGGTCTATACCAACAAACTCTGGATGTTCTTTTGCAAAGTTATCAACAGATTCTTTTGTTGGCAAAGCTTCAACATTTCCCAGCACACCTAAATTATTCCCTGTTAACACAGTACTATCTCTAATTTCAACAGGTATTTGATCTACTCCTATTCCTAGAGTTGACAAAGGCTTGGGTATCTCAAAAAAGCCATCTCTTGCTCTTGAATAATAACTTCCTCCGGCTCTTGCCACCAAATCAATTTTATGCTGATCAATCAATCCGTCTTCTCCCAACACCTCTTCTTTTATATGTATTCTCACTACCTCACAAACAATTAAATTTCCGGCACCACCTTCTTTTCCTGTATAAATAATATCCATCGCTTTGCACTCAAACTGCACAGGTGATTCTGCCACTCGAAAAGGTTTTACTTCTTCTGATTCTAGCATTGTAAATCCAGCTTTCTCAAATTCGTTTACTCCTTCAGGATATTCTGTACTACTAAGAGATGTTTGATGCACCATGTCATAATTCACTACATTCACAACCACCTCTTTTGTTACTTCAATATTTTGTAACGTATGCTTGGTTGTATTATCTCGTACGCGTCTGGCAGGAGAAAAAATCATGATAGGAGGATTTGCCCCAAAGACGTTAAAAAAACTAAAAGGCGATAGGTTTGGTCTGCCTTTTTTATCTATCGTACTAGCAAAAGCAATCGGCCTTGGCGCAACAGCACCTAAGAGATATTGATGTAATTTTCCAGTTGTAACATCATTTGGTGTTATCGTTAACATATGTAACTTTTTGACTCGTAAATATACTATCAATTTCAGAAATAAGTTATATGACTGAATCCTTTATATTTGCTTTGATGAGTATAGCAAGAAACACACTTCTTTTAAAACGAATAGCAATTGGCATTTCGTTCTTAATTGTCTCTTTAATTTTATGGAATACCTACTCTTTTTTTAAGCTCTTTAAAACAGAAGAACGAACCAAAATGGAAGTAGTAGCATTGGCTTCTAGAGAATTTGCTGTCAACCAAAACCTAAATGATAATTTTAATGTAGAATCTAAAGTAATTGAAAGCAATAAAAACATTCCGCTTATTTTAACAGATGATAAAAATGTGATTTTAGATTATAGAAATCTTGATACTACTAAATCAAAAGACTCTATCTATTTAAAAAATCAATTAAAAATTATGCAATCACAAAATGAGCCAATTGTGATTCCGATAGGTAAAAATCATCATCAGTTATTGTACTACAGAAATTCTGACCTATTACGAAAATTAACATACTATCCATTAGCATTGATTTTGATTTTAGGCTTGTTCTTATCTGTTATTTACATGATGTTCCGTTCTAATAAGGTTGCAGAACAAAATAAACTTTGGACGGGAATGGCAAAAGAAACTGCGCATCAAATAGGCACACCTTTATCTTCTCTCTTAGGTTGGATTGAAATATTAAAGGCAGAAAATGTTAATGAAAAGTACATAAACGAGATTGAAAAAGATGTTGTTCGATTAACAACTATTGCAAATCGTTTCTCAAAAATAGGATCATTGCCGGAATTTAAAAAAAGTAACATCGTAGAAATTGCCAAAACAACTTTTAACTATTTAGAATCCAGAAGTTCCAAACAAATTCAATTTGAATTTATAAGTAGTTCTAACGAAATCTATACACGCATTAATATTGAACTATTTGGTTGGGTTCTTGAGAACTTGATCAAAAATGCAATTGATGCTATTCAAGGCAACGGCCTCATTTCTCTAAAAATAGATGAAGATTCGAATAAAATAAAGATAGATTTAACAGATAACGGAAAAGGAATTGCAAAACCACAGTTTAAACAAATTTTTAAGCCCGGATTTACCACCAAAAAACGTGGTTGGGGTTTGGGATTATCATTATCTAAAAGAATTGTAGAAGATTATCACAAAGGAAAAATCTTTGTTGAAAAATCAGAAATAGGAACAGGAACTACATTCCGAATTCTTTTAAATACGACAACTTAATCACTCAAAGTTAGCTGCAATGTCTTTTGCTAACTCTAAAAAAGCTTCTTCAGATAATTTTTCTTTTTTAGTAAACCGCATGTCATCCATTACATTGATTGGAATCAGATGTACGTGAACATGAGGAACTTCTAACCCTACAACACTCATTCCAATTCGTTTACAAGCAACCGTTTTTTCTAATGCTTTTGCAACACGGTAGGAGAACAACATTAAATCTCTGTAAGTTTCTTTATCAAGATCAAACAACTTATTTTCTTCTTTCTTGGGGATTACCAGTGTATGACCTTTCGCATTGGGGTTAATATCCAGAAATGCAAAAAAACGCTCATTTTCTGTTATTTTATAAGAAGGAATTTCTCCTTTTATAATCTTGGTAAAAACAGTACTCATCTTTTTAATTTTTCATAAAAATAAAAAACGCTTTTCGTTTGAAAAGCGTCTATAAACAAAAAACTTGCTTTATGTTATCTAGAAATCTCTAGAATTTCAAAATTCATAATTCCATTTGGCGCTTTTATTTCTGCTACTTCACCTACTTGTTTTCCAAGCAATCCTTTTCCTATTGGAGAATTTACTGACAACTTTCCATTTCTCACATCAGATTCTGAATCTGCTACTAATGTATAAGCAAACTCCATCTTATTAGCTGTATTTTTTATTTTTACTTTAGAATGGATTAACACTTTTGATGTATCTAACTGAGATTCATCAATAATTCGAGCATTTGCCACCACATTTTTAAGTTTTGCAATTTTAGTTTCTAATAAAGATTGCTCTTCTTTTGCTGCGTGATATTCTGCATTTTCACTCAAATCTCCTTTATCTCTAGCATCCGCTATTTCTTGAGACACTCTAGGGCGCTCTATTTGTTCTAATTGAGCAAGTTCATCTTTTAATTTTTTTAATCCTTCTGGCGTATAATATGAAACTGTATCCATAATCTTTTTAATTTTTCATTAAACAACATCTTCTTCTATATAAACAAAAAATCTCATCGCGTATATCGAATGAGATCTGAACACAAATGTACAAAATATTTGTACATTCGCTTCGTTTTAGCTACAAAACACTTTATTTTAATGAAAAAATTGAACGTTTTTCTAGTTTTTATGATTTTTTGCGCGTGTACAAATGCTCCTTTTCAAAATCAATGTCTTCCTAACATTATTGTTGATGAAACAATCAACTTAGATTTACCTCAATTTATCGACTTACGAGTTCCTGGTGGTTGGGTTTCAACTAGGCTCACTAATAGAAATGTTGTTATAATTAATAGAAGTTCTGGGTTTAAAGCCTTTGATTTACAATGCCCAGAAGAACACTGTTCCTCTACTATGAATTATGACGGATTAAAACTTATTTGCACATGCAATCAAGAAGAATATAATCCCTTAAGTGGTGGGGCTCCGTTAACAGAAGGCGTTGAATGTTTTGCAAAAGAATATTTGACACAAACTATAAATAGTAGCACAATTAGAATTAGCAATTTCTAATTCAATTAATTGTTAAATTGTAACTTTGCTTTTGTTAATTATTTAGACTTGAAAAATTACTTTTCTTCTCATTTTAAACTTGGTGTTCTTGGTGGTGGACAATTAGGCAGAATGTTGTTGTCAGAAACACAAAAATTTGATATTTATACAGTTATTTTAGATGCTTCTGCTGACGCTCCTTGTAGTCAAATATGCAACGAATTTCATCAAGGTGATTTATTAGATTACCAAACAGTATACGAGTTTGGAAAAAAAGTAGATTTATTAACCATTGAAATTGAAAATGTAAATATTGATGCCTTAGATGATTTGGAAAAGGAAGGATTAACCATCTATCCAAAACCCAAAAATTTACGCATTATACAGAATAAAGCACAACAAAAACATTTCTACGCTGATCATAATATACCAACTGCAGATTTTTTCCATTACGCATATTTAGAAGAACTAAAACACTCTTATGAAAATGATATTATAGATTTTCCTTTTGTTTGGAAATCAGCTCGTTTTGGTTATGACGGAAATGGCGTTAAAATTGTGCGATCATACGAGGATTTAGAAACCTTACCTGTTGGTGAATGTATTGCTGAAAAATTAATTCCTTTTAAAAATGAACTTGCTGTAATTGTCGCTAGAAATAAAGAAGGAGAAATTAAAACATATCCTGTTGTTGAAATGGAATTTCATCCTGAAGCTAATCAGGTAGAATACGTGATTTGTCCAGGAAGAATTGAAGAAAAAGTGGCTCAAAAAGCAAGAGAAGTTGCTTTACAAGTTGCAAATGCATTTGATTTTGTTGGACTTCTTGCTGTTGAAATGTTTCAAACAGTTGATGATAAAATTCTTGTTAATGAAGTAGCTCCTAGGACACACAACTCAGGGCATTATAGTATTGAAGCAAGTTTTACCAATCAATTTGAACAACATCTTCGTAGTATTCTTAATCTACCTTTAGGAAACACAGATAGCAAAGTTGCAGGAGTTATGGTTAATTTAGTAGGATCAGAAGGTTATACAGGAAGCGTTTTCTATGAAAACATAGAAAAAATATTAGAAATGGAAGGAGTTACACCACATATTTATGGAAAGAAAACAACCAAACCTTTTCGAAAGATGGGACACGTAACAATCACTCATAAAGATGTAAATATTGCGAGAAAAATCGCAGAAAACGTAAAAGAAACAATTAACGTAATTAGCAAATAAATTTTATGGTAGGAATTATCATGGGAAGCGATTCTGATCTTCCAATAATGCAAGAAGCAATTAATGTTTTAGAGAGTTTTAATATATCAATAGAAATTGATATTGTTTCTGCACACAGAACTCCAGAAAAATTATTTGATTATGCAACCAATGCACATAAAAGAGGAATTCAAGTTATTATTGCTGGAGCTGGCGGAGCTGCTCACCTACCAGGAATGGTTGCTTCTATGAGTCCGTTACCTGTTATTGGTGTTCCTGTAAAGAGCAGAAACTCCATTGATGGTTGGGATTCCATTTTATCTATACTTCAAATGCCAGGCGGTGTACCTGTTGCAACTGTTGCTTTAGATGGCGCAAAAAATGCAGGAATTTTAGCAGCTCAAATCATTGGATCTTCTGATAAGTGCGTTTTAGATAAAGTAATTGCCTATAAAGAAGGCTTAAAATTAAAAGTAGAAAAAGCCTCAAAAAAACTTAAGAAATAACTTTTTCATCTCAATAACAAATTGCTTACTATTATGAAAAATCCTTTGCTAGAAGATTTTAATACAGCCCCATTCTCAAAAATTAAAGTAACCGATTATAAGCCTGCTATCAAAAAAGCCATTGAAATAACCAAACAAGAGATTGATGAAATAATAAATAATCCCAAAGCACCAACTTTTAAAAATACTACAGAAAAACTTGATTTTACGGGGCAAAAACTGAATAAAATTACAAGTATTTTCTTTAACTTAAATTCTGCTGAAACCTCTCCAGAAATTCAAGAAATTGCAAAAGAAATTTCCCCTTGGCTAAGTGAATTTAAAAATGATATGATCTTAAACCAAGAACTTTTTAAAAGAGTAAAATCCGTTTATGATCAAAGAAAAAATTTAGACTTAACTCCAGAGCAATCTACTTTATTAGACAAACAGTATAAAGGTTTTTCTAGAAACGGAGCCAACTTAAATGGCGCAGACAAAGAAACTTTGAGAGAAATTGACGCAAAACTTTCCAAGCTATCTCTTCAGTTCGGAGAACATGTTTTAGCTGATGGCAATGCTTTTGAGTTACATATTACTGACGAAAAAGATTTATCTGGTCTTCCAGAAAGCGCAAAAGAAGCTGCAAAATTAATAGCTAAGCAAAAAGAAAAAGTAGGCTGGATTTTTACATTAGATTACCCTAGTTATATACCTTTTATGACATATGCAGATAATCGTGAGTTACGAAAAAAGCTAGCAATTGCTTATGGAAAGAAAGGATTTCAAAATAATAAAAATAATAATGAAAAGGTTGTATTAGAAATTGTAAAACTTCGCCAACAAAGAGCAGAATTATTAGGCTATAAAACTCATGCTCATTTTGTTCTAGAAGATAGAATGGCAGAAACTCCAGATAAAGTAACTTCTTTTCTGCAAGAATTACTTGAAAAGGCAAAACCAGCTGCAATTAAGGAATTTAAACAACTTCAAGAGTTTGCAAAAAAACGAGATGAAATAGAACAATTAGAAAAATGGGATAGCGCTTATTATTCAGAAAAATTAAAAAAAGAGCTTTTTGATTTAGATCAAGAATTACTAAAACCTTATTTCTCATTAAACAATGTAATTGAAGGTGTTTTTACAATCGCCAATAAGTTATACGACTTAAATTTTAAAGAGGTTTTTACTATCGATAAATATCATGACGAAGTAAAAACATACGAAGTTACAGATAACGATACTAATTTTATTGCAATTTTATATGCAGATTTTCATCCAAGAGAAGGAAAAAGAAATGGCGCTTGGATGACATCCTATAAATCACAACAAATTTTTGAAGGTGTAAACGAAAGACCGCACATATCTATTGTTTGCAACTTTACAAAACCCACCGAAAATAAGCCTTCTTTACTTACTTTTAATGAGGTTACTACCTTGTTCCATGAATTCGGTCATGCTTTACACGGAATGCTAGCCAACACAACCTACAACAGTTTATCGGGAACTTCTGTTTTGTGGGATTTTGTAGAGCTTCCTAGCCAAATATTAGAAAACTGGTGTTACGAAAAAGAAGCGTTAGAATTATTTGCAAAACATTATAAAACTGGAGAGGTTATCCCAATGGAATATATCCAAAAAATAAAAGATTCTTCTAGTTTTCTAGAAGGAATGCAAACCCTACGGCAAATAAGTTTTGGTTTACTAGATATGGCTTGGCATAATCAAGATATTTCCAATGTTACTAACGTAAAAGAATTTGAACAAAAAGCTTTTAGAGGAACTCAATTGTTTCCAGATGTAGCAGAAAATTGTATGAGCACTTCTTTTTCTCACATTTTTCAAGGAGGTTATTCCGCAGGATATTATTCATACAAATGGGCAGAAGTTTTGGATGCAGATGCCTTTGAATACTTTAAAGAAAACGGAATTTTTAATAAGGAAATTGCTCAAAAATTTAAGGATCATGTACTAAGTAAAGGCGGAACTGAAAAACCAATGATTCTTTACAAACGTTTTAGAGGAAAAGAACCAAAACCAGATGCTTTGTTAAAAAGAGCCAGGTTAGTTTAATTATTTCTATTCTTCTCTTCAATCCATTTACTCAAATATTTTGTGCTTTGCATAGTATGATGCATAAGTATTTTACCTATAAAATTAGTATTTCTGTGTTTTTCTAATTGATCAAAAACAATCTGAATTTTATTAAAAAAATCAGGTTCTAGTTCCCGTTTATCATAATGATTATTAATTATTTCAATTCCAAAATGTTGTGCTTTCTCCCATAGTGTTTTATCGGAATAAAGTTTAACTGCTTTGTTTACAAATTCATCAAAATTATCTTCTACAAAACCATTCCATGGCATACCACAATCCATTCCTTCTGCTCCTATTGATGTAGTAATTGAGGAGGTTCCGCATAACATTGCATCTGTTAACTTACCCTTGATTCCAGCACCAAAACGAAGAGGAGCTAGCAAAACTCTTGCATTAGTTAGCACTTGATTTACATCTTTAATATAACCATGAACATAAAAACCTTCTCTGCTATTTGTAAATTCTAAAACTTGCTGTGTGGGATATGCTCCATATATGTGGAGTTCTGCATTTGGCAGCTTTTTTCGAATCTTATTCCAAATTACTTGTTTTAGCTGAATAGTAGCATCTACATTAGGAGCGTGTAAAAAATTTCCAATAGAAACAAAATTTATACGCTCTTCAAATTTGGGCCATAACTCTTGTTTTTGTCTATCTATTTTTTCTAGTAGAAATGGTAAATAAAAAAGTAAGTCCTCAGGAATTTTAAACACCTCTTGTAAAAGCCTCATTTCATATGCTGAAATAATTAATGATATATCTGAGCGATAAATAGAAGCTATTTCACGTTTAGCAACTTCTGAGTTCAATAATAATTCGGGTGAAAAAGAAATGTTGTCTTTTAATCCTTTTTGTCTTGTTTTTCGTAAACAATGTAAGTCTTCAGTATCTAGAACACGAAAAGCTTTTGGGCAGTTTTCGGCTACACGCCAACCAAACTGTTCTTCTGTCATGAATCGATCAAACAATACAATTGTCGGATTTATTTTTTGAATAAGATTATCAAAACTAGAACTATTTAATTCTAGGGAATATTCTTGTACCCCAATTTCCGAAAGATCAATCGAGTTAGGATTTTTTTGAGCCGTTGTTCCGAAGTTTACTCGCCAATTTTGAGACAGAAAAAATTCAATTAATTGAAGCATTCTACTTCCAGCAGCTGAGGATGTTGGTTCTACCCATACAGAACCTATAATAAATATTTGGTGAATTGAATTACTGATTTTTTAACTGTTGCTTATAATTTGCTTGAACTTGTTTAGCCCAATTTACTATTAACTCAACTTGCTCTGAGCTTAATTTTGCTTCACTGTGCATCCACGTATAAGAATCTAAGGGCATGTGCTTCTTTTCTACTTCTTCCCATATTTCTTCGAACTTGTGTTCTTTTCGCTTTACTGAATACGTTGCCCAGTTTGAAAAGTTTAATTCTTTCTTACCATGCTCTATATGATCTGCAATCCAATAATTCACTGGAGTTATAGCACTATACCACGGATGTTTTGTCACATTACTGTGGCAATCAAAACAAGCTTGTTTTAGTATTGTATGTACATTTTCTGTTGGCTGTGTCTCATTAAGAAAAGAATCTAAAGAACTTAACTCTCCTTCATTTTTATCAGGTCTGAAGAACTGAGCAATTAAAAAGATAATTAGTAGAAATAACAGTATTTTTTTTAGGATTTTCATTACATCATAATTAAAAAGTTAAATATAGTAATTCTACTTAATCATTCGTTTTAATACCTTAGATTATGTACTTTTGTACGCACAAAAATCATTAAAAAATGAAATACGATTTAATCGTTATTGGTTCTGGTCCAGGTGGTTATATTTCTGCCATCAGAGCATCTCAATTAGGTTTAAAAGCAGCTATTATAGAAAAATATTCCACTTTAGGAGGAACATGTTTAAATGTTGGTTGTATTCCATCAAAAGCTTTGTTAGATTCTTCTCATCATTACCATGATGCTGTACATAATTTTAAAGAACATGGAATTTTAGTGGATTCGCCTAAAATTGACTTTTCTCAAATGATAGATCGAAAAGCAAAGGTTGTAGAGCAAACTACAGGTGGTATAAAGTTTTTAATGGAAAAAAACAAAATTGATGTTTTTGAAGGACTGGGTTCTTTTGTAGATGCAACACATGTTAAAGTTGCCAAAAACGATGGAACAGAAGAAGTAATAGAAGGCACAAATATCATTATTGCAACAGGTTCTAAACCAGCCTCATTACCATTCATCAATATTGATAAAGAACGCATTATCACTTCTACAGAAGCATTAAAGCTAAAGGAAATTCCGAAACATTTAATCGTAATTGGAGGTGGTGTTATTGGATTAGAATTAGGCTCTGTTTACAGCAGATTAGGATCAGAAGTAAGCGTGGTTGAATACATGGATAAAATTGTACCTGGAATGGATGCAGATATATCTAAAGAACTACAAAAAGTACTTAAAAAACAAGGAATTAAGTTTTACACTAGCCATGGAGTAAGTGCTGTAGAAAACAAAGGAAAAGAAGTAACTATTAAAGCAACAAATAAAAAAGGAGAAGAAGTAATTTTTGCAGGAGATTATTGCTTAGTTTCTGTAGGAAGAAAACCATATACAGAAGGTTTAGGTTTGGAGAATGTAGGTATAAAAGTGAATGAAAAAGGACAAATTGAAATCAATGAACACCTGCAAACCAATATTCCAAACATTTACGCAATTGGCGATGTAGTAAAAGGAGCTATGTTAGCTCATAAAGCAGAGGAAGAAGGTGTGGTTGCAGCAGAAATTATTGCAGGGCAAAAGCCTCATATAGATTATAATTTAATTCCTGGAATCGTTTATACTTGGCCAGAAGTTGCGGCCGTCGGAAAAACAGAGCAAGAACTAAAAGAAACTGGAGTTGATTATAAATCAGGGAAATTTTTAATGCGTGCATTAGGCCGCTCTAGAGCCAGCACAGACATAGATGGTTTTGTAAAAGTTTTAGCCGATAAAAATACTGATGAAGTTTTAGGCGTACATATAGTTGGTGCTAGAGCAGCAGATTTAATTATGGAAATGGCTGTTGCTATGGAATATAGAGCTTCTGCAGAAGACATAGCGAGAATTTGCCATGGCCACCCAACATATTCTGAAGCTATAAAAGAAGCTGCAAAAGCTGCATGGGACGGAAAACCTTTAAATGCTTAAGATAAAGCAATTAAAATAATAACTTTAAAAGCAACCTCTTTTTGGTTGCTTTTTTATTAAGTTTAATTTGATGTTTCGGATCTTTTTTTATTTATCGATTTTTTGGGGTCTTGTTGCACAGAGTCAAAATAATACTGGAATTAAAAACGGTATTGATAAGATTAGCATATTGCCAACACATCATTTTGGAATGTTTTCGGGCAGAATCAATCAAAATTTTTCTGTCAGACCTGTTAGTAAATCAGAATTTACTTTTTCAATACACAGTGGCAATAATTTCCATCCTTTTGTAGAAGCTTATCTGCCAGAATCTCCTGAGATTAGAGCTAATTTTGCAGGAACTATTTGGTACAATAGACAGTTTAATTATGTCGATCAAGAAACAACTCCAGCTGATTATTTTAGAATTGTAATTGGTGCTGTTTTTAAAGAATTTCGCGCTTCTTTTAAAACAAGACTTTCTTCAAAATCTGAACTACAAATTACCATTCGTTCTTTTGTACCAACAGAAGGGCATTATCCTTTCTCTTTCTTTACATCTGATGAAAGTATTGAGTGGTTTCATGATAATATTGCTGGCGGAAAGGATCCTTTCGGGAGAAGATATTATGGTTTAAATAAAGTTGATATAGATTATACCGATAGAAACGGAAAAAGAATGCAAATTGGCAGAAATCAGTTTGTTTTTACTGGGATTGATTTAAATCATCATTGGTATCCTCAAATTAAAATACTCAATAAAAATAATATCAACTTTAATTTTGGATCTCATTTGAGTATAAATACAGCTTCTTATAATCCATCTACAGATTTTGGTTTATCTGCAAATCTGATAAAAACTTGGACTCTTAAAAACAAAAATGAATTCAGATTAGGTTACGGAATTTCTGGTCTGCGTAAAAATCTTATCAATTTTGGAGATGTTATGGAGCTAGGCAATAATAAATTACTAGGAGGTTTTGAAGCAATACTTGAATTCACAAAATACACTCAAATGAGAAATTATCATGCGTTTGGGTTAAACTACCAATATCAAACTCGGTACAGCAAACAAACTGAAGCAGGATATTATTTTTTAGTTGGCGAATGGGATGCAATTCATAGCGGATGGCAACATGGTGTTGAACAACTATACAAGAATCAATCAACTTGGAATTTTTTGTATACCTACGCAACAAAAAAAATTAAATTATCACTTTATGCAAAACAAGATTTATTAGTAAATAATGCTCCAGATTTTCAAACAGGTATTGGCATAACTATCCCTTTTACCAATTAGTGAAATCTTTATTTTTGCAACATGCTTCGTATTAAAAAAGAGTTTTCAATTAATTCTATAAAAGGGTTTAAACAAAAAGTTTTACACTGGGCTCAACAATTTGAAACCATTTGTTGGCTAGACACAAATTCTTACCCAGAAAACTACAAAAGTTATGATGCTATTTTAGCTATAGATGAACTTACCTCCATTCAAACAGATACTACTAATGCTTTTGAAAAATTAAAAGAATACCAAACTCAAACCAATGACTTTATTTTTGGCTACTTGAGTTACGATCTAAAAAACGATACAGAATTACTAACATCTAAAAATTATGATGGTTTAGAATTTCCTGATTTGTTTTTTTTTCAGCCTAAAAAACTAATTTTCTTTTCAGAGAACACAGTTACTTTCTCCTATTTAAACTTAGTGAGTGACGAAATTTTATCCGATTTTAATGCCATTGAAAGTTTTAAAAAAATCCCTCAAAAAGAAACAACAGAAGTTGCTATTAAACTGCGGATTCATAAAGACGAGTATCGTCAAAAAGTGGAAAAAATGCTTGAGCATATTCACAGAGGCGATATCTATGAAGCTAATTTTTGTCAGGAGTTTTATGCTGAAAACTGCAAAATTGATCCCTTGCAAGTTTATGAAGATTTAAATGCTATTTCAGAACCTCCATTTGCTACTTTTTTTAAAATAAATAATCAGTATTTATTGTCAGCATCACCCGAGCGTTATTTAAAAAAGATTGGTAATAAAATAATTTCTCAACCAATTAAAGGAACTGCAAAACGATTAATTAGTAAAATTGATGACGAAAAGCTGGCTTACGATTTAGCACATGATCAGAAAGAACGTGCAGAAAATATTATGATTGTAGATTTAGTTCGAAACGACTTGGCTAAAACAGCCAAAAAAAGTACTGTAATTGTAGAAGAACTCTGCAAAGTATATACCTTTAAACAAGTACATCAACTCATTTCTACCATAACTTGTGAGTTAAGCGAAAATATTGATTCAGTTGATGTGATTAAGAACACATTCCCTATGGGAAGTATGACAGGTGCTCCAAAAGTTTCTGCCATGAAAATTATTGAAGCGTTAGAAGAAACAAAAAGAGGTTTGTATTCTGGCACTGTTGGCTATTTTACTCCTGATAAGGATTTTGATTTTAATGTGGTAATACGTAGCATTTTATATAATGCAGAAAAAAAATACGTTTCCTTTTCTGTAGGAAGCGCCATTACTGCTAAATCAAATCCAGAAAACGAATATGAAGAGTGTTTGATTAAAGCAAAGGCAATGAAATATGTTCTTACAAAAAGTCAAACTGAATAAGTTTGTACATTTGATAATATGCTTCAAGAATTTAAAACCCATATTGAAAAAAACTTTCCTTTTCTGTTAGAAAACTCCTTTTTAATTGCCGTTTCTGGTGGAATTGACAGCGTTGTTCTAACTCATTTATGCAAAGATTTAAAATTAGACTTTGCCATCTGTCATTGCAATTTTCAACTAAGAGGTGTTGAAAGTGATGAAGATGAAGTCTTTGTAAAAAATCTTGCAAAAAAATTTAAAAAAGAGTGTTTTACGACTTCTTTTGATACTGAAAAATACACACAAGAACAAAAGACTTCTATTCAAATTGCTGCACGAGAACTTCGCTATAATTGGTTTTACGAATTATTAAAGAAAACAGATTATCAATCTGTATTAACTGCACACAACGCAAATGATAATTTAGAAACATTCCTTATCAATTTAGCAAGAGGTTCAGGCTTAGAAGGTTTTACAGGTATTCCTCCTATTAATCAGAAATCAATTAGACCTTTGCTCCCTTTTTCTCGTGATGAGATTATGATGTATGCCATAAAAAAGAGAATTGAATGGCGAGAAGACAAATCAAATAAAAACATTAAATACGTACGAAATAAAGTAAGGCATCAAGTAGTTCCTGTTTTAAAAGAAATCAATCCGAACCTGTTACAAAGTTTTCAAAATACACTAACGTTTCTAAACCAAAGTCAAGATTTAATTGATGAATATGTTTCTGAAAAATCAAAAGAAGTTGTAAAAAAAATTAATAAAAATTACCTAAGCATTAATATTACTAGTTTAGAAAAGTTGAAAAATCATCAAGGTTTTTTGTATCAATTTTTAAAAAATTATGGTTTTACAGAATGGAATGATGTGACTAACTTACTCTCTGCACAAACAGGAAAACAGGTGTTTTCTAAAACACATCGCTTGTTAAAAAATAGAGATCAGTTAATTCTATCACCTATTCAGAAAGATCAAAAAAGCGAAAAAACATATCATATTAATGATGAAAATTCAGAACTAACAGATCCTTTTTGTTTGTCTTTTAAAAAGACAGATCAGATCAAAAGCCTGCATAAAAACGAGATTGTTGTAGATAAAGATTTGTTAAAGTTCCCACTTACTATAAGAAAATGGGAATATGGAGATTATTTTTACCCTCTCGGAATGAAAGGGTCTAAAAAAATCAGTCAGTTTTTTAAAGATCAAAAACTATCATTGCTAGATAAAGAACAGGTTTGGTTACTAACTAATGCAGATAACAAAATTATTTGGGTAATAAAAATGAGACAAGACAAAAGGTTTTACGTTAACAGTAATACAAGTAGCAAACTATTAATCTCTATAAAATAAACATTATCAATATTAATTTCATGAAAAAACTACTTGTATTAATTTTATTTACTCCTTTATTTTTAATTGCCCACAAAGAAAATAATGCTGTAGATTATGCGATTATTTCGGGCAAAATAACAAACTCAAATGCTAAAAAAATTATAATTAAAAGTAGCTTTGATATGTTATTCAGAAAAGAAATTACCCTATCTGAAGATGGCAGTTTTAAAGATACCATACAGATTAGCAACAATAATTTTTTCTATTTAAGTAATGATGACATCATCATTAATTTATTTTTAACTAAAGGGAAAATCACAAATTTAGAATACGACATTCACGACTACAAAAACACATTAAAGTTTGAGGGAGAACATAAAATAGTTAATGAGTATTTGTTTGAAAAGAGAAAAAATCAGTTCACTAGAGATGATCATGAAAAACTATTTTCTAAAGATGAAGATGCGTTTAAAAAAGCTATTTATCAGTTAAAAGACAAAAAAATAAATTTATTAAACCAATTTAAAAACATTTCTACTTCTTTTAAAGAAAGAGAAAAAAAAGATATAGAGTATTTTGTTTTATCAAGTTTAAATAATTACAGAGGTGCTCACAGCTATTACATAAAAAACCGTGACTTTAAAGCATCTGAAAACTTTTTAAATGAATTAAAAAATCTAGATTACGAAAATGTAGAAGACTACTTATTTTCTAGAGAATATAGATCATTGTTAGATGATTTTTTTTACAAAAAAATTATAAAATTATATAAAGAATATTTAAAAAAAGAAGGCAAGACCTCTAATGTTTTGATATCCCTCATATTCGGAATTAACGAACTTAAAAATATTGTTACAAGTAAAGAAATTAGAAATCATCTAATATACCAAAGAGCTATTGCTGCCCCTTATAGCATAAAAAACCCCAATGATTTAGAAGTTTTTTACAATTCTTTTTATAAAGTTTGTACAAATAGTGAATACAAAAATAATATTGCTAAAATTCACAAAGAAGAAAAATTAAAAAAAGGGAAACCATCTCCTGTTTTTACCAATTATAAGAGCTATAATGGAGGTACAAAATCTTTAAGTGATTTTAAAGAGAAATATGTTTACATAGATGTATGGTCTACAACTTGCTCACCATGTATTCATGCAATGCCTGCTTATAATAAATTAGCAAAAGAATACAAAGACAAAAACATTGTTTTTGTAGGTATTTCTCTTGATCATAATACAAAACAATATGCTGCATGGAAAAAAATGATTGCAAAAAAGAAACTAGAGGGCGTACAACTTTTAGCCAATAACAGCTTTGAATCTGAATTTATAAAACAATATAATATTATTGGCATTCCTCGTTATCTGTTAATTGATCCTAAAGGAAACATTGTAAGCTCCAGTGCGCCAGGTCCAGGCGATCCAGAATTAAAAAAACTATTAAACAAGTTAGAATTATAATTATACTCTATGAAGAATCTTTTAGGTCTTTTTCTCTTTTTAGTAAGCTTTACAATAAATGCACAAACCGAACAACAACCCGTTGTTTGGAAAACATCTGTAAAAAAAATAACTGCCTCAAAATATGATTTAATTTTTGAGGCAACAATTTTTGATAAATGGCATTTGTATTCTCAATACAATCCAGAAGATGCTTCTTTGCCTTTAGAAATTTCGCTTGCTAAAGAAAATCCTAATATTAAGCTTATAGGAAAAGCAACAGAAAGTGAAACGCATAAAGAATACAGCGAAGTTTGGGAAAAAGAAGAAGTTTTCTTTGAAAACAAAGCTATTTTAACACAAAGAATTCAGCTAACAAGCAAAGATATTACAGACGTTGAGCTTAATTTATTTGGTCAAGTTTGTAAAGAAGTTTGTATTAACATAAACGAGAATTTTACGTTTTCTTTAACAGGTAATAACTCAAAAAAAAAAGGAGATAAGCAACTAGATCAAAAAAGTAAAGATCTTTCTAAAAAACTTGTTCTCGATCTAAAAAACAAAGAACTATTAGTTTCTGAAACACAAAAAGAATCAGGAGGAAACAGCAGTTTACTCACCATTTTTTTACTCGGTTTTGTTGGCGGACTTTTAGCATTGCTAACGCCTTGCGTATTCCCTATGATTCCGCTTACTGTTTCGTTTTTTACTAAACAATCTCAAAACAAGAAAAAAGGAGTTTCTAATGCCATTCTTTATGGTTTTTTCATTGTTTTAATATACATTCTATTAAGTATTCCGTTTCATTTTTTAGATGGAATAAATCCTGAGATTTTAAACACTATTTCTACCAACGTTTGGCTTAATATTTTCTTTTTTGCAATCTTGGTATTCTTTGCTTTTTCATTTTTTGGTTATTACGAAATAACATTACCTAGTTCTTGGGGAAACAAAATGGATTCTGCTTCTAACATTGGCGGATTTTTAGGAATCTTTTTTATGGCATTAACATTAGCCATTGTTTCTTTTTCTTGTACAGGCCCTATTCTTGGTTCGTTATTAGCTGGCTCTTTAACTTCTGATGGCGGAGCCATGCAACTAACAGCCGGCATGAGCGGATTCGGATTTGCGCTTGCCTTGCCATTTGCTTTGTTTGCCATGTTTCCTAGCTGGTTAAATTCCTTACCAAAATCTGGAGGATGGCTAAACGCAACCAAAGTTGTTCTTGGTTTTTTAGAATTGGCTTTTGCCTTTAAATTCTTATCAAATGCAGATTTAGTAGAACATTGGGGCTTGTTAAAAAGAGAGGTTTTTATCGGAATTTGGATCATCTTATTTATTGCATTAGCGCTATATCTTTTTAAGAGAATTAAATTCCCGCATGATTCTCGAGATAAAAAACTTAGTTTTTCTAGAATTTCTTTCGGGATTCTTGTTATTAGTTTTGTTATTTACTTAACTCCCGGTGTTTTAAAAACTCCTTGGTGGAATCTTAATTTACTAAGTGGTTTTCCTCCTCCACAATTTTATAGTGTATATGAACAACAAAGTGATTGTCCACTTGGTTTAGATTGCTACAAAGATTTTGATGAAGGATTAGCGGTTGCAAAACAACAAGACAAACCGATACTATTAGATTTTACAGGTTGGGCTTGTGTAAATTGCAGAAAGATGGAAGAAAACGTATGGATACAACCTGAAATTTATCAATTATTAAAAGACGACTACATTCTTATTTCATTGTATGTAGATGATAGAAAACAATTATCTAAAGAAGAGCAGTTTCAGTTTTTAAAACCAAACGGGACCATAAAAACTATTGAAACTATTGGCGATAAATGGGCTACTTTTCAAACAGTAAATTTTCAAACAGCTTCTCAACCTTTTTATGTATTGTTAAGTCCAGATTTGGAAGTTTTGAATTCTTCTATTCAGTATACAGATGCCAGCACTTATCAAAAATGGTTAGAAACCGGGTTACAAAATTTCAATAGCAAAAAGTAACTGTTTCTTCTAATCTGTAAAAGCATATTTTCTTATCTTTCTTGTTTGAAAGAGAAGAAGTATGCTCGTAAAAGTATTTGGCAGCGCCGTCTTTGGTATAGAAGCCACCACAATTACCGTAGAAGTAAATATTGATAAAGGAATTGGCTATCATCTTGTAGGATTACCCGATAATGCTGTTAGAGAAAGCTCCTACAGAATATCTGCCGCCCTAAACAACAACGGATACAAGCTTCCAGGTAAAAAGATTACCATTAACATGGCTCCTGCAGATCTACGAAAAGAAGGCGCTTCTTACGATCTAACGCTAGCTGTAGGAATCTTAGCAGCATCCAATCAAATTCAATCAACCAATATTGAAGAATATGTAATTATGGGAGAACTTTCTTTAGACGGAAGTTTACAACCCATAAAAGGAGCCTTACCTATAGCAATTAAAGCAAGAGAAGAAGGATTTAAACATTTTATTCTGCCTAAAGAAAATGCAAAAGAGGCAGCAATTGTTAATGACATTAATATACTAGGGGTGTCCAACATTTTAGAAGTTATTGATCATTTTAATGATGATAAAACCATTTCTCCTGTAACTATTGACACCAGAGCCATATTTTATGAAAATCTTACTATTGCTGAACATGATTTTGCTGATGTAAAAGGGCAAGAATCAATTAAACGATGCATGGAAATTGCAGCAGCTGGCGGTCATAATATTATACTAATTGGTCCTCCAGGAGCAGGAAAAACCATGTTAGCAAAGCGTCTACCTTCCATCCTACCACCCATGACTTTACACGAGGCGCTAGAAACCACTAAAATTCATTCTGTAGTTGGAAAAACCGAAAACAATGGCTTGATGTATCAACGCCCATTTCGATCTCCTCATCATACAATCTCTGATGTAGCCTTAGTTGGTGGCGGACAATATCCGCAGCCAGGTGAAATTTCACTAGCACATAATGGTGTTTTGTTTTTAGATGAACTTCCTGAGTTTAAACGATCTGTTTTAGAAGTCATGCGCCAACCACTAGAAGATAGAGAAGTAACTATTTCTAGAGCTAAATTTACCATAACCTATCCTAGTAGTTTTATGTTAGTAGCCAGTATGAATCCAAGTCCGTCTGGTTTTTTTAATGACGGTACAAATCCTTTAGCTAGTTCTCCTGCAGAAATGCAGCGTTATTTAGGTAAAATCTCAGGTCCTTTATTAGATCGAATTGATATTCATATCGAAGTTACTCCTGTTCCTTTTGACAAACTCTCTGAAGAACAAAAAGGAGAATCTAGTGTTGCTATTAGAAAACGCGTTATTACTGCTAGAGAAATTCAGTCCAATCGTTTTAGTGATTTAAAAACCGTACACTACAATGCACAAATGAGTGTAAAACAAATCAGGAAGTTTTGTGTCCTTTCTGCTGAAAGCAAAGCTTTATTAAAAACAGCCATGGAAAAACTAAACTTATCTGCCAGGGCTTATGACCGGATTTTAAAAGTTGCTAGAACTATTGCTGATTTAGCTAATGAAGATGATATTCTTCCCAATCACATTTCAGAAGCAATTCAATACAGAAGCCTGGATAGAGAAGGTTGGTTAACTTAAGGTAATAAAATCATGCTAGTTGTTAAAAACGAAAAAAGAAATATTATATTTGGTTTATTCTAAATCAAGGTTTTATGAAAAGTATATCAAAGTGGTTAATCTTATGTTTTATCTCGTTTACTATTTTTAGTTGTAGTGAAGATGATGCTTTTGTTTTTGTTCCTGGGAGCTATAGCTTAGAAACTTTTAACTACTTTATTTCTGAAACACGTGTAATAACTAATAGTGAGATTATCAGGTCTATATCTGCTTCTATGACTGAAGGAGAAGTAGTAGTGGATTTTGATGAAAATGGCATATACACTATAACTGGCAATGCTACTTTTACAAATACATTAAACGTAACAAACGAAGACCCTGAAACAGAAATTATAGAAGAGTCCTTTGATGTATCTGGAAATTATTCTGTAAATGAATTAGAAAACACCTTTACATTAAATAATTTTTTTGACGTTCCGTCCGAAAATCAAGAAATGACTGTCACTTCTTTTTCTGACAATCAATTTACAGTAGAGTTAAGCTTAAATATCACTAATGACAGTGGAGAGATAAGACAGGAAGTTTTTCAAGTTGAAATGACATTCTCGCGTCGTTAGTATACATTTTCATTATACAATAATTACTTTAAACATCCACCTAACTTATTGATTTAAAGTTATTTTAATATGGTTTATAGTGAAAATATTAAAAGAAATAGTACATTTGCGCGGTTAAAAAAATAAAACTTATGAATAGAATTTCTAGATGGCTACTATTTTGTTTCATTTCTGTTGGTATTTTAAGTTGTGAAGAAGATGGTGCATTTGTGTTTCTTCAAGGTGAGTATAATGTTGAATCCATTGAATTAACCAACACTATTGTGGAGATAAATGGCGGAAATGAACTAATCAAAACGCAAGTTATCTCTCTTAATGGAGGTTCAGTTGTAGCAGAGTTTAATGACGAGGGCTCTTATACCATGAATGGGAATACGACAATCGTTTTCACAGAAACTATTAATAATCAGAATCCTGTTACTACAGTTGATGATAATAGTCCTGTAAATATACTTGGCTCCTACGAAATAAATGAAATAGAAAATACGGTTTTATTAAATAATTTTTTTGATCCATCAATTTTTAACAACCATGCTTTAACAGTCACTTCTTTTTCTGACAATCAACTTACGATAGAATTAAATGTTGACACCGCTAGTAATGGAGGTGGTCAACGAAATTTTAGATCCATAATGATATTTTCACGCCGTTAATAACAATAAAAAAGCTCCTTTTAAGGAGCTTTTTTATTGTTGAAAACTATTTTCTCTCTAGTTGTTTTTCTAATTTAGAAACTCGGTCTAACAAATTCTTTAATTGTTTATTCTCTTGTTCCAACTTATCAATTCGCTCTTCCTGATTTCTTAATTTCTTAATTTCTTTTTCTTGCTCAATTGTGTAGAGTGTTAGTTCCTCTATTTTCTCTAACAATTTTTTATTCATTTCTCCTAAAAGCACTCCGTTTTTCTCTACTTCTTTAGCAGAAGGCATTTTAGGCAAATGACCATTTTCTTTAATGTATTTAGCTACTTCTTTTACACTTAGTAATTTATACTCTTTAGCAAATACATAATCTGGCCAACCTTGCAAATCTACTTTTACTTCTTTTGTATGAATGGTTCCATTTACGGCAAGTTTAGCATCAGGATTTGTAGTTCCTATTCCTACATTTCCTCCATTTAAAATTGTCAAACTCTCTCTTAATCCTCCATCTATAAAAGACAATCTATCTGTCGAAGCGTCTTTATTATATGTAATTGAAAACCCATTCCCATAACCTGCCTTACTAGCATAAAATGAAATTGTAGATTTTCCATTTGTTTCTTGGTTTAATTTCCCAATAGAGATTGTTGGGTTATTATCTTTATGAAGATGTAATAGGGTATTCGGAGTTGTTGTTCCAATCCCTACATTGCCAGATTCATTAATTCGCATTCGTACCCTCTCATCAGTATTGGCAATTTCATCTTCAGTAACAGATCCATTATGTCCAAAAAAATCAATTACTCCTCGTTGAGTTATTTTAATCCCTGAATATCCCCTATAGCCTGTTTCTGCTACTCTTGCTTTCCAATTATCTGATTCGTCATCGTATCTGGCATAAATATTCCACCCTAAAGCGAGCCCTCCATCAGATCGGGTAGAACCAATTCCAGAATATCCTTTCCCCCCTCCTAAAAACACCATTCCATTTTGTGTACTACTTCCTATTTGAAGGTTTCCTTCAGGATTTGTGGTTCCAATACCTACATTTCCATCTGCTTTAATTTTAAAAACCAGCTTATTATTTCCATGAACACCGTTGGCAGTGTAAAAATCATAATCTCCTGTAGCATAGTAATTTCTAAATTCAGTATCTCCATTGATTGTAAAAGGATTCATTTCAAACTTATAAACGTCCGTTGAACCTGATATTAATTTAGATTGATACCCTATTTTTAGATTCCCTAAAACATCTAATTTTTCTGTAGGATTTGTAGTTCCTATTCCTACATTTCCGCCTCTAGAAATACGCATACTTTCATAAAAAGGACCTGATCCATCAGTTCCTTTTGTAAAAAATGCTAACCCAATATGATCTGCATCTTCATGTTCTTGTACCGCTGCAATGGCCGCTCTTCTCCTTGAGCCTGTTCTCCATGTAATTCCTCCAAAATAGCTATTGATTCCTCCATTAACAGAGCTCAATGTTATGTGATCTTGATTGGTAAGAGCATCTGTAGTGTTAAACAAATTAGAATTGTAAATTTCAAATTTTTGAGATGGATTCTCTATTCCAATTCCTACATTTCCGTTCTGTAAAAAACTAAACTGACCATTTCCTGTTTTAAATAGCAACCCATAATATCCTGCCAATTGAACAGCAGAACCACTTGCTCCAGAAAATGTACTATTACTTAGCCCTAACCCATACCATGGACTTTCATTTATTTTTTGAGTTGGCTGTGTTACAGGATATTCAGTCTGTCCTAAAACAGTAAAAAATGATCCTAAAAAAATCATCAGAAAAATACTTCTTTTCATTATTATATTATTAAAAAACTATTATTAATTACTTGCGCACATTCTGTACTTAGGCAATTTTTTGTTGAAGAAATGCATAGCAATATTTTTCGGCAAAGATAACTATTTCAACTTTTTACAAAAGAAAAGTGCTCTTATTTTTTAAGAAAATAAGAGCACTTTTAAAATTATAAGTCAGCTATAAGATTTAGTATCTATAATAATCTGGTTTAAACGGTCCTTCTACCTCTACTCCAATATAATCTGCTTGATCTTTACGAAGCTCAGTTAGCTCAACACCAATTCTTTCTAAATGCAATTTCGCCACTTTTTCATCTAAGTGTTTTGGCAACATATATACTTTGTTTTCGTATTGATCAGTATTGTTCCATAACTCAATTTGAGCTAGCGTTTGATTTGTGAATGAATTACTCATTACAAAACTTGGATGACCTGTTGCACAACCCAAATTTACCAAACGACCTTCTGCCAGAATGATTATATCATTTCCGTCAACGGTATATTTATCTACTTGGGGTTTAATTTCTACTTTAGTATCTCCATAATTATTATTTAGCCAAGCCATATCGATTTCATTGTCAAAATGACCAATGTTACAAACAATTGCTTTATCTTTTAATGCCTTGAAGTGCTCTCCTCTAACAATATCTTTGTTTCCTGTTGTTGTAATTACAATGTCTGCATTACTAACCACAGTTTCTAACTTTTTTACTTCAAATCCATCCATTGCAGCTTGTAGGGCGCAAATAGGATCTATTTCTGTAACAGTAACTATAGAACCCGCTCCTCTAAACGAAGCTGCTGTTCCTTTTCCTACATCACCATAACCACAAACTACTACACGCTTTCCTGCCAACATAACATCTGTTGCTCTTCGAATTGCATCTACTGCTGATTCTCTACAACCATACTTGTTATCAAACTTCGATTTTGTAACCGAATCGTTTACATTAATTGCTGGCATAGGCAACGTTCCGTTTTTCATGCGCTCGTACAATCTGTGAACTCCTGTAGTTGTTTCTTCAGAAAGACCTTTGATACCACTAACCAATTCAGGGTATTTATCAAATACCATATTTGTTAAATCTCCTCCATCATCTAAAATCATATTCAAAGGTTTTCTATCTTCTCCAAAAAATAATGTTTGTTCTATACACCAATCAAATTCCTCTTCATTCATTCCTTTCCAAGCATAAACAGGAATTCCAGCATCAGCAATAGCAGCTGCGGCTTGATCTTGTGTAGAAAAAATATTACAAGAACTCCACGTAACTTCTGCGCCCAATGCTACTAATGTTTCAATTAAAACAGCTGTTTGAATGGTCATGTGTAAACATCCAGCAATTCTTGCTCCTTTTAAAGGCTGCTCATTCTTATACTCTTCTCGTAGTGCCATTAAGCCTGGCATTTCTGCTTCTGCCAATTCAATTTCTTTTCTTCCCCACGCAGCTAAAGAAATATCTTTAACTTTGTAAGGCACGTAAGTAGATGTATTTGTACTCATGTAATCTTGTATTTATCTAATTTTGAGTTGCAAAGTTACGCAATAACTTTAGAACAATGCCAATATACCAGTCAATCCATATTAACGATTCTACAAAAACTTTTCTTTGGAAGATAGAGGAATCTTTTGATGAGTTACTAGAAGGAATTACACTCACTCTTAACTCTCAACAAAGAGTTGACTCTATGAAATCTGATATACACCAAAGAGGATTTTTAAGTATTCGCCATTTGTTAAAGCACGTAGGCTATACGGATGAAGATTTAGAGTACGATGAATATGGCAAACCACACCTAAAAGATGGGAATTATATTTCCATTACTCATTCTAATGAATATACAGCTATTATCATTTCCAGTAAAAATCCTGTTGGAATTGACATTGAAAAACAACGAGATAAAATTGTGAAAATTGCGCATAAATTTACGCCTATAAGTGAATACAAAACCATTGCTAATCATGAGGCACTTGTAAGTAAGCTAACAATTGTATGGGGAGCTAAGGAATCTTTATATAAAATTTATGGGAAGAAGCAGTTACTTTTTTTACATCATATTTACATTGAAGACTTTCAATTAAACGAAACCAAAACTACAGGAGAAATTCGCTTTGATGGAAAGATAACTAAACACGCCATTCACTTTTTTGAATTTAATGGCTTCACTTGCGTGTATGCATACTAAATCTTTACTTGTTTTTTGCAAAAACTCGAAAACAATATGAAAATATCGGTTGAATTAACTTTACTGCCTCTAAATAATGAATTTGAGGAATCCATTATTCAGTTTATCAAAAAATTAAGAGCTTCTGATTTTGTCATACTAGAAAATCCGCTAAGCACGCAAATTTATGGAGAGTATGATCAGCTTATGTTATATCTAACAGAAGAAATAAAAGCTACTTTTGAAACTTCAGAACATGTGGTAATGACTATGAAGATTGTAAAATCTGATCGAAGCAACTATGAGCCCCATTTTTGATTTTTTCTTAAACGCGTACAAACAAGCATCTACAATTGATATTCTTCTAGAAGGAATTGTTTTTTTGTTCGGAATTTTGAGTGTTTGGTATGCTAAAAAGGAACATATTTGGGTGTATCCAACAGGATTAATTGCCACTGTAATTACTGTTTATCTGCTCTATAAAGCTCAATACTTCGGAGATATGATGATGAATTTCTATTATTCTGTTATGAGTATTTACGGTTGGTGGAATTGGAGTAGAAAGAAAGAAGATAAATATATTGTACCTATTTCTAGAACCAACCTAAAAGAAAAAGTTATCGGTTTTTTTCTCTTTTTACTAACAATGCTAATCACTTATACTGTTTATCGTTCTTTTGGACAAGAAATAAAAACTGAAAACTACATTGATATTTTTACTTCTGGTATTTTCTTTACAGCTATGTGGTATATGGCAAATAAGAAACTAGAAAATTGGACTCTTTGGATTTTTGCTGATATTGTAACGGTTCCTTTATATGCATATAGATGCTTAGGAATGTTATCTTTGCAGTACTTAATCTTTACGATTCTTGCAATTCAAGGCTATTTATCATGGAAAAAAACCTTAAACAAACAGATGTCAACCTAGTAAGAGTTGTTTTATTTGGCCCTGAAAGCACTGGAAAAACAACACTTTCCATACAACTTGCTAAACATTATAATACAGTTTGGGTGGCAGAATTTGCACGAGACTATTTACAAGAAAAATGGAATCAAGAACGTAAAACATGTGAGCCATCAGATATTATGCCTATTGCCTACGGACAAATGACTTTGGAAAATAAACTAGCATTAAAAGCTGACAAAGTCTTGATCTGTGATACCGATTTGTTAGAAACTAAAGTGTACTCAGAAGAATATTATGGTGGATATGTACATCCTAAATTGGAAAAAGCTGCCTTAGAAAACATATATGATTTGTATTTACTCACATATATAGATACTCCTTGGGAAGCAGATGACTTGAGAGATAGACCAGATCAAAGACAAGGTATGTTTACCGCTTTTGAAAACAGTTTAAAAAAATATAAAAGACCTTATATAACACTTAAAGGAGATAAAAAAGCACGTCTGCAAGAAGCAATTAAGGAAATTAACCATCTTCTTAATGCCAAAGACTCTCTATATTCTTACTCTAAAATGCTACTCAAAAATAAAACTGAGGAGCAATGAACAAAGATTCCTTATTGAAAGAATTAGTTTTTAAAGCCGTTAAAAGTTCGGGAGCTGGTGGGCAACATGTAAACAAAGTTTCTTCTAAAGTAGTTTTACGTTTTGACCTAATAAATTCTAATTCATTTAGCGAAATAGAGCGCGAACGCTTGCGTAAAAACTTATCTAATTGGCTCACAAAAGAAGGGGTTTTATTGTTATCATCTGAGGAAAGTAGAAGTCAGCATAGTAATAAGGAAAGAGTGATTCAACAATTTTTTAATTTGATTGAAAAAGCGTTAATCGTTCCTAAAAAAAGAAAGTCTACAACTGTTAGCAAAGTTCAAAAGCAAAAACGATTAGATCAAAAACAGCAACAATCTGAAAAAAAGAATAGCCGTAAAAAACCTGATATTAATTAGTTCTTAAAGCTACTCATCATTTTACTGTAATATTCTTCTTTTGTTAATCTTGTTCCTTTTTTTGGTTTTTGAATATTAATTTGATCTGGGTTTAGTACAATTTTTTCAGTACAGAGAGAAAAAGAACTCGTTGTTATTTCTAAGATTAAACCTGGTAATCCATGAAAATTTTTAGGTCCGTACGAAAAAGGAATTTCTGGCGCATACCAAGCAACCATCGATTCACTTTGAATCCCTTTTTCCCTATTGACATTCACAGCTTTGTAACACAAATAACCATGTATTATTTTTGATTCTTCAGTTAATTCCCATGATGTTGTATCATACGATATTAAAAAAGTTACTCCGTTTTTTTCTTTTTTAAAGAATGGTTTTTGAAGCATATTATTTGCTGTATAATACAAAGCGCTGCCTCCCGTTAAAGCTTCTGTAATATTAGGTTTAGAGCTAGAATTAACCATACTATTAGATGCTTTTTTGTATACTGATTCTTTTTTATCAAACTCTAAAACATAATATATGTCTTCCGAATCATGTATTAATTCATCAACACTTTGATTTTGTTGCTTTCCTGATTCTACAGGTTTTTTGAGAGTTGCCTTGTAGTAAACTTTACCTGAGTTCACTTGCTGAAAAATACTTAATAGTGTAAATAAAGAAATTGTAGTGAAAAAATTATATATATTCATTTTCTTCAATTTTTACAAAAAACGGCAAGAAAATTCTTGCCGTTTTTCAATTACAACTTTCTATCTATTCAGACAGTCTTTATATAAAATCATATACACTTCTACAGCAAGCTCACATTCAGAGCCACCATTATGGATATCCCATCCATATTTTTTGGCTAGGGCTTCAACTCGTGATCGAGATTCTGAAACACAAGAGCTAGGATCTTGTTTTTTAATTTCTACTGATTTGGCACTCATCATAATGCTAATGACAAGAATAAAAGCAAAGGTTGTTACTAATTTTTTCATGGTATAATTAATTTAATGATTCATCAAAATTGTTATTGCGATATACATCGCTTTTTTAATGGAAGTAAAATTATAACTGACTTATTATTAACACAATAGCTACTCGCTCTAAATTATAGCTTTACCAATTAACGGTTTTCCATTAGTAGTAAAAATCACTGAAAACCACGATTGCGTGGCTTATTTAAAACTACTAGCTTTGCTTAATTATTTTTGTAAAAAAAGAGTTATGGAGCAAAACAAAGAAGTTGCTGATATACTTAAACGCATAAAAAAATACCGATACTTAAGTGGCTTAACTCAAGAAAACATGGCAGATATGCTCAACATGAGTCAAAATGCTTACTATAAAATTGAAGCAGGCAAAACAAAACTGCTAGTAAGTTCTCTTCTTGCTATTGCTGAGACGCTTGAGGTATCACCTGAAATATTGTTGAATGAGTAAATAGTTCATTACAATTATCTTTTATTTCATTTTAGGCAGAAAATGCTTATTCTATTTTTTGAATGAATTTCTAAAATCACATCACATCAGTTCATCAAAAAACACATAACTGATTTATTTTTAAATAAATAGATTTTATCAAAATCGTAAAAACCCTCTAAACTCCCTGAAAACCGTGAGGCGAAAAAATCACGGTTTTCAGGGATTGTGCGGTGTATAAACAACCCTTAGCTTTGCCGTTTAAACACGAATCGTGGGAAAAGTGCTGTGACAAGTGGGGAAAATTCTATGAAGTAAAAGTATTTCTTTTATGAAAAAACATACATAAATGAAACTAGAAAAGATTTTAGACAATTTGAATTCATTAGAAAAGAATTCATTTATTAAGATAATTGATAACATCATTGGAAACGGAGCAAAAAACTCTAAAGAAATTGACAAAATAATTTCAGAATCGGACAAATCAGGACTTAAAAATCTTGACAATGTTGTTATTTCAAAAATATTTGGGCTAATTGAAAATGAGTTTTCTCAATTGATTAAAACTGAATTTGTAAATACATCCTCACAACTTGACATCTTAACAGACATAATTGTTCGTGATGGAAACTGCATAATGAAACAAGATTGGTTTTCAAGACTATACGAAACTGAAATAAAGACAATAAATAGGAAAACAAAAGAACTTCAAAAGAACATTGAAGATCCAAAATCTGAAATTTCAGAAAGCAGAAAAAGGGATTATAAAATTTATAAGTATTGTGTTCATACAGCTTTTCATAACGATATAGAAAATAACAGAGAAAACAAAATAACGGATGATGAATTATCAATATTGTTAACACTTTCTAAGCAACTTGGACTTTCACAAGAAGAAGTTAAATTGATTAACTATTTGATTTTACCAGCGAAAAAAGCTGAAATTGATAATGTAATTAATGAATTGAAGAATCTTGGTGTTATCTTTTACTCAAAAAAGACAAGTACAATTTATGTAGCTGATGAAATGGTACGTGTACTTAGAAAAATTAGAGGAAAAGAGGTTGCTGACAAGTTCTTTAGAAGAATTTTACGTTCTTTCAGAGAGCCACAAATCAACTTGATTTGCAAAAAACACAATATTGATCGGAAACTATCATTTGAACAAAAAATTAAAGAAATAATCAATGAAGGTATTTCATTTACTGATGTTTTAGCTGAAGATGTACATAAAGATGGGACAAATCTTTCAGATAAAAAGAAATTTATTAATGATTTATGGAGCAAAAACTTAAGACTATCTCCTGCTCTAAAAGGAACAACTCTTGAAGATAAAATTGAAAATATATTAGCTTATTTTGAAGCAATAGAAAAAGATGAAAAAGTCGGAATTTCTGTTGATGGCTACGAAAAATTATTGACAGAGTTAAATGAAACTTTACCAAAACTAAATGGACAAGTAAAAGCCGAATTCGAAATCCAAGAAGAAAATGCTTTAAAAAGTGAACTTTTACTTGATTATAATGTCAAACCAAGAGATGTTTTAGATCTAATAAATTTCAGACCTTTCAACATTTATCAAAGCCAGAGAAATAAAATCTAGAGGTAATGACATTGAAAATATTCTGGATGCATACAACGATTCAGAGAATTTATACCTTGAAAACTACGTTAACATAGGTTTTAGAAATTTAAACTCTTTAAAGGAGAATGGTATTAGAATAAAAGAAGCTGATTTAGGTATAAAGTTTGAAGAATTAACAAAAGCTATTTTTAGTCAATTAGGATTTAATGTTGACGAAAAATTGAAAAAAGAACTTAATACTAAAAAAGATAAAATTGACATTCTACTGAACTTAGAAAACAATGAATTATTCATTGTAGAATGTAAAACAGTCAAAGAAAGTGGCTACAATAAATTCAGTTCAATTTCTAGACAAGTTGGTTCTTACTTTAAATTAGCGGAAGAAAAAGGATATAGAGTTACAAAAATATTAATTGTTGCTCCTGAATTTAGCAATGATTTCATTACTGATTGTGAAATGGATAGTGAACTTAATTTATCTCTTTTAACAGCAGCTTCTTTAATGAGTATTTTAGAAGGGTTTAAAAAAGCTAAAAAACATAAACAATTTCCTTACAAACTTTTAATGAGAGATGTTTTAATACAAGAAGACAGAATTGTAAAAGCAATGTTAAAATAATATCCTGTCCATGCACGCCTAACAATGGGCTATATGCAAGGTGGGGTTTTTGCTAAACGAAACATCAGGACATTTAATAATTAAATCTACTAATACTTTAATTTGGTATTTAAGGTGAGTAAATAAACTCTTGGCTTTGTGCAGATTTGAAAACTAAAAGTTTCAACATAACCAGGGTGTTACGCCACATTAAACAAACATAGCGGTCAAAAATGGGCTGACCTTCCAAAATCGGAGAATGTGAAAGTTGAAATCGAAATAAAAGAAAAAGTAAACCGAGTTGCGAAAATCGAAAGAGTAGAATTAAATATGAATTAGGAAAACTAAAAAAGAAAAAGAATTTTCCACTAAACAAAAAATTATGAATACTTTAAAAACTTTAAGAAAACCATATTTTGCTATCTTTTTATCTTCTTTAATGCTTTTCATTTCTTGTAATGGTAATAATCTCATAGAAAATGAAAATGCTAACAATAATAAATTTGATTTTTCTTTTTATGAAAATAACAAAGGAAACTTATTTATACTGGATGCTTCAAGATTCTATATTAGTAAAACAGATGAAATTAGTAGATTAGAAGCAAATAATCTAATTCTAGAAGAAGTTAACAGAGAATATGGAACAGATATTGATTTTGACGATGAATTAAAACAACTTGAGACGCCAGAAGAAATATTTGATTAGATGAAAGTAAACACTAACTTTAATGAAAGAGATATTGAAATATTAACTAATTTCAGTGAAGACTTAATATCAACTGACCTAGACACAGCAATATCAATTTTAGAAAATACTTTATCTAATCAAAATTTAGATTCTTCAAAATTTTTAAAATACCAATCAATTGTAACTAGTGTAAAATTAATAGAGTATCAAAATGAAGGTTTTTTTACTATTGATGACGAAACTTCTAGTACAGCAAGAAACGGTTGGGGATGTGCATGGGCATTAGCAAAATTAGCATTGGCTTCTGCTTCTTTAGTTGCTGCATGTAATCCGCCCGCTTTGGGAGCCACTGTCGGCACCGGTTGTTATTTAGCCGCTACAGGATTTGTCGCAGCTTCTGCTTCTGTGGGAATGGCTTGCAAGGAGTAAAAAACATCGAATTATGAAAAATTTGTTTATTAAAAATCCAAATTTATATTTATTATTATTATTTTGCTTACTTGCTTTAGTTGCTGGTATTGAAAGTGGAGATATTATTAAAAATGGATTACCTGAAAAAAAGGGTGCTTCTTACCTAACAATCTTTGGAATAGCAATTAATTTTATTTTAGCATTTTTTTTCTTATTTACTTACATAAAAATTAGAAATAAAGAACAAAAATAGATATAGTAACATGTCTTATAACATAGTATAAATTCAATGGCTATAAAAAACTTAATTTTGTGGTCATTTTTTTTTGCAAACTAGGTAGTAAAATTGAAATTTATACATCACGGATATTTTCTACTTTTAGTATTATTTTCTATTCTTTAAAATCTCGAAAGAAAAACAATTCTAAAATAATTTAAGAATTTTCGATTTGATAAAAATTGATATGCTTAAATTTGCGCCGTTCTCAAAAGGGGTGCCTTTGTTGAATGTTGAATTATTAATTGTAAGCTCTAAGTTTTCTTAGTTCTTAACTTAAAATTCTAAATTCATAATTAAATTCAGGCTGAGATCATACCCGTAGAACCTAGAACAGGTAATGCTGTTTAGGGATTTTATATTAATTATTCAGTACTAATTCAAGAATAATTACCTCTTTTTATTCGTTTTAAATTTTTTAAAATGAAAAAAACACTTGTTTTTTTATTCTTGTTTGTATGCACATTTACAAACGCACAAAAACTCAATTTATCTGGTAAAGTTGTTAATGAAAATAACGATCCTTTACCTGGCGCAACAATATTGATTAAAGAAATCAATATAGGAAAATCAACCTCGCTTGACGGAAAATTTCAATTTTCTTTAAACAAAGGAAGCTACACAATCCAAATTTCTTTTATTGGATATAATACTCTAGAGAGAAAAATAGAACTGAGCTCTAATGTTTCTCTAAATTTTAAACTAATAGCTAGCAAAAATGTATTAGATGAAGTATTGGTTTCTGCTATCCGTGCAAACTCCAATACTCCTGTTACTTACACAAACTTGGATAAAAAAGAAATTGCTAAACGAAACTTAGGGCAAGATATTCCTATTTTATTAAACTACCTTCCTTCAGTTATATCCTCTTCAGATGCAGGTACTGTTGGTTATACCTACATGAACGTTCGTGGCTCTAATGGGGAACGGATTAATGTAACAATAAACGGAATTCCTTATAATGATGCAGAAAGTCATGGAACTTTTTGGGTAAACTTAGGAGATTTTGCCTCTTCTACTCAAAATCTCCAATTACAACGAGGTGTAGGAACATCAACAAATGGAGCTAGTGCATTTGGTGCAAGTTTAAACATTCTAACCGACGCTATTTCTAAAACTGCTAGTGGAGAAGTTTCTAATTCTTTTGGTTCTTTTGGCACAAGAAAGCATACAGTGAAATTTACTACCGGACAAATGAATAATCATTTTGAAATATCAGGACGACTCTCAAATATTTATTCAGATGGTTATGTTGATAGAGCTTTTGCTGATTTAAAATCTTACTTTTTGCAAGCTGCCTACTCTGATGAAAACACATTAATTAAAGCCATTACTTTTGGCGGAACAGAACAAACATATCAAGCATGGTTTGGCTTAACCGAACAGCAGTTGGAAGAAGACAGAAGACAAAATCCATATACATACGATAACGAAATAGACGATTATAAACAAAATCATTATCAACTTCATTGGAATGAACGTTGGAGTAATAACTGGTCTACAAACATTGGGTTAAATTATACGCAAGGAGCCGGTTTTTTTGAACAATTTAAAGAAGATGAAAACGCCTCCGATTTTAACAACTTAATTGTAAATGGTAGTGATGTTATTGTAAGAAGATGGCTTGACAATGATTTTTACGTTGCCAATTTCAGTCTAAACTATGAAAATAAATCGATCTCCTTTGTTTCAGGAATTTCTTACAGTAACTACACCAATGATCATTTTGGAGAAGTAATCTGGGGAAGTGATTTAGCGCCAAATACAAGCATAAGAGATCATTACTATTTTAGCGATGCTAAAAAAACTGATTTTAGTATTTTCACTAAAACTACATTTCCTATCAATGAAAATTTAATTGGATTTATAGATTTACAAGGAAGGTTTATCAATTATCAAACGGAAGGATTAACCTCTAATAGAACTCCTATTGATGTAGATTCTCAATTTAATTTTTTCAATCCAAAAGTAGGGTTTACCTATAGTTTAAATGAAAATAGTAAACTATATATTTCTTATGCAAGAGCTAATAGAGAACCCAATAGAAATGATTTTGAAGTTGAAATTCGAAAACATGAAACCATGGATGATTTTGAGTTAGGATGGCGATTTAAAAGTGAAAAAGTAACTTTTAATTCTAACCTTTACTTTATGAACTATAAAAACCAACTGGTTTTAACAGGTGAACTGAATGATGTTGGCGAAAACATCAGGCAATCTGTTGATAAAAGTTATAGACTTGGCTTAGAACTAGATGCGCAAATTAAACTTACCAACACGTTAACTTGGAGTCCTAATCTTACAATAAGCCAAAATAGGATAAAGGACTTTCCTATTCGGTTAAATGGTGTATTGACAAATCTTAAAAATACTCCTATTTCATTTTCTCCAAATGTTATTGCCGGGAACATTATAAGTTTTAAACCAGAGGATAATTTTCAAATATCACTACTATCTAAATTTGTTGGAAAACAATGGATGAGTAACCTAAATAGTAATGTATCAAACTCAGATGTGCTAGATAGTTATTTTGTGAGTGATTTGAATCTTGTATATTCAATCAAGCCTAAAAAAGTATTTAATGAAGTAACTTTTAAAGGTCTTATTAATAACATATTTAATGAAAAGTATGTGAATAGAGGTTATTACGGAATTTATGATTATGATGATGATGGAAATACCGTTACAGGTGATTATGCAGGGTTTTATCCGCAAGCAACCATTAACTTTTTACTTGGTGTAACACTGAACTTTTAATGATAAAACAAAAAACCGAGACAAATGTCTCGGTTTTTTGTTTATTAAATTAACATGAGTATTGCCATGACTAGCATAATAGCATTTTCAATAAAAGTTGCTTCTGTCATTGGTAAATTTAAAGCGGTTCCTAAACAAGCACACTTAATAGATTTTTTATCTAATAAGGTTTTTGTAACTCCAACGGTTGTTATTCCTAAAACAACAATCGTTATGATTAATGCTATAGGAATTTGAATTCTCAACAAAAACATCAGTCCTAATACTGTTTCAATAAATGGATAAACTTTTGCATAAATCGGCAATTTTTTAGCCAAAGGATCATACATACTAAATGAACTAGGAAATCCTTTTAAGTCTAGCATTTTAAAGAAACTAAAAACAATATAAAACAACCCCATAAAATCTAACATGAAAGATTGTATATTCCAATCTTGATAATGCATTAAAATACTAGCAACCGTAATATAAAAGAGTATTAAAAATAGTGGCTTTAGTTGTTGTAACTTACTCTTTTCTTTATCATATATAGCATGATTGCTTTCTATTTTATGCTTAATTTGTTTTTCTGTTAAGTTATATTTTACAGGTAATGCGGCTTTTAATTCTTCTGTTGAAACATACTTTTCCATTGTAACAGTTGCTTCTTTCTTTTGAATATCTACTGCTACTCCTTTTACATTTTTTACTTTTTGTAATGATTCTTCTACAGATTTTTTACAACTACCGCAAGTCATTCCTTCAATGTTGTATTGATGTATCATCTTTATCTTTCCATTTTTACCCTAAAAATCTTACAAGATTATATGTTATGATTGTTCTTCTATTTATTTCTTTGAAGAACATGATACTGTATCTGTTCTTTTAACGCTTGTTTTTTTAATTGCAGCATATCCTCCAGCAACATCAATCACCTTATGGAATCCTCGTGCTTTTAAAATAGATGCTGCAATTACTGATCGGTAACCTCCTGCGCAATGCACATAAAACTCATTATTGGTAGGAAATTCTGTAATGTGATCATTAATAAAATCGAGTGGCGTACTAGGCACATCTACTATGTGTTCTTTAGCATACTCACCTGGTTTTCTCACATCAAATACCAAAGCGTCTTCTTTATCAATTTTATTTTCTAAGAAAGTTGCAGAGACTGATTGCAATGAATCAACTTCTTTTTTTGCATTTTTCCAAGAATCAAACCCGCCTTCTAAATAACCCAACACATTATCAAAACCAACCCTAGATAATCTGGTAATTGTTTCCTCTTCTCTGTTTTGATCTACCACCAATAATATCGGTTGTTGGATATCTTTAATTAAAGCTCCAACCCAAGGGGCAAATGTTCCATCCAAACCAATAAAAATAGACTGCGGAATAAAACCTTTTATGAATTCAGATTGATGTCTTACATCTAGAATTAACGCATCAGTTTCATTAGCTATCAACTCAAATTTTTTAACAGATAATGCTTTAGTGCCTCTTTCCATTACTGCATCTATAGAGTCATATCCTTCCTTATTTAACTTTACATTTAACGGAAAATACTCTGGAGGAGGCATCAATCCATCAGTAACTTCTTTAATAAATTCTTCTCTAGTCATATCTGCTCGCAAAGCATAGTTCGTTTTCTTTTGTTCTCCAATGGTTCCAACTGTTTCTTTACTAAGGTTTTTACCACATGCTGAACCTGCTCCATGAGCAGGATAAACAATCACATCATCTTCCAGTGTCATTATTTTAGAGCGAAGACTATCAAATAATGTTCCTGCTAATTCTTCTTGTGTCATGTTTGCTGCCTTTTGAGCTAAATCGGGTCTTCCTACATCTCCCAAAAACAAGGTGTCTCCACTAAAAATAGCATGATTTTTACCTTGTTCATCTTTTACTAGATACGTCGTACTTTCCATTGTGTGACCTGGTGTATGCAACACAGTAATTGTGATATTTCCAATTTTAAAAACCTCATTATCTTTCGCTATATACGAATCAAATTTTGTAGATGCATTAGGACCAAAAACGATTGTTGCTCCTGTTTTTTCAGCTAATGTTACATGCCCACTAACAAAATCTGCATGAAAATGGGTTTCAAAAATGTATTTGATTTTTGCCTGGTCTTTTTTTGCTCTTGTTATATAATTATCTACTTCTCGTAAAGGGTCTATAATGGCTGCCTCACCATTGCTCTCTATATAGTACGCCCCTTGTGCTAAACAGCCCGTATATATTTGCTCTATCTTCATTATTATTTTATTTGATGTTCGTATGATTGATGTATATAATGTTCAAACTTTTTCTCATGTTCTCTATTACCTGTTTTAAAAAATTTTACAGCACCATTAACTCGCATGAAAAAGTGATTAATGTCTATCAATTGTAATATTTTCCCCCTAAACAGTTGATCTCTTACAGGTCCTTTTACCCCAGCAAAGTAAAATAAGATTCCTTTTTTCTGATAATATTTTACCCTATCCTTTAGCATTTCAACACCTGTACTGTCTACTCGATTGATACTTTCGGCATCTAAAACAATTAGCTTTAACTTACTTCCTCTTGCATCTGTCATCTTGTCTAATTGATCTCTAAAATAGCTTGCATTTGCATAGAATAATTGTGCATCAAAACGGAAGATCAAAACTTCTTCATCAATAATTACCTCAGGAAAACGATATTTGTTTCTATAAAAATTGGAATTCGGAACTTTTCCTAATTCTACTGTATAAGGACGTGATGTTCGAAAAATTAAAACTGTTAATGAAAGGCCTACTCCAATCATAATTCCGTACTCAATACCAAATACTAAAGTGGATAAAAAAGTGGCTATTAACAACCAAAAATCCATATGATCTGCCTTCCATAAATATATCGCCTCTTTAATGTTTAATAAACCAAAAACAGCTACAATAATAATTGCCGCCAGTACGGTTTTGGGCAGATGATAAAACAATGGTGTTAAAAACATGAGCGTCCCTAATACAATCAATACAGAAACTAAAGATGCCATTCCTGTTGTTGCACCTGACTCCTGATTGATAGCGGATCTTGAAAAACTGGAAGCAGATGGATAAGCTTTAAATAATGACCCTATTAAGTTACTTAACCCCAAAGCAATAAGTTCTTGATTGGGCCTTATTTTGTATTCATCTTGTTTTGCCTCTAAAGATTTTCCTATAGAAATTGTTTCTAAATATCCAACCATTACTAATGTAAGAGCAATAGGCATTAATTCTCTAATCTGGTCGATATCTAACTCAGGAAACACAAAACCCGGAAGGCCTGAAGGAATATCTTTTACAATTGAAATATCTTTAAAATAAGCCCCTAAAAAACGTACAGAAAGAATTCCTATAACGATTACAATCAGTGCATTTGGAATCTTTTTATTAATCTTTCTCAACCAAATAATAATCATGACAGAAATCAATCCTAAAACTGCTGTTGGTTGATGAAAATCTAAAACATTAAACCAAATGTCTTTTAATAAATATTGCACTTGATCACTTTGTATAAAATTGACTCCAAGTAAATTTCTAAATTGATTTAAACCAATAATAAAAGCTACTGCAGACGTAAATCCTGTAATGACGGGTCTTGATAAAAAATTAACAATAAATCCTAGTTGGAAAACCCCCATTAAAAACTGAATTGCTCCTACTACAAATGCTAAAAGAATTGCAATTGCAATATAACTTTCAGATCCTGCTAGGGCTAGTGTAGAAACTCCCGTAGCAACAATTAAAGAATCCATTGCAACAGGTCCAATAGCCACTTGCCTAGAAGATCCAAATATGGCATATATAACTTGGGGAACAAGTGCACTATACAATCCATAAATAGGAGGCAGTCCTGCAATTAAAGCGTATGCAATTCCTTGCGGAATTAAAATAATAGCAACTGTAATACCCGCCACTACATCTCCTCTTAAACGAGAGGAATTGTAATTTGGCAACCATTCTAAAATAGGTATCAGTTGCTTAATCTTTTTCATTAAAATAATTCTGTTTGACTGCTTCCTTTTACTTTTCCTAAATGTTTATATGCTGCTTCTGTGACTTCTCTACCTCTAGGAGTTCTCATTACAAATCCTTCTTGAATTAAAAATGGTTCATAAACTTCTTCTATTGTTTCTGCATTTTCACCAACTGCTGTTGCCAACGTGCTTATTCCTACAGGTCCTCCTTTAAATTTATCTATTATTGTGGATAGTATTTTATTGTCCATCTCATCCAACCCATGTGCATCAACATGCAATGCTTCTAAGGCATATTTAGCAATAGCAATCGTAATATTTCCATCTCCTTTAATTTGAGCAAAATCTCGAACTCTTCGCAACAGTGCATTTGCTATTCTTGGCGTGCCTCTACTTCTTCCTGCAATTTCTATAGCCGCCTCCATTGATATAGGTACTTTTAAAATGGTCGCACTTCTTTGAACAATTGTTGTTAACAATTCTGTATTGTAGTAATGTAATCGGCTACTGATACCAAATCGAGCTCTCATAGGAGAGGTTAATAATCCTGACCGAGTTGTTGCTCCGACAAGAGTAAATGGTTCTAGATTAATCTGAACCGTCCTCGCATTTGGTCCTGATTCAATCATGATATCAATTTTATAATCTTCCATAGCAGAGTATAAATATTCTTCCACTACAGGGCTTAATCGATGAATTTCATCAATAAACAGCACATCTCTAGGCTCCAGATTAGTTAACAAACCTGCTAAATCTCCTGGTTTATCTAATACAGGACCTGACGTTACCTTAATTCCAACATTTAATTCATTTGATAAAATATGAGCGAGCGTAGTTTTTCCCAAACCTGGTGGTCCATGAAATAACGTATGATCCAACGCTTCTTCTCGACGGTTGGCTGCTTCTACAAAAACCTTCAGATTTTCAATAGCTTGTTGCTGCCCCGTAAAATCATCAAACGATAACGGTCTTAGTTTTTTTTCTATATCCAATTCTTCGTTGGAGAAATGATGATTTTCTGGGTTTAAGTGCTCATTCATAACACAAATATACTAGAATTTGAAGTAGCAAAAAGTATGTCGGTAACCAACAAAAAACCTTTCCATATGGAAAGGTTTTTTGTTTATTTAAGAAGCTTCTTCTCCTTCTTTTAACGGAACGGTCTGCAAAACAAAATCTTGACCGTGTAAATAATCACTATCATCATCTTCTGGATCTATTCGCTTACTATAATCGTAAGCCCATCTATGAACTTCTGGAATTTTTCCTGGCCAGTTTCCATGAATATGTTCTACTGGCGTAGTCCACTCTATTGTGTTAGAATTCCACGGATTCTGTGACGCTTTTTGACCTCTATAAATAGAAATAAAGAAATTTGCTAAGAATATAATTTGTGCTAAACCTCCAATAATAGCAAATACCGTAATTACTACATTAACATCTGCAATATCATCAAACATTGGGAATGCGGTATTTGTATAATATCTACGTGGCAAACCTGCTAAACCAATAAAGTGCATTGGGAAAAATACTCCGTACGCAGAAATAATGGTTATCCAAAAATGCCAGTAACCCATTGTTTTATTCATCATTCTGCCATACATCTTTGGGAACCAATGATATATTCCAGCATACATACCAAAAATAGCCGAAACTCCCATTACTAAGTGAAAGTGTGCAACTACGAAATACGTATCATGAATATTAATGTCTAGAGCAGAATCTCCTAAAACTAATCCTGTTAACCCTCCTGTTACAAACGTAGATACCAATCCGATTGAAAATAACATCGCAGGGTTTAGCTGCAAATTTCCTTTCCAAAGTGTTGTTATATAGTTAAATGATTTTACAGCTGATGGAATCGCAATTAAAAGTGTTGTAAATGTAAATACAGAACCTAAAAACGGATTCATTCCTGAAACAAACATATGGTGACCCCATACAATTGTTGATAGAAAAGCGATTGCCATAATAGATCCTACCATAGCTCGGTAACCAAAAATTGGTTTTCTTGAGTGTGTTGATATAATCTCTGATGTAATTCCTAATGCTGGAAGTAATACAATATATACTTCTGGATGTCCTAAGAACCAAAATAAGTGTTCAAATAAAACAGGGGAACCCCCTTGATAATGTAATACTTCTCCACCTATAAAAATATCAGACAAGTAGAATGACGTTCCAAAACTTCTATCAAAAATTAATAGTAAAGCTGCTGATAATAAAACAGGGAATGAAACCACACCAATAATTGCAGTGATAAAGAATGCCCACATAGTAAGTGGCAATCTTGTCATCTTCATTCCTTTTGTCCTTAAATTTAAAATGGTAACAATGTAGTTAAGCGATCCTATTAATGAAGAAGCAATAAATATAGCCATTGATACTAACCATAATGTCATTCCTAAACCAGAGCCTGGTATTGCTTGTGGAAGCGCACTTAGTGGTGGATAAATTGTCCATCCTGCAGAGGCTGGTCCTGCTTCTACAAATAATGAAATAACCATTACTACAGAAGAAATAAAGAATAACCAGTAAGATAGCATATTCAAAAATCCTGATGCCATATCACGAGCACCAATTTGTAACGGAATTAATAAATTTGAAAATGTACCACTTAAACCTGCCGTTAAAACAAAAAAGACCATAATTGTACCATGTATGGTTACTAAAGCTAAGTACATATCAGGATCCATAATTCCATCTGTTTGATGTGATCCTAAAAAGGCTTCTATAATGGTAAACGATTTTTCTGGCCAAGCTAGTTGTAAGCGAAACAACATAGACATAAATACACCTATAACACCCATAATCATCCCTGTGACTAAGAATTGCTTCGAAATCATTTTATGATCTTGGCTAAAAATGTATTTCGTTACAAATGTTTCTTTATGATGATGCTCTGACATAGTCCTAAAATTAATTTCTTTCGTTTATTTAATTACCTCTGCTAACGTAGGTTGTTCTGATAACCATTTGTTAAATGCTTCTTCTTCTTCTACTACAATCTTCATTTGCATATTGTAGTGAGAAGCTCCACATATTTTGTTACACAATAGTATATAATCAAACTCATACAACTCCTCTCCTTTTTCAGAACGAATTTTGTTAATTCCTTCTGTTTTGGCAATTACCTCAGAATTTTGCCTCATTTGCTCTGTGGTATATTTAGGGGTAAAGCCAAACTGAGTAACCATTCCTGGAACACAATTCATCTGTGCTCTAAAGTGTGGCATATAAGCAGAGTGCAAAACATCTTGAGAGCGGAACTTAAAAATCACTTTTCTGCCAACTGGAAGATGGATTTCTGTTACTTGCTTATCATCTTGAGATGCCTTGTCTGACATATCAACACCCATTGTGTTAATACCTTTGATAAAATTCACGTTTCCTAAGCCTAGCGTGTTATCTGCTCCTGCATAACGAGCATCCCATCTAAATTGCTGAGAATACACCTCGATAATTAGTGGATCTTCCTCATCTGATAGATCCATTACATTATTCCATTGCCACAATCCATAACCAATTAATACTACTAATACAATTGCAGGTGTTACAGTCCAAATCAACTCTAACTTATGGCTATCTGCATAAAATTTTGCTTTCTGATTTTTTCTACCTCTATACTTGTATGAAAAGTAGAAAATAATAAATTGCATAATAAATTGAACTACCCCAATTAACCAGAACGAAATATTAAATAAGATATCGTCATTTTCTCCTTCTATAGAAGCAGATTCTGGTAACATGATTACATTCATTCCTATAAGACAATAAATCATCATAGCATATAAGAATGCTGTAAACACTAAGAACAACTTTCCTTGTGTATCATTATCTTTATCAGTTGCAATAACACTTCTAAAGTTCATGATTCTGGTAATTTGCCAGAAACTTACTCCGATTGCAACACCTATAAAAATATAAAATAGAGCTAGCATATAGTTACTTCTTAATTATTGTTAATTTAATGATGATTTTCTTCTCCTGCTGAGTGGTGTTCTATATTGTAATAGTGAAAATGCTCACTCTCGTGCAAAAATGGATTCCCTTTTGCTACTGGATCTGCTTTGGCAAATGCGCTAAATACAGTATAAATAAATATCCCTAAAAATAAGAATGTAGCACTTAATTCAGGAATTCCAAATCCCCAACTTTCGCCTACTGTTCCTGGCATAATCATTATAAAAAGATCGATATAATGCCCTGCTAAAATTACAACTCCACCAATAATAACAAACCAAGGTCTACTTTTAAAGTCACTATTAAGCAGTAATAGAACAGGAAAAGCAAAGTTCATAACTACCATTGATAAAAATAGTGTTTTGTATTCGTTAAATCGCATTAAAAAATAGGTGGTTTCTTCTGGCATATCTGCATACCATATTAACATAAACTGTGCAAACCACAGATATGTCCAGAACACAGAAAATCCGAACATAAACTTTGCCAAATCATGTATGTGGCTATCATTTACTTTTGGTAAATATCCTTTTGATCTTAAATAAATTGTTACAAATGCAATGGTTGTTAAAGCACTTACCAACAAAGTAGCTAGAACGTACCAACCAAATAATGTAGAGAACCAGTGTGGGTCTAGTCCCATAATCCAATCCCAAGCAGCCATACTTTCTGTTGCCATGAAGAAAACAAGAAAAATAACAGATACATTGTAATTTCTTTTATAAATTTTGATAGAAGTAGCTGTATCTTCTGCTATTGAATTCTTTCTGATAAACCATCTATAAGCATTCCATCCAATCAGATAGATAATTCCACGAATCATCCAACCAGGAACATTTAACCACCAAGCTTTTCCTGCTACTATTGGATCATAATTTTCGCTTGCTTTATCAAAAACACCTTCTCCCATCCAAGTAAACAAGTGATTAAAGTGCATTCCTGTTAATACAATAACTATAACCATAATGATAGAAACAGGCAGTAAATTAGCTGTAATTGCTTCCATCACTCTAAAAAGTACAATGGACCATCCTGCCTGAGCAACTCTTTGCGCAGCGTAAAAAGCTAATACCAAAAGAGTAACTCCTAAGAAAAATAATAGTGCCACATAAAATGCCGACCAAGGTCTGTTTTTCATTTGATGCAGAACATGTTCTGCATGCTCATCTCCTTGTGCATGAACATCTTCATGTTGATCAGAGTCAGCATGCTTTGTTTCTTTATGACTATCAACATTTTTGTTTCCATGATGACCATCATCATGTTTTGAAGCAATAGCGGTTTTAGCATCTTCTATGGTAGCAGTAGATCCGTTATAAAAACTCCATCCTGTTCCCAAAAGACCTAAAATAAATAAGGCTATAGAAAATATCTTTAATTTACTTGAGAATTGATACATATCTTTAAGTATTCTTCCGTATTGTAATTATTTCATTAAATCGTTTCGTAGTTTTTCTACATACTGAACTACTTGCCAACGCTCTTTATGAGTAAGCTGTGATGCATGTGATCCCATTAGGTTTTTACCATACATAATTACATGGTAAATACTTCCTTCTGTGATATCTCTATCTTTATAATTTGGAATTCCTAGAAACTTCTCTCTTTGTGATAAAACTCCATTACCATCACCTTTTGTACCATGGCAAGTTGCACAGTAAATACCATACATCATCTTACCATTATCTAAATTCTCTTCATTTTTAGCTAATGGTGATATTAGCTGTTCCTTAGCTTTTTCGTATCCTTCATTTGTATCTGTATACTCATAAGGAACTTTACCTCTTGCAATAGTTCCTTCAACAGGTTTTCTATTTGAAGAAATATTAGAAGAAACCTTTACCGCTCCATCTGCTTCATAAGGAACCGCTACATACATGTCTGGCATATATTGAGGCTGGCGTTCTCTTTTACTAGAGCAAGCTGTTAACCCTAACAATACGATTAATGTGACACTAAATTGTATATACTTTCTCATTCTAAATTAATTAGTGCTTATCTACAATATTAATTTCTACAGCTCCTGTTTCTTTCAACAGATTTGTTAGTTCTTCTTCATTTCCATGAACAGGAACTTCCATTAAAAAATGATCATCTGTTGTTCTTGGATCTGGATTTTCTGCTTTCTTAAAAGGCCATATTCTACTTCTCATGTAAAAAGTAATGACCATTAAGTGAGCCGCAAAGAACACTGTCAATTCAAACATAATAGGAACAAAAGCTGGCATGTTTTCTGCCCAGCTAAAACTTGGTTTTCCTCCTATATCTTGTGGCCAGTTGCCAATCATTGTATACCAAGTAAGCCAAATTGCAATAGACAAGCCTGTAATTCCGTACAAAAATGATGTAATTGCCATTCTTGTAGGAGCTAATCCCATCGCCTTGTCTAAACCGTGAACAGGAAACGGACAAAATACTTCTTCAATATGATGGTTTGCAGCTTTTACTTTCTTAACAGCTTCTAGGACTACTTCATCATCATTGTATAATGCGTGCACTACTTTATTACTACTCATGATTACCGTCTCTTAATTTTTTATAATTCTCACCAGAAGATTTCAAAATTGTTTTCACCTCTGCTTGTGCAATTACAGGGAACGTTCTTGCATACAGAAGGAAAAGCACAAAGAAAAATCCAATTGTTCCAATAAAAATCCCCACATCTATAAAAGTAGGCTCAAAACGCCACCAAGTTGATGGTAGGTGTCCTTTACTCAATACAATGGCAATGATGTCAAAACGCTCAAACCACATCCCGATATTAATCGCAATTGAAATAATAAAAGACCATATAAAACTTCTTCTTATTTTCTTAATCCACAATAACTGAGGTATTGCAATGTTGAATAAAATCAACGACCAAAATGCCCATCCATAAGGACCTGTTGCAGCACCTACAGACATATATGTGTAATTCTCGTAAGGAGAACCTGTATACCAAGCAATAAAAAACTCAGATGCATAAGCTACCGCCACAATACCACCTGTTAAAATGATAACGATATTCATATATTCTACATGTAACCGAGTAATATATGCTTCTAGATTGGTTACCTTACGCATAATTCCTAAAAGAGTCTGTACCATAGCAAACCCTGAGAAAATTGCACCTGCCACAAAATAAGGAGGAAAAATAGTTGAGTGCCATCCTGGATTAATTGATGTTGCAAAGTCCATTGATACAATTGTATGTACCGAAAGTACTAATGGTGTTGCTAATCCTGCAAGTACTAATGATACTTCCTCAAAACGTTGCCAATCTTTTGCTCTTCCAGACCATCCGAATGAAAGTAGTGAATATATTTTCTTTTGAAATGGTTTAATTGCTCTATCACGAATCATAGCAAAATCAGGCAACAATCCTGTCCACCAGAAAACCAATGATACAGATAAATACGTAGAAATGGCAAACACATCCCACAATAATGGAGAGTTAAAGTTTACCCATAATGATCCAAATTGATTCGGAATTGGTAATACCCAGTATCCATTCCAAGGACGACCCATGTGAATGATTGGGAATAATCCTGCTTGAAATACAGCAAAAATCGTCATTGCTTCTGCAGAACGGTTAATTGCCATTCTCCATTTTTGACGGAATAACAACAATACAGCAGAAATTAACGTCCCTGCGTGACCGATACCTACCCACCATACAAAGTTGGTAATATCCCAAGCCCAACCAATATTTTTACTTAATCCCCAAACTCCAATACCTGTACCTATTGTATAGAAAATACAACCAAATCCCCAAAGCATAGCTGCTAAAGAAATACCAAAAGCAATGTACCAGTTTCTGTTTGCTTTTCCTTCTATAGGTCTAGCAATGTCTTCTGTAATGTCATGATAACTCTTGTCACCTAGTACTAAGGGTTCTCTTATGGGCGCTTCGTAATGAGACATATTCTTATACCTTAATTTTTATTTACGCTTCGTTTGTGTTTCTTACCTTTACTTGATATACTACATTTGGTTTAGTTCCAATGTAATCTAACACATGGTAAGCTCTCTTATCTTCTTTTAACTTAACTATTTCCTCTTCTTTATTGTTCACATCACCAAAAACCAATGCTCCTGTTGCACAAGCATCTGAACAAGCGGTAGAGAACTCTCCAGCTTCAATTTTCCTTCCTTCTTTTTTCGCTTTTAAGATTGTTGCTTGTGTCATTTGAATACACATTGAACATTTTTCCATTACTCCTCTAGAACGAACAACCACATCTGGATTGAGCACCATCTTTCCGTACTCATTATTCATGTTGAAGTCGAACTCATTGTTATCTGCATAGTTAAACCAGTTAAAACGACGAACTCTGTATGGACAGTTGTTTGCACAATATCTTGTTCCTACGCATCTATTATATGTCATCTGATTTTGACCTTGACGACCATGTGTTGTTGCTGCAACTGGACAAACCGTTTCACACGGTGCGTGGTTACAGTGTTGGCACATCATTGGTTGGAAAGTTACTTCTGGGTTTTCAGCTTCTGTTTCTAGAACTTTAAACAAGTCTCCTCCACTTAATCCCATCTCTTTTGCTTCTTCTCTTGTCTCTACTTCAGAAGAATAGTATCGATCAATACGCAACCAATGCATATCTCTACCCACACGCATTTCTCTTTTACCTACAACAGGCACATTGTTTTCTGCATGACAGGCAACCACACACGCTCCACAACCTGTACAGGTGTTTAGATCGATTGATAAATTGAAGTGATGTCCTATTTCTCTATTGTGCTCATCCCATAAATCAATAGTTTTTGCTTCAACTTCTTTATGATCATAAGACACATAAGCGGGTTTATTCCACCCGTGATGATGATCTTTAGGATCTACTGTTAAATATTCTTTTAAGGTTGTCTCTTTCAAAATATCATGACGACCCGCAATTGTTTTTTGCACCTGAATACACGCAAACTCATGTTTACCTCCTGCGTTTTCAATCTTAACATTATATTGAACTGGGTTTGCGTTTTTATATAAAGCATAGGCATTTACACCTATTTGCATTTCTTCTTTTAAGTTAGTTGCTCTTCCATAACCTAACGCTAGACCTACTGATCCTTTCGCTTGACCAGGCTGAACCATCACAGGAATTTTTTCCAACGTCACACCGTTTACTGTAACAGTAGCATATTGACCATTAATGGCTCCATTATCTTTTACTGGATTTGAAAATCCTAACTCTTTTGCATCTGCAATAGACATTGTAAGATAATTATCCCAAGAAGCTCTTGTTATTGGATCTGGAAGTTCCTGCAACCATGGGTTGTTTGCTTGTTTTCCATCTCCTAACGCAGTAGATGAATACAATGTCAACTCAAATCCAGATGGCTTTGTTGTTGCTACTATTGCAGCCGCAGCTGTTGTCAAATCTATTTCTGATTTAGAAACTTCGCTTTCCACTTCTATTTTATGGAATCCATCATGCAATGCTTGATTCCACGATTGACCTTTTAATACTTCATCAGACCAATACGTTTTTAAGTAATCATAATAGGAGGTTGTGTTACCAGACCATTTTAGCAACACTTCTTGCAACTGAGCTGTATTAAATAACTTATTGATTGTTGGCTGTACTAGTCCGTAATTCCTTTCTCTTACCATAACATCACCCCATGATTCTAAGAAGTGAGACATTGGCAGTGTGAATTGTGTAGCAGCGGCGGTAGCATCATCTTGAACAGACATTGCTACGGATAAAGACAATTTATTTAGCGCCTCTGCAAAGTCAGAACCCAAAGCTAAACTGTAAACAGGATTTACATTGTACGTGATTAAACCACCTACTCTTCCTGCTTTCATATCCGCTACTAATTTAGCTACTTCTACATCTTTCCCTTTTCGGATGTATAACGGGTTAGCAGCATCAAAAACTTCACTTTGTAATATTTCATTGATAGCATAAGCAATCACCTGAACATTCTCATCATTTGAACTTGTTACAACTACTCCTTTAGATCCCGATTTCAACAACTCTTTAGCAGCTTTCTTCACTTGATCGTCTACAGGAGTTGATTTTGAGGGAAGACTATCTCCTGTTATAGCATTGTATAAATTGATCAATGCAAAAACCTGATCTGAAGGTTTTGTAACCACTCGCTTATCTGCATTTGCACCCGTTAACGACATGTTTGCCTCAAACTGAACATGATAAGACATTTTTCCTCCCTCAGGCTTTCTGCTTGCAGCATATCCTTTCTCAAATCCCCCGTGCCAATCTCCTAAAAAGTCAGCTCCAAAAGAGACAATTGTTTTTGCTTTATCAAGATGATAGTTAGGAAGAGCTCTCTTGCCATACATTGCTTCAAAAGCAGTTAAAGCTCCATCTTCAGAAATAGCATCATATGTTACATGTTTTACATTAGGATACTTTTCTATAAACTCTGCAATAATTTTTTCTGTTGATGGGCTAGCTAAGGTTCCTGTTAATAAAACAACAGGTTTTTCTTCGTTCTTTAATCTTTCTAATTCAGTTCCAATTTGCTTATGAGCTTCGTTCCATGAAATGACATCTCCTCCTTTTCTCGGCTCTTTTAGTCGAAGCTTTTCATCGTACAAAGACAAAACAGAAGCCTGAACTCTTGCGTTGGTAGTTCCTCCTGCTTCTTTATTTGGCATTACTAAAATAGGACGACCTTCACGAGTTTTCACTAAAACATTCGCAAAATCATATCCATCAGCAATTGCCGTCGCATACCAATCTGCAACTCCTACAATAAGATCATTTGGTTTTACAACATATGGAATTGATTTTTTTACTGGTCCTTCACAGGCAGCTAAAGTAGCCGCAGCAGTAGTAAAGCCCATGTATTTTAAGAAATCTCTTCTTGATGTAGATGAATTTTCTAAAGCTTCTTTATTTCCCAAAAATTCATCGGTTGGAATTTCTTCTACAAACTCATTCTTACTTATCGTTTCTACTAAAGAATTATTAGTAAGTTCCTCAACACTTTTCCAGTATTTTTTGTTTGAAGCCATCTATATTGGAATTTTCTTCTTTCTAAAAATTGATTAATAATGACACTTACCACACTCGAGCCCGCCTAATTGAGCTGCTGTTACTTGCTCAACACCATACTTTTTAGCTAATTGCTCATGTATTTTTTGGTAGTACTCATTTCCTTTTAAATCCACTTTTGTTTCTCTATGACAATCGATACACCAACCCATTGTTAATGGAGAAAATTGATACAATTCTTCCATTGTTTCTACAGGCCCATGACATTTTTGACAAGCTACTCCAGCTACAGTAACATGTTGTGAGTGATTGAAATAAGCAAAATCAGGTAAATTATGAATACGAATCCACTTAATCGGTTCCGTTTCACCAGTATATTCTAGTGTTTCAGAGTTCCACCCCGCAGCTTTGTATATTTTTTGAATTTCTTTATCTAAATCTGCTTTTCTGTACGTTTTTTCTTCCGTAACCAAAACAGTGTTTTCTGCCACTTCAGAAATATTTTTATGACAATTCATACACACATTTACAGATGGAATTCCTGAGTGTTTACTGTGTTTTGCTGATGAATGACAATATTGACAATCTATTTGATTATCTCCTGCATGGATTTTGTGTGAAAAAGCTATTGGCTGTATAGGCTGATAACCCTGATCTACTCCTACAGAAAACAAACTTCCAAAACCAATGTACGCCGCAACTAACAAAAAGAAAATTGTTCCGACAACATGCAAGAATGTGTTTTGCTTAACCCCAATCCAAAGTTCATGTAAATTACCTAGCAACCCAGGAGTTTTAGGCGCTCCTTTAAGCTCACTTATTGTTTTTAGCAAGCTTGCAATAATTAGAAACGCCGTTACAATTATTGCAGCTAAAATATAAATCAACCAACCTGGAGCTTCTTTCTGTGTTGTAGCCACAACTTCTGTTGATTCAGAAGCTTTAGACCTTGGATCTCCAACTGTTGTATAGTAAAGTATATTATCTATATCCTGATCCGTCAACTGAGGAAAAGCATTCATATTTGCTCCATTATATTCGTCATAGATAGCAACAGCATCTCTATCACCAGAAGCTCTTAACTCAGCATTATTTCGAATCCATTTCTTCAACCAATCATTTTCTCTTCTTTCTTCTACTCCAGCAAGAGCAGGACCGACTAGTTTTTTATCTAGCTTGTGACAAGAAGCACACAAAGATTTAAACAACTTCTTACCTTCACCTTGCTTAGCTTCATCAACATCTTGAGAATAAACAGAGAAACTCATTAAAAACAACAAGACAAATGTTACACTTTTGAGAAGTAGCTTAGAAATTCGATTGTGTAGGTATACACTTTTCATATAAACAATCTAAAATTTACGTGTCTTTTCTAAAAAAAGGCTAAATTAACAAGGGTTTCTCTCGCTTATTTAGCTGCACAAAAGTAGTACTTAAAAGCTAATTTTAAAATGCAAATGGAATGTTAAATTGCAATTTATAACAATTCTAAATAAATATATTTCCCAATTTTTTATGGAATAACTCGTTATTTTTGTGAACAAATATTTTATTATGAAAAAAGTATTTTTTACAGTACTTCTTACTGTAATTTTTAGTTTTTCCCAGCGCATCGCTGCTCAATATCAAGAGAAAGAAAATAAGCTAATAGAGCGTTTTATAAATAAAAAGAGAGAGTTTAACAGAAAATATGGATATGGTTTTCGTATTCAGTTATTTAATGGAAGTGAAGTAACAGCGAAAGGAATACGAGCAAGGTTTAATTCAGAATATCCAGATGTAAAAACATATTTATCGTATCGCCAGCCTGAATGGATTATTCAAATTGGTCATTTTAAAACTCGTTTAGAAGCTGACCGAATGTTGCTTGCTTTAAAAGAACGTTATAGAAGTGCTATTATAGTTCCTCTAGGAGTTTAAAACTCATTAAAGACATAAAACTAAAAAGGGCAAACAATTAAAACTGTTTGCCCTTTTTTATGATGTTATTTTATCTATTTCAGTTTTTTCTTAACCGCCACTTCTTTGTAAGCCTCTAACGTATCGCCTACTTTAATATCATTATAGTTTTTGATTTGTAATCCACAATCATATCCTTTTGCAACTTCTTTCACATCATCTTTAAAACGTTTTAAAGACGACAATTCTCCATCATGAACCACAATTCCGTCTCTAACTATACGAACTTTTGAATCTCTATAAACCTTACCATTCATTACCATACAACCTGCAATATTTCCTATTTTAGAGATTTTATAGACCTCTCTAATTTCTACATTTCCAGTAACTTCCTCTTTCATTTCTGGAGAAAGCATTCCTTCCATTGCATCTTTTAAGTCATTAATTGCATCGTAAATAATCGAATACGTTCGGATATCAACTTCTTCCTTATCTGCAACACTTCTCGCGTTTCCTTGCGGCCTTACATTAAATCCAACAATAATAGCATCTGAAGCAGAAGCTAATAAAACATCAGATTCTGTAATAGCTCCAACTCCTTTATGTAAAATATTTACTTGAATTTCTTCTGTAGATAGTTTTTGGAATGAATCGGTTAATGCTTCTACAGATCCATCTACATCTCCTTTTAAGATAATGTTTAACTCTTTAAAATCTCCCAGAGCAATTCGCCTTCCTATTTCGTCTAAAGTCAACGTTTTTTGTGTTCTTACAGATTGCTCACGTTGCAACTGAGAACGTTTTGTTGCAATTTGCTTTGCTTCTCGCTCATCATCAAAAACATTAAACTTGTCTCCTGCTTGAGGAGCTCCATCTAACCCTAAAATTGATACAGGAGTTGATGGACCAGCTTCTGCTAAGTTGTTTCCTCGCTCATCAAACATAGCACGAACTTTTCCGCTATGCTTTCCTGCTAACAGATAATCTCCTATCCTAAGCGTTCCAGCCTGAACTAAAATTGTAGATACGTAACCTCTACCTTTATCCAATTGCGCTTCTACAACTGTTCCTACAGCATTTTTAGTCGGGTTTGCTTTCAGCTCCAACACTTCTGCTTCAAGCAGTACTTTTTCTAATAACTCTTCTACTCCTTGACCTGTTTTTGCTGATATATCTTGAGACTGAATACTACCTCCCCAATCTTCAACTAACAGATTCATTCCTGCTAATTGCTCCTTAATTTTATCTGGATTTGCATTTGGCTTATCAACTTTATTAATGGCAAAAATGATAGGAACTCCAGCTGCCTGTGCATGAGAGATAGCTTCTTTTGTTTGCGGCATTACATCATCATCTGCTGCAATTACAACAATTACTAAATCTGTAACCTGAGCACCTCTGGCACGCATTGCTGTAAAAGCCTCGTGGCCTGGTGTATCTAAAAATGCAATTTTCTTACCGTCATTAACTTCTACCGAATAGGCTCCAATATGTTGCGTTATTCCTCCTGATTCACCAGCAATTACATTTGTTTCTCTGATGTAATCTAACAACGACGTTTTACCGTGATCTACGTGCCCCATGATTGTAATAATCGGTGCACGCATTTTTAAATCTTCAAGGTTGTCTTCTTCCTCTGTTACCGCTTCTTCTACTTCAGAGCCAACAAACTCTACCGAATAATTAAACTCTTCTGCAACAATAGAAAGCGTTTCTGCATCTAATCGCTGATTCATAGTTACCATCATTCCCAATGTCATACAAGCTGATATCACATCTGTAACAGCAACATTCATCATCGTAGCAACCTCACTAACCGTAACAAACTCTGTTACTTTTAACACCTTACTTTCTGCCTCTGCAGCTTCTAATTCTGCTTCTGTTTGTTGTCGGTGTGCATCTCTTTTTTCCCTTCTATATTTAGCTCCTTTTCCTTTACTAGATTTCCCCTGAAGTTTTTCTAAGGTTTCTCTTACTTGCTTCTGGATTTCTGCTTCGGTAAGCTCTTCTTTTTGCGCAACAGGACTTCTTTGCCCTTTTCTTCTATCTCTATTTCCTGTATTTCTTTGCTTACCTTGTGTATTTGAAGATACTGCTGGCTTGCTAATTCTTTTACGTTTACGCTTAGAGGCGTCTTGATCTTTACTGTCTTTGTCCTTTTTATTATCTGGCTTTTTCTTTGCCTTCTCAAACTGTTTTAAATCAATTGTTTTACCTGTTAACTTGGGTCCGTCTAGCTTTTGGTATTTTGTTTTAATTGTTTCTGGTTCATCAGAACTTAGACTTTTCTCTTCCTCTACAGATTTAGGACTCTCTTCTTTTTTTGTTTTCTGCTCTTCTTTTTTCTCTACAACAGGTTTCTGCTCTTTAGCAGGCGTTTCTTCTTCTTTAACTTCTTCTTTCTTTTGCGCAGGCTCAATATCTATCTTACCAACCTGTTTTATCTCAAGCTTCTCGGCCTTAGCTTTCAGAACCTCCTCTTTTTTTTCTTCTTCTTCTCTTTTCTTTTCTAGTTTAGCCTCTAACTCTTGACGAATTGCTTCTTTTTCTTTTCGTTTCTCTTCCCCAACTTCTTTAGAAGCCGCTTTTTTACTTGCATCCGTCTCAAATCCATCTAATAAAACCTGATATATTTCTTGAGAAATTTTTGTGGTTGGTCTGGCTTCAACTTGATGTCCGTTGCTTGCCAAATACTCCACAGCTCTATCTAATGAAATATTTAGTTCTCTTAGTACTCTATTTAGCCTCATTGTTTTGCCTTCAGCCATAAACTTATTTTGATCCTTTTGTTTGTAAAGTTATTTAAATTTTATACTTCCTAACTTTATCTATATTATTCTTCAAATTCTTCTCTTAGAATTTTTTGAACTTCTAAGATAGTTTCTTCTTCTAAATCTGTTCTTTTTACTAACTCTTCTACAGACATTTCAAGAACACTTTTTGCTGTGTCAAGTCCAATATTTTTAAGCTCTTGGATTACCCAAGCTTCAATTTCATCTGTAAATTCTGTTAACTCTACATCTTCTTCTTCTATTCCTTCTCTTTGCACATCAATATCGTACTTTGTAAGTTCACTCGCAAGCCTAATATTGACACCTCCTTTTCCTATTGCCTTAGAAACTTCTTCTGGTTTTAGAAAAACATTTACTCTTCCTTTCTTTCCATTTTGAAGCTCATCATAGGCTGTTATTTCCATTGAAACAATTTTTGCCGGACTTAGTGCTCTTGAAATAAATAGTTGTTCGTTTTTAGTATAGTTGATAACATCTATATTCTCATTACCTAACTCACGTACAATTCCATGAATTCGAGAACCTTTCATTCCGACACAGGCTCCTACAGGATCAATTCTATCATCATAAGAATCTACAGCAACTTTTGCTTTTTCTCCTGGAATTCTAGCAACTCCTTCTACTGTAATTAATCCGTCAAAAACTTCTGGAATTTCTTGTTCGAATAACTTTACTAAAAATTCGGGAGATGTTCTCGATAAAATAATCGCAGGTTTATTTCCTCTTAATTCTACTGATTTTATAACTCCTCTTACCGAGTCTCCTTTTCTAAAGAAATCAGAACGAATTTGTTCGCTTTTAGGCAATACAATTTCGTTTCCTTCATCATCTAGTAAGATAATTGCATTGTGGCGCACGTGATGAACTTCTGCACTGTACAACTCTCCTTCTAAATCTTTAAACTGCTTAAACACATTTGTACTATCGTGCTCGTGAATTTTTGAAATTAAGTTTTGACGCAAGGCTAAAATAGCACGTCTTCCTAAGTCAATCAACTTTACTTCTTCTGAAACATCTTCACCTATTTCAAAGTCGGGCTCTATTTTTCTAGCCTCAGATAATTCTATTTCTTCATTTTCTTCTTCAACTTCACCATCAGCCACAACTACTCGATTTCTCCAAATTTCTAAATCACCTTTATCTGGATTGATAATGATATCAAAATTATCATCAGAACCAAACTTTCGTTTGAGAGCTGATCTAAAAACTTCCTCCAAGATAGACATTAATGTTACTCTATCTATACTTTTATTGTCTTTAAACTCTGAAAATGATTCAATTAATGCTATATTTTCCATTGCATAATTCCTTAAAATATAATCTTAACTTTTGCTTCTACTATATTGCTAAACGCTATTGTTTCTTTTTTCTCTACTGTTATTTTTCCTTTTCCTACAGGCTTTGGCTCTCTAGTCTTCCATGCTAAAGTAAGTCCTGTTTCAGAAACACTTTCTAAAACTCCTTCAAATTTTCCTTCTGCTGTTTCAACTTTCAATATCCTTCCTATATTTTTTTGATGTTGGCGCTCTACAACCAACGGCTGTGTAATATCTGGTGTTGAAACCTCTAAGGAAAAATCCTCCTCTTCTCTATCTAAATTATGTTCTATATGCCTACTGATTCTGATGCACTCATTAAGCGGAACTCCTTTATCTCCATCAACAATTACCTTAATCTTATCTCCTGGCAAAAAATCTACACTTATCACAAATAACGATTTATTCTCAGAAATAGCTTCTTCTAGTAATTCGTGTACTTTGCTTTGATTCATTTCTTGGTATAAAAAGAGGGGACTTTTGTCCCCTGCATTTTCTTTTAGTTTGCTAATGTCGCGGCAAATATACTAACTAGTTTTATATCTACCAAATAACCTCTGTATCAATATTTTTTATAACTTTATATGACTCTGACCTTAATACTAGATATAAAAATGAAAACTATTTTAGTTCCTGTTGACTTTTCTAGTAGATCTGAATTTGCTACTAAGCTTGCGGCTAAAATTGCTAAAACTACCAATAGCAAAGTTTACTTATTACACCTTGTTGAATTACCTACTGGAGTTATAGACATGGGAACTGGAAGCAGGCTAAGCATCCCTGAAAGCATGATGTATTTAAGGAAAGTAAAAGAGAAGATTCTGGAGTTTAAAGAACGTTTTTTTACAGATGACCATACAGTTAGTTACATCATAAAGCTTCAAAACCCTCACGAAGGAATTAAAAAATATTCTCAAAAAATCAATGCTGATTTGATTATTATGGGTTCTCAAGGAGTTTCCGATTTTGAAGAAATGATTATTGGTTCTAATGCAGAAAAAACGGTTAGAACATCCACAATTCCCGTAATTGTTGTTAAGACAGATCCTGAAAATTTTTCCTTAAACAACATTGTATTTGCTTCTAATTTTAAAGAAGACAATAAAAAAGCTTTCGAAAAACTAATCGCCTTTTTCAATAAGTTCAACTGCAAACTCCATCTATTAAAAGTAAATACAATAGGACAATTTGAAACGACCCTTGCTAGTAAACAAAAAATTGAAAATTTTATAAGCAATTTTCAAGTGACCAATTATACTATTAATGTTTATAATGACACTTCTGTAGAAGACGGTATTATTAACTTTTCCAATGACATTAATGCTGACTTAATAGCACTTAGCACTCACGGAAGAAGTGGTCTTTCTCATTTGTTTAATGGAAGCATTGCTAAAAGCTTATCTAAAAATGCTTTAAAACCTGTTATTACTTTCAAAATATAAACAAAAAAACCTCTCTGTACAGAGAGGTTTTTTTGTTGGCCCACTAGGACTCGAACCTAGAATAACGGCACCAAAAACCGGTGTGTTACCATTACACCATGGGCCAATAAGCATATTGCGGGTGCAAATTTAACTCAAAGTTTTTATACTACAAATAATTTACATATTTTTTTGTTTTAACAATATTTTATCGTGGATTCATTGAAGCTCTATAGTTCTATACCATTTTATTGAACAATAAATGATTAAATTCGCCCCAGAACAGAATTGTTACATTATGACCTCAATTAATTATAAAAAATGGAACACACTACTTGGGTGGCTTACATTTTTAATTGCACTAATTACTTACTCACTAACTTTAGAACCGACAGTGAGTGCCTGGGATTGTGGCGAATATATATCAACTTCTGTCAAACTAGAAGTAGGACATCCTCCTGGAGCTCCTCTTTTTCAGATGCTAGGAGCTTTCTTTGCTATGTTTTCTAGTGATGTTACCCAAATTGCTAAAATGGTAAACTTTATGTCTGCTCTTGCTAGTGCCTTTACTATTCTGTTTATGTTTTGGACTATTACCATCTTGGCAAAAAAAATATTGTTAAAAGATGAAGAAGAAACAAAAGCCGGATTAATCGCTGTACTTGGAAGTGGATTTGTAGGATCTTTAGCATACACATTTTCTGATAGTTTTTGGTTTAGTGCCGTAGAAGGCGAAGTATACGCAATGTCTTCTTTTTTAATGGCTCTCCTTTTTTGGCTAGGTTTAAAATGGATGAATCAAATCAATCAACCTAGAGGAAATAAATGGTTGATTCTCATCAGCTTTATTGTTGGATTGTCATTTGGTGTACATATTTTGTCTCTGTTGGTAATCCCTGCAATTGTTATGTTGTATTTCTTTAAAACATATAAAACCATCAACATAAAAACCACAGCGATTGCAACCGTTTTTTCCATATTGGTTTTAGTTCTTGTTTTTAAGTTCTTATTTCCTTTTACACTTAAATTTTTTAGCGCCTCCGAATTATTTTTCGTGAATAGCATGAGTCTTCCTTTTAATTCGGGCTCTATTATTGCCGCTGTAATTTTAGTAATTGCTTTTTATTTAGGGCTTCGCCATACAAGAAAAAAACAATGGGTTAATACCAACACACTTATTCTTTCCATTCTATTTATAATGATTGGTTTTTCGTCGTGGTTAATGCTGCCTATTAGAGCTAATGCAAATACAACTATTAATGAAAACAACCCTTCTAGTGCTCGAGAACTCTTAGCGTACTACAACCGAGAACAATATGGCGATGCAAATGTGTTTTACGATAAATATTATTCATATGCGTACAATAGAGAGCAAGATGCAGAAAAACCATATAGAGATGATATTCCTAAATATGAAAAGAAAGTCGTAAATGGGAAAGACAAATATGTAATTGTAAATAATTACAAAAATGTTTTACCAAACTATTCCAACAAACACAAAGGCTTTATCCCGAGAATGACTAATCCTGCAGCAGATAAAATGTATAAAGCGATTGCTGAAATTCCTCAAAATAGCAAACGGAGACCTACTTTTTATGAGAACATGAAATTTATGATAGAATATCAGTTTGGATATATGTATGGCAGGTATTTTATGTGGAATTTTGTTGGTAGACAAAACGATATACAAGGGCAATATGACAGAAACGGTAATTGGTTGAGCGGTATTTCATTAATAGACGAACCTTTAAGAGGTCCGCAAAAAAATCTACCTTCTGAAGTACTAGAAAACAAAGGAAGAAATACGTATTACTTCTTACCACTTATTTTAGGAATAATTGGCTTATTATTTCAGTTTAAACACGATAAAAAAAGTTTTTATGCACTATCTCTTTTCTTTGTGTTTACTGGTTTTGCTATTATCTTTTACACAAACCCTAAACCTTTTGAACCCAGAGAACGAGATTATGCGGTAGTCGGGTCATTCTACATTTTTGCAATTTGGATTGGCTTTGGTGTATTATCTCTATATGAACAACTGAAACGATATGCTAATAAAAAGACAATTGCAATAGCTGTTTCTTTTGCATCTCTTATTGCTGTTCCAGCACTAATGGGTTATCAAAACTGGGATGATCACGATCGGTCAAATCGGTATACTACTCATTTAAATGCATCTGCATATCTTGAGTCTTGTGATCCTAACGCTATTTTGTTTACTATTGGAGATAATGATACGTTCCCGCTTTGGTATTTACAAGAAGTTGAAGAAGTTAGAACAGATATTAAAATTGTTAACACAAGTCTGTTTGCTACTGATTGGTACATAGATCAAATGAAACGAAAAACGTATGAGGCAGATCCAATTCCGTCACAGTTAAAACACGATGAATATAAATACGGAAGTTTGGATGTGGCATACTATTATCCGCTTCCTCAATTTAAAGATACCATCATCAGTATTGATTATTTAATGAGATGGATTCAAAGTGATAGTGAAGTTACTTATGTAGAAACAGAAAATGGATCAAAAGAAAAAATTTATCCAACAAACAAAATTCGAATTCCTGTTAATAAAGAAACTGTTTTAAAAAACGGAATTGTTGCCCAAAAAGATGCTGATAAAATTGTTGATTATATTGACATTGCTATAGACAGCAGAGGCTTAACAAAAAACCGAATTTTAATGCTAGATATTTTAGCAAACAACAACTGGGAACGACCTATTTACTTTACGGGCGGTTCTCCTGCAGATGAAGAATTCATATGGTTAAAAGATTACTTACAGCTAGATGGATTATCGTACAAATTAGTACCTATTAAAACAGATATGAGTGAAACAAGTATGTTTGAATTAGGTAGAATTGATACTGAAAAAATGTATACCAACATTAAAAAATTAAATTGGAGAAACATTAACAGTGGTAAAATCTACATAGATGAGCAAACCAAGAAAAATGCTATTTCTATGAGAAACAACCTTATACGCTTATCAGAAGCTTTTGCAAAAAAAGGCGATACAATAAAAGCTCTAGAAGTATTAGATTTATCTGTAGATAAAATGCCAATTAAAGACTTTGGCAACATTCAGTTTTCTCTTGGCTACCCTGAGTTGTATTATTCTTTAAACGAAGAAGAAAAAGCTAGAAAAACTGCAAAAACTTTAATTACGCTGTTGCAAGAACAACTTATTTGGTATGTTGAGTTTGAAAAACGTGATTATCGTTCAATTTCAGATGAGCTTGACGATTATTTTTTAATGTACAGAAATGTAATTTCTCAGATTAATGAATATGATTCTGATAAAGATTTTAAAGAAAAAACACAGGCGGAATTTATCAATAGTGTTAAAACACTAAGCCATTTAATTCCGATGGAAGAAGAATAAATTAAATAGCAAAAAATACAAAAAAAGAAAGCCTAAAAGCTGGAAGCGAGTAATTTTAGAAATACTGCTGAACCAATCCAATTAGCGTATTAGCATCTTGCTCTCCTGTTTGTCGCCACTTCATTTCTCCATTCTTGTATATCATAAAAGTTGGATTTCCTTTTACACGCAATGCATCTGCTAATGTTTCATTCTTTTTGATGTCAATTTTGATAACCTTCGCTTTGTCTCCCAAAGCAGCTGCTACATCTCTTAGTGTGTCAAGGCTATTATCAGCATCGTCCCAATCGAAATAAAAGTCAATTAAGACTGGCTTATTAACACTAATTAATTCACCAAACTTTATCATTTTTTATAGTTTTTTATCATTATTTAAAATAATGAGGAATACAAATATACTATTTCTAACGAATTAGACTGAAAATCAAGCTTTTTTCAATTCAATAACTGTTATTTCAGGCCAAATACCAACTCGACCAGGAAAGGCATGATAGCCAAATCCTCTATTCACATTAATATATCTGCCAAACTCTTCATAAAGTCCTGCCCACTGTTTATATACATACTTTGCAGGGCTCCACTTAATAAAACCAGGAATTTCAATTCCCATCTGTAGCCCATGCGTATGACCACTTAACGTAAGATGATAATGAAAATCATCCTTTTTGACTTGCTCTTCCCAATGAGACGGATCATGACTCATTAATACCTTAAAATCTTCTTTTTGAACATTAGAAGACGCGAGTTGTAAATCGCCTTTTTTTTGAAAACCTCCTTTCCCCCAATTTTCTACACCTACCAATGCAATTTTTTGTCCATCTTTTTCTATATATCGACTCTCATTACACAGTAATTCGAAACCTATTTTAGGGTGAATCTCTTTAACTTGTTGAAAGTTATTCTTTTTGTCTTCTTCTGTTTTCCAACTCGTATAATCGCCATAATCATGATTTCCTAGCACAGAATACTTTCCATAAGGAGCCTGTAATTTCGCAAAAACATCCATCCAATTATCCATTTCATCAGCTTTGTTGTTTACGATATCTCCTGTAAATAGAATCAAATCTGAATTTTGTTGATTAATCATATCAACTCCATATTGAATTTTCTCTCGGTTAGTAAAACTCCCTGAATGAATATCTGAAATCTGTGTAATTGTAAAACCATCAAAAGCCGCTGGTAAATCTTCAAATGAAAGTTGATATTTCAGCACTTTATAATTGTAACGACCTTTTATAATTCCATATAAAAACGACGCAAACGGAATTGCAGCAATACCCAGTGCCAATTGAGAAACAAATTTTCTTCTTCCCGCAATCGGTTTTGTTGAGCCACTACTAATCCAAGAAACTAATTTTTGAATCCATCTAACTACATCTTCCCCAAATAACAAGACTAGAATAAAGATTTTAGGAATCATGCTTGTCAACAACATTCCTGCAGCAAGTTGAAATTCTTTTGTTTGTCCTTGCGATCGAGAGCTTGTAAAAATCACGTAAAAAAAGTAGACATATACTCCTAAGGAAATTACAAGCCACAAGATTTTGATGATCTTATTTTTTGTAACTGTTTTTATAGCCTGAAAAGCATAAAACTCTAAAAAAATAATGATTGTAATGAATAGCAGCAAAGGAACAATCCAGCGAGACATAAACTTATCTGAATTAAAATGTAAAGATACTGCTAAAATACAGCTCTAATTTTAACATCGTGTTAAAGTTTTGTAGTTTTAAGCCAACATTTATTCTTCTTTATGACTACTAAAAAAAGATTGTTTTTACTAGATGCTTATGCACTAATTTTTAGAGGATATTACGCTTTTATTAAAAACCCAAGAATTAACAGTAAAGGGTTAGACACTTCTGCAATTATGGGTTTTACCAACTCATTACTAGATGTAATTAAAAGAGAAAAGCCCGATTATTTAGCGGTTTGTTTTGATAAAGGTGGTAGTACTGATAGGCTAGAAGTATTCCCTGAATATAAAGCAAACAGACAAGAAACTCCAGAAGCCATAAAAATTGCAGTCCCCTATATCGAAAAGATTTTAAAAGCCATGAATATTCCTGCAATTGTAAAAGAAGGATATGAAGCTGATGATATCATAGGAACACTTGCCAAACAAGCAGAAAAAAAAGGATTGGAGACATACATGGTAACTCCTGATAAAGATTTTGCTCAATTGGTTTCTGAAAATATTTTTATGTTTCGCCCTCCTAGAATGGGAAACACATACGAAAAATGGGGAATTGAGGAAGTAAAGAAAAAATTTGAAATTGAAAGACCTGAACAAGTTATCGACTTTTTAGGGATGATGGGAGATTCTGTTGATAACATTCCTGGATTGCCTGGTGTTGGTGAAAAAACAGCAAAAAAATTCTTAGCACAATATGGTTCTTTAGAAGGTCTTTTAGCTAACACGCATGAACTAAAAGGAAAGATGAAAGAGAAAGTAGAAGAAAATGCTGAGTTAGGTTTGTTATCTAAACAGCTAGCTACCATTATGCTAGATGTTTCTGTTGAACTTAATGAAGATGAACTCATCTTTGAACAACCAAATATTGAAGAAGTTAAAGAAATATTTAGTGAACTTGAATTTAGACGCTTAACTGAAAACTTCTTAAAAACATTCTCATCTAATTCAGCAGAAGAACAATCCAATAATGTTCAGTCAATTAATCCAAAACAACAACCTCAATCTGGCCAACAATTCGATTTATTTAATGCGCCTGGCAGTGGCACAGTTTCTAACGAAGAAAGCACTTCAGGGTTTCATACAATCTCTACTACAGAGCACTGGTATCAACATGTTGCAACTCCTTTAGCTAGAAAGCTACTAGTCAAAAAGCTGTTACAACAAAAATCTGTTTGTTTTGATACGGAAACGACAGGGTTAAAAGCTTTAGAAGTAGAGTTAATTGGTATTGCTTTTTCATGGGAAGAAGGTAAAGGGTATTATGTTTCTTTTCCAGAAGATCAAAAAGAAGTGAAATCTATTCTTGAAGAGTTTCGTCCATTTTTTGAAGATCAATCCATTCAAAAAATTGGTCACAACCTTAAATATGACAACAAAGTCTTGTCCAACTACAACATTCTGGTAAAAGGTCCTTTATTTGATACCATGATTGCACATTATCTTATCAATCCGGATATGCGTCATAACATGGATGTGTTAGCAGAAACGTATCTTAACTATCAGCCTGTTTCCATAACTGAACTTATTGGTAAAAAAGGAAAGAATCAACTTTCTATGCGTTCTGTTGCTATAGAAAAACAAACTGAATATGCTGTAGAAGACGCCGACATCACATTGCAATTAAAAGAACATTTTAGCAAAGAACTAGATAGTGGTAATGTTACTAAGTTGTTTAATGAAGTGGAAATTCCGTTAGTTTCGGTTTTAACAGCCATGGAAATTGAAGGAATTAAAATTGATACAGGTTATCTAAAAAATCTTTCCAAACAACTTACAGAGGATATTTTACGACTAGAAAAAGACATTTATAAACAAGCAGGAGAAGAATTTAATATTGCTTCTCCCAAACAATTAGGACCTATTTTGTTTGATAAACTGAAGTTGGTAGATAAACCCAAGAAAACAAAAACAGGTCAATATTCTACTGCAGAAGATGTTCTTTCATACTTAGCAAAAGATCATCAAATTGTAGCTGATATTTTAGAATATCGTCAATGCAAAAAACTGCAGAGTACTTATGTTGATGCACTGCCAGCAGAAATCAACCCTAAAACAGGACGTGTTCATACTGTTTACGCTCAGGCAGTTGCTGCAACAGGCAGATTAAGCTCCAACAACCCAAACCTGCAAAATATTCCTATTAGAACAGAGCGTGGACGTCAAATACGAAAAGCATTTGTGCCCAGAAACGAAGATTTTGTTTTATTGGCTGCAGATTATTCGCAAATTGAGTTACGGATTATTGCCGCACTTAGTGAAGAAGAAACTATGATTGAAGCTTTTCAAAAAGGAGAAGACATTCATGCTTCTACTGCAGCTAGAGTGTTTCAAGTTCCAATAGATCAAGTAACTCGAGAACAACGAAGCAATGCAAAAACAGTAAATTTTGGGATTATCTATGGCGTTTCTGCTTTTGGCTTGAGCAATCAGACTTCTTTAACCCGATCTGAAAGCAAAGAATTGATCGATTTATACTATCAAACGTATCCTAAGCTAAGAGAATATATTAGTAAACAAATTGCATTTGCTAGAGAGCATGGTTATGTAGAAACTGTTTTGCAACGAAGACGTTATTTAAAAGATATAAACTCTAGAAATGCGATAGTAAGAGGCGCTGCAGAACGGAATGCTGTAAATGCTCCTATTCAAGGTTCTGCGGCAGATATTATCAAACTAGCAATGATTAATATTCATAAACGTTTTCTGCAAGAACAATTTCAGTCAAAAATGTTATTACAAGTACATGATGAATTAGTGTTTGATGCTCACAAAAATGAACTAGAAACAATACAAGCCATTATCAAATCTGAAATGGAAAATGCCTATAAACTGATAGTTCCGTTAGATGTTGAAATAGGAATTGGAACTAATTGGTTAGAAGCGCATTAAATGATTTAATTATAATTAACACAACATTAAAAAATAAAGAAAGAACGAGAGAAAACAGTTGTAGTAATGTTTAGTATTCTTATTGAATATTAACTACATTAGAGGCAATTGTTTTAAAACAATTTAATAAGAATAACAAATGAGTATATTTAACAAAATTTTAGTTGCAGAATTTGACGAACTGAGCAGATTAAAATCTCTCTATGAAGAAGTATAAAAACATACGTTAATACTGCTGCACCCGAAATCATAGTTATATATTGACAACTGGAATGAAAAATTTGAATTTTATATTCTTACTATCAATACTTGGGTTCAGTAATTGCTCAGATTATTCTAACCCAAATGAATTGGATAGTGATAACTACAAAACAATAGAAAAACGAGTGGAAGTTCTAAAAGGAGAAATCAAATCTTTTAGTGACTTCGATAATGCAGAATTTGAATTATTTAATGTAAACGGATTTTCGAATAATAACCGAGTAACAGTACCAGGAGCCTCATCGTGGGATTACAAGTTTGCAATAAAAACAAATCCCTCTAATGTTGATAAATGGGTAAAAGGAATGACCAAGATCGAGTCAAATAATGTCAATGTTCAATGGATGAATAAAATTGTTCAGAAAAGAAAAAATGATTGGATAACAGATACTGATCCTGAATTTTATACTCGAAAAGAAAATAATGTAATAATGGTTGTTTACAGATCAGAAGGTATAATCTTCAAACGAGTTATAACTAATTAAAAAAGAAATATACTTTTAGTTAAGAAAAACACACTAAAACTAATTGGCTAGAAGCGCATTAAAATCTTACGTAAGCGGAAAAGTAAAAAATAACTGACTGCGTATTTACACCGTGTAAATCTAAGTATTCTCTACTAGAAGATATTTCTATAGTTAAATTCAATACTTCTAGCATAGATAAGATAATTAAAAGAGCTATTAAAAAATGATTTTAGAGAAAGATAAACTTCTTAAGGTAATAGAGAACTCAATTGGTTATCTAGAAAATGTTAATTCATTACCAATTGGAGTAAATAAGAATAAAAAGGAATTAATTGATAAAATTGATACCAAATTACCAGAATTAGGAGAGGATTTTGCAACAGCATTGGAGAAATTATCCGTAGGTGCAAAAGCTGGATTAATTGGAAACAGAAATCCTAGATATTTTGGATATGTTCTTGCAGGAACGACTCCAACTGCTTTGGCCGCGGATTGGCTTACTTCGATTTGGAATCAAAACGCTCAAGTTTTTAATTCGTCACCTGCTGCCTCAATTTTCGAAGAGATCGTTGCTTCATGGTTATTTGAATTATTATTATTACCCACTGATTCATCTATCGGATTCGTAACTGGCGGGCAAATGGCAAATTTTACAGCGATTAATATTGCTAGAAATTCAGTATTAGAACGTGATGGTTGGAACTTTGACAATAATGGAATGCAAGGCGCTCCTCTTATTACTATCTATTGTGCAGATGTTTGTCATGGGACAATTCTTTCAGCGATTCGAATGAATGGGTTTGGAGAAAGAAACATCATTAAAATTTCTACTGATTCTGAGGGAAGAATGATCGTTGCTGATTTAGAAAACAAATTGAGTACGCATCAAGGTCCTAAAATTATTTGTAGCCAAGCTGGAAATGTGAATACTGGAAGTTTTGATTCCTTTGAGGAAATTTCTAGATTGGCAGATAACCACAATGCTTGGCATCATGTTGACGGAGCGTTTGGGCTTTGGGCGAGAACTTCGCCTCAGTTTCTAGATTTAACAAAAGGGATTGACAAAGCAGATTCATGGACCGTTGATGCTCATAAATGGTTGAGTGTCCCGTTTGATTCTGGAATGATAATAACAAAACATAAAGAAGCTCTTGCAAACATAAAAAAAACTCGTTGTGCATATTCAGGAATACAGGATGATTTTAAGAGAGATGGTTCACAATGGGTGCCTGAAAATTCAAGGAGAGCTAGAGGATTTGTCCTCTATGCTACAATTAGGAATTTTGGTAAAAAAGGTATTCAAGAAATCATTGAGAATAACTGTAATTCCGCTCGTCAATTAGCTAAGATGCTTGATTCCTATTCGGATATTAGAATTATAAATGAAATTCATCTGAATCAAGTTTTATGTCGTATAGAGCCTAAAAAGATAGTAACTAATTTAAATAAATTTCACGGCAGAGTAGCACAACGAATTCAGGAAGATGGTAACTGCTGGATAGGCACATCTGTTTGGAATGGGCAAACTGTTCTTAGAATGTCATTGACAAATATCTATACATCAAAAAAAGATATACAGATTGCTGTTGATTCAATTAGAAAAGCAATTGATTATATACTTAAACAAGATAACGATTAAAAGAAAGCACATACTCACAACATGCGTAATACTTACTTTATTAAATGAAAAAATAAAGAAATCTCTCATACAGCATGGAAAAGATAAAACAATGGAAAGTGGAAATTTGTTTAAAATTAGGAATTAAACAACACACAAATTATTATATTAGAACTACTTGCAAGTATAATTACTTCTTGAATGAAAAAAAGTGAAACTATAGAGCAACTATTTAAAGAGCTAATTGATAAGATGAAGCAACAAGTAAACTCTCCAAAGAATCAGAGCTTTGGAAGCCTGGCACATCACCTAAAAGAAATTGAAGATGTATTAAAACAAAAAAAATTCTTAAGCCCTTTGTACTTTGTTCAATTGCCTAGATGGATGGGAGAATATGGAAATACGGAATTAGAAGAAGAAATCTACACTCTTGCTATAAAAATCGATATACTAGTTATTGAACTAGCTGGAGGGACAGATATTGTAAACAAAATAAGAGACGAGCATAATAAAAAATTAACAAACAAGCAGAAATAAAATCATGAAAAATGTATTTGACAAAGAAGTTTCAAATGAATTGATTGAAAGAATTAATAAATTAAATGAACAGTCTCAACCTAAATGGGGAAAAATGTCTGCAGATCAAATGTTAGCACATTGCAATGTTGCATATGAATTTGTTTTTGATAATAAGCATCACCCCAAACCAAAAGGATTAAAGAAATTAATCCTTAAAACTTTTGTGAAAAAATTTGTTACGGGAGAGAAACCATATAAAGAAAATATTCGAACTGCTCCTGAGTTTTTGATTTCAGACAAGAAAAATTTTGACACTGAAAAAACAAGGTTAACAACACATGTTGCAAAAGTTCAAGAATTAGGAGAAGATTTTTTTGACAACAAAGAATCTCATTCTTTTGGTAAACTAACAAAGACGGAATGGAGCAACATGTTTTATAAACATCTAGATCATCACTTAAGACAATTTGAAGTTTAAAACATAACGCAAACCATTAGTGATGATTTACGCAAAGAAATGAAGAACAAAAAATAGCAATCATCTAATTTAGGAGTCCATGAAATTTTTTAACATATTACTTTTTCTATTGTCTACTACATCTGTTTTTTCTCAACAAATAAGATTTGTAAATGCAGATAATGGTTTAATAATAAGAGAGAGTACAAACAAAAAATCAAAACAAATTGGAAAATTAGAATACGGAACTGAAGTTGAGGTTATCGAAGAAACCGAGATTGAATTAAAAGTTAAAGATGGTCAAAAAAATATTACTGGAAAATGGGTTAAAGTTCAGGAAATTGATGGCAATCAAAAGGGATACGTTTTTAATGGATATTTAACTCCCAACCAATTACATAAAAAAATTGAAATTAAATTTAAAGACTTTTCAGTTCAAATGGAATTAGACGTTTGGGACGAAAATGGAGATCTTAAAAAAACACATAACGGTAATGCAAAAATCTATGTAGAACTTGGAGATACACCAGAAGGGAAAAAAGTTAAGATTAAACAATCTAAATTTAAAAAAATTGAAGTTTTCCAACGACACGAAAACAGTGTAACTATAATGAACGAAGGTCCACATTGCGACTTGACAAAATGGAAACATTACTATTCGGAATGGAAAAAATTAGATTTTGATGCAGAAGAAAACTCTTTTATTTCAGATTCATACGAGCGTGAAGATCGAGAAAAATTTATAGAAGTAGGCATAAATGAATTAAAAAAAGAAGTCGAAAAAGAATGTGGTAAGCATTGGTCGGAACAAATAAAAAACATTAAAAACGTTAATGAATATCCTAGCAGAGTATCAACAAGTAGAATTTTTTTTAAAATATTATTGATTGACCGAAATGATTCAGTTACCGAAAAAATCATCTCATTTGAAATACCAATGGGATGTTAAAACAACATAATAAATAAAGTTTATCTAGCTAAAAATGAAATTAAATGAAATTGATAAAATAGAGCTAACCTATCTTCAACTTGATGATTATTTAGCATTAAAAGACGTAATGGTATCTGCATATGTTTCCATGCCAGATGCTTATTGGACAGAGCAACACATTAGCACCTTACTTAAAAAATTCTCTGAGGGCCAAGCTGTTATAAAAGTGAATGGAAAACTGGCTGGCTGTGCTTTATCAATCATTGTTGATTATAATCAGTTTGAAAACAACCACACATACCGGCAAATTACGGCTGATTATAGTTTTAATTCACACAATGATGATGGGGATGTATTGTATGGAATTGACGTCTTTATAAAACCTGAATATAGAGGATTAAGATTAGGCAGGAGACTTTACGATTATAGAAAGGAGCTTTGTGAGAAGCTAAACCTAAGAGGAATTGCTTTTGGCGGTAGAATTCCGAATTATCATAAATATTCTAAAAATTTAAGCCCCAAAGAATATATAGAAAAAGTACGAAGAAAAGAAATTCACGATCCTGTATTAAATTTTCAAATTTCTAATGATTTCCATCCAAGTAAAATTCTAAAAGGCTATTTAGAGGGCGATGAAGCATCGAATGAATTTGCAGTACTTTTAGAGTGGGATAATATTTACTACGAAAAACCCGTAAAAAAAGCAACTACCAAAAAAAAGGTCATTAGGTTAGGATTGATACAATGGCAAATGCGCCCCTATGAAAATGTAGAAAATCTAATGCGCCAAGCAGAATATTTCATTGATGCAGTATCGGGTTATCGATCTGACTTTGCTCTTTTTCCAGAGTTCTTTAATGCACCTTTAATGGCAAAAAACAACCATCTATCCGAGCCTAATGCTATTAGAGAATTGGCCAAACACACTAATGAAATTATTGAACGATTTTCTGGACTCGCTATTTCTTATAATATTAATATCATATCAGGCAGCATGCCAGAGATAAAAGATAACAAGCTGTACAATGTAGGTTATTTGTGCAAACGCGACGGCTCTGTTGAACGATATGAAAAAATTCATGTTACTCCAGATGAAGCAAAAGTCTGGGGAATGCAAGGAGGCAATGAGTTAAAAGTATTTGATACTGATTGTGGTAAAATAGGAATTCTAGTGTGTTATGATGCAGAATTCCCTGAGTTAAGTCGTCTCCTGGCAGATGAAGGAATGGACATTCTTTTTGTTCCATTTTTAACAGATACTCAAAACGGATATTCAAGAATTAGAAATTGCGCACAGGCAAGAGCCATCGAAAATGAATGCTATGTAGCCATAGCAGGTAGTGTTGGTAATTTGCCAAACGTTCATAATATGGATATTCAATTTGCTCAATCAATGGTATTTACTCCTTGCGATTTCGCTTTCCCTTCTAATGGTATAAAAGCAGAAGCAACACCAAACACAGAAATGATCTTAATAGCAGATGTAGATATTGATTTACTTAGAGAACTGCATGAGTTTGGTAGTGTACGAAATCTAAAAGATAGAAGAAAAGATCTATTTGAACTTCGTAAAAAATAGTGGCACAACAAACTTTCAGTATTTAAAGTTAGCTTAATGTTGTTTTTATTAAATTTATCGATACCGAAGTAAAATCCTAAAAAAACACATTATGAAAGTAACTGCATACGCCGCCCTTGAGTCAAAAGGAAAACTAGAATCTTACACTTATGAATTAGGTGAATTAGAATCTGAACAAGTAGACATCAAAGTTAATTATTGTGGTATTTGTCACTCAGATTTAAGTATGATTAACAACGAATGGGGAATGACACAATATCCGCTTGTTCCTGGTCATGAAATAGTAGGTGAAGTAGTTGCTACAGGGTCAGCAGTTAAAAGTGTAAAAGTAGGAGATTACGTGGGTTTAGGTTGGTTATCTGCTTCTTGTATGAGTTGCCATGAATGTTTAGATGGTTCACAACATCTCTGCTCAAATAATGAAGCTACAATTGTGGGACGTCATGGAGGGTTTGCTGATTATGTTCGCGGTCATTGGTCTTGGGCAATTCCACTTCCTAAAAATATTGATATGAGCAAAGCAGGACCGTTACTTTGTGGCGGAATTACCGTGTTTAACCCTATATTATTAGCAGATGTAAAGCCAACAGATACTGTTGGCGTGATCGGAATTGGAGGATTAGGGCACATGGCAATTAAGTTTCTAAAACATTGGGGTTGTGAGGTAATTGCTTTTAGCTCTAATCCAAATAAAAAAGAACAAATATTAAACATGGGAGCAAACCGAGTAATTAACTCAAAATCTCCCGAAGAACTGGAGAGCATTACAGGAAAACTAAACTTCATTTTAAATACCACTAATGTAACTTTAGACTGGAATTCTTATTTAACCACGCTTGCTCCTAAAGGAAAATTTCATACGGTAGGTGCGGTTTTAGAACCAATGGGTATACCTGCTTTTAGCTTAATTATGGGCGAAAAATCAGTTGGAGGAAGTCCCATAGGTAGCCCAGCACTCACTAAAACAATGTTAGAGTTTTGTGTAAGACATAATATTTATCCAACTGTTGAAGAGTTTGACATGAAAGATGTAAATGAAGCCGTAAAACATTTGGAAGATGGTAAAGCTCGGTTTAGAATTGTTTTAAAAAATTAATTGAATTCTAAAAATTTCCACTCACTATAAACTTATAAAAATGGTTTTAAGCCTATTCAAACAAAAATCAAAAGAAGCCAAGTTTTGGGATTGGTTCGCAGAAAATCAATCTAAATACCACGCTGAACCTGCAAGTCAAGAAGAGATGAACATGCTCTTTGGTGAACTTTCATACCAAATCAAAAAAATAAACCCAGGAATAGTCTTTGATTTTAGCCCGCTACACGAAAATGGCGTTAAAGAATTTACAATCTCTGCAGACGGAATGAAAGATGTTTTCCCTGTAGTACAAGCATTGATTCAAAAAGCTCCTAAATTAGACAATTGGCAATTTAATGAGTTTAGACAAAGAGTTCCAGGTGATGATCTCCAAATACGATTCGGAGATACAGAAATAGGATATTCAGATTTGTTTTTCCGTTTTAAAGACGAAGGTGATAAATTAGGGATAGAATTACATGTGCGCAACTTAGGTGAGCCACCTTTTACGCAAAATGCAGTTTATATTCTGTTAGATGCGCTAATTGGAGAATATGATGTAACTACAAAAATCAGTTGGATTGACTGGATAAAGCTAGACGAAAACAATATTGAAAATCTTAGCCAAATAATTTACTTAAGAAATGTGATTGATGAAAAGAAAAACTAAAAAGTTAATCCTTAATTTATAACAAAATCACGCATGCAGACATCTACTAAAAAGATAGGTTTTTTTGATGTAATTCCAAGAATCATAAAATTAATTCCAAGAATTCCATCAATTGTTAAACAATTAAAGAAAGGACTTTCCATTAAGTCAGATGATTGTATTTCTTTAGGTTCTATTCTAGAAGAAAATGCTAAAAAATATAAAAATGATCTTGCATTACTTTATGAAGACAAGCGCTTTACACATCATTCGTTCAATGAAAAAGTAAATCAATATGCGAACTATTTTCTTTCTATTGGTATAAAAAACGGTGATGTAGTTGTCATATTTATTGAGAACAGGGTAGAGATTATTTTTCTTATATCTGCCATGGCAAAAATTGGAGCTGTAGCTTCTCTTATCAATCCCAATCAACGACTAGAAGCTTTAAAACATAGCATTGAGGTAGATCAAGGATCTGTTTTTGTAATTGGAGAAGAACTAATAGAAGCCTTTGAGGCTGTAAAACCTCAACTAAATCTACAAAGTAATGATCAGTTTTTCTGGGTTAACGATACAAATAAAGTGACTTGCCCATCAAATTATACGGATATAAGTATCGAGATCAATGCTTCATCAAAAGAAAACCCAGCTACTACATCAAAAATTAAAGCAGGACAACGATATGCAAATGTATTTACATCGGGCACAACAGGTTTACCAAAAGCTTCTATTCAACGCCACAAACGTTGGTTAACCACATATTACTGGTTTGGAAAAGTAAATCTAAACCTAAACAAAAAAGACGTTTTGTATGTTCCCATACCTTTTTATCACACCAACGCATTAATTGTTGCATGGCCAAGTGCAGCAGCTGGCGGTGCTGCCGTTGCTATGCGAAGAAAATTCTCTACTTCTAATTTTTGGAATGATGTGCAAAAATTTGGAGTTACCTCTTTCATTTATATCGGTGAAATATGTCGTTACCTCTACAATGCTACTCCTTCTGATTTAGAGAAGAAACATAAAATCAAAAAAATTATCGGAAATGGCTTACGCCCTGATATCTGGAAAGATTTTAAAAAACGATTCAATATTTCCAAAGTTTTTGAATTTTATGGAGCCGCAGACGGAAATGTAGGTTTTACCAACACACTTAATATAGATGGTTGTGTAGGTTGGAGTCCTAACGATTATGCAATCATTAAATATGATGTAGAAAATCAAACACCCTACAAAAACAAACAAGGCTTTTTTGAAAAAGTGAACAAAGGAGATGCTGGTTTACTAATTGCTCGAATTAATGATAAAATTCCTTTTGATGGTTATGTAAACAAATCAAAAAATGAAGATAAATTATTCTATAATGCTTTTGAGCAAGGAGACAAATGGTTTAACACAGGAGATTTATTACGAGACATTGGTTATAAACATGCTCAGTTTGTAGATAGAATTGGCGATACATTTCGTTGGAAAGGAGAAAATGTGTCTACAGACGAAGTAGAGAAAATTGCCAACAGTGTAAAAGGAGTTAAAACTTGTGCTGCTTACGGCGTAAAAATTCCACATACAGATGGACGGGCTGGAATGGTTGCTTTAACCACCGAAGAAGAATTCAATATTGATGAATTTGCAAAGCAACTTATTGCCAAATTACCATCGTATGCTGTTCCTATTTTTGTAAGAATCTGTTCAGAAATAGAAACAACGGCCACGCATAAAATTAAAAAATTTCCACTACAAAAAGATGGTTTTAATTGTACAGACCCTGTTTTTGTTATGTTGCCCAAGACAAATGATTACAAGCAGGTAAGCAAAGAAATAAAAGAAAATATTGAAAAAGGACAGTATGCTTTTTAGTAAAAAGAGTTTATATGCTCAATTATAGAAAAAACTTTAGTCATGCTTAAGTCAAAAGCAGAAATAAAGATTATAGAATTTACCAATCATATTAATTCATTAATTCCATTCGCACATACCAAAATTGTTGACGGCTTTGATAAAAATCAAAAAGAATTATTGAAAAAATATATTAAAGACACTAAAGATTTAATAGAATATAATGAGTGCGTAATTGGACTTGAAAATCTTTTACAAAATATTTATGAAATTGACTTTGAAATTGATGAAAAAGCAATTGAACTTGCAAAAGAAGCTATTGAGTTATGTGGTTTCGAATATGAAAAATGGAAATTTATTGAAGAGCTATACCAAGTAAGTAATCAAGAAAAGATAAAAACTCCATGGAAACCTCAAAAAGGCGAAAAACCGAGAGCATCTGGTAAGAAAAAGCTTCAATCTCGTTGGACTTCTACACAACAAAATGAAATCTATACTAAGTTAATCGCAAATGAAAAAATTAATGTAAACCACAACAACGATTTTCTGGATTTAAGAGGGTTTTCGTTTAAATCATCAAATAGAACAGTTATTCTTAAAAATACCGATTTGTCTTATACAAGACTAAAAGGCAAACTCAATTTAGAAAGTTGCTTATTGAATTTTGCCGAATCTGATTTCCTTCCTATTTCTATTCAATCTATGCAAAATTGCTTGTGGAAAGCAGGGAGAGTAAGCATTAAATTAGACATTACGTATTCAAAAGATTTTTTATTTACAGATAATAACTTTAGCTATTCTACAATTCACAATATGTTTTTATCAGCTCGCATAAATGGAATTCAAATTAAAAATTGCACTTTCGATTTTTGTGTATTTAAAGACGATATTTCTTTTCTTCATTTTGTAAATTGTTCTTTTGTGAACACAAATTTCAACAATATTCTCCTTAGTAAATCTGTTTTTGAAAACTGTATTTTTGATGGAGCCTCTTTTGATAATACAATTTATGATAACGCAACATTTTTAAGTTGCAAAGGCTTAGACAAAAGTAAAATGATGGCGCATACTCGTGTATATTATGGAATACAAATTAGTAATGAAGAAGATATAATTATTAAATAATTAATTTGATTCTAGAAATCTGATTAAATGTATATAAATAGGATTACATTTTCGATAACTGAAGTCGAATCAAATCTTGATAAACGCGCAACGTTTCATCAAATTTCTTCTTATTTTGAAGAATTACTCTATTATCATTTACCTAAAAAATCAAACTTGGGTGGTTATGGGTATTTTAATAATGAGCTTTTATATGATGATGAAAAATCAACAATTTCTTCTGCATTTGATAATATAATTGAGTACACACACTATATACAGCCAAAAGATCTAAAAAGTTTTTTTACCAATTCATTAACACATAAAATTGAATTTTTAATAGGCTATCTAAAACAGGCTATTAGTGAAATTGCAAAAAAGCACCCTGTTGATGAAGAAAAATTTTATACGGCTATTTCTAATCTTCGCAGAGATTACTTATCAGGCTTTGAGCAAAAGTTAAAAGTTTCAAAACATCATAGGAGTCGTAAGCTAAGAGTAGATATTGTACGAATAGTTACCATAGAAAACGAAAATATAATCTGTAGAATTATTAATAAAAAAGACAAAGTACTAGCTGAGTTTAAATTAGCAAAAAACACTTCAGTATACGATGCATCTTATGATTTTAGAAAATCAAAATGGGATGGAAATATTCTTAGAATAGTTGATCGATTTGATGAATCAAAATACTCAATTGATGTATCTGAATATATAAATTAAGTAATGATGGATTGGTATCGAAAAAAATCTTGGACTAAAAGTGATGAAGAGCATTTTTATAGCAAATTGAATCGTGCTCGAGAATATAATAGATCTCAATACTTAAGAATTCAAGCAACCGAACTAATAGCAACAAACAACCCTAAACTTATTGAAGTTGCAGAATCATTACTCATAAATATACTGACTGAATACCCAAAAGATGATATTTTTAGAAGTGTTGTTTTAATGGAACTTGGAGAGATTTATGAAAAAAGAAATAAGCTTGATAGAGCTATTTAGTTTTTTAAAGCAGCCATAGATTTTGAAAAAAAATACCCAAATGTAAAAACAGATTCGTATTTAAAATATTCAGAATTAATTATAAAAACAAATAGAATTAAGCAATTTGACTTTGCGAAGAAAATAATACTCGAAGAATTTGAAACACTAATTTTTCCAAGTCATAAATACAAAGCTGCTTTAATTCTCTCAATTATCTACCAACAAAACAAAGAATCTAAACTGGCTAAAAAATATGCTGACATTGCAGAAAAAAACGCAAATAAAGAAACTTCAGATATGCGCTATCATAAAAATTTAGGAGTTGTAACCAAACGAAGTTGGTTAGAAAAACTCATAAAAAGTGACTGACTATGAAAAGAAAAATTTTAAAAATATCTTTTTTACTATTAATTTTACTTATTGGGTTTATATGTGTTGCAAATTATTTAATCGTAAAAAATGCAGAGAACAAAACATCTTTTGAAATTGGAGATTTAAAAAAGAATAAAGTAGGGTTACTTTTGGGCACCTCTAAACATTTAAAAAGCGGCTATATAAATCCATATTACACTTATAGATTAGAGGCAGCAGTTGAACTTTATAAAAGTGGAAAAATTGACTTCATTCTTGTAAGTGGAGATAACGGAAGTCAAGGTTATGATGAGCCTACGGCTTTTAGAGAAGATCTTATTAAAAGCGGTATTCCTGAAAACAAAATTGTTCTCGATTATGCAGGTTTTAGAACATTAGACTCTGTAATTAGAGCAAAAGAAATTTTTGGACAAACCAAAATAACCATCATTTCTCAAAAATTTCATAACGAAAGAGCCATCTATCTTGCAGAAAAAAACGGAATACAAGCCGTTGGCTATAATGCAAAAAATGTAGCTAAACGTTTTGGAATTAAAGTTCAGTTAAGAGAATATTTAGCTAGAACCAAAGTTTTTTTAGACATTGTATTTAATGTAAAACCGAAATATTTAGGAGAGAAAGTTGTTATAAAGTAGTTCTTGTTATCTTTAGTGATCAATCATTTTCCTTTTAGCATGAAAAAAAATATCTTCAGATCAATTAAATACCTAGCTCTTTTTTTCTTTTTATCGAGTTCTACGTGCTCAAGCGAATCAAAAGCTAGTACCGAAAAACCTCGTGAACGCAAAATTGCGAGTATATCTGATAATATAGATAATGATAATGCATATGATAATATAGAGAGTGTTAAAAGAAAACTCATTAAAACAGGAAGAATTGAGTTTAAAACAGAAAATATATCAGAAGCAAGAGCACAGATTTTAGAAGCCGTAAAAAAGTATAATGGATATGTATCATCAGATCAAGAGTTTAAATACAATTCAAGAAAGAGCAATACGATAGTAATAAGAATTCCTTCCAATAACTTCGATCATTTTTTAACCGACGCTACTTCTGGAGTAAAGAAATTTGATGATAAAAAAATAACTGTAAACGATGTTACTGATGAGTTTCTTGATGTAGAAGCAAGGATAAAAACTAAAAAAGAATTAGAGCTTCGTTATTTGCAACTTCTTAAACAAGCTAATACTGTAAAAGATATATTAGAGATTGAAAGGGAAATTGCTAAGTTGCGATCTGATATAGAATCTATTGAAGGAAGACTAAATTACCTTCAAAATAGCGTTTCTTATTCCACTTTAGACATAACATTTTATGAAAGTATTAATAGTCAAACCGAATTTGGACAAAAATTTGCTCGTAGTTTTAAAAGAGGTTGGGAAAACTTTATTTGGTTTTTTGTAATTCTTACAGATATCTGGCCTTTTATTCTAATTAGTATTATTTTAATAATTCTATTCAAATACCGACGGAGAAAGAAAAACAGAAACAAATGACATACAATGATGTCTTAGAATTACTCTACAAAAAGCAAGATCCTGAAAAAGTATTTTTTAAAGAGAAAAAATTTGGGGTTATTTCAAAAAATTCATTGGGAATATATCATAAAGATCTTCGAGAAATAGCCAAAGAGATAGGAAAGAATAATCAACTTGCCATACAACTTTTTGACAGTGGAATTTATGAAGCTCGGCTCTTATGTAGTAAAATTTTCAATCCAAAAGATCTCAATGAAACATTGATGGAAAAATGGGTTCAATCATTTGAAAATTGGGAAATCTGTGATAGTTTCTGCATGGCTCTTTTTGCCAAAAGCAAGTTTGCTCTCGAAAAAATTTTGGAATGGACAACTAGAGAACCTGAATTTGAGAAAAGAGCAGGATTTGCTACAATGGCCGCCTATTGTATGGCAGATAAAAAATCAGAAAATGTATTGTTTGAACAATTTTTACCTATCATAAAAAGAGAAGCAAAAGACGAAAGATTATATGTTAAAAAAGCTGTTAACTGGGCTTTAAGAAGTATTGGCAAACGAAATATTGATTTAAAAAAACAAGCTATTAAAACTGCTAATGAAATCCTAAAACTTAATAGCAAATCTGCTAAATGGATTGCGAAAGATGCTTTAAAAGAATTGCAAAAAGAAAAATTAAGATTATCCAATTATCCCAGAAATCAATATGGTACATTTACAGGCTGAAAGAACTTAGTAAATGAAAAATGACGGCAACTGAATTTTATGACCATATATCTGAATTTCCTGAAATTTTTGAAAATCGAGATTTAGAAGAATATTTATTGGCCTTATATAAAATAATAGAGGATAATAAGAATGAACCAATAACATACGGTTTAATTCTTACAATGCTTAAAGATGCTTTTACGAGTGATCTATACAATTTTCAAAATGAGTGGCTAAACTGCAATATTGCTCCTGATGAAAACCGGATGAGTAAGAAATTCACAAATCCTGAAATAAGTAGTTCAATTGACAAATCAAACTCTTCTGATTTAAGTCCGTACGATTTTACGATCGAAGTTTTAAAATTTCAGATAGCAGAACTCCACAAAATGAGAGGCAAACAACTGGATAATGAATACCGGTTTTTTGGCATAGAATCAGAAACCGGAAATTATTGGTATAACTTTGATCCGTTTGAAAATCTAATTTGCGGCGCAAGATGTTTAGAAGATAATGACGTTGATTTCGATTCTTTAGATTGGTCTTTTATAGGAGAACTTTTAGAGAATGGCAGAATATATGAGTAAATGGAAAATATGGAGATATTAAACACCGCTTTTTCAACAGCTGATGCAGAAAATGTATCAATCAAATTTTCTAATGGAGATCTCTATGTCAATTTTATAGATTGGCAAGAAAAGCAAAAAGAAATCCTATTTATAAAAACATTAGCTTTCTCATGGTATGAGAACAGTCAAGAAACAGATGATGGATGTTTCCAAGTAATGGATTCAGAATGGACTAAACAACATCCAGATCACGATGAGGTTTCAAACAATAAAAATTATAAGCATTATAGATTCATTTTTAACTATGTGGGAAAACTAGATGTTATAGCTATCAATTTTAAGATAATAAAGTAGAGAAAACAATGAGAAAAGTTAAATTGTATATCGCAACAAGTTTAAACGGAAAAATAGCTAAATCAGACGGAAGTGTAGATTGGCTCGAGTCAATTCCTAATCCAGAAAAAACAGATCATGGGTATTATGAATTCTACAAAACAATTGACACAGTGATACAAGGCAATAATACTTACAAACAAATTTTAAACTGGGGTATAGATTTTCCTTATGCGGATAAAAAGAACTATGTTTTCACAAAAAATACTGAGTTACAAAACACAGAGCATGTACAATTTATATCAGAAAATCATATTGAGTTTGTAAAAAACCTAAAAAATCAAAAAGGAAAAGACATTTGGCTTGTAGGTGGTGGGTTGATCAACACTTCCTTGCTCAATAAAAATCTAATCGATGAAATTCAGGTATTTATGATGCCTATTATCTTATCTGATGGTATTGATTTATTTAGTGCTGTTCCAAAAGAAACAAATTTAGAACTTGTTGAAACAAAAAGATACTCAACAGGTGCTGTCGAATTAAAGTATCACGTCAATCAATAAAATAATATTATTGACACGTATTTAAAATTTGAAGCTAAAAAAGAGCAATGGAAAAACGGTGTTTTTCACCAAAATAAGAAACTCTTCTGTTTGTCAATCAAATAATTAGTTATACATTTGCACTCCTTTTTTAAGGAAAAACGCAAATAATAATCAGAACAAAAACTAAAAGTGTAATTATGAACACATTAAGTTACAAAACAGTATCAGCCAACAAAGCAACTGTAAACAAAGAATGGGTTGTGGTTGATGCGGACGGTCAAACGTTGGGTCGTCTAGCTTCTAAAGTAGCAAAGCTAATTAGAGGTAAGTACAAACCAAACTATACACCACATGTAGATTGTGGTGACAACGTGGTTGTAATCAACGCAGAGAAAATTAACTTATCTGGTAAAAAGTGGGATGAAAAAACCTACATCAGACACACAGGCTATCCTGGTGGTCAAAGATCGTTATCAGCTTCAGAACTTTTTCAAAAAGACCCTATTAGATTGGTAGAGAAAGCTGTTAAAGGAATGCTTCCAAAAAACAAATTAGGAAGTGCTTTATTTAGAAACCTGTATGTATATGCGGGTGCAGAGCACAATCAAGAAGCTCAAAAACCAAAAGCTATTAACTTAAACGATCTTAAATAATGGAAACAGTTCACAAAATAGGAAGAAGAAAAACAGCTGTAGCTCGTGTATATGTTTCTAAAGGAAAAGGAAACATTACCGTTAATAAAAGAGACTTAGATAATTACTTTACTACAGCCTCTTTACAATACAAAGTGCAACAGCCACTATTATTAACTGATAATACCAAGTCTTTTGATATTAAAGTTAACGTATTTGGTGGAGGTGTAACAGGTCAAGCAGAAGCAATTAGACTAGCAATTACAAGAGCACTTGTAGAAATTAATGAAGAACATAAAGCTGTCTTAAAACCAGAAGGATTATTAACTCGTGACCCAAGAATGGTAGAACGTAAAAAGTTTGGTCAAAAGAAAGCGCGTAAGAAATTCCAGTTCTCGAAACGTTAATCGTTTCTGGAGCTGTTATCAAATTTTATATAACAGTTTAGCATCTAAATGGTTAAGACTCGAAAGACTACTTAATCATTGCTAGTAACAGAAAGTAAACACATTTTAAAATGGCAAAAAACATAGAAATTCAAGATTTATTAGATAGTGGAGTGCACTTTGGCCACTTAACTAGAAAATGGGATCCAAACATGGCTCCTTATATCTATACAGAACGTAATGGAGTACACATCATTGATTTGTATAAAACAGCAGCAAAAATAGAAGACGCTTCAAAAGCACTTAAAAAAATTGCAAATTCTGGAAGAAAAATTTTGTTTGTTGCAACTAAAAAGCAAGCAAAAGATATTGTTGCAGATAAAGCAAAAGCTGTAAACATGCCTTATATTACAGAGAGATGGCCAGGTGGTATGTTAACTAACTTTATCACAATTAGAAAAGCTGTTAAAAAAATGGCTGCTATTGACAGAATGAAACAAGATGGTTCTTTTGATGCATTATCAAAAAGAGAAAAATTACAAATCAACCGTCAAAGAGAGAAATTAGATAAAAACTTAGGATCTATTGCAGATATGACTCGCTTACCAGGAGCTATTTTTGTTATCGATATCAAAAAAGAGCACATTGCTATAGCAGAAGCTCAAAAGTTAAATATTCCCATTTTTGCAATGGTAGATACAAACTCTGATCCTAGACCGATAGATTTTGTAATTCCTGCAAATGATGACGCATCTAAATCAATCGACAAAGTATTAGGTTATGTTACTGATGCAATTGCTGAGGGCTTAACTGAAAGAAAAGCTGATAAAGAAAAAGCGAAAACTGAATCGAAAACTGAAGATGAGGTAACTACAGAAGAAGTTGTAGATAAAAAATAAAGTCATAAAAATCCTTAAAAAAGAAAAAAATGGTTAAAGTAACCGCTGCAGAAGTAAACAAATTAAGAAAAACCACAGGTGCTGGAATGATGGATTGTAAAAAAGCACTTGTTGAGGCAGAAGGAGATTTTGATAAAGCAATCGAAATCCTACGTAAAAAAGGACAAAAAGTTGCAGCAAAAAGAGCTGATAGAGAATCTACAGAAGGAGCTGCAATAGCAAAAGTTAATACTGATAGTACAAAAGGTGTTGCTATCGTATTAGGTTGCGAGACTGATTTCGTAGGAAAAAATGAGAGCTTTGTTTCTCTAGCTAATGAGTTGGCTGAATTGGCTTTAAACTATGCAAATAAAGAAGAGTTTTTAGCTGCTGACTTTAATGGTAGTACTGTTGCAGATAAATTAATTGAACAAACAGGAGTTATTGGTGAGAAGTTAGATATTAATGCTTTTGAAGTTGTAGAAGCTCCTTTCGTTGGTTCATATATTCATGCTGGTAACAAAATTGCAACAATTGTTGGGTTATCTTCAAATAATGAAGGAGCTGATGTTGTAGCAAAAGACGTAGCTATGCAAGCAGCTGCTATGAACCCTATTGCTCTAGATGAAAAAGGTGTAGATGCATCTATAATTGAAAAAGAAATTGAAATTGCAAAAGATCAATTAAGAGCAGAAGGAAAGCCAGAAGCTATGCTAGATAATATTGCAAAAGGAAAGATTAGTCGTTTCTTTAAAGACAATACACTAGTAAATCAGGCCTTCATAAAAGATAGCAAACAATCAGTATCTGAATACGTTAAAACAATTGGTGATGTTTCTGTTACTGGTTTTAAACGTGTAGCACTAGGCTAAAGAAATAAGAATATGAAATAAGAAGACCTCGTCATTAGACGGGGTTTTTTTATAAGCATAATTTGTATATTTGCTCAACTTTTTAAACTATGCAGTACAAAAGAGTCCTTCTAAAACTTAGTGGCGAAGCCTTAATGGGGCAAAGACAATATGGAATTGATCCTCAAAGATTAAAAGAATACGCCAAAGAGATAAAACAAGTTGTAGATAAAGGTGTAGAGTTGGCTATTGTAATTGGTGGCGGTAATATATTTAGAGGTGTATCAGGAGCAAGTAATGGAATGGATCGAGTTCAAGGAGATCACATGGGTATGTTAGCTACTTGTATAAACGGGCTTGCATTGCAAAGCGCTCTAGAAGACGAAGGGTTATACACACGATTACAAACAGCTATTGAAATTAAAGAAATTGCAGAACCTTTTATTAAAAGGAGAGCTATAAGACATTTAGAAAAAGGCAGGGTAGTTATTTTTGGCGGTGGCACAGGAAATCCTTATTTTACAACAGACACAGCAGCAGTATTACGTGCTATCGAAATTAATGCTGATGCAATTTTAAAAGGAACCCGCGTTGATGGTATTTATACTGCTGACCCGGAAAAAGATGAGACAGCTATTAAGTTTGACAGCATTACCTTTAAAGATGTCATTCAAAAAGGGTTAAAAGTAATGGATATGACAGCCTTTACATTGAGTGAAGAAAATAAACTTCCTATTATTGTGTTTGACATGAATAAACAAGGAAATCTATTAAAACTTGTTTCAGGAGAAACTGTTGGAACAATCGTTAATCACTAAAAATACATTCTAGTTATGAATGAAGAAATAAATTTTATCGTAGATGCTGCTAAAGAGCAAATGGAAAGCTCTATTGATCATTTAATTAAAGAACTCAGAAGCATCAGAGCTGGCAAAGCTTCGCCTTCTATGCTTTCTACAGTTATGGTAGAGTATTATGGCTCTCAAACTCCTTTAGGTCAGGTTGCAAATGTAAATACTCCAGATGCCAGAACTATCTCAATTCAACCATGGGAAAAGCAAATGCTACAAGAAATTGAAAAAGCAATCATGCTGGCAAACCTAGGCTTTAACCCGATGAATAATGGAGAAAGTATCATTATTAATGTTCCACCATTAACAGAAGAAAGAAGAAAAGATCTTGCTAAGCAATCAAAAGCTGAAGCTGAACATGCCAAAGTGGGAATACGAAATGCTAGAAAAGAGGCTAATAATGATATAAAAAAATTAGATGTGTCCGAAGACATGAAAAGCAATGTAGAGACGGATATTCAAGACCTTACTGATTCTTACGTAAAGAAAGTAGACGAACTTTATTCTACAAAAGAAAAAGAGATTATGACAGTTTAAAAAACTTACCATAACACATAATATTTGAATAAAAGAGTGCTTATGAAAGCACTCTTTTTTGTATTCTATTATCAAGTCAAATAACCTACCTTTGCAAAAATTTTAATAAATGAATTTTTGGTCTCGAGTAGCAAGGATTATTCTAAGGAATAGATACCTAGTGCTTCTTTTAATTGCCTTATTCACTGCGTTTTTAATTTCTCAAATGCAGTATATGCGTTTTTCTTATACAGAAGCAAATTTATTACCCGAAGATCATGAAGAAAATATACACTATAATCAGTTCTTAGAAATTTTTGGAGAAGAAGGAAACCTTATCATTTTAGGTGTAAAGGATTCAACAGTTTTTTCTCCTAAAAAATTCAATGCATGGAATCAACTTGTTAAATCATTTGATTCGCTCCCAGAAGTAGATTTTACCTTATCAATAGCAGATGTAAAAAAGCTTGAAGCAGACAGACAGGAGAGAAAATTTGTGTTAACTCCACTTTATGAGTCACTCCCAAACAACGTAAAAGACATTCAGAAAATTAAAAACCAGTTGTTTAACGAATTACCTTTTTATGATAATCTGCTGTACAACAAAGAAACGGGAACGCTCCAAACAGCTATTTACATCAATAAGAATATTGTAAATACGCCTAAAAGGAAACAATTTGTTTTTGATGTATTAAAGCCTGCTATTCAACAATTTGAAATTGATAACAACTTAGATATTCGTGTTTCTGGAATGCCTTATATCAGAACAGAAAACTCTCAGAATATTGTTGATGAAATTGGGCTTTTTGTTGGAGGTGCGTTGCTTATAACTGCTATTATATTCTTCTTGTTCTTTAAATCATATAGAGCCACTTTCATTACACTATTAGTTGTTACTATTGGAGTTATTTGGGCATTTGGCTTTATTGGTTTACTGGGCTACGAAATAACTGTCCTCACCGCATTAATTCCTCCATTAATTATTGTAATTGGTGTTCCTAATGCTGTTTTTCTAATTAACAAATATCAACAAGAAATAAAAAAACACGGAAAACAAGCTAAAGCTTTACAGCGAGTTATTACCAAAATTGGTAACGCAACCTTGATGACAAATATTACTACTGCTTCAGGATTTGCAACGTTTGTATTTGTTAAAAGTAAGTTATTAAGAGAGTTTGGGATACTCGCATCAATTAATATCGTGAGTATTTTTATACTCGCCCTGTTGATTATTCCTGTTATTTACAGTTTTATGCCGCTGCCCAAAAAGAAACACTTAAATCATCTAGAAAGAAGATGGATGGAAGGTGTGGTTAACTGGATGGAAAAAACAGTAAAAGAACATCGAGTTTGGGTTTATGTATCTACGGTTGTCATTATCATTTTAGGAATTGTTGGTTTATATCAAATACGAGTTTCTGGAAGCTTAATAGAAGACATGCCTAAAAGTATGGGCTTTTATAAAGACATCAAGTTTTTTGAAAGAGAGTTCGGTGGAATTTTACCTCTAGAAATTCTAGTTGACACAAAACGAAACAATGGTGTTATGAACCTATCTACACTGAAAAGGATAGAAAAAATCAACGAAACTATCGAAAGTTTCCCCGAGCTATCAAAACCTATTTCCATTGTTAACTTGGTAAAATACTCAAAACAAGCTTATTATAAAGGAAACCCAAAATATTACCAACTTCCTACCTCTCAAGAACAAAACTATATCCTTGCTTATACTAAGAATTCTGATGGAAATGCAGATATGCTCCAAAATTTTGTAGACTCCACAGGTCGATATGCTAGAATTACTACGTTTATGAAGGATATTGGAACGGATAAAATGGAGAGTATTCAAGAGCGATTGCAATTGGTTATAGACAAAGAGTTCCCTGAAGAACGATATGAAGTTTCCATGACAGGAAAAGCTCTTGTTTTTATTAAAGGAACCAACTATTTAATCAATAATCTTGTTCTCTCATTATCCTTGGCTATTTTATTAATATCCTTATTTATGGCATGGATGTTTCGATCATTACGAATGATCTTAATTTCTTTACTTCCTAATATGTTGCCACTGCTTATAACAGCCGGATTAATGGGATATCTTAATATTCCTATAAAACCATCCACAATATTGGTTTTTAGTATTGCTTTCGGAATTTCTGTAGATGATACTATTCACTTTTTAGCAAAATATAGACAAGAACTTATTGCAAATAGCTGGCGAATTCAAAAATCAGTTTACGCAGCGTTACGAGAAACTGGAGTTAGTATGTTTTACACTTCTATCGTCTTATTTTTTGGCTTCTTGGTTTTTACAACTTCTAGTTTTGGTGGCACAATTGCACTAGGCGGATTAGTTTCTGTAACACTACTTCTTGCCATGGTTTCAAATCTACTCCTTCTTCCTTCCCTCTTACTTACTTTTGAAAGAAAAATAGCCAATGAAAAAGTATTAAAAAAACTCGCTATCAGAATTATACCAAAAGAAGATAAATTACGAAAAAAGAGAAAAGTATAAACTTGCTTTCTCTCATGTTTATTATTAAGGTTTACTGCAAAAAAGTATCTTTGCAGCTGAGCAGAGTTTAACAATATTTATAATTGACAGTAACTATGAAAGGTCACAGTATCGCTGATTTATTTGCATCAGGAATTCTCTTACAAGAAGTACAAGTAAAAGGTTGGGTAAGAACCTTTAGAAGCAATCGTTTTTTAGCCTTGAATGATGGTTCTACTCTTAAAAATATTCAATGTGTTGTTGATTTCGAAAACACAGATGAAAATGTGCTCAAAAAAATCACAACAGGCGCATCTGTAAGCGTTATAGGAACCTTAGTTGAAAGCCAAGGAAAAGGACAAAGCGTTGAAATACAGGCATCAGCTATTGAAATATTAGGAGAATCTAACCCAGAAGAATACCCAATACAGCCTAAAAAACATAGTATGGAGTTCTTACGAGAAAATGCACACCTACGTATAAGAACCAACACGTTTAGTGCTGTAATGAGAGTCCGTTCTACATTAGCTTTTGCTGTTCATAAATACTTTCAAGAAAACGGATTTAACTATGTTCATACTCCTATAATCACAGGGTCTGATGCTGAAGGAGCTGGTGAAATGTTCCGTGTAACTACTTTTGAAACCAATAAAGCACCTTTAAATGAAAGTGGCGAAGTTGATTACACACAAGATTTTTTCGGAAAAGAAACAAATTTAACAGTTTCAGGTCAGTTAGAGGGTGAAGCTTATGCCATGGCGCTTGGGAAAATATATACATTCGGCCCTACATTTCGAGCTGAAAACTCAAATACTACTAGACATTTAGCTGAATTTTGGATGATTGAGCCCGAAGTTGCTTTTTGTGACCTAGATGGCAATATGGATTTAGCAGAAGACTTTATAAAGTATGTGTTAAAATACATTCTAGAAAATTGTGAAGAGGATATAGCTTTTTTAAATGATCGTTTCATAAAAGAAGAAAAAACAAAACCTCAAGCTCAAAGAAGTGAGCTTTCTTTGTTAGAAAAACTTCAATTTGTGGTAAACAATAACTTTAAACGAGTGAGTTATACGGAAGCCATTGATATTTTAAGAAACTCAAAACCTAATAAGAAGAAAAAATTCCAATATCCAATAAATGAATGGGGAGCAGATTTGCAATCTGAACACGAACGTTATTTGGTAGAAAAACATTTTAAATGTCCTGTAATCTTATTTGATTATCCTGCATCTATTAAAGCTTTTTATATGCGCTTAAATGATGATGAAAAAACTGTAAGAGCCATGGATGTTTTATTTCCTGGAATCGGCGAAATTGTTGGTGGTAGCCAACGAGAAGAACGTTTAGATGTTTTAAGAGAAAAAGTTAAAGCAATGGGAATTGACGAAAAAGAATTATGGTGGTATTTAGATTTACGAAAGTTTGGTACTGCTGTTCACTCAGGGTTTGGCTTAGGCTTTGAACGTCTGGTTCAATTTGCTACAGGAATGGGTAATATTAGAGATGTTATACCGTTTCCAAGAACACCACAAAATGCTGAATTCTAAGCCCAATTTTGTATCTTTAATACTATGCTAAAGCAAAGTTTACAACAAAAACTACTTCAAAAGTTATCACCACAGCAAATTCAGTTAATGAAACTGATTCAGTTGCCTACACAAGCTTTTGAAGAACGCTTAAAGCAAGAAATAGAAGAAAATCCTGCGTTGGATACAGGTAAAGAAAGTACAGATTCTTATGAAGAACAAAATTCAGATTATGACGATGAAGGAACTGAAAAAATAGATACTGATGACATCAACATTGATGAATATTTAAGTGATGATGAAATTCCGAGTTATAAAACTCAATCTAATAACTACAGCTCTGATGATGATGAAAAACAAATTCCTTACGCATCAGGAACTACTTTTCACCAATCACTAGTCAATCAATTAAATACATTTACAATTGATGAAGAAGAGCGATTAATAGCCGAGTTTTTAGTAGGCAGTATTGATGATAGTGGCTATATTAGAAGAAACCTGATAGATTTGGTAGATGACTTAGCTTTTACACAAAATGTCTATACATCAGAAGATAAGGTTAACAAAATTCTTACAAATGTTGTACAATCATTAGATCCTACTGGGGTTGGTGCTAGAAGTTTAAAAGAGTGTCTTATTATTCAGCTAAAAGCAAAAGAAGAAGACGAAATTAAAAATCTAGCTATCAAAATTCTAGAAACATCTTTTGATTATTTTGCAAAAAAACATTACAGCAAACTCTTAGAGAAGTTCTCAATTTCTGAAGGCACGTTAAAACAAGTAAATTCAGAAATTGCTAAACTAAATCCAAAACCAGGAAGCACGTATGCAGGCACTAATAAATTGGTAGAGCAAATTGTTCCTGATTTTATGATTCGAATTATTGATGGCGAACTAGAGCTTACTTTAAATGCTCGAAATGCTCCTGAATTGCATATTTCAAAAGAATATAATAATATGCTAAAGGGGTATCAAGAATCAAAAGAAAAAAGTAAAGCTCAAAAAGATGCTGTTTTGTTTATCAAACAAAAATTAGATGCAGCTAAATGGTTTATTGATGCTATAAAACAAAGGCAACAAACTCTTTTAGTTACCATGAATGCTATTATGCATTATCAATATGATTATTTTTTAACGGGTGATGAACGAAAGCTAAAGCCAATGATCCTTAAAGACATTGCAGATGAAATTGACATGGACATTTCTACTGTCTCTAGAGTTGCTAATAGTAAATATGTTTCTACTCCTTATGGAACAAAGCTTATAAAAGAATTTTTCTCTGAGTCAATGAAAAATGATCAAGGAGAAGATGTATCAACCCGAGAAATTAAGAAGATTTTAGAAACCGTTATTTCTGAAGAAGATAAAAGAAAACCACTAACAGACGAAAAGTTATCAGCCTTATTAAAAACTAAAGGCTACCCCATAGCAAGAAGGACAGTAGCAAAATATAGAGAACAATTAGATATTCCTGTTGCTCGTTTACGCAAAGAAATCTAATGAAACTTTATAGGATTATATCTCTTGTTTTGCATCCAGCAGTATTGCCTACAGTAGGCATTCTCATTTATTTTTTACTGACTCCCACAATACTGAATCAACAGCAAGAACTTTTTATTATTGCAATCGTATTTTTGGTTTCATACATCATTCCTATTATTTCAATTTTTTTACTAAAAGCGTTTGGATTTATTAAAACCATGAGTTTAATCAGTATAAAAGAACGAAAAGTTCCTGTCTTTCTCATGATTGCTTTATTTTACTTGCTAGGAAAAGCTTTTACTCAAAACTCTATTACTAGTGATTTAGGTATGCTTTTTTATGCATCTTCACTTGGGCTAATTGCTGTTTATATCTTATTCTTTTGGAACTTAAAAACCAGTTTGCATCTGTTAGCTGTAGGAAACATGCTGGGGTTTTTATTAATTCTTAATCTTCAATATGGTATAGAGGTGCTGCCTGCGGTTATGCTCTTAATTGTTTTGTCTGGTATTTTAGGAACTGCCAGAATTGCTTTAAAAGCTCACACTCCAAAAGAAGTTTATATAGGATTCTTTACTGGATTTTTTAGTCAGTTATCTCTTTTGTTCTGGCTATAGAATATAAAAAATGAGTCCTATTTTTAGCGCCTTTGTGTTAATACTCTCGCCTTCAACAAATGAATCGTTAAAAAATGAATTGAGTCCATAAAACAACTGTATATTAAACGCATCGTATCCTACAGAGAGTGTAGCTCCATAAATAAAGTTGTTAAAAGAACGAATATTTTTATAATCTACTCTCTGATTATTTTCTATGTAAGAAAAGCGGTTAGAAAAGTTATATGCAAACCGAATTCCTGGATATATTCTCCAAAACTTATACCGTTTAGCTGTAGAATTTCTCCATCTGAATTCAATAGGGAATTCAATGTTGTGAATGATCATCTTGTTTGCTTCTATTCCTGTACCTACTTCAAATTGATCTATATTATCTAGAGTGCTAACTTTTAAATCATGACTATACGAATCATATCCATATCCTAAACCTATTGCAAACGAAAAGCTTCCTTGTTTATTAAGAATAATATCTTTTAAAAATCCCGCTCTGAAACCAAAAGAAAACCCAGAGCTTGATATTGATGAAGGTTGATCCTTCAAACTATTAAAAGATACATTTAGGTATATCTGGTCTTCTGCATAATAGCTACCTAATTGTAAAGAATCTTTTTGAGAAAATACTGTAGCTGATAAAAAAAGAGTCAGAACAGAAATAAACAATTTCTTCATTTCGTAAATCTACAAATTTTATGCACAAAAAAAGGACAACAAATGTTGTCCTTTTTTAAACTATAACGACGTAAAAATTACTCGTTTGCTTTTGTAGTTGATAAACTTAGCTTTAGAGCATTTACATCTCTCAATTTTAATCTAATATCCGTCAAGGTACCTACATTTGACTCCCGATCTGCTTTAATAGATGTTGTCATGTAAGGGATTTCCTTTTCAGCTACATCCTCTCTAGCTCGTAGAATAAATGCTGGAACATCATCTGCTGTCGCAATCTTATCATTTAACTGAATTCTATTGTACCCTGTTCCATATTTAGTATCTTTTGCTTTACCCACGTAAATAGTACTAACCAAGCTTTTATGCTCTAGCTTCTTGATTTCTGTTGCGCTTGGCAACCTAGGAGAATCAATTTTCAATTCTGTTTCTCTCATTGTAGTTGTCACCATAAAAAAGAATAATAGCATAAATACAATATCCGGTAAAGCAGAAGTGTTAACTGCTGGTACTCCTTTTTTCTTTTTTTTAAACTTTGACATTGTTTCTAATTTTGAAATTAGTTAGCAGAAGTAGGTTCTGCATCAGAAATAATTTGAGGATATGCATTTCTTATATCTTCTACTTTTTTCTTTAGTTCCTCATTTTTCCTGTTGTCTTTATATTGTTCTTCCAACTCTGTATAAAGCATGCCGTAACGTTCTTTTGAAAGACGATTTCGAAGTTCTGTGTATGCTTTTAGCAACTCATCTTGAACAACTACATACGTTCCATATTCTGTAAGTCTATCACTTTGAACAGAAATAACTGCTTTACTTGGATGATCAGAAGATGTTGGGCTTTTTTCTCCTTTACAATAATCGCAAGGTTTCCCAGGCGTCCCATCTTCTGATGAATTTCCTAATCCTCCTCCGTTATCTATAAATTTAATAGCTGCCTCTTTTAAGTTTCTCAACTCCATACGCTCACCTTCTACTAGTAACTCATTATTCCTATTAATGTTTACTTCAAAGATGTTTTTCTCCTTAATTTTAGGAGGGTCATAATCTGGAGGTGGCTTTTCTGATAGTTTCTTAGAAATTCCTGAATCTACATCCATGGTTGTTGTAACCAAGAAAAAGATCAGGAGTAAGAAAGCAATATCTGCCATCGATCCTGCATTAATTTCTGGTAAATCTCTTTTTGCCATGGGTTTTATGATTTTACTAAGCTTTTCACTAAATCAATTATAAAGAAAAAGAATCCTACAGCTCCTAATATTACACTAAACCATATTCCTGTACTAGATAACTGATTTGATAGAGATCCTTCTTCTCCTCCTGCAATTACTTTTCCTTGCGCATTTAAAACAGCTTCACTATCTGATATAAAGTATGAAACCGCAAATAATGCTCCTAGTACCAACAATCCTAGAATAGTTTTCTTTAAATTTTCTGGATTTTTAATTAATCCTAAAATTGAGAGAACTACTGCAACAACAATTGTTATATATAAAAGATATTGAGAGAAGCTAACTAGTGGTCCTACAGCATCTGATACCGCTTTTGCATCGTCACCAGCAACTGCTACATTAACAAACAGTCCTATTCCAGCAACAGCAATAACACCCACTAAAATTGTTAATATTTTAGAAAATTTACTGTTCATATCTTATTATTTTTTATACTTAACCAACGTATCGATTAAGCTAATTGAAGCATCTTCCATGCTGTTTACAATACTATCTACTTTTGATACGATGTAGTTATAAAAAATCTGAAGAATAATAGCAACAATTAGACCAAATACTGTTGTTAGAAGTGCTACTTTAATACCTCCTGCAACTACTGCTGGAGAAATGTCATTAGAAACCTCAATAGAATCAAAAGCTTTAATCATACCAATAACTGTTCCCATGAAACCAAGCATTGGAGCTAAGGCAATAAAAAGAGATAACCAAGATACATTTTTCTCTAATAATCCCATTTGCACACCTCCGTAACCAATAACTGCTTTTTCTGCAGCTTCAATTCCTTCATCAACTCTGTCTAAACCTTGATAAAAAATTGAGGCAACAGGTCCTTTTGAATTTCTACACACTTCTTTAGCTGCTTCTACACCACCAGAGCTTAATGCATCCTCTACGTTATTTATTAATTTTTTGGTGTTTGTAGTTGCCATGTTTAAGTATATGATTCTTTCTATAGCTATTGCTAAACCTAAAATCAAAGCCACAAGTACAATCCCCATAAACCCGGGATCACCTTCAATAAAACGTTGTTTTAAAACTTGGTGAAACGTTTGCTCAGCTGTTTCTTGAGCAAAAGCTGATTGAATAGCTCCAAAAAACATAAATCCTGTAACTGTTAGGATATTTACTACTTTTTTCATCGTTGTATTAATTAATTTAAATAGTTTACGAATTAAATAAAAATTGCAATTTCAAACAACAACTCATTTAACGGGTTTGAAAAATAAAAGTACGTGCCTGTTAAATTGCGGACAGCAAGTAACAAAAAATTGTTGATTCTCTAAAAAAAAGAATCATCTATTTACAAAGTTTCTAAAGAAAATGATAAAAATTTAACATATAACACTAAAAAATGGTCATTTCTCCTCGTAATGAATGTTCAAAATAATGCTTAAATTCTTCTTTAGACAAACCTACTCCTAATAAATACATAAGTTTTGCTACTGCTGATTCGGTTGTTATGTCTTTCCCGTTAATTACTCCTATGTCTCTTAAATGAATACTGGTTTCGTAATGTCCTAATATTACAGAGCCTCCTACACATTGAGTAACATTAACTATATGTACTCCTTTTTGTATTGCATTGGCTAATAGTGAAACAAACCAATCTTCTGTATTGGCATTTCCTGCTCCATAAGTTTCTAAAATAACTCCTTCTAAATTGGGAGTTGACAGAATTTGCTTAATTACCTCTTTTGTGATTCCTGGAAACAGCTTTAATATAACGATATTCGTGTTTAATTTTTTTCTTACAATAAGATTTTCTTCTGGTCGATCTAACAATGAATGTTTGTGAATATGGAGATGTACTCCACTTTCAGCTAGAGGAGTATAGTTCAAAGAAGCAAAGGCCTCAAACTGCTCTGCATTAAGCTTGGTTGTTCTATTGGCTCTATACAGTTTATACTCAAAATACAGCCCAACTTCCGTAATAACTGGTTTCCCGTTTTCCCATGTAGAAGCAATTTCTATAGAAGTGATTAAATTTTCCTTAGCGTCTGTTCGTAAATCTCCTATGGGAAGCTGTGATCCTGTAAAAATGACTGGTTTTTGCAAGTTTTCGAGCATAAAACTAATGGCAGACGAAGTATATGACATGGTATCTGATCCAGAAAGCACAACAAATCCGTCAAAGTTTGCATAATTATTCTCTATAATTTCTGCTAGTAGAACATAATATTGAGTGTTCATATTAGACGAGTCTATTGGCTCTTCAAATGAAATTGTTTCTATTGAACAATTTAACTGGTTTAATTCTGGAATCTTTTCTAGAATCTTTTCAAAATTGAAAGCTTTTAAGGCATTCGTTTTATAGTCTTTTACCATTCCAATTGTTCCTCCTGTATAGATTAAGAGGATTTTTGGTTTTGTTGTCAATTTGTCATTCATACAAAATAATAGTAAATTGGAACACTTTATGATGTAAAAGTAAAACGAATTAATTAGAGCAAAAAACAATGAAAGAATTTTATATTTTAATAGGAATCATCGCCTTAGTTAGCTGGCTTATTAGTACTAGATTAAAGAGCAAGTTTAAAAAGTACTCACAAGTCCATTTAAGAAATGGAATGAGCGGAAAAGAAATTGCCGAAAAAATGTTGGCTGATCATGGAATTCGAGATGTACAAGTAATTTCTACTCCAGGAATGCTAACGGATCATTACAATCCTGTAAAAAAAACAGTTAATCTCTCAGAAGGCGTTTACAATCAACGAAATGCCGCTGCCGCTGCCGTAGCAGCTCATGAGGTTGGTCATGCAGTACAACATGCACAAGCATATGACTGGTTGACTATGCGTTCAAAATTAGTTCCTGTTGTAAGTGTATCTTCTCAATTTTCTCAATGGTTGGTAATTGGTGGTTTAATTTTAGGAGCTGCCTCTAGCAATGCAGGTATCGGTTTTATCATTGCTATAATTGGGCTTGCATTTATGGGATTAGCTACCTTGTTCAGCTTTATTACACTACCTGTTGAATATGATGCTAGTAATAGAGCTTTAGCTTGGCTAAAAAATAAAAATATGGTAAGCCAAGAAGAATATAAAGGATCTAAAGATGCTCTAAAATGGGCTGCAAGAACTTACTTAGTTGCTGCATTAGGGTCATTGGCTATGTTATTATATTGGGGATTTCAAATACTTGGTGGTAGGGATTAAATTTCTTAAGTCTAAGCTTACTCTTATAACTAAATTAGCCACATAAGAAAAGGTTTTTTAAAACATTGCATTAATATTAGGACATGCTGAAGCTCTTGGAGATTCACAAAATACGTTTATGCCCAAAGTAACTTGATGAAAACCTCCACTAGAAAAACTAATATCGCCTAATTGATGTGTGTAAGTATATGAAAATAGATATTTCTTGTAATTGACTCCTATAATAGGTGTAATGTAGTTTAGTTCATTAATGCTACTACTTCCACCAAATCCTTTTCTATAAGACAAAACCGCCCAAATACGACTATTATTTACCCTCTTGTATGCTTTTAAATTAAAATCTAAAAACTTATCTCCTATTCGCTCTTTCCATTGTCCTGTAATAGACGGCTCCCATTGTATTCTTTTTTCTTCTCCAAAGTAGTAGCCAAAAGTAAATAGATATTTTCTAAGGTTTAACGATTCAAATTGATCGTTATAATTGTTTCTGGCTGATAAAAATAAATTCTTGACTGTGGCATAAGAAAATAATCCGCCATTATGATAGGCCATACTAACGTCTCCGTTATAATAACCTCGACTCTCTATAAGTTGTGCTACTGTAGGATCTCCTGAAAACTGAGTTTGATCTACTTGATTTAACACCAATGACAACGACATACCAAATGATAGTTGATGAAAATACCCTCGATCACTCAAATTTAAGTGATATGCATAAGTTCCTTGAATTCCTTTTTGGGAATGAAATCCATTTTTATCATTAAATAAAATAACTCCCAAAGCTGCTTTTTCAGTAAATTTTGTATGAAAACTGAGCGTTTGTAAAGAAGGAGCATTATCTACATCAAACCATTGTTTTCTTGCAGTTAACCGTATTTTACCACAATTTCCAATTCCTGCTGCAGAGGGGTGCAATAAATAAACATTATCTGAAAGATAGTCTGAGTAGATTGGTAATGTTTCTTGTGAATAAATCAGATTACCAAATAAAAAAGTAAAAAGTATTGATTTGTAAATTGTTTTCAAATCCCTGATAAGATCTTGTTATTTTCTAATTAAACTAAAATGTCCTTTTCGTTGCCTCACATTTCCATTAATGTCTACTAACTGTACCGTAAACCAATAGTCTGTTGAAGGCAATGGTTTGCCTTGGTGTAAACCATCCCAACCACTTGCACTGTTTAATGCATCAATCTGAGCCACTACTTTACCATAACGATCAAAAATATGTATTTGGCCTTCTCTATAAGAATCATGAGTAACTCCTGCCAATTGCCAAGTATCGTTAACCCCATCATTATTTGGAGTAAAAAACTTTGGAAAACCTAATATAGCCACCTCAATAGAAACTTCTCCACAATTATTTCTATCTCTTACATAAACAGTATGGATGCCTGCAGGTACTCCCTCAAAATAAGGTTCGCTCTGATAAGAGTTTTGATCATTTAGCGCATATTCATAATCTCCAATACCTAAATTTTGATTCGCAGTTTCAATGGTAATCGTATTATTCTCGGAATCGTCTGTTATCTGAATATCTTCCTGAGTAATAGTAGCGATATTAGATGCCTCTACTGCTATTTGATTTGGAAACGATAAACATCCTTCATCAGAAGTTGCTACAACTGTATACACGCCTGGCTCTTGAATATTGATAGAAGGTACGTTACCAACATTAATGCCTGCTTCATTGGTCCATTGATACGTGTAAACATCATTTGGATTACTGATACTTATAGTTAAAGGCGTATTATTATTTAAACAAATGATATCTGTAGAATTTAAATCAAACTCAGGTCTAGGATTAACTACAAGTGTAAGGTGTGGTCCTAACCCTACACATTGCCCATTATCTTGACTTTCCACACGCACATAAACGGTTTGATTAAACGGAGTTTCATTGGTATAATCAGATGATAGTTCGTTTATTTCTAATTGCGCATCTGATAAGTTTCGATAATACGAAACTGTTAAATTTTGATTTGCAGGAAACTGAGCCAACATATCAGTAGTAGCTTGATTTAAATCAAACATAGCAAAGCCATCAATAACATCATCATCGTCACAATTCTCCAAAGTGTAAGTATAATCAGCTGGAAAAGAAGTTGTGGAAACACTTAAATCAACTTGAGCTACTCTATGGCATCCTTCAGGAGTTTCTACTCTAGCATACACTGTATTAGCTGTAGAGTTAGAAAAAGGAAATGGCGTAACAGGATTACTGTTAGTATCTGCATCTAAAAATGACAAAAAATACTGTACTGTTAAATTATTATTCCCTTGTGTTAAATATTCATCAGCTTCTGAAAGATTAAAATCAGTGATCCCATCAGAAACACCATCTTCATCACATTGCTGAAATAAAAAAGGAGTATTAATCTCTGGCAAAGCATAAACTTCAATACTAAAAGAAGCATCTGCATAACAACCATCACTATCACGAATAACTCTTACATAAATTGGCTGACCTCCTAAAATGGTATTCTCAAAAGCAGTTGGATCTGCTATTTGATTGGTATAAGTATCATCTGTATAATATTGTAATGTGTAATCAGAAGGAGATAATCCATTTAAAATTTCGTTAGCTCGATCAGTTAAATTAAACAGAGTAAAACCATCCGTATCATCATCACATACACCTAAACCACTAGGGGTATTGACGTTAAATCCTGAAACGGTTAAAGTAAAATCAGTCACTTCAAAACACCCTGTATCACTATTGGTTAAACGAATGTATATGACTTCTGGATTGGTTAAATTACGATATGCCTGTGGGTTTGCTATTTCATTAATTCCTATTTGGGCATCGTTAATAGTAGTATGATATGTTATATTTATATTGGCCTGATTTCCAAGTATTAATGCTTCGTTTGTGGTTAAATCAAAAACAGTTTGGTCATCAATAGTTCCGTCAGTATCGCAATTTTCAATATCAATTGATGTTCCTGTAGGAATGTTAAAATTTGGCGATCCAGGAAAGGTGGCAGTCCCTGTCCACTCTAAGGTAGCACCGTCTTGCTGGTTGAAATTATCAATTAGAATATAGTATTCTTCTCCAGGTAATACGTCTAACCAACGAACAAAGCCATTTCCAGCAGGACCAGGACCTTCTGAAGTGTCGGTCTCCGTAGCATTCATCCCTGTAATTGCAGGTGTTCCGGCAGATTGTGGGTTTGTGGAGGAACAGCGGATAGAACTTCCTAAAGTAGTAGGGGTAACATTTGGACCATATACAGCAAAATCATAATCATCAAAACCATTATTTGATGTGATTGTAAATCCTAATGTTCCACCTTGATCAATTACTACTCTTACCCATAAGCTCTGACTTTCTGTAAAACCGCAGGAAGGAGCAATATTTCCGCTGTTTTGAAAGTCGTCTAATCCTGTTCCATTGGAGTTTAACTCCATATTAATATTGCCACAAACAACTATTGCATTTCCTGCATCAGTAGGTTCTTGCGAAAATAGCTTTACGCTGCAAACCAAGAAAAAAAATAATATCCCCCTTTTTAGATTCAATAGTAATAATCTTAGGGAGCGGAATTTATAACATTTTTCCTTATCAGGAATCTTAAAACCTTATAATTCTCTAAAAAAGTAAGTTATTCATTCAGCTTTAAAACAGCCATAAATGCTTGCTGAGGAATTTCTACATTTCCTACTTGGCGCATTCGTTTCTTCCCCTTTTTCTGCTTTTCAAGTAGTTTTCGTTTACGAGAAATGTCTCCTCCATAACATTTTGCGGTAACGTCTTTTCGAAGTGCTTTTACGGTTTCTCTCGCTATAATTTTTGCCCCAATTGCTGCCTGAATAGGAATGTCAAATTGTTGTCTTGGGATAAGTTCTTTTAATTTTTCACAAATACGTTTCCCTATGCTATATGCACTATCAGCGTGTAATAAAGCAGAGAGCGCATCAACAGGTTGCCCGTTTAGCAACATATCTACGCGAACTAAACTAGATTTACGCATTCCTGTTGGATGGTAATCAAAAGAAGCGTATCCTTTTGAGACTGTTTTTAATCTATCATAAAAATCAAATACAATCTCTGCTAAAGGCATATCGAATATCAACTCTACTCTTTGTGTTGTAAGGTACGTTTGATTAACAATTTCGCCACGTTTATCTATACAAAGACTCATAACTTGCCCAACAAAATCAGATTTTGTTATAATTGATGCTTTTATATAAGGCTCTTCTACTCGATCGAGTTTGGAAGGATCTGGCAAGTCAGACGGATTATTTACAATAATTACTTCTTCTGAATCTTTTTTTGTAAAAGCATGATAGGACACGTTAGGAACCGTTGTTATCACCGTCATATTAAACTCTCGCTCTAGACGTTCTTGGATGATTTCCATATGTAGCATTCCTAAAAAACCACATCGAAACCCAAAGCCAAGTGCTGCTGAACTCTCTGGCTGAAACACCAAAGAAGCATCATTAAGTTGAAGCTTTTCCATTGAAGCTCTTAGCTCTTCATAATCTTCTGTATCTACAGGATAGATTCCTGCAAAAACCATGGGTTTTACATCTTCAAACCCTTCAATTCGTTCTGCTGTAGGTTCTTTAAAATCTGTAATGGTATCTCCTACTTTAACTTCTTTAGCTGCTTTTATTCCTGTAATTAAATAGCCTACATCACCAGATTTTATAGTTTGTTTCGGTTCTTGCTTTAATTTTAAAGTTCCAACCTCATCTGCAAAATATTGTTTATTAGTAGCCATAAATTTAATAGCCTGACCTTTTTTCATCTCACCATCAATTACTCTAAAGTAAGTTTCAACACCTCGATATGAGTTATAAACAGAATCAAAAATCAAAGCTTTTAAAGGCGCGTCAGGATTTCCCTTAGGAGAAGGAATACGCTCAATAATGGCTTCTAGAATCTTATCGACTCCAAAACCTGTTTTTCCACTAGCAGGAATTACATCTTCTGGAGCACATCCTAATAAATCTACAATATCATCTGTTACTTCTTCTGGATTGGCAGAAGGTAAATCTACTTTATTTAATACTGGAATAATTTCTAAATCATTCTCTAGTGCTAAGTACAAATTTGATATGGTTTGCGCTTGAATGCTTTGGGCTGCATCTACAATTAACAAAGCACCTTCACAAGCAGCTATCGACCGAGAAACTTCGTAAGAAAAATCAACATGCCCTGGAGTATCAATTAGATTTAAAATGTATTGTTCTCCTCTAAAATTATATTCCATTTGGATGGCGTGTGATTTTATGGTAATTCCACGCTCACGCTCCAAGTCCATACTATCTAAAAGTTGGTCTTGTTTCTCTCGTTCAGAAACTGCACCTGTATAATCTAGCAATCTATCTGCTAAAGTACTTTTACCATGATCTATATGTGCGATAATGCAAAAGTTTCTGATATTCTTCATACTAGCTAAATCAAATTAAAGTTCGCAAAGATAGTTAAATTGCTATTCTTGCCATTCTGCAATAAATAAGTTTGTATCTCTTCCTCCTCCATTATTTCTGTTAGACGAAAACGCCAACCATTTTCCATCATTAGAAAATACAGGAAAAGCATCAAAAGTTTCGCCATGTGTAATTCTTTTTAGGTTTTTCCCGTCAATATCTATCATATATAAGTTGAATGGAAAACCTCTCTCTGCTTCAAAGTTAGACGAAAAAAGAATTTTTTTACCTGAAGGATGAAAGAATGGACTCCAATTTGCATTTCCTAAATCAGTTAGCTGACGTAAATCTGAGCCATCTGCATTACAAATATATAGTTCCATTTCTGTAGGCTCTACCAATCCTTGAGATAGTAATTCCTTGTAGTTTTTAATTTCTTCATCCGTTTTTGGTCTTGAAGAGCGAAAAATTAGTTTTGTTCCATCTGGAGAAAAGAAAGCTCCTCCATCATACCCTAATTCATTTGTAATTTGCTTTACATCTGTTCCGTCTAAATTCATTGTATAAAGCTCAAGATCACCACTACGCATAGATGTAAAAACAATTCTATCTCCTTTAGGAGAAACCGTTGCTTCTGCATCATAACCAGGTGTATTGGTTAATTGTTTTGTGATGTTTCCTTTTAAGTCAGACACAAAAATATCGTAACTCTCATAAATTGGCCAGACGTATTTTCCGTTTTTCCGTAAAGGAGCTTCTGGACATTTTTCATCTTTTAAATGTGTAGATCCATAAACAAAATGCTTATTGTCTGGCAAAAAATAAGCACAGGTTGTTCTTCCTTTTCCTGTACTAATCATAGGAGGTTTTTTATCTTTAAAAGATTCATCAACATTCATCAAAAACATTTGATCACAACCTACATTCCATTTTAAATTGTTAGACTGGAAAATGAGTTGCTTATCATCAAAACTCCAATAGGCCTCTGCATTATCTCCTCCAAATGTAATTTGACGAATACTCTTAAAGTGAATTTCTTCGAGATATATTAGAGAGTCTTTCCCTGCTACTAATGTTGTTTTCTCTTCTGAAGATTTTGATGTTTTTTCTTTGCAACTTCCAAAAAATAAAATTGCTATTACTAATTGTATCAAGATTGTCTGAATTCGCATGTCTTATTTTTAATCTACTTGATTATTCCTAATTTTGACAAAATTAATACTAAATCTTGATGAGAACTTCGTTTATACTAATCTTTTTAATAAGCTTCATAGCTTGTAAGCAACGTAATACAAACAAAATAAAAGAGGATGTTTCTTTCTTGGCAGATGATTCATTAGAAGGAAGGCAAACAGGAACTGAAGGAGAAAAAAAAGCTTCTGAATATATTTCTAACCGCTTTAAAGAATTAAGTCTTGAGCCAAAAGGAACAAAAGAGTACATACAAGAATTTTCTTTTTTACCTAAAACAGATCCACACAAAGAAGTTGAGTTTACAAAAAATCAAGATGGCACCATTACAGGCAAAAATGTAATTGCATACTTAAACAATAAAGCAGAAAATACAATAATAATTGGAGCTCATTACGATCATTTGGGTTATGGAGGGCAAGGCTCTTTGCATAGAGATACAACAAAAGCTATTCATAATGGAGCAGATGATAATGCTAGCGGAACAGCCGTTATGCTCGATTTAGCTAGAAAACTAAAAGGTAAAAACACTAATAACAACTACTTATTTATTGCCTTCTCTGGAGAAGAAATGGGCTTATTGGGTTCAAATTACTTTGTTAAAAACCCAACCATTAACACAAAAAAAGTTAGTTATATGATTAACATGGATATGATTGGAAAACTAAAAAAAGATTCAACACTTGCTGTTTATGGGGTTGGAACTTCTCCTATATTTAAACAAGTTCTAAATGCTCATAATAACAAATTTAAACTCATATTAGATGAGTCTGGTATAGGACCTAGTGATCATACTAGTTTTTATTTAGCAGATATTCCTGTACTGCATTTCTTTACAGGTCAACACGAAGATTATCACAAACCATCAGACGACTCCAACAAGCTTAATTATCAAGGAATGAATAAAATTTCTGATTTTATTCTTGATGTGATTTCTGATTTAAATGACAACGGAAAACTTGTTTTTAGAAAGACAAAAAACAACAGTACTAATACACCACGTTTTAAAGTAGGGCTTGGTGTTGTACCTGATTATCTTTTTGATGGAAAAGGCATGCGGATTGATGGCATTTCTGAAGGAAAGCCCGCAGAAAAAGCAGGTCTTTTAAAAGGCGATGTTGTAATTAAATTAGGAGATAGCTTGGTTGTGGATATGATGAGTTACATGAGAGCTCTATCTGTTTTTGACAAAGGTGATAAAACCACAATTACAGTTAAAAGAAATAACGAAAAACTGCAAAAAGAAGTTCATTTTTAACTTCCTGAAATAAGAAAATCGAACTTTTTAAAACAACGCGACTTTTTTTGTTAATTGAGAAAGCAGTAAATTTGCAACGTGATAAAGATTGACAACATAGAACTTCCTGACTTTCCATTACTATTAGCTCCAATGGAAGATGTTAGCGATCCTCCTTTTCGTGCTCTTTGCAAAGAGAATGGAGCGGATGTTGTTTACACAGAATTTATTTCCTCAGAAGGATTGATTCGTGATGCTGCTAAAAGTGTGATGAAACTGGACATCTATGAAAAAGAACGTCCTGTTGGAATCCAGATTTTTGGAGCGAACTTAGATTCCATGTTGCAATCTGTAGAAATTGTAGAAAAAACCAATCCTGATATTATTGACATTAATTTTGGATGCCCTGTAAAAAAAGTGGTTTCTAAGGGTGCTGGAGCTGGCATCTTAAAAGACATCGATTTAATGGTTAAGCTTACTGAAGCCATGGTTAAACATACCAAGTTGCCTATTACTGTAAAAACACGATTGGGTTGGGATCATGATTCGATTCGAATTGTAGAAGTGGCCGAACGATTACAAGATGTTGGTTGTAAAGCAATTTCTATCCACGGACGAACACGTGCTCAAATGTATAAAGGCGAAGCAGATTGGAGACCTATCGCTGAAGTGAAAAATAACTCAAGAATGCATATTCCTGTTTTTGGAAATGGCGATGTCAGTTCTCCTGAAAAGGCGAAAGAAATGCGTGATATTTATGGGTTAGATGGTGCTATGATTGGAAGAGCCTCTATCGGATATCCTTGGTTTTTTAATGAAGTAAAACACTTTTTAGAAACAGGAGAGCATCTGGAAAAACCGACTATTGAACAACGAACGGAAATGGCAAGGTGTCATTTACAATTAGCAATCGATTGGAAAGGAGAACACCTAGGCGTTGTAGAAACTCGCAGACATTATACAAACTACTTTAAAGGAATTCCACATTTTAAAGAATACAGATTGCGTATGGTTACTTCTGATGATCCAAAAGATGTTTTTGAAACATTTGACGAAGTACAAGAAAAATTTGGCAATGCTCTTATTCCAGAAATTGGTTAGAGATTCTACTGCTAGCAATTTTTGAGGCTAAAAAACCCAACACGCTTAATGTTGCAACCACAATCAAGATGTTCATCAGCTTTAATTCTACAGGATAAGCAATAGAAGGTGTTATCATAAACAATTCAAATTGCTGCTGAATAAGAACTAAAACAACTCCTAAGAAAAGTCCAATCCCCATTCCAACTTGTGTAAGTAAAAAACCTTGCAAAACAAAAATTCGCTTGATTTCTTTAATCGATGTTCCTAGATAAAAAAGCGTTTTTAGATTTTGCTTCTTGTCAATAATCATCATTATTATAGCGCCAATAACATTAAACAATGCTACAATAACAACTAAAGTAAAAATTAGATATGAAACAAAGTTCTCTGTATTAATTACTTTATAAAACAGTGCATTTAGTTGCGCTTTTGTCTTTACTTCAAAATCAACACCAAGTAAAGTTTGTAATCGCTCCGCCACTTCATGAGGTTGAGCAGCCTTTGCAAGCTTTATCTCTATGGCAGAAATTTGGTTTTTATCAAAATTTAAAAGCTCTTGTGCTTGTTCTAAAAACACATAAACAAACTTGTTCTCAAACTCTTCTGTGCCAGCATAAACTCCATACACTTTTGTTTCGATACTTTTAAAACTATTTTGATTCAAGAAATCAGTTCCTGGTTTGGGCACGTAAACTTCTAGTGAGTTTTCGTAATCCATAACACCCATTGAAAGCCGATATGATATACCATTCCCAATTACGGACGTATTAGTAAAATCTGAATCTAACCAATTTCCAACAACTACAGCAGAATCAATTTTTACAACATCTTTATAATTTTTATCAACGCCTTTTACATAAGCAATCAGCTCTTTATCATTATTTTTTAAAAACACTCGTTCCTCAATAATTTTAGAAAAAAACAAAATATCTTTCTCTCTCTCTAAAATGGATAAAATAGAATCTGATGTGTAAAACGATTTTCCTTGTTTAGGAAATATTTTAATGTCTGGGTCTGAAAATTCCAGTAACGAGTCACTAAACGTTCGAAGACCGGAAAATCCCGATAGAATAATGAATAAGGCTAGTGAGCCAATAATCACACCAAAAGAAGCAATGCGTGTAATAATATTGATAGCATTATTACTACTTCTTGCAAGCAAGTACCTTTTAGCTATGTATAAAGAGAAGTTCAAAAAACTGATTACCGTTTTTGACGTTTGGGTAAAATATCTGGATTTTTAATTGGGTTCTCGTCTGTTCCTTTCAACGATTTATCAATTTCTTCTATATAATCTAACGAGTCATCTTCAAAGAACAATAACTCAGGCATCCTTCTTAACTGATTTCTAGTTCGTTGCGCTAATTCATGTCTTATTCCTGAAGTATTTGAAGTAACTCCTTCTAAAATACTCATTCTTTTTTCTGACGGAAAAACACTTAAATACACTTTTGCCACACCCAAATCTGGAGTCACAGTAACTTTAGACACAGATATAATAACCCCTTGCATACCTGTTTGAGCAGATTTTTGCAGGATATCTACCAAATCTTTTTGTAAAACACTTGCTATTTTCTTCTGTCGTTGTGTTTCTTCCATAATGCAAATCTAAAGATAAAAACCAAAACTTTCTGTATTTTTGATTTTTCCAGAACAAAAGACTATGAATAAGATTGAGCATATCGGAATTGCTGTAAAAGACTTAGAATCTTCAAATCAACTGTTTGAAAAACTATTTGGTAGCCCTCATTATAAAATTGAAGAAGTAGAAAGCGAAGGGGTTAAAACATCTTTTTTTAAATCAGGACCTAACAAAATAGAACTTTTAGAAGCCACAAAAGCGGATAGTCCTATTGCAAAATTCATTGAAAAAAAAGGAGAAGGAATTCATCACATTGCTTTTGCTGTAGAAGATATTTTTTCTGAGATTAACCGATTAAAAAAAGAAGGCTTTATTGTACTAAATGAAACTCCTAAAAAAGGAGCAGACAATAAGCTGGTAGCTTTCTTACATCCTAAAAAAACGAACGGCGTTTTAATAGAGCTCTGCCAAGAAATAGATTAGTTTTTTAACAAACCGCTAAGGAGGTAATTTTTGTATCTTGCGCCTACAAAGATTAGATTTACTTACATGTCTTCAAAATTTGATTCTTACCAAAAACGTAGGCTTCGCTCATCTTATGCTTCTGTTGTTATAAGTATTGCTTTAGTCCTTTTTTTGGTTGGTGTTTTGGGGTTAGTTTTACTTAAGTCTACCAAAGTAGCAAACTACTTTAAAGAAGAAATTGTTGTAACACTTTACTTAAAAGATGGGCTTTCTGAAGTGAATCGAAACAATCTTCAAAACGCATTGTTACAAGAAGATTTTACAAGAAAAATCCTTTATACAAGTAAAGAGGAAGCTGCTAAGAATTTTCGTGCAGATCTAGGAGAAGATTTTGTAGCTTATTTGGGAACAAATCCTCTTAAAAGTAGCATAGATGTATACTTAAAAGCAGCTTATGTAAATCCTGAAAAGATAAGTGAAATTGCTAATAGGTATTCTAAAAATGCTTTCGTTTTTGAAGTTTCTTATGATAAACCTTTGGTTACATTTTTGACGAAAAATATCCAAAAAATTAGTTTTTGGATGTTAATTGTATGTATGTTTTTTGGAGTAATAGCTACAATTCTTATAAACAGTTCTATTCGGCTGTCTATTTACGCAAAGCGATTTAACATTAAAACCATGCAAATGGTTGGTGCAACCAAACATTTTATAAGAAAACCATTTGTGTGGAATAGCATTAAACTTGGTATGATAGGCGCTGTCTTTGCTCTAATAGCATTAGGGTTTGTAATCTATCATTTAGATAAAAACATTCCCTCCTTAGCACTTATTTCTGATTATATAATCTTAGTTTATTTAGGAAGCGGAGTTCTCGCTGTTGCGTTTCTTATCACCTGGATAAGTACATTTATGGCAACACAACGTTTCTTAAACCTTCAAACAGATGAATTATATTACTAAATAATATGAAGAAAAAACAACCAAAAGAAAACAGATCTGAATTTCTATTTGAAAGAAAAAATTATCTTTTCATGTTAATAGGGCTGCTCGTAATAGGACTTGGCTTTATCTTAATGGCAGGTGGTGGCAGTGATGATCCTACCGTTTTTAACGAAGAAATATATAGCTTTAGAAGAATTAGAGTTGCTCCTACCTTGGTAATTATTGGTTTAGGAATAGAAATTTATGCCATCCTATTAAACCCTAAAAATAAATGAGTTCTATAGAAGCTGCTGTATTAGGCATAATTCAAGGGTTAACGGAATTTTTACCTGTTTCATCCAGTGGTCATTTAGAAATTGGAAAAGCAATTTTTGGCGACTCTTCACTGCCACAAGAAAGCTTAACGTTTACTGTTATTCTTCATTTTGCTACAGCACTAAGCACATTAGTTATCTTTAGAAAAGAAGTGATCGCAATTTTTAAAGGATTATTTCAGTTTCGTTGGAATGATGAGTTTATTTTCTCTTTAAAAATTGTTCTCTCTATGATTCCTGCTGCATTAGTAGGTCTTTTTCTAGAAGAACAGTTAGAAGCATTTTTTGGAGGACAAATCTTGGTTGTTGGTTTTATGTTATTAATCACAGCCTTGCTTTTACTCCTTGCTGATAAAGCAAAAAATACAAGTAAAAATGTGTCTTACAAAAATGCTATTGTTATTGGAGTTTCACAAGCCATTGCCATGCTACCGGGCATTTCAAGATCTGGGGCGACCATATCTACCAGTGTACTTCTAGGAATAGACAGAACTCAAGCTGCGCGATTTTCTTTTTTAATGGTAGTGCCTCTAATCTTTGGAAAAGTAGGAAAAGATTTGTTGAGCGGAGAAATGGCTTCAGGAACTTCAGAATTTTTACCGCTAGCAATCGGGTTTTTAGCAGCTTTTTTATCGGGTTTACTTGCTTGCCAATGGATGATTGCTTTAGTTAAAAAAAGCAAACTAACGTATTTCTCAATTTACTGTGCTGTGGTGGGAACCATCGCTATTACTGTCTCTTTCTTGTAATGACTCTAGATGATCTAACTAATGGAAAGGTTTTACTAGTTGATAAACCTCTCGAATGGACTTCTTTTCAGGTGGTAAATAAAATTCGATGGCACATCAAGAAGAAATTCGGAATTAAAAAAATAAAGGTTGGTCATGCAGGAACACTAGATCCACTCGCTACAGGATTACTCATTATTTGCATAGGAAAAGAAACCAAAAATATTGAACAATATCAAGGTTTAATTAAAGAATATACTGGAACATTTACGTTGGGAGCTACTACTCCTAGTTATGATTTAGAAACAGAAATTGATCAAAAATATCCAACAGAACACATCAACTCAAAGCTTCTAGACGAAGTGAAAAAACAGTTTATAGGAACAATTCAGCAAAAGCCACCTATTTTTTCAGCTATTAAAAAAGATGGAAAACGCTTGTATGAACTTGCCAGAAAAGGACAAACAACAGAAATAAAATCAAGACCAGTTGAAATTTCTGAATTTGAAATTACCTCAAATGAATTATCTAAGTTAGATTTTAGAGTGGTTTGCAGTAAAGGCACTTACATTCGCTCTTTAGCTCATGACTTTGGAAACGCATTGCAATCAGGTGCTCACTTATCTAAATTAAGAAGAACAAAAATTGGGAATTTTTCCGTTGAAGAAGCATTAACTATTGAAGGATTTATCCAACAGTTAGAAATGGAATAACCTAGATTTTATTGTGGTCTGTGTAATGCTTTGTTCTCTATATCCATCTTTAACCTTTCTTCCTCAAATTTTTATAGCTACATAACTCGATCGATTTGAGCACATTTTTTACTGTTTATGCTTTTATTAGCGTTCTAATTTTTTAGACAAAAAATCAATACTAGATTTTCTCATTATTAGGTTATGTAAGTCTCCCTAAAAACTGGGACTTATAGAATCAACTTGAAATCATAATTAATTTCCATAATTATATGATTTCCTTTCAATCATATTTCCATAACCATCTGTTATATAATCTAATCTACCATAGGTATCATAGTAAATATAAGTTTGCTCTTGACGTTCATTAATTCTGTTAATTACTCGTCCATTATCATCATAAAAAGTTAAACTAATCATCGCATTAGGCAACCTACTATATAACTTCATTAACTCTGTTTTTAAATTCGTTGTATTTAAATTCTGTAATTGACTATATGTTACATCCAATTCATTTATTACATCTTGGTACTTAGCATTTGAAATGGAAGCTACTTCATATAGATTAGAATAGCCTAGAAGTATAGAATTATATATATTTTTCCCATCAGTTGCCTCAAGTAAATTCCCTAAATTATCAATATTCGTGACCTCTGTATCTAAGCGTAATTTTGAAGTATTTGGACCAGACCATTTTTCTTTAATATGTACTTTACCTGAAGTATTTGTCCAAATATTACGTTTAACATCAACAATTTCATTATTTAATTTAGTTGTTGTTTCATAAGCATCTGTCAACATATTTTTGTTTTCCACAAAACTGTATTGTTCATGGGCATATTTTATATCTTGACGTTCAGTTTCACCTTTACTATTTACTGTACTACTAGATGCTAGTTGTCCTTTTGAATTATACGAGTAAGTTGTCAAATTCTCTAAAGATGTTGCTCCTAAAAATATTTCCTCTTTTTTACTTTTTAAAGTTATATAATGACTCAAATCAACTTGAAATGAACCGTTGTGTGCAGCCTTAGTGTTTTTCTCCCATACATTTGTTGTCTTTCTCTTTGTATAGTTACCAGTATCCAACACATATTCTTCCAATTGTAAGCCAAGCATCTGAATGTCATTTGTACCAGTATTAAATATTTTTTTGATTTTTCCAATAGAACTAGAACCAAACCCTTTATTTTCAACAATAACTTCGCCATAGTATGTTGCGTTATTTTCCAATAATGAATTAGGGTTATTATAGCTATAGTTAATTTTTCTCACATTATCATTTTCATCATCTAACTCAATACTGCTTACAACAATATCATATATTAATTGATTAAACTTATCATCTATAATTCTATATAAGTAGGTGCTAAAACTGCAAGAGTCATTACTACAAGAAGTTCGAGTTTTTGTCCAAATTGATCTAGGAGACATAAAAGGTGTATATCCTCCAAGTTTAGAAGTATTATTTTTTAAATGCTCTTTAGCTCCCATATTAATTGAACTTAAAGCACCTGTTTCTTTATTAATATAGTAAAAGGTACCTTGCTTAAATTCTGATGAAGCAGATCCTCCATAATCGGTATGCTCCACCTCTCTTACAAACATGTGGCTTAAACCATCTGAGTAGGTAAAATCATTATCATACTGTAAAGAACCTATATGAGTGATGCCACCCCAAGTTCCAATTGGACGATCTAGTTTGTAGATTTTATTGTACATTACAAAAAACTCAGAATTAATTCCACTTACTTGGAATGAAGTATACCATGGGAATGTAGTAACATTACCTGCTACCCAATTGTTGGTATTTGGTAAATATCTTCTAAATCTCATCCAATCTGTATCGTCATTTTTGTAGATCATAAAATCCAATCCAAAATTAATTGCTGCACGATCAGCATTTGAAAAATCACTAACGTTCCAATTAACTCCATTAAAACGTGCAGTCTTAGTTGGACTTTTATCCCACCACCATACCAATGTAAACATACTATTGTTTACAGGTTGTAAAGAATGAGCATCATTATAACCTCCTAGAACATCATCAACAGCAATTAAATTATAATTGGTATCCCATCGTAAAAATAATTCTGGATTATTATCTGCCACAAAACCGGCAATAGAATTGCCAGGAAAAAAATTACTCGGTTTCTCAATTCCTACTATATAAGGGTCTGCAAAGGCAGACCAAGATTTGGTTTGCCATTTCTTTTCGGCATCTAAATAATGGATGTAATAATTGTCTTCATGACTAACACCAGTGACCATATCATTACCTCCATCTTCATCCAATGACAATATAAAGTTGTTTGTTGCTGCATAATAATATTGACCAACTCCTTGATTGATTTGCTTAAAATTCCAAGTAGAACCATTCCAGACATACGTGTTTAAATAACCGGTTCCATGCCCACCTAAAGCAACAAAATTATCTCCCGAGATAAATGAAGGGGTATGATCTCCTATATTAGCTTTTGTGTCTATATACTCATGCCAACTATTTCCATTTTTGTTTCTGTGGAATAAATAAATATAAGCTGCGTTATATGCGTTGGCAGTATTATCATAAACAATGCCATAAAAATCCTCTTCAAAAACAAACATTAACTCTTTCATCAATTGATCTTGAGAAGTTGTATTAGGGTGTAGATCTTCAACAAGGTGAGGAAAATTGAACTCATCATAATCCCACTGTTGTCCGTTCCATGAATAACGTATAAACTTAAAGTTATGTTTATTTCCACTTACAGGATTCTCAGTTCTTAGCACAAAAAGACTATAATTATCTCTTACAACTGTTCCATAATAAATATATCCAGATGCTGTTGTCGGTGAAGTTTGATATTTGTTTGCTCCATTGGAAAACAAATATTTATTCTGATACTTGTATGTAACTGAACCACCTGAAGGATAAGTCACTTTTTTTAATCCGCCTTTAAAAGTTCCAGAGGTATGGTATTCAAAGATTTGAGACGGCAAACTATGAGCTTGCCCTTCACTATGGCTTGTTTGCGTTATGCTAGTTAAATATCTTTTTGAATTATTGGTGCTAGCAGTATATAAAGTACTTGCCAAATCATAGGATGTTACCAATTGATTGTTACTACTATAGACTTCTACATCTTTCAAATATTTTTTCTCATAACGTTCCTGATAGGCATCTGGTTCATTTATTGAAGAACGATATGGTTCATAGTATTCATTAAATGTTTTGTTATCATAATTCAATTTAATTTTTGAACCTCGTGAAGAAGTAATCTCTTTTAAATAACTAGCTTTTGTATGTTTATAAGCAATCTGCGATGTATTTTGCTTTCCTTCTACTAATTCGTATTTGAAGTTTATGGAATTATTCCATTGATCTTCTATTTCACTAATGTTCCAAACAATAGTACTATGACCTGTAGGAGTTTGGCTTGAATCACCTATCCAATTACCCCAATTGGAAACTCTTTCTCTTGAATTACTGCTACCACTTTGACCAAAATAGTAGGTTTTCCCATCTTCTTTAATTACTGTCCAAGAATCAAATATTGTAGAGTAAGTAATTTTCCAATTTGAATATTTTTCTAATACAAAACCCCAAGTTTCCTTAGTTTTAAGGATACAAATTAGCTTTGAATTTGTAGCACCGTCGATAAGATAAAAATCATCATCATCTTGAGTAGTAGTTTTCTTATTATTCACTACAATTTTTGGAATTGGTAAAGACCATCCTGTTCCAACTACTGAAGTTGGGCTGTATTTATTTTGTTCTTTTCCCTGTTTAAAAGAAGACTGCCCATCATAGCCTAAATTCAAACTGTATGAGCAAGTACCAGAAGAAATGGAAGCTAAAGGTACTGAAAATGCTACTTTACCTGTTATTTGATTGATGCTATTCTGCACGCTACCAGTAATGTCAGCGCCTAATTGAAATGGTGAATTTGCAGGAAACCCTACGTCTGTGCTACTTGAGCTACTACTTGAGGAAGATGAAGTTGTACGTGCACTATAGTTATTCGTATTGTTAAAATCAGCTCTGGTGGCATCATACTTATCAAAAGGGTTATTTTCCCTTTGCCAATTGATGGTAGCTGCATTTTTTTGAACCGTGGCGTTATTTGTTTCTAAAGAATTAATGGCAGGAGCTTTGTTTTCTTTTTTATTATTGTCTTGCCCATAAACATTACTATATGATGCAACTACTAATGCAACTATTGTTGTTACTTTTAAAAACGTATTCTTCATTTTAAATTGTTTTACTTTTACTAGTAATTTTTTTATCATAATTTTTCAAGTCTTTTCTACTCGAAACTTCTACTTTATTAATTCTCCAAACAGTTTTTTATAATTTATAGTTCAATCCGAAATAAAGAATAGAACTATTCAAGTTTTGTTTTTCAGTAAACCCATATGAATATCGAATATTAAGATGGTATATTTCTGATATTTTATATCCAAATCCTACTGCTCCCGAAAATTCAAATTTTTCGGAGTTAGAATTTTTTAAAATCAAATGAGAATTAATTGGCCCGTTTTTATATGAAATATCTCTATTAACTGTATACCCAAATTGCGGACCTATTTCAAGAAAATATTTATCCAAGTTAACATTCAATAAAATTGGAACTAATATATTGTATTCACATATGTTTGCTTTCGTTTCCTGAAATAATAATACATCTTGATCGGTATAGAAATTGCTTATATCTCTAAAATCTATGATTGCTCTACTTCCTGTTCTTGAGATTAATAATTCAGGCTGTATTGAAATGGTATTGTTAATTTCGATATTAGAGTAAGCTCCGATATGAAAACCTATTTTTCCACTATAATCAGCTGGAACATGTGTAGGGAAATTTAAATCCATATTGTCAATAAAATTCGAATAAAGGGTTCCTGCTTTAATTCCAAAATCAATATTTCTATTTTGAGAAAATAACATTATTGGAAAAACGTATAATAATCCAATTAACAATTTTTTTTTCATCATGTAACTTAGTTTTAAATTTTTATTATTTTTCTAAATACCAGTTCCAATACACAATACTTCCATCATCAATTTCTCTCTCAATAACCAATTTTGTTTCTGTAAGTACTATAATTTTTTGGCTTACTAAAGTCGCTAGAGTATTTACTACAGAAGAATTTCCAGTCCCTTGATTTATAATGGTTTTTGCTTGTTGATTAAAACTAATATGGTCCCCACTTATACTATAAGTTCCTGTATATTGATAGGTGTCGTTTTCATTACTACCACATTGATTAAATGATTGCTTATGGACATACATTCCATCTTCATTAAAAATGATATAGTTCTCTGTTGGGCAAGCATTGGTAAAAAACCATTGACCATGCAATAAGTTAATATCATATGAAAAGTCTTCTTCGTTAGATGAACAAGAAAAAAATAAAATAACAAAGAAAAATATATAGATATAATTAGTTCTATTCATGAGTTTATTTATTAATGATTTGATTTCCAATTCTTATATAAATTTTCATTGCACCAAAACCATTTCTTATTGATTATGTAAGTTTTATTAATATCAGGTCTTTCATCGAGAGGAAAAAATTTAAAAATTGTAGCTTTATTTTTAACATAAAAATGGTTCAATTTAAACTCTTCTAAATCAGTCTTCTTAATGTATTGTTTAGCCCCGTAATAGATCATTTCTAAGGTGGTTTTATCAATTATTTTGAACCAAACATCTATTTTCCCTGTAGTTTGACCCTGTGGTGAAGTAATATACTGAACTTTGAGAGTATCTTTATTTACATTGTATTTTCCATAAAAACCATATTTATCATTTTTAGAAGACGTATTTGACCAAAAATTACCTGACCCAACATTTGTAAAACCGTTATCATAAAACATATAATCATGACCTATGCTGTCATTATTAGATAAATAAAATCCATTTGTTTTAATTAAAAAATTAAGCTCTGAATCTTCATTATCAAAACAAAAAGTAAAATCTTTAATTGTTTTCTTGGGAACAAAACATCCAACAAAAAACGCTCCAACAAAAAACAACAGATATTTTCTCACTTTTAACATTACCCTTACTTACCCCACAAAGAAAAAGGATTATTCCATCCGGAATACAAGTAAATTCCTCTGTCAAAATACTTATAATCCAAAAAATAGTTCGCTTTACCAATAGGGAAAAGTCCCCACAGAAGTCCTTTTTTGTGGACCATATTATTTTGTAGTGCGTTTTGAATTGCTCGATGACTGTATCCTATTCTTTCTATTGTATTACCACTTCTAAAACCAAAATAAACAGGACTAGAATAAGTTTGCCCATCGACCCATCTTCCATACTTACCCTTAGCATGACTATATTTACCTTTTATAACAGGATCTCCTTCCTGTCTATTATTATTGTACAAAGTAGTTCCTATCATGAAATCTTTATAAGAAATCTCTATGGCATTAGAACGCCAACGATCTTGATCTTTAAATGCTAAAAAGTCATTCTCTATTCTGAATGAAAAATGATTTGAATAGTATGTAAGTCCACCTACAGTTTGCGGATTCGCTACTCCATCAGGCCCAATGGCATCTCCATATTTTGTTGAATGGTAGCCTAGACCTGTTTCTTTATATTTGTAAAATCCTCCTATTCCATAATGATTTTCGCCAGCTTGTGCACTCACTCCAAATGAGTGTGTTCCGTCATCAAAAGATGTTCCTCCGCTTACAAATCCACCATTAAAATGTCCATATCCTCCCGAACGACTAAATCTCCAATTTCCAACTTTAACTGATGCATTAGCACTTATACAAAGACAGAATGGATTTATACCTATTGATGCGTTAAAATCATCCCCTTGAGCTATCGGAATCGTTAAAGCACTTGACATACCCTCATAAGCATTCGTGGAATTTTCCCATGCAGTACCTAAGGCATCACTTTTTCCATTTACAACATTACTTATAAAATCACCAACAAAAGATAATGCTCTGAAGTACAAGCCCAATGCCAACTCACCGTTAGGATCAACCATCATAATATGGTTATTCCCCATAGCCAAATAAGGACTATGAAACTGGTTTTGAGGGTCGGTATTAAACCAACGCCCCACTGCTGCATCATACATACGGCTACCAAAGTCGTACATACTATAGCCCGAAAAGGCTAATTGTTCTTTTCCTTGGTATTTGTAGTTGTAGTTAGATGCTACTCCAGCAATAAACTCTCCATTATGGGTAAGCCCCATTACATAATAGTCTGTATTGGAGAGGATTTCACTAGCATCAACATCTAAGTTACCATTATTATCACTAAAACTTAATCTACTGTTCCCTAAATGATCTCTGTAAATGTATACATAACTAAAAATGCTTCCGTTTTTGGCAGCATACCCTTCAGGAGTTGGGAAAAACTCTAATTGGGCATTGGTATATTGGAAGCCTCCTAGATAATCAACAGTAGTTGTACTGCCGCTTGCTAAAATATTTCGCATTTGTAACTTAGAGCCACTAGCATCATAATCAAACTCAATTTTATTTCCGTTACTAAAGGTTACACGCTCTACTAAATCTAAGTGATTGTATTCTATATTGGTTATGTTCTTGTTAAGGTCTTTAATAAGATTTCCATTAGTATCATATGTATAATCTGTTTCAGAGCTTCCAGTTGTACCATTATTAAAACCCTGTGAACCTGAGGTATCAACAATGGATTTTAATTGGTTTCCTACATCGTAATGATATACCAAGTTATCCATTAATGAACCTGAATGGTTTTTCCGAGTCAACGTTTTTATATTTCCATTAGCATCATATCCTAGGTTAGCTGTTTCAAACTTACCCGAACCTGATGTTAGGGCGTTTCCTTCTCTGTAGTACGATCTGATAAATCGGTTCAACTTATCATATTCAAAAGCATATGATTTTTTTACATTGTTTAAGGCAGATTTCCAAATAACTTGTTTAATGTTTCCATTATAATTATTACCTACAGAGGCAGAACCCTCTGTAGCACCATCATAATTTAATGAATATCCAAATAAGTCTTGCCCTAGATTATTAACATCATTCATTTGGGTTACCCAACCACGGATGTTGTATTGATAATCAATAGTTTGTAATTGATTGCTAGCAGAACCTCCCACACTTTTAGAACTTAATTGCCCTAATTCATTATACGAATTAGATGCAATCAACTCTTGTGCTTGACTGTTAATTTTTTGAAAATGCTTCAAAGGACGTTCTGCATGGTCGTATTCAAAAGTATCTTCAATAGTCAATGCCAAACTTGAAGCTACTCTTTTATGAGTGGTAACAGATTCTTCTATTTTACCCCTAAAGTCGAGTTTACTTTTGTTTTGAGTATAGCCTCCTAAATGATTTTTATCATGAACATATATTGTTCGTCCTTTTTCATCATAAAATGTATAATCCTTAGCCCAAGAGGAACTCCCTAATGTTTTGGTCCAAGAAGCAGTAAGTAACCCTTTGGTTCTTGTGGTTACTTTTTGTTCCAATATTTCAGTTGGGATGGTTGGAAGATTAGCATCTGTAAAATTATAGTCATCATAATAATTTACATTCAACACCTCTAAGTTTGAGCTGGGGTAACTGCCATTACTATAATTAATTGAAATACCACCAATAGTATTTATAGTGGTAGTTCTTGAGACTATATTAGCTTTATTGGAACTATCATTGATAAAGTTATCTGCTTGATTTTGCAGGGCTTGTCTGTTTGAACTACTAGTGTATAAACCGCTGTAAACCACTCTTCCATACACATCATATTTATTGAAGAGCCATTTGTTTTGAGCTCTCAAATTGGCGTCTTGCGTTAAAATGGGTCTATCTAGTTGGTCATAGACCATATATTCCCAATCTTTACCAGGAACTTTTTGTTCTATTTGACGATTGAAATCATCGTATTTGTATTCATAACAAAGTTCGCTGAGTATTTCAGGTTGAGCATATTCATTATTGACTATTTTGACATTAAAGAAGGCTCCTGCCTTAATATTAGTTCCTGGCTTTAAAGTAATGGAACTTGTGGCAGTCAAATTCAACGTTTCTCCGTTAGATAAAGTATCATCAAAAATGAGATCACTATCAATAGGGGTAGTTTCAGGACTCAACCCTTTTTCAAATGCTAAAGGTGTCAGTAAATATCTTAAATTTCCTGAATTGTCATACACGTAATAAGTACTCAACTTCTTAATTGACGTACCATCTAACTCGTAAGTAAATTCAGCAACTTTCCTTCCATTTTTATCAGTAAATGTTTCTGCTGTATTTAACAATCCGTCACCAGAAGTCCAGTTTTCATTTTTTATACTGTTTTTTAGCAGTTGTCTGGAAGGATAGTATGAAAAATCAAGGGGTTTTGTTGCACTTTGCTCATTAATCTCTATTTTATATACCTCGTTTGTACTATTGGTTTGGTAATCGTATTTTGTTGTATGATCGTCATCAGAACTACTTAATAATTGCCAAGTATTTCCTGGAGCAGATGTTTCTAGCTTCCTATTTAATGGTGAGTTGTCATATCTTATCTCTGAAAATGGATGTTGATCTGCAAAGGCATTTTGATAATAATTTTCTGTTAAAGTTTTTGCATTGCTTATATAGTTTCCTGTATTCTGGCTGCTTGGAGAGGGTAGGTATTGTTTTGATGTTCTACCGAACTGATCATATTCTATATGCTGAATCAAATCCTTTTGGTTTGGGCTTTGTTTTATGGCTATGGATTGTTTTGCTTTACCAAACCCATCAAAATAAGTAACACTTTCTAACTTTTCAATTGCACTTTCTGTGCCTACCTTTAGGCTTATATAATCTACATGGAAATAGGTTTCTACACTAGTGTTTGTGTTGTCTTTATCAATTCTGAAAATAAGACTGTTTCCAGAATGATTCATTGTATGTGTGTAATTGTGAGTCCCAGATTGCAAATTACTGTCCTTAATATTGTAGCTTACAAGCTCCTCACTCGGATTTCTTTCTTCCAAATACAATCTTATATTGGAGGATGTATTTCCCTTATCAAAAACAATTTTTATTTTTAATGTTTTACCAGCAATGGTTTTGAAACTACTAAGAGGTTTCTTTATTCCTTCCCAACTTGTGTTAACATTGGCTTTTAACCTTCCATTTTCCAATGAATAGTTTACACTACCATTCTCTAACCACCCACCGAAACTTGAGATAAAATCATCCTCAGTTAAAACAGTTTCTAAATATTCAGTAGACTTAATATAATTTTGGTCTTGAGATTGACCATGTGCTACATAAATAACTCCTAAGAAAAAAATTACACTAAACAGGAAAGAATATTTAATTTTCATAGATTTTCTAAATTTTTTGATGTCAAAAGTAAGGCGAATTTGATAAAAAATAAAGTTTATTCCTTGGGAATAAATAAAACGTTTTTCTATTAAAAATGCATTAACCACCAAAAGCTTTATTGAGAAAATAGAAATGGAATGATCTTTGATAAAAAGAGAAAAACCATTCTATGAAAAAATTATTACTCTTTGTTTTTGCTCTATTTATTATCCAAAGTTTTCAAGCTCAGAAAAAAAATATCCGACCATTTTTTGCAGGAGATTTTAAACTCACTTTTGCTGTAAATGAAAATTTCACTTTAAATCCCAATGATGATCAGTCTTTTCTAGAACCTACAGCTACTTTTTTTAGGTTGGGTTTTGGCTTTGAATTTGGCGAAAAATTTTCTTTGAGTTTACATGGTGGATATGATTATCATTTCCCATATGCAATTAATGCTTTCCCAACTTATGCAACTGCTAGATATAATATTTGGGGAGATTCAGAAGAAGCCATGTTTGTTCAATTTAGTAAAGGTAAAATGTGGCGTCCTTCTTCTAGGTTTTCGGACGGAGATTACCATAACTTTGGAGTTGGATGGCAACTAGAATCCGGAAGTAGGTGGAAACCCATTATTAAAATTATCTATCATAGTAAAAAAATAAAAGGATTTGAAGAAAGTGGGAATCTCAACAGTATCTCTTTAGGATTTGGGTTTCGGTTTTTATAATAAGAGATATAAAAACTTATAGAAAACGATTATACCAACTTTCTGTAATAGGAATTTCCCAGTATTGCTCTAACTCTTCTTTGGCTTCTATTAAATTATCAAATACAATTGTTTTTTGTGAAACTGCTTTTTGTTTTATCAATTGCTGAAACTCCTTTAACTCTTTGTATTGAACAAATTCTCCTTGCTTAAAGCAAACGTTCATTCTATCTAAAAGTTCAACTTTAAAATCATCTTGAAGCTGCAAGATAAATTGAACTAACCTATCTATCTGTTGGGTATTAATTGGCTCATCATTTTGATCTGCTCCAATAATTAAGAATCGATCGTACAAAATTTGGTAACCAACCGAAACGTCTTCTAACCAAGCTGTTAAAAACTGAGTAATTATTTCTTTAACAACAGGTAGCTCTTCATTGTAAAATTTTCTGCTAGATGGGTAAATCCAAATTCTTGCTTGAGGTGATAAATCTTGGAAAGGAATAATCATACGCAAAAGTAAAAAGAAAGTTTTCTTAAGCGCTTTGCTCTAATAATTTTATTAAATCTTTTTGAAGCTCCAAACCTTTATTTTTATTATACCAGATTTGCAACTCTTTTTTAAATATTGCATCCAAAGAACCATGTTTTTGTTTGTATTCCTTAACCATTTGAGTTGCTTTTGTTGGTCTTGGTCCCCAAACTGAAAGAACTTCTAAACTAGAATTTAATACAATTAACTTAGGAATGGATTTACTTCCATTGGTTAAAAACAAATTCATTAACTCTTCATTTTCATCACGAAGTACAATTTTTAAATCAATCGCGTCATTTTCTATCGCACTTTTATGAATAATCGGTAATGATTGAGTTGCATCTCCACACCATCCTTCAGTAATTACCAACCAGGTAACAGGTTTTTCGTGTTTATTCAATTTTTGTTTTAACTCTTCTGTTAAATGAACCGTTTTTTCTATACGGTTCATTCTTTTATCATTGAGTTTACTATAGTGAAGTAATTCTTCTGACTGATTCGGTCCTGTCGATTTTTCTTCTTCTAAAAGATTTTGAACCAATTTTCTGTATTCTGGGTAACTAATAGCTCCTTTCAGGCTTTGCGCGATAACTTCTCTCATTCTTTTTATTCTAGTTGAGAGTTAGACGACAAATGCTAAAGTATCTTACAGTTTACTTGATTCAGCCTTTTTTGATGATTGTAAGTTGTTGATCATATCTTTTACCATCAATTCTAAATCAAATTGGTAAGACCAATTCCAATCTTCTCTTGCCTTGCTATCATCAATTGTTTGCGGCCAAGAATTTGCAATTTCTTGCCTAAAATCCGGATTGTATTCAATGGTAAAATCTGGAATTATTTTTTTTATCTCTAAAGTTAGTTCTTCGGGAGTAAAATCAATGGCAGATAGATTATAGGAAGTTCTGATCGTTATATTACTTGCATCAGCTTGCATCAAATCAATTGTTGCCTGTACAGCGTCATCCATATACATCATTGGCAATCTTGTGTTTTCTGACAAAAAACAATTATAATGTTCTTCTTCTATTGCTTTAAAGAAAATATCTACTGCATAATCTGTAGTGCCTCCTCCTGGTTTTGTTTTCCAACTAATAATTCCAGGATAACGCAAGCTTCTTACATCAACTCCATATTTCTCGAAATAATAATTACACCAAAATTCTCCAGAAAGTTTACTGATTCCGTACACCGTTGTAGGATTCATTAAGGTTTCTTGTGGCGTTTGAACTTTTGGCGTACTAGGACCAAATACAGCTATAGAGCTGGGCCAAAAAACTCGATTAATTAATTTTTCTTTTGCAAGCTCAAGCACATTAAAAAGCGAGGTCATATTGAGTTCCCATGCTTTTTCTGGATATTTCTCTCCATTTGCTGATAGCATAGCAACAAGTTGATACACTTGTGTTACACCATATTTAAGTACAACATTTTTAATATCGTTTTTATTTGTTGCATCAATAATTTCGAAAGGAGCTTCATCTTTTGCCAGTTCTTCAGAAAAGCGAATATCTGAGGCAATCACATTATTTACTCCATATATAGATCGTAGTTTTATCACTAACTCACTACCAATCTGACCACTTGCTCCAAGCACCAAAATGGTCTCACTCATAATTTTGTAGATTTTAAAAAGCCAAAGGTACATCTTTTAATCATTTTTATATATGTACTCATCTTACGTTAAACATGTTAAAAACTTTAATTTTTATCAGAAAGATTTACGTACTTTGACATTCCTAATTATGAAGTCATACGTTTTAATACTTTTGGTTTTTTGCTTTTTTCTGAGTTGCAAAAAAGAAGCTCAGCCAGAAAGCAATACTGTTTCTCAAGAAAAGATCGTTCAAAAAAAGATTGATCTCGTAAAAATTTTGCCGCTAGACAAAGAGGCTAGTAAAGAAATTGATGGTTGGACAGCCTATCAAAATATTGATGATGCATTAAAAAAGTATGTAAAAATGACTTCTGTTGAGATAAAAGGAAATGCAATTGAACTAAAGCAGCTTTTAGATCCATTAAACGAGACTATTCCAATTGCTATTCTTAACACTCCTGCATTTAAAGCACGAATTAATGTTTTTAAAACAGAAGTTTTACGACTTTGGGATATGACTAATATAGCTGCCATAAAACCAGAAGAATTTATGTTTCAAATGAATAAAGTGATAGAGGCTTTTAATGCTATTAATTCTAAAATAAATGCTGTTTATTTGGAACAATCTTTAGAAGATGATTTGGATTTGGAAATAATAGATCAAAATTCTTCAACTTCTATTACTCCAGAAAAAATTAAGTAATGAAAAAACTTCTTTTTCTTCTCACTATTCTATTGATTTCTTGTCAGCCAGAAAAAAAGCACTCCGACAGTGAAGCCATCAAAAAAGAACTAACCATTTTTTTAGATAACTGGCACAAAGCTGCAGCAAATGCCAATGCTAGTGTATACTTTTCTAGTATGGATTCCACTTCTGTTTTTATCGGAACAGATGCTACAGAAAACTGGAATTACAAGGAATTTAAAGATTTTAGTCAGCCTTATTTTGACAGAGGAAAAGCTTGGGATTTTACAGCAGTTGATCGAAATATTTACCTGAACGAACGCCATGATTTTGCTTGGTTTGATGAACTACTAAATACTTGGATGGGAATTTGTAGAGGATCTGGCGTGTTACAATTAAAAGATGGGAAATGGCATCTAAAACATTATGTTTTATCAGTTACCGTACCCAACGAGGATGTTCAAAAATTAATTGATATTAAATCAAAAAAAGATAGTCTTCTGTTAAAAAAGATTATTCATTAATCGTGTTATTTTCAATCAACAATTAAGTTTACCTTTTCATATATCAAATTCGATTCATATCCTTTTCTAAGCAGATAATTGGTTAGTTTTTGCTTTCGTTTAAACATGTTTTTATCAGTAATTAATCTGTTTTTCTTTTCTACTAATTCGTTTAATGTCGCTTCATAATCTTCTTCATCTATTTCGGTCATTGCTGATTTGATATTGTATTCAGAAATCTGCCTTTTTTTTAGCTCTATACGAATTCTGACTCTTCCATATTTTTTAATCGAAAATTTTCCTCTAGCAAAAGATTTAGCAAATCGTTCTTCATTCAAAAAATCATGATTCATTAAATGTAGTAGAATTTCTTCCTTTGCTATTGGAATTAAATTAAAATCATACAACTTGTTTTCTACCTCTTGATGACAGCGATCTTGATAAATGCAATAGCGCTCCATTTTCCGTTTAATTTCTTCAATGCTATATCCTTTGCTCATTTTGCTAAAATAAAAAAGGGCTTTGAAAAAAATCAAACCCCTTTAGTTATTTTAAAATATTGTTATGCAAATTTAACTCGCAGCCACATCTTAAATCTTGTAATTAAGAAAAATAGAATAGGAACTACTATTAAGGTTAAGAAAGTAGCTACAAACAATCCGTATATTACAGTCCAAGCTAATGGACCCCAAAATATCACGTTATCTCCTCCCATATAAATGTGAGGGTCAAAATCACTAAACAACGTACCAAAATTGATGTTAAACCCAATTGCTAACGGAATTAACCCTAGAATAGTTGTTATGGCTGTTAGTAAAACAGGTCTTAAACGAGCTTTACCTCCTCTAACAATAGATTCAATCAAATCTGGTTTTTCAAGGTAATCATCATCTTCCATCTTGTTATCAACTTTCTTCCTATCAATTAAAAGCTGTGTGTAATCTAGCAATACTACTCCATTATTTACAACAACTCCTGCAAGAGCAATAATTCCCATCATAGTCATCATAATAACAAATGGAGCCCCTGTTATGATCAATCCTCCAAATACGCCAATCAAACTCAAGAAAATTGCCAGCATGATAATTCCTGGTTTAGATACTGAGTTAAATTGAAATATCAATATAAAAAAGATAAGACCTAAGCCTGTAAAGAAAGCGCCCATTAAAAATGCCATTTGCTTGTTTTGCTCTTCAATCTGACCTGTATAATCAATCTTTACAGAATCTGGTTTTTCTGCAAATGTTCTCATTTCGTTTTGAATTTCACCTACAATAGCAGCAGCATCTGTATAACCAGGTGCCAAACCAGAATATAATGTAACTACCCGTTTTACGTCTTTATGTTTAATAGCACTAAACCCAGAAGAATTTGATTCACTAGCAATGGCAGAAATAGGTATTTCTTTAATTGTGCCTGTTGCCATATCTCTAAATGTAATCTTCTGATTAAAAATAGCGCTTCTGTTGTATTTGTTTTGCTCATTAAAACGAACATAAATATCATAATCTTCTCCATTTTCTTTGTAGATTCCTGCTTTGGCTCCAAAAACAGCATTACGTAATTGCTGACCTACTTGACCCACAGAAACTCCCAATTCTCCTGCTTTTTTACGATCTACTTTAACTAGCATTGAAGGCTTCGATTTGTTAACATCAATCTTTAGTTCATCAATTCCTGCAATACTTTTAGAGTTGATGAAATCTCGCATCTTTTCGGCAGTTTCTATTAATAAGCCATAATCGTTTCCTTCTAATTCAATATTGATAGGATATCCGGCCGGTGGTCCTACAGCATCTTTTTCTACAGAAATTGCAATACCAGGATACATTCCTTTTAAGCCCTCTTGAACCTTTTTTAACAACTCATTACTATCTGCGCCTTCTCGAAACTTATACTCTCTCATAGTAGCAGTAATTTTTCCTCGATGTGGCATTTCTGCAGCCGATCCTCCATCTGTTAATGGGTTTCCAGCTCCAGCTCCAACTTGAGAAACTGCACTTTCTACTAAGAAGTTGTATCCATCATGCATATACTCAGGTGCGTTGACTATTTTATATACACGCTCTTCAATATCTTTCGTTATTGCATTGGTTTTTTCTATAGCCGTACCTTGTGGATATTCTATATAAACAATAATTTGGTTAGGCGTATTATCTGGAAAGAAATTTACCTTTGTTCTTTGACTGGCTACTGAAGCGCCAAAGCCACCGAATGCGAAGAACAGTAAAAGAACCGTGCCAATAGCTATAATTCCTGGTTTTGCTCCTCGTAATGCAAACCGTAATATTTTTTCATAACCGTTTTCCCATACAGGCAATGTCTTATTCTGAAATCTATTTGCCCACTTTCTAAGAAATAAGCGGTATACCCATAATAAGATAGCTGTGAATATCATTACACTTCCTAGCCCTCTGTAAGAACCTCCAAAAATCAAAATGATGGCTCCAAAGGCAACTAAAACAACTGAAAGTCTTATAAGTTTTTTTAGCGGCATATTTTTGTCTTCTACAGTCATAAACTGTGAAACCATAACCGAATTGAAGAAGATTGCCACAAAGAGAGAAGAACCTAATACTACTGATAGTGTTACAGGGAAGTAAATCATAAACTCACCCATTACACCAGGCCACATACCAAGAGGAATAAATGCCGCTACTGTAGTAGCTGTTGAGATAATAATAGGGAATGCTATTTCTCCAATTCCTTTTTTAGCTGCTTCTACACGAGACATTCCTTCTTCTTGCATTAAACGGTAAACATTCTCTACAACCACAATACCATTGTCTACCAACATCCCTAGCCCCATGATTAATCCGAAAAGGATCATTGTGTTCATTGTATACCCTAATGCATCTAATATCATAAGAGACATAAACATAGACATAGGAATGGCAAATCCAACAAATAGTGCGTTTTTAAATCCTAGAAAGAACATCAAAACTGTTACAACGAGCATTACCCCAAATAGAATGTTATTAACCAAATCGTCTACCTGACCAATTGTTTTGGATGATTGATCGTTAGAAATAGTTACTGCTAAGTTTTTAGGAAACACATTTTCTCGAGCATTTTTTACTATCTCTTGAATTTTATCTGCTGCCGCAACCATGTTTTTACCAGCTCGCTTCTTAACATCGAGCATTACAACTTGCTCTCCAAACTCACGAGCGTAAGTTGTTTTTTCTTTATCTTTAAAAGTAACCTCTGCAATATCTTTGAGGTAAATAGGATTATCATTCTCTGATTTTACCACAAAATTTTCTAATTCATTTGGGGCATCTATTTCTCCTACAATTCTAATAGTTCTTCTTTGTCCACTCGCTTTTAAGTTACCAGCAGATGTTGTTATATTACCTCCATTAATAGCACTAATCACATCATTAAAGCTCACTTTTGCAGCCATCATTTTGTAGATATCTACAGCAATTTCAACTTCCTTATCTTGAGCTCCTCTTATATCTACTTGTTTAATTTCTGATAAATCTTCGATTTCATCTTCTAGGTATTCTCCAAATTCTTTCAATTTATCTACCGTGTAATCACCAGATATATTAATATTAAGAATTGGCACCTCTTCAGACATGCTTAATTCAAACACATTTGGATCTACTTTTGCGCCATTAAAAGTTGGCCAATCTTCACTGGCTTTTTCAGAATCTACCTCATCTTTCACTTTTTGTTTGGCCTCTGCAACAGAGATACTCTCATCAAACTCTACAATTACCATTGAGTAATCTTCTTGAGAATTCGACGTAATTTCTACTACACCGCTTAACGTTTTGAGTTTGTCTTCTAACGGATCTGTAATGAGTTTTTCAACATCTTCAGCCGTATTCCCTGGATAGAGAGAACTGATATATATTTTGGTTTCTTTTATCTCTGGAAAATTCTCTCTTGGCATGCTTAAAAAAGCAGATATTCCCAAGAAAAGAATTACAACCATTAAAACATATATTGTTGTTTTGTTATTAATGGCCCAAGATGATAAACCAAACTCTTTGTCTACTTTTTTCTGTTTGTCTGTCATAACACAAAGTTTAGTACTCAATAATTTTTACTTCTTGACTATCTTTTACATTTCTCGCTCCTTCTTCTACAATTTTATCTCCAGAATTTATTCCTTCCAACACTTCGATGTAATCTCCTTGAGCCTTTCCTGTTTTTATAATTACTTGTTTTGCAATTCCTATACTATCCTTTAAGTCTGTTACTAAATAAACATATTGCTCTCCTTTTGCATTTTCAGAAATAATACTTTGTGGAATTATAATTGCTTCTTTATTTGTATAATCATTCACTTTTAACTTAGAAGTTAAATTTGGTTTTATACTTTGATCTTGATTAGGAACATCAATTAAAATTTTAAAAGTTCTGTTTGCAGGATTGATAAAATTCCCCGCCTGACGCACTTTTGTATTAACTGTTTTTCCTAAAATTGGAAAGTTCACTTCAACATCTACTCCTTTTTTTATGTTTGTTATGTAAGTTTCAGGTACATCTGTTTCAATGTACATGTTTTTTAGGTTTACAATTCTAAAAATTTCTGAACCCATTCCTGGCGCAACAACCACTCCTTGTTCTTTAATTACATCATCTACAATTCCTGTAAATGGTGCCACAACTCTAGATTTGGCTAGTTGCTTTCTTAATTGAGCTACTGCATTTTTTTGTGTTTCGTAGCTAGTCTTTGTTTGAAGATATTGAATTTCTGATCCAATTTTTTGTTCCCACAAGCGCTTTTGTCTTTCATAAGTAGTTTTAGCCAATGCAGCGGATGCTTGTAATTGAGCAAGTTGTTGTTGTAATCCGCCATCATCAATTCTAGCTAATGTTTGACCCTTATAAACTTTATCTCCTTCTTTTACATAAATTCGCTGTAATGTTCCTGGCATTTCAGGATATACTAAAACATTTTGCTTTGTTTGAACATCTCCTTGAAGCTCTAAATAATGTTTAAATTCCTGATTTTCTGCTGTTAAAACCGTAATTAAAGGAACTTTTTTACTTGTATCTAATTCAGATATTTTTTCATTTAATTGCTCTATTTGAGCGGCAACTTCTTGTTGTTGTATATCTAACTCTGCTTTCTTTTGCCTAAGAGCTTCTAAATCATTAGATTCTAGTACATTGTCAAAGTTTGATTGTTCTTTCTTTGAACAAGAAACGAATAGTACTGCTGTTAGTAGTATGGTTATTAATGTTCTCATTTCTTTGTTTTATTTAATAGGAATATTTAGTGCGTTTTCTAATTCTGCTTTTTTAGCTATTACATCTAGCATTGATTGAATGTAATTTTGTTGCTGACTGTATAACTGATTTTGCGCTTGTGTTAAATCAAAACTTGAAGAGATTCCTTCAAAAAACTTAATTCGCTGCTTCTTTTCAATACGCTCTGCCAGATTTAAATTCTTTTTTGCTGTTTGATAATTTTCAATACTTAGTTGATAGTTACTTCTTGCTTGTTTTACTTCTAAGTCTAACCGCTTCTCTGTTTCTTTTAATCGAATATCAGAGGTTTCTAGAGCAATTTTTGCTTGCTGCGTTTTTGAACTTCTTTGTAGGCTACTAAAAATAGGAATGTTTACGCTAACACCTAAAACAGACGTTCCTATCCATTGTTGCTCGCTTCCAAAAAAACTAAACGTTTCTGAGTTTGCAATCGCATTGTAATTTATAAAAGCACTAATACTTGGCAATGCTTTACTCTGTTCATATCGCATTAACAATCGCTTTGATTCTTTGTCATTTGCCGCTATTTTATAATCTATATGATTATTCAGATTAAATGATTGCGCCATCAAATCAAAATCCATACTTGATGCAATTAGCGTATCCAATGTATCGGTTAAAATAACTTCTGCGTCAAGCGTATTACCCAACACAATATTTAGCATTTTGTAGGCAATTTCTTGCATTCGCTCAGCCGCACTTAATTGACTTTTTAATGTGCTTAACGTTATTTCTAACTGCTCTACATCTTCTTCTTCATTCAATCCGTTTTCATTAATCTTCTTAGCGTCATTATAATTTTTTTGAAGGATATCTAAGTTTCTTTTTAGAATTTCAATACTCTTCTCGGTTACCAAAATATTTCCGTACGCATTAATTACTGCTTCCTTGGTAAGTAACTCTGTTTTCTCTTTTGCTTGTTGAGAAATTTTTAAATAGGTTCTAGCAGATTGTAAGCCAACCAAATAAGAACCATCAAATATCAACTGTCTTAATGTGGCTCCTGCAGTTACAGAGTGTTTTGCGTTAAAATCAACAGTCCCATCTTGATCAAAGTCAACTCCAGGAAATTGTCTTTTCAAGTTATTAACGTAATCAACTTTTCCATCAATTTGAGGCAATCCTATTGTGGTGGTTTCCCACTTTTTTTGTTTTGCAGCAGCTATATCATTTTCTGCTGCTTTTGTATTATAACTATTTTTAAGTGCATACGTTATTGCTTCTTCTAAAGAAAGTGTAAGTGTTTTTTCTTGAGAAACTACAATAGACGTCCAAAAAAATAGCAAAAGAATACTAACTTCTTTTCTCATAAGTTATTTATATATGTAAATGTAATTGGGTTTCTAATTCTTTAATTCCTTCTTTGGTGCAAATTCCTCTTAAATGATAGTCTAAGTAAAAATCCATCAAAGTATTCATTGAATATTTTTTTAACGGAAACATTTCTTTGTCTTTAATACAAGCCATACCATTAAAGTAAATTCGAGCTATAAAATCAATATCAATTTCTTTTCTATAAAGCCCCATTTCTATTCCTCTTTTTAAATTTTCTTGCGTAGTCTCTTGTACAATACAAAATTGTTTTTCTTTTAAACAAGCATGTATTTGAGGATAATACTTTTGTAACTGGAAAACAGGAGACGATTTTTCATCTTTCAAGTTTTCCATTACAAATTTTTTTACATCAAAAAGCTCTTGAATTGGATTCTTTTTTTCTTTACAAATCATATCAATTCCGCTACTAATAACAGTAAAGATATGATCTGTAACAGATGTAACTAATTCTGTTTTATTATTAAAATACGTGTATAAGGTTTTTTTTGATATCCCAAGAGAGTTGGCAATATCGTCCATAGTAACACTCTTAAATCCATAGAGTAAAAACTTCTCCAGCGCTATTTCTATAATTTCTTCTTTCATAAATCGGGCACAAAGATAGAACAAGGAAACTTTAAAAACAAAAAAAGTTTCCTAGGTTTAACGATTTTTTTACATTATTAACACTTAAATAACCCTGTTTAAAGTACCTTTACAAAAAGTTAAAAGTCGTGGAAATTAGTCAGTACCAAGAAGATTTTACTTCCTTTCTAAAAGAAAAAAAATGGGTGAAAGAACCCAAAAATCTTTATGAGCCTGTAGAGTATATTCTTTCATTAGGCGGAAAAAAGCTGCGACCTTTACTAACATTAATGGCATGTGACGCTTTTAACTCTAGCCATAAAGAAGCGCTCTCTGCAGCACTTGCAGTTGAGGTTTTTCACAACTTTACACTTTTGCATGATGATATTATGGATGAGGCGCCTTTAAGAAGGGGAAAACAAACCGTTCATGAAAAGTGGAATATTAATACGGGAATTTTATCTGGTGATGCAATGTTGATATTAGCGTATCAGTTTTTAGAAGCATATCCTCCAGAAATGTTTCATAAACTCACAAAACTATTTAGCAAAACCGCAATAGAAGTTTGTGAAGGCCAGCAACTAGACATTGATTTTGAAACACGAAAAGATGTAACTATTGATGAGTATCTAAAAATGATTCGATTAAAAACAGCTGTTCTCACTGCAGCTGCTCTTAAAATGGGAGCAATTATTGGAGGTGCTTCTGAAATAGAAACCAAAAGCATCTATACCTTTGGAGAAAACTTAGGCATTGCCTTTCAGCTTCAAGATGATTACCTAGATACATTTGGTGATCCTAAAACATTTGGGAAACAAATAGGTGGAGACATTATAGAAAACAAAAAAACCTACTTGTATTTAAAAACAATGGAATTGGCAAATAGCGTTGACAAAGAAAAAATGACATTTTTTTACAACCAAAAACTAAGTGAAAACTCCATAAAAATTGACGAAGTAACCCGTGTTTTTGAAAAGTACGATGTACCCGAAATCATGCGATCTTTAATTGAAGATTACACACAAACAGCTTATAAATCACTCGAAGCACTTCAAATATCTGACTGCAAAAAAAATGACTTACAAGCTATTGGCGAATACCTTCTTGTTAGAAACATGTAAGTTCTTTTTTCTTAGAAACCTTATTTAGATTTTGAAAAAAGTTATACATTTGCAACCTGTTAGTTAGGACCCATAGCTCAGCTGGTTAGAGCACCTGACTCATAATCAGGGGGTCGAAGGTTCGAGCCCTTCTGGGTCCACAAAAATATATCAAGACTTTACATTTTGTAAAGTCTTTTGTTTTTTATCGAATTATGATAAAAATCCATCTTTAACCTTTCTTCCTCAATTTTTCATGACTGCATAACTTAATCGATCTTGAGCACATTTTTTACTGTTTATGCTTTTATTAGCGTTCTTGTTTCTTCCTATAAAAAAACATTTAATCAATTTTTATCTTGATAATTTAAGATTATTGTAAATTTTTCCATTAGAAACCCTAATTAACCAGCAATTTTAAAAACATGCTTTACTAGCTCATAATCAAGAAGTAAAAGTTTTAATTCTTCTAAATCTACTTTTCTTTTAAATTATTTCTCATTACAAAAATAGCACCTATATTTGCCTGTTTTTATATAGAGATGAAAAAACTGGGGGCTAAGGGTTTATTGTTATTTGTACTGTTTTTATTACCTAAACTGGTTTTTTCTCAAGGTCCGCCACCGCCACCGCCGCCCGGTCTACCAATAGACGGAGGTGTCTTCTTACTAGCTCTAGCAGGTTTGTATTACGGTTTTAAAAAACTAAAATAGCATTATTTAAACGCTTGTAGACGAGAAACGTATTTTCCTATTACATCAAACTCAAGGTTTACATCATCTCCTATTTGTAAGTTATTAAAATTGGTGTGATTTTTTGTATACGGAATAACAGCCACACTAAATTCATTTCTTTTTGAATTCACAACCGTTAAACTCACTCCGTTAACAGTTATAGAACCTTTTTCTATGGTTATGTTTGATGAATTTGAATCGTATTCAAACGTGTAATACGTGCTTCCATTGGCGTCAGTAATGTTCTTACAGCGTCCTACCTCATCAACATGACCTTGTACAATATGACCATCTAAACGATCTCCTAATTTCATGCCTCTTTCTAAGTTTATTTGGTCGTTTAGTTTCCAGTCTTTCAAATTTGTTTTTTCTAGCGTTTCTCTAATCGCTGTAACTTTATAAACATCGCCATCAATATCAACCACTGTAAGACAAACTCCGTTGTGAGCAACGCTTTGATCTATTTTTAACGCATGAGTAAAATCACATTGTATAAAAAAATGAATGTTTTCACTCTCTTTTTCAATGCTCATTAATCTTCCTAACGATTCAATAATACCTGTAAACATCTACTTTTAATTTGATACTTTTGTAGTAACAAAAATAGAAATAATAAACGCTTTATAATGTATGAGTGGTAGATCAAAAATAGTGGTAGGAATTACTTGTGGTGATTTAAATGGTGTGGGTTTAGAAATCGTTTTAAAAACGTTTGAAGACAACAGAATGTTTGATTTTTGTACACCAATACTATTTGCTTCCACTCAAGCAGTTAATGAGTACAGAAAAAATATTCATGTAAAAACAACTACAAATACAATTTCCTCTGTAAAAAAAATAAACCCTAAAGGTGTTACTATTTTTGAATGTTGGAAAGAAAACGTAGCAATTGAATTAGGGAAACCCACAAAAGAAGCCGGTACTTATGCTGCCAAATCACTTGAGTTTGCTATAAAAAGTTTAAAAAACAATGATATTGATTTTCTTTTAACGGCTCCTATAAATAAAGATACCATTCAATCAGATTCTTTTCAGTTTCCTGGTCATACTGAGTTTTTAGAACATCATTTAGAGGGTAAAAGCCTAATGATTCTTATGCAAGAAAATCTAAGAGTTGGTCTTGTTACGGGTCATATTCCTGTTTCTGAAGTTTCTAAATCACTCACTCAAGACCTTATAAAAAGTAAGGTTGATATTATGTATCAATCTCTTAAACAAGATTTCTCTATTAGCAAGCCTAAAATTGCTTTACTTGGCTTAAACCCTCATGCCGGAGATAATGGTTTAATTGGAAAAGAAGAAACTGAAATAATTAATCCTGTTGTTGAATCTTATCAAGCTTCAGGAAAATTAGTATATGGTCCTTATGCTGCTGATGGGTTCTTTGGCTCCGAAACCTATAAACAATTTGATGGTGTTTTAGCCATGTATCACGATCAAGGTTTAGCGCCTTTTAAAAGTTTGTCTTTTGGCAAAGGTGTTAATTATACAGCTGGTTTAAGTCATATTAGAACTTCTCCAGATCATGGAACGGCTTATAATATTGCAGGAAAAGGAGAGGCTGACACCACGTCTTTTAAAGAAGCGCTGTTTAGCGGAATAAAACTCTATAGAAACCGAAAAGAAAACAAAGAACTGATTGCTAACAAACTAGAAATAAAAAGTCAACATTAAAATCTGGTTTATAATGTTTATTTTTAAAAAGTAATTTTTATCTTTGCACGCTCAAATTGATTCATTGAAAATGAAAGACTTGAAACAATTTAACATTCCTTTTGTAGGACTAAAATTAGGAAGTCATTTATTTCAATATCAAATTGATAACACGTTCTTTACGTTATTTGATTACAATGAGTTTGAAAGCGCTTCTCTAGAAGCAGCCGTAACCCTTACAAAAAAACCGACATTATTAGAACTAGATTTTGAAATAAGCGGTTTTTTAGCGGTTTTGTGTGATGTTTCCCTAGAGCCTTTTAACATGCCTGTTACAGGAGCATTTTCAATCATTGTAAAGTTTGGAGAAGCGTATAATGACGAAAACGAAGAAATTTTGATTTTGCCTCACGAAGCATATCAAATTAATGTAGCGCAGTACATCTATGAGTTAATTGTATTGTCGTTACCTTCTAAACGTGTTCATCCTAAAGTATTGGATGGCACTATGCAGTCAGAAGCGCTAAAGAAACTTAAAGAATTAGAAATTAAAGAAGAAGAGACAAATACGGTAGACCCAAGGTGGGATAAATTAAAAGATTTAATAACAGAAAAAAAGACATAAGATGGCACATCCTAAGAGAAAAATATCTAAAACAAGAAGAGACAAAAGAAGAACACATTACAAGGCTTCTACACCTCAAATTGCTACAGATCCTACAACAGGAGAAGCTCATTTATATCATAGAGCTCATTGGCACGAAGGAAAACTATATTACAGAGGTCAAATAGTGTTAGAGTCTAACACTGCAGAGGCTTAAAAACACGAACAAATTATTTTCAAAACCCTCTCTTTTTGAGGGTTTTTTTATGTTTTTGCTTGTAAAAGACTTGTTTTTGATAAAAAACAGCCTAATAAGCTAAATAAATTAGTACTTTAGTCACCCAGTTTTAGAAAGGTGATTATCGTTTTTGGTTCCTTTTCCAAAATTTATTAATTATGACAAAAATAACTGCAGCCATCACAGCAGTTGGGAAATATGTTCCCGAATATATTCTAACAAACAAAGAGTTAGAAAGTTTAGTAGACACAAATGATGAATGGATTACTACTAGAACTGGAATCAAAGAAAGGAGAATTTTAAAAGAGCCTAACCAAGGTACCTCTTACATGGCAATAAGAGCTGCTCAAGATCTCCTTAAAAAATCAAACACAAACCCCGAAGAAATAGACTTGGTTCTTGTTGCAACAGCCACACCAGATATGCCTGTGGCTTCAACAGCTGTTTATACGGCTACCAAAATTGGAGCCACCAATGCATTTGCTTTTGATTTACAAGCGGCTTGCTCTAGTTTTCTATATGGTATGTCAACGGCGGCAAGCTACATTGAATCTGGCAGATACAAAAAAGTACTGTTAATTGGGGCTGATAAGATGTCTTCAATTATTGATTATACTGATAGAGCCACGTGTATTATTTTTGGTGATGCGGCCGCAGCTGTTTTATTTGAGCCCAACAATGAAGGACTAGGATTACAAGACGAATACCTAAGAAGTGATGGAGTTGGTAGAGAGTTTCTTAAAATTGAGGCAGGAGGCTCCATTCTTCCAACATCTGAAGAAACAATAAAGAATCGCCAACACTTTGTGCATCAAGAAGGTAAAACCGTTTTTAAGTTTGCAGTATCTAATATGGCTGATGTAGCGGAAAAGATGTTAACTAGAAATCAGTTATCAAAAGAAGATATCCAATGGTTAGTTCCGCATCAGGCTAATAAAAGAATTATTGAAGCAACTGCTAACAGAATTGGTTTACAAGAAGAAAAAGTAATGATAAATATTGACAAGTACGGAAATACAACATCTGCTACCTTGCCATTATTATTAGCTGATTATGAAGATCAATTAAAAAAAGGAGATAACTTAATTTTTGCTGCTTTTGGTGGTGGCTTTACATGGGGAGCTATTTATCTAAAGTGGGCATACAATACACAACAATAAAAAACAACTAAAAACAAATAACAATGGACATTAAAGAAATTCAAAGTCTTATTAAGTTTGTAGCCAAGTCAGGAGCTAGTGAAGTTAAGCTCGAAATGGAAGATGTTAAAATTACCATTAAAACAGGTTCTGACAGAACAGAGACAACTATTTTACAAGCAGCTGCACCTGCAACTCAAATGCCGCAACAAGCAATTCCTGCTGTTGCCCCAGTGCAAGCAGAGGCTTCTGCTGCTCCAGTAGCCCCAAAAACAGAAGATTCTGACGATTCTAAATATGTAACTATCAAATCGCCTATTATTGGTACAATGTACAGAAAACCATCTCCAGATAAACCTACTTTTGTTGAAGTTGGTAGCAAAATAAATAAAGGAGATACAGTTTGTATTATTGAGGCGATGAAACTTTTTAACGAAATTGAGTCTGAAGTTTCAGGAACAATTGTTAAAGTTTTGGTAGATGATTCTTCTCCTGTAGAGTTTGATCAACCTCTATTCTTAGTAGATCCTTCTTAATAATACAAACCCTAATTTAGGGTAACCTCAATTTAAATATAAACAGATATGTTTAAAAAAATATTGATTGCCAACAGAGGTGAAATTGCCTTACGTGTTATTAGAACCTGTAAAGAAATGGGCATTAAAACAGTTGCCGTATATTCTACTGCAGATGCCGAAAGCTTACATGTTAGATTTGCTGATGAAGCAGTATGCATTGGCCCTCCTCCAAGCGCAGATTCTTATTTAAAAATGGCTAATATTATTGCTGCTGCAGAAATTACCAATGCAGACGCTATTCATCCTGGATATGGATTTTTATCAGAAAATGCCAAGTTCTCTAAACTTTGTGAAGAACACGATATCAAATTTATAGGAGCATCTGCAGAAATGATTGAAAAAATGGGGGATAAAGCAACTGCAAAAGCAACTATGATTGCTGCAGGAGTTCCTTGTATTCCCGGATCAGACGGAATTATAGATGCTTATTCAGACGCAGAGAAATTGGCTAAAAAAATGGGCTTTCCAGTTATGTTGAAAGCTACTGCTGGTGGTGGTGGAAAAGGAATGCGTGCTGTATGGAAAGCAGAAAACTTAAAAGATGCCTGGGATTCTGCCAGAATGGAAGCAAAAGCTGCTTTTGGAAATGACGGAATGTACATGGAAAAACTAATTGAAGAACCAAGACACATAGAAATTCAGGTTGTTGGAGACTCTTTTGGAAAAGCTTGTCATCTATCAGAAAGAGATTGCTCTGTGCAAAGACGTCATCAAAAACTAACAGAAGAAACTCCTTCTCCTTTTATGACTGACGAGCTGAGAGATGCGATGGGAAAAGCGGCTGTTAAAGCTGCTGAGTATATTAAATATGAAGGAGCTGGAACGGTAGAATTCTTGGTAGATAAACATAGAAACTTCTACTTTATGGAGATGAATACGCGTATTCAAGTAGAACATCCTATTACAGAAGAAGTAATTGATTACGATTTAATTCGTGAGCAAATATTAGTTGCTGCAGGCGTTCCTATTTCAGGAAAAAACTACACGCCAAAATTGCATTCAATAGAGTGTAGAATTAATGCAGAAGATCCTTATAATGATTTTAGACCTTCTCCAGGAAAAATCACCACTCTTCATACTCCTGGTGGGCACGGAGTTCGTTTAGATACTCATGTGTATTCTGGATATATGATTCCACCAAATTACGATTCTATGATCGCTAAATTAATTACCACTGCTCAAACAAGAGAAGAAGCTATTAATAAAATGAAAAGAGCATTGGATGAATTTGTTATTGAAGGCGTTAAAACCACCATTCCTTTCCACAGACAACTTATGGATCATCCTGACTATGTTGCAGGAAACTATACCACAAAGTTTATGGAAGATTTTGAAATGGAAAAGTAAAGTTAATCTAACTTATAACTTAAATAAAAATAAAGGGCATAAAATTTATGCCCTTTATTTTTTATATTTATAGGGAATCTTATCTTGTTATATAACAAGGTAATAAAGCTTCCCCTATGTCAAAAAAAATAAAAATTGATGGTATTGATAAAATCATCATTAGAAAATTGCAAGAAGACGCAAGAACTCCTGTTTTAAGTATTGCTAGAGAAGTAGGAATATCTGGAGCGGCAATTCATCAACGCTTAAGAAAACTAGAAGAATCTGATTTAATTGCAGGTTCAAATTTAATTCTAAACCCCAAAGCTCTGGGTTATTCTACTACTGCTTTTATAGGAATATTTCTCGAATCTGCAACGCTTTACTCTTCTGCTATTAAGCAGTTAAAGCGAATTCCTCAAGTAATTGAAAGCCACTATACAACAGGTAATTGGGCTATATTTATAAAAATTCTCTGTAAAGATAATGAGCATTTAATGCAAATCTTAAAAAATAATATTCAAGGAATAAAAGGTGTAACAAGAACAGAAACTTTTATCTCTCTAGACCAACAAATAGATAAACAAATAAGTGTTGAATAAGAAATCAACTAATTTTTAAAAGCTCACTAACTGATAATTCGAACCCTTCTGCTATTTTAATCAAGGTTTGTATGCGTGGGTTCGTTTTACCATTCTCAATCATGTATAATTGAGTTCGACTAATCTCACAATCAAAGGCAAATGATTTTTGATCAATACCCCTATGCTCTCTCAGTCTTTTAATTTTTAGACCTAGTTTTTTGAGATATTTTTGAGTTTCCGTGTTCACTATACCAAAAATCAATATTTTTAGGATTTCTTCAAGGTAGAGGAGTCAACTAGCTTTCAAAATCGAATAAAACTTTAGGTTTGACACCAAGAGCTTTTGATAAAGCCGATACTGAGCTTATCCCTGTATTAATCTCTCCTTTTTCAATTCTTACTATTTGACTTTTAGGAATATCCGAAACATATGATAATTCATATTGGGACATTCCTTTACTTTTTCGAAGTTTACGAACCTGCTTTCCAAAAGCTTTTAAAAATATATCATCTCTAATTTTAGTCACAGTCTCAAATTTGAGACAAAAACACAATCTAATTAGTCTCATATATGAGTCATTTCGTATATTTATACAAAAGTGAAAACGATGGACTTAAGAAAAACGAGAGTTAAAAATGAATTAGAAAGTTTATTAGAACTTCAAGATACTAACAAACTAAAAGAAAGTGTAATTGAAGTATTCATGGATTTTTTGAAAAATAATAAAAGTGATTTGCCTTCAAACTTTGAGCATATAATAGATGACTTTCATTATTTGATTAACTTCTTAGATCAAATTGATAAGAATAATTATCTTAAAAACGAATAAAAATTTAGCTAACAATTGTTACGTTCTGTTATTTACCAAAAGCATTTCTTGCACCTACTTTGTCTGCTCAACGGATTTTTGACTATTTTTAGTTGATTGAAAATAACTGAATCATTAGTAGGTAATTTGAAAAAATGACGAATCTCTTTAAAAAGAAACAGACAAGAATAAAAGAAGAATTTACAATTGGAGATTTTAACTTTTTAATTGATTATGAAAATTCAAACGTAAAAATTGACGGAAATAAAATTGTTGATTTAACTATAAAAGCAGATGAAAATGTTTTTGACTCTCTATGTGAAAACAATAATTTTGAATTTGGATATGGACTTTATCCACCTGAGTTTTATGCACGTGAAATTGAACTTGGAGGAAAGAATCAAATAATAATCAACGAAAAAAACCAATACAATTACGAAACTGCTCTTTATTTTATGGAACATAATAACGTAGAAATAAACTTACGCATTCATGGTAATTGGATTTTAGTCACTGGATGGACTTATGTAAATGGAAAAAAATATCCAATTGTAATAAAAATGAAAAAATAAAAAACCGCAAACTATTGAAAAATCAATTTGTTTGCGGTTTTCTGTGTACAGAAGGCGGGACTTGAACCCGCACGGACATTACTGTCCATTGGATTTTAAGTCCAACGTGTCTACCAATTCCACCACTTCTGCTTAGACTTATATTTGTTTGGTATAGAGCGAAAGACGGGATTTGAACCCGCGACCCTCACCTTGGCAAGGTGATGCTCTACCCCTGAGCTACTTTCGCGTAGACTTTATTTTTTAGAACGTGTTGCTAAATAACTTGTTTAAGAATCTAGCGGGTGCAAATTTAAGACAAAAAAAGAAATTACAAAGTCTTTTCAGAAATATTTACTACAAAAACTCAATCAATAATGCTGATAATTTCCTAAATAGCATGGAAATTACATTATTATAGAATATCTTTGCACTCGATTTACAAGAAATGGACTCCACTACTATCGTAACTCAAAAAACATCTTTAAGAAGTGTGATTTCTGATTTTAAAGAGCTCACTAAAATTCGATTATCCTTTAGTGTCGTTTTTTCATCTATTGTAGGTTATCTACTTGCAGTAGAATCTGTAAACTTTACTACAATTACGCTATTGGCCTTAGGAGGTTTCTTTATGGTTGGCGCTTCTAATGCATTTAATCAAGTTATCGAAAAAGATACAGATGCGTTAATGAAACGAACAATGAACAGACCACTTCCTACAGGAAGAATGTCTGTAACAATGGCATTGATCATTGCTTTTTCCTTCACTGTTCTTGGAATCATCATCCTGTATAGTATTAATGCAAAGTCAGCTTTGTTTGGCGCGATTTCTATTTTTCTTTACACATGTGCGTATACGCCTCTAAAATCTGTAACTCCTTTAGCTGTTTTTGTAGGCGCTTTTCCTGGAGCAATTCCGTTTATGTTAGGTTGGGTTGCAGCAACAGGTAATTTTGGTATTGAAGCTGGATTTTTGTTTTTAATTCAGTTTTTCTGGCAATTCCCTCACTTTTGGGCTATTGGTTGGCTCCAATTTGAAGAATATAAAAAAGCTGGATTTTCCATGCTCCCTATGAATAAAAAAGACAAGGGTGCCGTAAAGCAAATTCTTTTTTATACAGCGATTATGATTATTGTATCTGTTTCTCCTGTTTTAAAAATGACAGGAACATTTTACATTTTACCACTTACAGCAATCATAGTTTTCTTACTTGGTTTAAGCATGCTTTTTTACGGAGTTAAACTACATAAATCACAAAATAACAAAGACGCAAGAAAACTAATGTTAGCTAGTGTACTATATATTACATTAGTGCAAATAGTTTATGTAGTAGATAAATTTTTACATTAGAATGAACAGGAAACAAGAGGTTGATTTAGAATTAAAAGAAGCCAGAAAAAAATCTGCAAAACCCATGTTGTGGATTTCCCTAATCAGTATGGTTATGTTTTTTGCTGGCTTAACGAGTGCTTATGTCATCAGCAGAAAACGAGAAGATTGGGTAGCGTTTGATTTACCTGATGCTTTTTACACGAGTACCGCCTTAATAATAGCAAGTAGTATTTCGTTGTTTCTTTCTTGGCGATTTTTAAAGCGAGAGCAACGATCTCTATCTATAATTACATTGGCAATTACGTTAGTATTAGGAATTGCTTTTGTTTGGTATCAATATATCGGATTTGAACAACTTAAAAGCGCAGGTTTATATTTTACAGGAAAAGGAAGTACAGTTTCTACTTCTTTCTTATTAGGTATAACACTTATGCATATTTTGCATTTAGCTGCCGGAATTATTGTTCTTATAATTGTATTATCTAATCATTTACGAAATAAATATACTTCTAAAAACATGTTAGGGTTTGAACTAGGAGCTATTTTTTGGCATTTTGTAGATGTTTTATGGATTTATTTATTTTTCTTTTTCTATTTTATTAGATGATGAAAAATCCTTAATTTTGGCGCACTATAAAAGAACTCTAACCTAGATTTATGGAAGCAAACATAGCTATATCTTCAGAAAAAAAATCCGCTTGGGGAGGTGGAGGCTCAAAACCTTTTGGTGCTAGTTATGGTAAAATGATGATGTGGTTTTTTATCGTTTCTGACGCACTTACATTCTCAGGATTCCTTGCTGCTTATGGTTTAACACGTTTCAAATTCATTGATTCTTGGCCTATTGCAGATGAGGTATTTACACACGTACCTTTTTTACATGGAGATTATCCTATGTATTATGTGGCTTTTATGACATTTGTTTTGATTTTCTCTTCTGTTACTATGGTTTTGGCCGTAGATGCAGGGCATAAAATGAATAAAAAGAAAGTTACCTGGTATTTGTTTGCAACTATTATTGGTGGTCTTATCTTCATTGGTTCTCAAGCTTGGGAATGGAGCACTTTTATAAAAGGTTCTTATGGAGCCGTAAAAACAACTGATGGAAAAATACTTCAGTTCGTTAATAGTGATGGAAGACAAATAGCGCTTTCTGATTTTGTAGTTGGTGAAAGAGGAGATCATCTTGAACACCATACTAAAAAGAATGGTCTTTGGTTTGAAAAAGGAGATGCTATACCACAGTATTCCGTAGCACAAATCATTAATTCATACAATGCAAACTCAAATGTTCAAGTAAGAACGGAACTAATTGATCTTGATAAAAAGCAAAAAACAATTTTATCTAGAAAAGAAGGTGCTAAGCAATTAGCGAAAGCCAAGCTAGTTGTTGAAGGCGCAAACCTTGAAGTGAATGAATACGGAAATACTATTTTTGCTGATTTCTTTTTCTTCATAACTGGATTTCACGGATTTCACGTACTTTCTGGAATCATAATCAACATAATCATCTTTTTTAATGTGATTTTAGGCACATATGAAAGAAGAGGTCATTATGAAATGGTAGAAAAAGTTGGTTTATACTGGCACTTTGTAGATTTAGTTTGGGTATTTGTATTTACTTTCTTCTATTTAGTTTAAAACTTATAAAGGACTGAAACATGGCATCACACGCGCACGAATCAAACGTTAAGAGAATTTGGATAGTTTTTGGAATTTTATCTGTTATTACTATCGTAGAAGTTGCTTTAGGTATTATAAAGCCAGAATCTATACACTTAAACACTTTCTTAGGCACAAGTTATTTAAACTGGATTTTTATCATTTTAACCTTAGCGAAAGCCTATTATATTACATGGACTTTTATGCACATGGAAGGTGAAAAGAAATGGTTTAGAAGATCTGTAGTATGGTCTGCCGTTTTCTTAATTATCTACTTAGTAACACTTCTACTTATAGAAGGAAGTTATTTATACGATACGTTATCACCATTGGTTAGATGGTAATTAAAATATTGTGAGAGGTGGTTTTAACCACCTTTTTTTTGCTTATGATAAAAGTTTCAAAAAAACGAACTGTTCTAATTGCGTTGTTTATTTTGCCATTGGTTTTCTTTCTGGTGCTGTCCACGGGCATCAATAATTTTAAAAAACTTCCTATTGTAACCCAAGAGGTTTTTGAAATTAACACTTCAAAGGTTCAACTAAAAAATCACATTTCTGTTGTTTGTTTTCTGGGCTCAAATATTGATTCTATTCAAGGAGGAGTTTTTAACTTAAATCAGAAAATCTATAAACCTTTCTTTGGTTTTACTGATTTTCAAATGATTGGAATATACCCTAAAGATCAAGAAAGCAAAGCATTGAAACTAAAAAAGAAGCTAGGCGAATTTACAGATATGAGTCGGTGGAAGTTTATCGGCTTGCTTCCTGATGAAATTGAGAACCTACACAAAAGCTTTAACACAAGAGAGTCATTAAAAAATCTTTACTCTTCCAGAGCTTTTATAATAGATAAGAATCTGAACTTAAGAGGTCGAGTTAATGATGAAGATTCTGACAATGGCATTTTGTATGGTTACAATATGATTTCCGTAGCTGAGTTAAATAACAAAATGAAAGATGATGTAAAAATTGTTTTAGCAGAATACAGACTCGCGTTAAAGCAGAATAAAAGAAAAATCTAAATGAATAAAAAGTATTCATACATAGGCATTGCATTTATTGTATTACTATTTGGAATTTACAGCATTCCTAAAATAGTAAGTAAATTTTCAAAATCAGATTTACATCGTTTTTCAAAAGTTCCTGATTTTGAATTTATCAACCAAAACGAACAAACAATAACAAACAAAACATATGAAGGGAAAGTATACGTTGTTGAATTTTTCTTTACCACATGTCCTACTATTTGCCCAATTATGAATCAAAAGATGATTACCATACAAGATGAGTTTTTCGGTAACCCAGACTTTGGTATTGCTTCTATTTCTATTACTCCAGAAATTGACACTCCCGATATTATGAAGGAATATGCAGTAAATCATAGAATTACACATAAAAACTGGCACTTACTAACAGGAAAGAAAGACCATGTTGTTTATGCATTAGCTAACCAAGGGTTTAAGCTATATGCTGGAAAAGGAGATGAAGAGCATGGTGGATTTGAACATTCGGGATTGTTCGCTCTAATTGATAAAGAAGGATACATTCGGTCTAGAAAAGACGAATATGGAAACCCAATAATGTACTATAGAGCTCTTAATGAAAGTGGTTTTCCAGACCAAATACAAGAACTTAAAGAAGACATTAAACTTCTATTAAATGAGTAGTAATAAATCAAAAGAAAAAAAGTTTAAAATTTGGATTACCATTTTATCTGTGGTTATTCCGTTAGCAGTGGCAGGGTTATTTAAAATTAAAATTCCAAATGTAGCACCGCTTCATTTTTTACCTCCTATATATGCTACAATTAACGGAGTTACAGCACTTTTATTAATCTTTTCAGTTATTGCTATTAAAAAAGGAAACAGAAAAACACATGAGCTTCTCAATAAAATTGCTATTGGTTGTTCTAGTGCTTTTTTGGTCATGTATGTTGCTTATCACATGACATCAGATTCTACTCCATACGGTGGCGAAGGATTTATAAAATATCTGTATTTCTTTATTCTTATCTCTCACATATTGCTATCTATATTGGTTATTCCTTTTGTGTTGATTACCTATATGAGAGCTTATTTACAAAATTTTGAAAAGCATAAAAAAATAGCCAGAATCACATTTCCGCTATGGTTATATGTAGCTGTATCGGGTGTAATTGTTTATATAATGATCGCTCCTTATTATGGATAAATTTAGAGCTTTATATAAAGCAGTTTCTTTTTTATCACTATTGTTAATTAGCATTAGTTCTTCAGCCCAATGCGCTATGTGTAAAGCTGTGGTTGAAAATGGAGATGTTTCTATGGCAGAAAGCGTTAACTCAGGAATTACCTACTTAATGGTTTTTCCTTATGTTCTTGTAGGTTTATTACTGTACTTTATTTATCGGTATAGAAAAAATGCTAAAAATTAACATTCTAATAAGAGGATTTTTTTGTAACATAATCTACTTTTACTCGTCTCATTTGGAGAATTGCCTTTTTAAAGGCTTTTTTGTTTTTCTAAAAAACTATAAAATTTCGAATCTAACCAACATGAAAATCAAATTTTTCCTACTAACATCTCTTTTTTTAGTATCAATTGTATCTGCTCAAAAAAAATGGACATTAAAAGAATGCGTAGATCATGCCCTGAAAAATAATCTTACTGTTAAGCAAAACACACTTAATGTTGAGCTTTCAAGACTATCCGCAAGAAATGCTATGGGTAACTTTTTACCTAACTTAAGTGGATCAATTAGCGGTTCATACAGAGAGGGTCTTACAGATAATGGAACGGGTACTTTAGCTAACACTAAGAATTTCAGCTCAGACTTAGGACTAAATTCAAATGGGATGGTCTTTAATGGATTTAGAAATTTAAACACTTATAAACAAGCAAAATTAGGGGTTGAAATAAGTAAACTAACACTAGAGCAAATACAAAATGATATTTCATTAGCTGTAATCAATAGATACTTGAGTGTTCTATTTGCAAAAGAAAATCTAGGTGTTGCCAAAGTACAAGCAGACATTAGCAAAAGTCAAACAGAAGCTGCAAAACAACGATTTGAAGCGGGAGTGATACCAAAAGTAGATTATTTGAACACTATTTCAACAGCTGCCAGTGATGCACAAAGTGTTATAACTCGAGAAAATGAACTAACAATTGCTTTGCTCAACTTAAGTCAGTCGCTTCAGCTTCCATCCAACGGATTTGATATAGAATCAATTAAAGTGAATGATGATTCTCTTATGTCTGAATTTCTATATTCGAATGCATCTGATGTCTATGAAAAAGCATTAACTACACAACCACAAATTAATAATGCAAAATTGGGTGTTGAAAATGCAGAGTTTAATATTAAAATTGCAAAAGGGGCTTATCTTCCCACTCTCTCATATAATATTGGATTAGGTAGTTCGTACTTCAATCAGTTTAATAATTTGACTGTCTTTAATAATGATGGCATTCCTATATTCCAAAGAACTAATGACAACTTTTTTGATCAATTAAATGATCGCTTTCAATATGGAGCATCTCTTTCTTTGAACATTCCTATTTTTAATAGAACACAAACAAAAACTAACGTCGCCAGAGAATTTGTTAATAAAGAACTAAGTAAAATAGCTCTTACTAACGAAAAACTTCAATTACAACAAACTATAGAACAAGCTTATGTAGATGCCAAAGCAGCAGCCAAAGCGTATGATGCAGCTAACGTTTCTTTAGAAGCGCAACAAGAAGCATTCAAAAACGCCAGACAAAGTTATGATTTAGGCGCTATGACGTTATTTGACTTTGATTTAGTTAGAAATCGTTTGGTTTCTGCAGAGTCTGCACTTATTAGAGCCAAATATGACTACGTTTTTAAAACAAAAGTTCTACAGTTTTACTATGGTGATTTAACCTTTGATTAAACCCTAAAACTAATTTTTAGTTTTATTATCTTCTATACAGAAAGTATCTTTGCCAATCTATGGCATTAATTCTAAATATAGAAACCGCTACAAAAACCTGTTCTGTTTCACTAGCTGAAGATGGACGGATTTTGACAACTAAAGAACTGACAGAAGCCAGTTTTTCTCATGCAGAAAAGTTGCATCCTTTTATTACAACTGTTTTAACAAATGCTAACATAAAAGTTACCGATTTAAATGCTGTTGCTGTTAGCAAAGGTCCTGGTTCTTATACAGGTTTACGCATTGGAGTGTCGGCAGCAAAAGGACTTTGTTTTGCTAATAACATTCCTCTTATTTCTGTAGAAACCTTGCAGTCTATGGCAAATGGTATTACTAAAAACGAAGGATTTATTATTCCTATGATTGATGCTAGGAGAATGGAAGTTTATTCTGCTGTTTTTGATGCAAGTTGTAGTCAAATACGAGACACAAAAGCAGAAATTATAACCTCAGATTCTTTTTCAGAATTTTTGCAAAAAAATAAAGTTCACTTTTTAGGTTCTGGAGCTAACAAATGCAAAGAAGTAATTAATCATAAAAACGCTATATTCATAGACGATTTTTCTATGACAGCAGAAAATATGATACATTTATCATATGCTAAATTTCAAAATCAAGAGTTTGAAGACGTAGCCTATTTTGAACCTTATTATTTAAAAGATTTTATTGCTACAGTTGAAAAGAAGAAGTAACTATTTTTCAGATAGGCATTAGCCATTAAGGAATAATCATAACATAATCATAACATAAAACGCTTCATGTTTCTTAATTTTGCGGATCAATATTTATTATAAATGGGAGATACGTTTATCTTGATGCTTATTGCTTTAGCTGTTTTGGCTGTTGTAGATTTAGTTGTTGGTGTTAGTAATGATGCAGTTAATTTTTTAAACTCGGCAATAGGATCAAAAGCTATTTCGATTCGAAATATTATGATTATTGCTAGTGTGGGTGTATTCTTTGGAGCAATAACATCTAGTGGAATGATGGAGGTAGCTAGAAAAGGGATTTTTAATCCTGGTATGTTTATGTTTCAAGATATTATGTTCATTTTTATGGCTGTGATGATAACTGATATTCTGTTGTTAGATATCTTTAATTCATTAGGGATGCCTACCTCAACTACAGTATCTATCGTATTTGAACTATTAGGAGCTGCCGTTATAATTTCTATTTTAAAAATATCAGCCAGTGATACTGAAACGATGAGCGCTATTTGGAATTACATTAACTACGAAACAGCTACTAAAATTATCTTAGGTATTTTACTTTCTGTTGTTGTTGCTTTTTCTATAGGGGCTATTGTACAATATATTTCTAGATTAATCTATTCATTTCATTTTGAACAAAAAGCTAGCTGGATTAATGCCTTATTCGGTGGTTTTGCTATTACCGCTATTACCTATTTTATTATTGTAAAAGGGATAAAAGGAACTCCTTTTTATGACAATATTAATCATTTAATTGAAGGGAATTCTCTACTGATTATTGCTGGTAGTTTTGTTGTTTGGACATTAATTTCGCAATTACTAATCTCGCTTTTTAAAATCAACATCTTAAAACTTATCATTGGAGTTGGAACATTCTCTCTAGCAATGGCTTTCTCTGGAAACGATTTAGTTAATTTTATTGGTGTGCCTATAGCTGCCTGGAATTCATATCAGGCATGGAGTGCATCTGGTGTTGCTGCAGATGCTTTTACAATGACCGTTTTGGCTAATAAAGTTCCTTCTAATACATGGTTATTGTTAATTGCCGGTGCTGTAATGGTAATTACTCTCTGGACTTCTAAAAAAGCACGAAGCGTTATTGACACAGGAATCAACTTATCACGACAAGGTGATGGGCATGAGAAATTTAAACCCAACCCTCTATCTAGAACAGTTGTAAGAGCTGCCATGGGAATTAATATTGGAATTAATTATATTTTACCAAAAAAAACAATCAGTTTTATTAATAATAAGTTTCAAAAACCCGTCATATCCGTAACTAATAAAAAAAACTACGAAGTCCCTGCTTTTGATTTGGTTCGTGCATCAATAAATTTAGTTGTTGCAGGAATTTTAATATCTATAGCCACTTCTATGAAGCTTCCGCTTTCTACAACGTATGTGACATTTATGGTAGCCATGGGAACCTCTCTGGCAGACAGAGCTTGGGGTAGAGAGAGTGCTGTGTATAGAGTAGCTGGAGTGTTAAATGTAATTGGTGGCTGGTTCTTAACTGCATTAGTTGCTTTTATTGTTGCCGCAATTATAGCCTATTTAATAAGCTGGCACATTGTTATGGTACCTGTTTTGTTGCTTGTTGTAGCACTACTTCTTGTAAGAAGCACAATACTGCACAGAAAAAAATCAAAAGAGATAAAAAAACAATTATATATTGAAAGAGCTGAACTTATAACAATTAACGGAGTAATTGAAGAGAGTTCTGATCACATTTCAGAAGTAGCACAACGAGTAAGTAAGTTGTTTACAAACGTTTTTACAGATTTAGCAAAACATGATTTAAACAAACTACGAAAGACAGACAAACATGTACAAAAATTAAATGATGAGATTGATGATCTAAAAGACAACGTTTTTTACTTCATTAAATCTCTAGATGATACTTCTGTTCAAGCTAGCAAGTTTTATATCCTCGTTTTAGGATATCTTCAAGATATTGCTCAATCTATCAGTTTTATTTCTAGAGCTAGCTTTAAGCATGTTAACAATAATCACAAAAATCTAAAAAAAGGACAGTTAAAAGATTTAAAACACATTGATGATCAATTAACAGACTTGCTAACCAGAGTGAGTGTTGTTTTTGAAAATCGATCTTTTGATGATTTAAATGAAATTTTAATAGAGAAGCAGCAATTGCTTAAAGATGTTTCATCTTCTATTGAAAGACAAGTTTCACGTATTAGAACAGAAGAAACAAGTGCTAAAAACACTACATTATACTTTAGCATTTTATTAGAAACGCAAGATTTAGTATCTGCTCTTATGAATTTGCTTCAAACGTATGAAGAGTTTCACTTGTCTAGAAAAAACACAGAAAAACAGCAACGAGAACTCACAAAAAAAGCTTCAATTTAAAAATTGAAGCTTTTTTTATTCTAGATTTTTTTACAGCTTAAAGTTCCAATGCCTTTTTAGGATTGTTGTCCATTAATAATTCTGTTGGATTCTCTAGAGCTTCTTTAACTGCAACTAAAAATCCTACAGATTCACGACCATCAATTATTCTGTGATCATATGATAAAGCAACAAACATAATTGGACGAATTACAACTTGACCACCTTCTGCTATTGGTCTTTCCACAATATTGTGCATTCCTAAAATAGCACTCTGTGGTGGATTAATAATTGGTGTAGATAACATTGAGCCAAAAACACCTCCATTAGTAATTGTAAATGTTCCGCCTGTCATCTCATCAACAGTAATTTGACCATCTCTAGCTCTAATAGCCAACCTCTTAACCTCACTTTCTACTCCTCTAAAAGTTAAGTTTTCTGCATTTCTTATTACAGGAACCATTAACCCTTTAGGCCCTGATACAGCAATGGAAATATCTTGAAAATCATTTTCTATTTTAAAATCTCCATCAATCATTGCATTTACATCTGGGTACATTTGTAGAGCCCTAACACATGCTTTTGTAAAGAAGCTCATAAACCCTAAACCAACTCCATGTTTAGCTTTAAATTCTTCTTTGTATTGAGAACGTAAATCAAAAATAGGCTGCATATTAACTTCGTTAAACGTAGTTAACATTGCTGTTTCATTTTTAACAGAAACTAAGCGTTGAGCAACTTTTCTTCTCAGCATAGAAAGTTTTGTTCTATTTGTGCCTCTTTCGCCATGAGTAGGAGGTGTTCCCATACTAGGTACGGCCTTAATAGCATCTTCTTTTGTAACTCTACCATCTTTTCCGGTTCCCTTAACTTCAGAAGCTTGCATTCCCTTTTCTACCAAAATTTTCTTTGCCGCAGGAGAAGCAGTCCCAGTTGCGTAAGTTGATTTTTCTTCTTGAACAGGTTTTGAATCTTCTTTTGGAGCTTCTACTGCTTTTTCAGCTGGTTTAGAAATTCCTCCTTCTGGTTTTGGAGCATCCATATCAATCAAACACACAACCGCTCCAACAGCAACAGCATCTCCTTCTTCTGCTTTTAAAGTAATAACTCCACTTTCCTCAGCTGGTAATTCTAATGTAGCTTTATCAGAATCTACTTCTGCTATAGGTTGGTCTTTTTCTACGTAATCACCATCTTCTACTAACCAAGTCGCAATTTCAACTTCTGTTATGGACTCTCCCGGAGAAGGAACTTTCATTTCTAAAATCATGAGTGATATATTTATATTGTCTTTCTTTTTTATTTGTTAAAAACGGAATTAATTACAGCCTCGTGTCTTTTCTTAAATCGCGTACTCGATCCTGCTGCTGGGACTGCATAATATTTGCGTGATGCAACTTCTAATGACACATTTGTAAAACGTTCTAGCATATAACTCCAAGACCCCATATTTCTTGGTTCCTCTTGCGCCCAAACATAGCGTTTTACATTTGGATATCTATTAATCACTTCTTGTAACTTTTCTCTATGTAAAGGGAAAAGCTGTTCAATTCTTACCAATCCAACATCTTCTCTACCATTTTTATCTCTTTCGTCTAAAAGATCGTAATAAAATTTTCCTGTACAAAAAACAAGTTTCTCTACCTTTTCTGGGTTAATTGTATCATCAATTACTTCTTGAAAAGAACCTGTTGCTAAATCTTCTATAGAGCTAATAACCTTAGGATGACGCAATAAGCTTTTTGGTGTAAATACAATTAACGGTTTTCTGTATTTTCGCTTCATCTGGCGTCTTAAGAGATGATAAAAATTAGCTGGAGTTGTACAGTTTGCAACTGTCATGTTATCTTCTGCACATAATTGTAAATATCTTTCTATCCTAGCTGAAGAGTGCTCTGACCCTTGCCCTTCATATCCGTGAGGAAGCAACACTACTATTCCGTTTTGAATTTTCCATTTATCTTCTGCTGCAGAAATATATTGATCAAATACAATCTGCGCACCATTTGAAAAATCACCAAACTGAGCTTCCCATATAGTTAAACAATTTGGATGCGCCATAGCATAACCATAATCAAAGCCTAATACACCGTATTCTGATAAAAGCGAATTGTAAATTTGCATTTCGCCTTTATTATTCGGATTGGTATTTAATAAATTGATTCGTTCTTCTGAAACTTCATCTCGCAAAATAGCATGGCGATGAGAAAATGTTCCTCTTTCTACATCTTGTCCAGAGATTCTAATATCATATCCTTCTTCTAACAAAGACCCATATGCCAGTGTTTCTGCCATTCCCCAATCAAGCTGGTTTGTTTCAAAAACCATTTTATGTCTTCCTTGTAGTATCCGTTCTGCTTTACGCAAAAACTTAACTCCTTCTGGAACTGTAGAAACCACTTTAGCAATTGCTTTCAGATTTTCTGCTGAATATGATGTATCTACTGGCTGAAGCATTGTTTCTAATTGCTGACGAACAAATCCGTCCCAAGTAGATTCCATAAACTCCTGAACTTTAGAGGTATTGTCTTGTTTTGATTTTTCAAATTCTTCATCTAGCATCTTCTTAAAACCATCTGCAATGGTATCTAAATACTCTTTATCAACACTTCCTTCTAAGAGTAATTTTTCGGCATAAATATCTCTCGGATTTTTATGCCTGGCAATTGCTTTATACAACTTTGGTTGTGTAAATCGAGGTTCGTCTCCTTCATTGTGCCCATACTTTCGATAACCTAAAAGATCAATAAACACATCTCTTTTAAATTTCATACGGAACTCTAAAGCCATTTCCATTGCATGGCATACGGCTTCTACATCATCTGCATTTACATGTAAAACAGGAGATAATGTTACTTTTGCCACATCTGTACAATAGGTACTAGAACGACCATCAAGATAGTTTGTGGTAAATCCAACTTGATTGTTTACCACTATGTGTACCGTACCTCCCGTTTTATATCCATTTAATTGGGCCATTTGTACAACTTCGTACACCACTCCTTGAGCCGCAACAGCTGCATCTCCATGAACTAAAATAGGTAGAACTTTACTGTCATCTCCTTCGTATTTTCGATCAATTTTGGCCCTAGAAATCCCTTCTGTTACAGCGTCAACAGCTTCTAAATGAGAAGGGTTAGGAACTAGATTCATCCTGATTTCACTTCCATTTCTAAGCGTTTTGCTTAAGGAAAGACCTAAATGATATTTAACATCTCCATCAATATTTTCATCTTCAAAGTCTTTTCCTTCAAACTCACTAAACATATCTCTAACTGGCTTTTTAAAGACATTTACTAGTGTATTTAAACGGCCTCTGTGTGCCATGCCTAAAACGCATTCTTTAACCCCATAATTTTCTGCCGCATCTTTCAGTAAGACGCTAATTCCTGGAATCAATGCTTCACCTCCTTCTAGTGAAAATCGCTTTTGCCCTACATACTTAGTCTGCAAAAAGCTTTCAAAAGTAACCGCTTGCGTGAGTTTATTTACGATGTATTTCTTGTCATCCAAGGAATAATTAGGATGATTTGCATTTTTATTTAATCTATTTTTCCACCACTTTAATTCTTCTGGGTTCCTGAGATACATATACTCAACTCCTATCGACTCACAGTATATTCGCTCTAGATGATCAATAATTTCTCTAAGTGTAGCAGGACCAATACCAAGACCTTCCCCCGCATTAAAAGTAGTATCTAAATCACTTTCTGACAATCCAAAGTTTTCAATGGCTAATGTTGGACTGTATTTTCTTCTTGCTCTTACAGGGTTAGTTTTTGTAAACAAGTGACCTCTTGTTCTGTACCCATTTATAAGATCTACTACAAGAAATTCTTTTCTTACTTCTGCAGGAATCTGGCTTGCTAACTCTTTTTCGTCTTCTGTTAAGCTGTAATTTTCATTAGCCAAATCGTAGCCTTGAAAAAAACTTCTCCAACTAGGTTCAACAGCATCAGGATTTTTTAAATATTGATCGTATAAATCTGCTATATAACCCGTATGTACTGCATTTAAGAACGAAAACTTATCCATAAAAAAGTGGCATTTTTTTTACCAAAAATTATCCCACAAAAATACAATATTTATAAAGAATAGTGAATTGAATTTTCTTTATTCTATAAGCAGAAAAAAGAGTGTAGTTTTTTTAAAAAAATTTTTGCACTTTTTTAAAAACACCTATATTTGCAGACGCAAAACCGAAAAGGTTTTCGATTATTCCTCCTTAGCTCAGTTGGTTAGAGCATCTGACTGTTAATCAGAGGGTCCTTGGTTCGAGCCCAAGAGGGGGAGCAAAAATAAAAAGTCTTACAGAAATGTAAGGCTTTTTTTTCGTATAAAATATTTTTATACCCTTTAAGGGTAAGCTATTTGCACAGAATCCATACATCTTGTAAAGGTTTATTGTTTATTACTTCTCCAGGAATATGTTTTATTATTTTAAAATTATTTTGTTCACATAATTCTCTAAAAAACGCACATGGTTGATAAGCTGCAAATAGTCGGTTGCCTTCTTTTTTAAAGCTATTAATTATTAAATTTCCTTTATCGAATTCCTTTTGTTCTTCCTTTGGTAGTTTCTGTTTCATAACCTCTCCATGAGTAGTTAAAAATAATATCCCTTCTTTTTTTAATACCCTTTGTAGCTCAGATATCCATAAATGGTGCATCTTTTCAGATAAATGTGTGAAGATCGATATTCCATAAATAATATCTAAAGAGTTATCATCAAAATCTAAAGGAGGAGCTAACTCATTTTTCTTAAACATTACATTATCGATGTTTTTTTGACACCAACTGACATACCTTTTATTATAATCACAACCATAATATTTATTATTTCTTCCAACAATATCAGGTAAATGCCGAATAATTCTTCCTGGCCCGCATCCCCAGTCTAATATTGATAAGTTTTTTGAGTTTATATAATCTTTCAAATGATTCCATAGCCATTTAGCTGTCTCTTTGCCTCCACTGTAATATTTTTTATAATCTAGAGTGAATGTCTCATAAATATAAAAATCAGGAGGTAAAATCACATTAGGGTTCTCCTTTTTGAATTTGTTGTTCTCCTTTTTCATTCTCATTTTTTCTTTAGCAAAATTCAGTTTCTCAAATAGAGAAGCCATTCCTAGTTTAAAAATGATTTTTTTTAATACAGTTTTCATTACTTTTTCTACATTCGCAGTGAAACTAAAAAAATTAATAATGAAAAAGATATTATTCTCAATATTTTTTGCTTTTGCTATTAGTGCACTTTTCTCTCAAAACTATTTTAATACAACAACAAGTTCGTCAGGTTCTAACTTAGATGTTTCTCATTTAGGTACTCTTACTTTGGGAACAACTTTTGAAATATTAAATGATCCTTGGAGAGCTGGCGAAGGTAGATTAATCGAATTATTTAAAAATTCTGGAAATGTTTCCATGATGCTTGGAAATTCTAGCGGAAAATTTGCCTTTAATGTTGCAGGTAATAATGGTGCTTTCTTTCCTGATGCAAGTACAGGAGATATTGTGTTAAGAAAGTTCTCAGGTAGAGATAATTTAGGTAATCTCTCAGGAAATAAAGTTTTTTTCTCTTTAAATAATGCAGCTAATGATGGTAATCACGCATTTATATTTGGAGATAATTTAAATAAAAACACACTAACTGTTTTGAATAATGGTAAAATAGGCATCAACACCTCTTCTGTTGGAACGAGTTTTGCTCCTTCACCAAATTTAAAGTTGCAAATCAATGGTGATATGACAGTAGAATCAAACCATATAATATCTTTAGATCAGAATTACTATGTTCACGCTTACATGCAATATGACAACTCTCTAAGTAAAGCCAGATTTAAGCATAGTGGATATTACGGACATCGATTCGATGACAATGGAGGAACAAGAATGGTTATTAATCAAGGCGGAAACGTAGGAATTGGAACTATAACACCTGATGAAAAATTAACTGTTAAGGGAAAAATTCATGCAGAAGAAGTTCGTGTAGACTTAAATGTTCCGCCAGATTTTGTTTTTCAAAAATACTACACAGGAAAATCTTCCCTTAAAAGAGATTACAAAATGCTTACATTAGAAGAAGTAGAAGTTTTTACTAAGAAAAATCATCATCTTCCTGAGATTCCTTCTGCAAAAGAAATAAAAAAAGAAGGGTTGAACTTAAAGCAAATGACAACTTTATTACTTCAAAAAGTAGAGGAATTAACCTTATATACTATTGAGCAAGAGAAAAGAATTAAGAAACTAGAACAAAAATTAAAAGAAACTAAAAAATAAGCTCAATGAAAAAGTCATTGTACTTTATTGCATTCTGTTTTTATTTTAAGAGTTTAGATACTTCCCCTTTTAACAACTGATAATTTTCCTTACTCTCTTTACAGACAGCAATTCCCTTATTATCAAACTCTAACCGATGCCCAAATTCACTTACCCAGCCAATTTGTTTTGCAGGATTTCCTACTACTAGTGCGTAAGGAAGTACTTCTTTCGTTATAACGGCCCCAGCTCCAATAAAAGCATATTCTCCAATAGTATTCCCACAAACAATAGTCGCATTAGCACCAATACTCGCCCCTTTTTTAACTATTGTTTTTTGATATTGATTTTTCCTCACAACAGCACTTCTAGGATTAATCACATTGGTAAAAACCATAGAAGGACCTAAAAAAACATCATCTTCACAAATAACTCCAGTATAAATCGATACATTATTCTGAACTTTTACATTATTCCCCAAAACTACCTCTGGCGATATTACTACATTCTGACCAACATTACATTTGCTGCCAATAACACAATTAGGCATAATATGACTAAAATGCCAGATTTTTGTTCCAGCTCCAATAATCGCCCCTTCATCTATAATAGCCGTTTCATGGACAAAATAATCTTTCATAAATATATTGATATGTGAATGTACAATTTTAAAAATAGTTGAAAAACAAAAAAGCTCAACGTTTAACGTTGAGCTTTTAGTAATATTAAAATTATTCTACTGAACATCAATTCTCATAGGAAGTGTATACTTAACACCTACTGCTTTTCCTCTTTGCCTACCCGGAGTCATCTTAGGTAATAATTTGATGATTCTTACTGCTTCTTTCTGCAATCTAGGGTGTGGAGCTTTCGCTCTTACATCAACAATATTTCCGTTTTTATCAATTTTGAAAAGCATGATAATTCTTTTGGCACCAGAAGAAAGACCTAACTCATTAGGTAAGTCTGCATCAAACTTCCTTGCAAAATGCTTTTGCATTTGTTTGTTAAAACAGTCTTTTAACTGCTGTTTACTTCCTTTACAGCCAGGGAAAACAGGAACATCTTCTATAATTGTAAAAGGAACATCTTCTATAATATCTTCTTCAATCTCTACCTCTTCTATATCCTCTACTACAACTGCCTCTGTTTCATCTGTTTCTGTACTCTCTATAATAGTTTCTTCTACCTCTTTCTCGTCCTCTACAACCTCTATCTTCTCTGGTGCTGGCGGAGGTGGTGGAGGTGGTTTTAGTGGCTCTACACGCTCTGTAATTGGAATGTCTTCTTCTTCTAAAGCACTCATGTCTGCTACTGCTAAACCTTCTAAGTTTCTATCATAGGTCTTTTTCTCTATAGAAACATACGTGATAAACAACGCTAATACGAGACCGAGCATCCAAAAAACCTTGGTGTAATTTTCTAAGTTTGCCTTTGGATTTTTCTTAATTTCCATCGTCTTCTGTTTTTAATAGATCGCTAATTTAATTATTTTCTTTTACCAATTGCAATTCTTATCTTTTTTTCGAGGTCTTTTTTCTAAAAAAATAGAAAAAAGCAATCGCTAGTAGAATTCCAATTGTGTTGGCAACAACATCATAATAACTTATTGTTCTATATGATGTAAGGGTTCCTTGAAGGATTTCAAGAATTATGCCATAAAAAAAAGAAGCAACTCCAGAGAGTAATAATGCTTTTGTAAGTTTCTGTGTTTTTTGCCAATGAAATATCCAAAAGAAAGTTAGCACACAATACGCAATAGTATGCCCATACTTATCTGCATGATCTATATCTATTTGCTGAATTTGTAGTTTAACCAAACTAACAACAGCTATAGCAATGGTAATTAGTAATGCAAATATTAAAGAATTACCCTGTAATAAGTTCTTTATAACCTTCAGCATCCAATAATCTTTCTAATTGTGAGGCGTCAGAAATAGCAATTTTAATCATCCAGCCTTTACCATAAGGATCTTTATTTACTAGTTCTGGCTCATCCTCTAGCGCTTCGTTAAATTCAGTTACTTCTCCTGATAAAGGCATGAATAAATCTGAAACTGTTTTAACCGCTTCAACAGAACCAAAAACTTCTTCTTGCTCTACCATGTCGTCTAGTGTATCAACATCTACATACACAATATCTCCTAGCTCTCCTTGAGCAAAATCAGTAATTCCTACGGTAACCACATCTCCTTCTACTTTTACCCATTCATGATCTTTGGTGTATTTTAATTCTGATGGAATATTCATTTTGTATAAAATTTAATTTCCTAAGTTGTAAATAATATTAAATCCTCCATTTATTGCCTGTCTAGGGAATGTTGTTGAAATAGCATATCTAGACGCTTGATGATTATAATAAAAAGAGGCTGTTAAATTACTATTTAATCTGTAATCGGCAGTAAATTTAAATGAAAATAATTTCTCTCCTCCACTTACTTGATTGTTGTCTTCATCGATAGCTCTAATAAGCGTAAGGTTATCTCGTAAAGACACATCTGCACGCAAATTAATATCACCCTTTAACACCTCTTTCTTACCTGTAAATCGTGTTGTCATTTTTACATCTTTAAACACATAACCCAAACCAAAAACAAACTCGGTTCCTTTAATATCTGTTAATGTGTTGTTGTTAAAGTTTAACGTAAGAGTACGATCTGTTCTAATTTCTCCTCTAAAAGAAAATGAGTTTTTCATGTTCATATCTACCCGAACAAGTGGAGAGAATTCATCTATTAAACTCACAGACGATATTAACAACTCTGGATGATAATTACCAGAGGCATTTGTCGTAGGATTATCAGGTTCATATTGTAAGTTATTAGTAAAATTAGCCACCGTGTATGATGATTTATACCCGTGAGTAACGGCGAAGTTGCTAAAGTTTTTCTGAAACCATTTAAACTTCATCAATCCTGTATATCGTAAGTTCCAATTAGGCACAGGAACATTTCTAAAAATTCCTGTACTAATTTTATCGGGACTTTTACCTGAATAGGCTGCTAGAAAAGCGGGTAAAATAACTTGTTGACTGGCTTGCCCAAATCCTGAGACAGGAAGCCCTGTCTCATTAGAAAGCCTGTTTGCTATTATCGTTCGATAACCTTTAAATGTCTCAAAAAGCGCATCTGTATCTTTAAAAGCTGTTCCTATCATTGAAAAGCTTGTGCTAAAGTTACCTGTTTGGAAAAAAGGTGTGTTTTCAAACTGTGCACTTCCTGATTCAGCATCTATTTGCTGAGATAAATTTTCTGTACTGATTCGGTTTCCTGTAATCTCTATATTTAGATCGTTAACAGGTCTTACAGAAAAGTTATAGTCCAGTTTATCATAATGTGTTTTGCTATATGTTAGGTTCACATAATCTTCTCCTGGAGTTCTTGTTACTAACCAACCATTAGTAAGTGCTTTTTGACGAATATCTACTTGGCTACCAAAAACAAATCCTAAAGTAGGAGCAAAACTACCACCAATATTATCTCTTCCTAAAAATCCTATTTCAGGCACATAACCAGGTAAAAAAGTTCCATTATTTTCTGAGTAACTAATTTTTCCTGTTTTTACCGAGGTAATAATATCGTAAAACCCTTTGGCAATTTTCCTTCCTATTTTTTCTTTTTTCTTATTATTAACCTGCTTAGACCTAGGTGCATTAGGTAGTCCTTTTTCTTTTGGATCTTTCTTTATAAATAGATCTTCTAAACCGATATCTTTATAAAAACGTGCAAAATTGAAATTTGTATTTATATTATGTGTATTTGCATTTTGAATTACATTCCCAACCTGATCTACAATACTTTGAGAGCTAGCTCTCCAGTCAAAATCTGCTGTGTAAGCATAATTGGCTGTTACAAACTTTAAGAGAGGAAACTTATCAATAGGGATTTTATACGTGGCATTTAGCTTTTGATGATAATTGTTTGGCCTTCCTACACTAAAAAATTCATCAAAAATTTCTAAATCTTCATCTTGTCCAAAACTATCATAGATGTAGCTATTGGTAGCGTTGAAATTAACTTGTAATGATTTTGTAAGTGCTAGCCCAACTATATAATCCCAATCAAATAAAAATCTTCTTTGTGTAAGGACAGGTTGTGGCGATAATCCTTCTATAAGATTTCTAGATGCTTGTTGATTAAAATTTCTATTAATCCTAGTATTGACTGCAATGTTTTTAGGTACCGGATTAAAGTTAATGTCTTTAATAAACTGCCAATACTTACCTCTCAATGAATTGCTGTTCTTAAATGGTTCTATATATTTTGATTGAAATGTATGATTGTATGAAGCAGATGCTGTTACGTTTTGATTCACGTATCTTTCTATGTTGTAATTTCTCCTAAACTCTTCATTATAAGCATAAGAAACAGATACGTTTTCTACATCATAAAACTTAGGTTTCTTATCAGAATTTGGGCTTCGATTCTTTTTAACGTTAACAAAACTAATACTCTTTCTTTTAGTATAGTCTCTTGAAAATTGACTATTTGGGTTACTTTGAGCAGCCTCTGAAAGTTCTACATCTTGATATTGTGGGTCAAACTTGGGGTCAATAAATTTCTCTCCAATACTATAATTCATCGGTAGCTGAACATTCCATTTTTTAGGCATCATTTTACCAATGTTAACACTTGTGGTAATATCATACTGTTTGGTCTCATCTAACGAACGTTGGCTTACCCTATCTTCAACATTTCCAAAACCTATTGTTTGCACACTTCCTGTCATAGAAACATTTGCTACATCAGCAAAGTTTGCATCTGTGCTTACAACTGCCGCCCAGCCTCCTTCGTTATCAAAACCAGCTGCCCGCAGTTCATTAAACCAAACCTCAGCATTTGCCAAATCTGGAGAATCATTACGAATCCCTAACATTACCGTTCTAATTTGAGCTAATGTTGGGTTTCCTTTTACTCTAACAGCAAATCCTGAACCTCCTGTGCTTACAGGATATAATTGATTAATTGGCTCACCTACTGCATCTCTATCGAGTTTTAATTTTCCTAAGGATTCTAAATCAAGATCTAAGTTATTAACTTCAGGCCATACCTCAAGGGGATTTAAAGATCCGTTAGCAGATACATTTAACGGAATTTCTATTTGATAGAAGTTATCATTTAAATCGGTTCCTAGTCGGATAATTCCAACCATATCTCCATTGCTCAATGATTGAGTAGGTAAAGCCTCAAGATGCGTAAACATCTTAAGTATTTCATAACGTCTTAAATCAATACTAATATTTTTATAAATCGCTCTTACTTTATTTTGAGGCAAGTTTCTAACCGTTAACGAAACCGATTGTTCATTCTGTTGCTGAACTGTGGTGCTACCTTGCAAACGTTCTCTTTCAATACCAGGCGGCAGCACATATCGCTCTTCGTTTTGCTCTATGTTAACTACGCCTACTTCAAAGTTATTAATTTCATCTTGGGTTAGCTCTTGATCTGGAACAACAGCAGGATCTAAAGTCCTCGTATACCTTCTCCAATCTCCTCTAACTAGACTTAACTCACCAAATCTTAAAACTACCGGAATTCTAAAATTCGTAAGGTACATTCGCATAAAACGAATACTGTTGAAATCAGAAATTTCATTTATAGCGATTCCTGATCTTATGGGAACTCTAAATTGATACCATTTTATTGATTGAGTAGATCCGTTTTCTAGTGTAACCTCGGTTTCTTTTTCATCAACAATAAAATTTCTTCCTACTACTAAATCATTCCTGTTGAGAGAAACTCTGTATTCATAGTAACTCTCGACCGTGTTCATTGTTTGGTCTTTGTTAATGTCTTCTACATCTGGATATACTGTAGAAGAAGTAGGATACGATTCTGTTGATTGATTTGCTGTTGGCGAGTTTCCTTGTGGGTTGTTAAACAATTTATAGCGCGTTAAAATAGACGCATTTTGAGCGTCTAAATTAGAGCCTCTAAAAAATTGAAAGTTATCGGAACTTATATCAATATCATCCAGCTTTGAAAAATTAATATTTATAGAATTACTAGGGTCATTAGATAGGTTAAGGTAAAATCTTCTTTCTCCTTCATCATTTAACCCATCTAATCCTAAATCTTGGTTTGCTCTTGAAGTATCTGAATCATCAAACGCATATAATATAGATGGGTTTGATGGGACGTGACCCCAAACTCCTTCAGTATTTACATTTGTAGTACTTCCGTCTATCGGTAAACCATTCTCGTACATTTTTTGTCCATCTCGCAAAATATCCTCTGAAATATTACCTAGATTAAAGTATAAGTCTCCAACCTGATTTGCTAAGTCCTGTGGATTAACTCCTGTAGGCAATCCTTCTTCGTTGGTAATGGAATAGTTTTGATACGGATCCATAATCCAAAACTGGATGTACTCCACATTTGCTTGATCAAAATTATTAGTGTTTAAAGATGTCATTACTCCTCCCCAACGATTCTGTGGGTCATCAAATAAACCGTTGCTATCAACACTTGCACCTGTATCAAAATTATAAGGTCCTCTTTCACTAGGATAAAAAGCTAAATCAAACGTTCGAACCAATGCATTTTGTGTAACATCTAACTGTTGGTTTGGAAATAACTCACCAAAGTTAACTTGCCTTGTTTCTGCTCTCGACAATTCATCAGCATCTATATTACTCGGTTTTGCTCCTACTCCGTAAAATATCTGATCAATATTATACCAAGCCAATCGTGCTCTTTGATCGTTGTATGATAAATCATCTTGTGGTACATTTCCGCCTAAATCTATACTAGAACCTCTGGGCGTACTTGCCATATACCATTCTAGAGGATTTAATAAACTTATAGGTATTTGAGATGCTTCAAAATCATCTACATATGCAGTGGCCTCTCCTGTAACATCAATTCCGCTTGGAGAACCTGGTAGCAAATAAGCCATATCTGCTCTAATAGATAAATTTGAAGGAGCATCTGTATCTACAAAAGGAAGTTTATTTGCCCACTTGGTAAACAAAGGCATTTCTGTTGAATAATCTAAATTAAACCCTAACATTGTGTTGTTAATAGGTTCATTACCAAAATTAATCTTAGGTGTTAGCGGACGCTCGTTAACATTTAAAATAGTCCCTCCAATAATAAAATCTTCTGAGAAACGATGCTCAACATCAATTCCCATAAATGTTTTTCGTTGCTGATTGAAAACAGCATTATTTTCTGTAGAAATTTGAATGGGTGTCCCTGAAGATTGCAACCCTGGGTCGATTATTTGAACTCTACCTAATTGATAATCTACCACATAATCTACTCCTTCCACCAATTGCCTACCTCCTGCCGTTACAGTAACAGATCCTCTAGGCACGTTAAATGCTCCTATTGAGATTCCTCCTGAATTTTGCGATTTGAAATATCCTTTTAGTATATATTTATCTCTGTCTTGATGATTGTTCTTAGCCTGAATTTTTGTTTCTAAATAAAGGTCGTTGAATAAAAATAATTCATCTTGTGGATTTGTTAATATAGGTTCTAAACCTTCTCCAAAAGGTTCTGGATGCGGAAATATAATGTATCCGTTTTGAGAGTTTATCGTTATGTTTTCTAGATAATCAAAAAAGCCGTCTGGACTTTGAAATTGAGCCTGATCTAAACGATCTAAATCAAATAATTGAATTAAAGGAGTTGTTGCAACCCCATTAGTTTGTGCATTTTGAAGTACATTAGAAGGAATTCCTGTTTGATCATCTCGATATTGAACCTCTAAACGAAATCCGTCTTGACTAAGCGGAAAAGCTCCTAGCGCATATATGTTTTTCATCATCAAACGCCAAGTAGGGAAAGCTTCTTCTTCTCCGTTTCGAGTTCTTTTTGTTTGCAGAATCTCACTCCGCAACAATTTTACGGCTAAGTTTGCTGGTGCTGTTATTCCATCATTAGAAAACTCTCCTACTTTAAAAGATGTTTCTTCGCTTGATGCTCCTACAACTGTATACTCATAAGCAACTGCAAGAATTTCTCCATCATTCAACCTTCTATTTAAAGAGATATATCCCAGTTGAGGATGTAACGTATATTCATTAGGTTGCAGTTTACGCGCGTTTTGCAACAAACTATAATCTGTTCCTTCCTGCATGTTAAAATCTGATTCTAATGCCGAATTCACCGTTGCTACACTTCGTATCCGACCATTTCCGTCATTCTCTGTTAAGAGATTATTGATCTCATTTGCTTCATTGGCAGGTATGTTTATTCCATTAACAGAAGGCGGTGATACTGGATCGACATTTGAGTTTACTAGTACATTCGGGTTAGATTCTCCAATATCAGCAAACGCAACAATATTTCTAAAATCTTCAACAGATGCATTTCTATTGGTTATCCAAACCTCTACTCTAGTTATATTTATTGGGCTACTAATTAATGGTGGGTTTCTTAATGCGTTTGCATAATTATCTCTAAAATAGTGTGACAGAAAAAAGTGTCTATCTGTATCATAATCTGTTGTACGTAACTCAAATTCCTGAATAGAAGAACCTCCTTCTGCTGTTACCACTTTGCTCTCTGAATTCTGTTGTGAGAAAACAGCAGTAATATTAGTTTTACCAAATTGCAATTTCGTTTTAACGCCAAATAAACTCTGTGCTCCATTAATCAACGAATTTTTAATGGGCATTGTAACGTTACCTGCCTCAATACCTTGTATAATATTATCTTCGTTTGGAGTGTATTCTAGTTTAATCAGGTTTTGAAAATCAAATGTAGACTGCGTATCGTAGTTTGCAGTAAATTTTAATCGTTCTCCTACCTTTGCCTGTAATCCGGCACTAACTTGTTGATTAAAATCAAATGTAAAATTGCTTCTATTTTCTTCTGATAATTGAGGGTTGTCTATATTTTGATAAATGAACCCTAGCCTCACATTAACACTACCTGTAGGTGTAAACTCAACTTTGTTTCCTCCAAATACAGATTCAAAAAATTCAGAGTTTACATAATAGCTTGGTAGCAGATCTTTTCTGTTTTTTTCTGATCCCTTTCGCTTACTAGTTGCAGCTACTTTTTCTTTAAAATACTCCAACATATCTCGCTGCAATCGATATTCTTGGTATTCTTTAGGAGTCATAAAAATAGGAGTTCTTACATAGTAATCTCCTATCTTTTCTACAATAACATACTTGTTTAAAACACGATCGTAAATAACACGTTGCTCTGCACCATTATTTAAAAATATTCCTCCTTTTTGACCATGTTTGAAGTTAAATTTTAGCGGAACGGTATCCTTCTTGACTAAAATTGAATCTTTTTTGACTGTTGCTTGTTGCGCCCAAGACAGAGAGCTACATAAGCACATTAAAAGAACAACCAAAAAAATATTTTTGAACCCCTTATTCAATTGACTATAAATTCTTTAGAGCTAATTTAATTACTAGTTCCACCGAAGCTTCTGGATTTTCTTTTACTATGGATGAAACTATCTTGTCAGATTGTTTTCTAGAAAACCCTAAAACTTCTAATGCAGATAACGCTTCTTCTTTATTTGTATTGTTTGTAGCAGCAAGAACTTCTGTGAAGTCTCCCATTTTTACAATTTTATCTTTTAAATCAACTATAACTCGTTGAGCAGTTTTTGCACCTATTCCTTTAACGGATTGAATAACACTTACGTTTTCTGAAGCAATCGCTTGCTGAATTTCTTCTGTATCCATAGAAGACAACATAGTTCTAGCCGTACTAGGTCCTACTCCAGAAACAGACGTTAACAATCTGAAAACTTCTCTTTCTAACTTATCTATAAAACCATACAATGTATGAGCATCTTCACGTATTGAAAGATGAGAATAGAGTGTTACCAACTCATTATCAGGCAACTTAGAAAAAGTTTGCAAAGAAATATGCAATAAATAACCTACTCCTGAACAATCGATTACTACATGTGTTGGATTTTTTTCTATGAGTTTTCCTGTTATTTGTGTAATCATCCCCTAAAAATAACTGTAATGTATAAATTATTTGTTTAACCTTTCTTTTTGTTGTGCGTCTACAACAGCAACAGCAGCCATATTAACCATTTCGTCTACACTAGCTCCTAATTGTAAAATGTGAACAGGTTTTTTAAACCCTAGTATGATAGGTCCTATAGAAACAGCTTCGTCAACTTGTTTTAGTAATTTATAAGTTATGTTGGCTGCATCTAAATTTGGGAAAATTAGCACATTTACTTTTTTACCATTAAGCTTTGAGAAAGGAAATTCTTTTGCAAGTAACTCTGGGTTTAATGCAAAATCTGCTTGCAATTCTCCGTCAATAGATACATGAGGAAAATGCCTGTGGATATACGCAACAGCATCTTGTATTTTTTTAGAACTCTCTGAGTTAGAAGATCCAAAGTTAGAAAATGACAACATTGCAATATTTGGATCCATTCCAAACATCTTTGCTATTTTATATGTCATTTGAGAAATTTTTGCCAAGTCTTTAGCAGTTGGATTAATATTGATAGTTGTATCTGCCAAAAACAAAGGACCTTGTTTTGTAAGCATTAAATTAGCCGCCGCAATTCGGGTAACTCCTCTATCTTTTCCAATAAGCTCTATCATTGGCTTTACAACTGTTGGATAGGGTCTAGAATATCCTGTGATCATACAATCTGCATCGCCTTCATTTACCATCATCGCAGCAAAATAATTACGCTCTCGCATTAATTTTTTAGCTTGTAACAAAGTAATTCCTTTGCGTTGCCTAGTTTTCCAATAAATCTCCGCAAAACGATTTCGTGTTTTTTCTTGCTCATCTGTTTTTGGGTCAATAATAGGCACATCAGCAACAAATCCTAATTCGTCTTTAAGTTCTAAAATCACCTCTTTTTTACCCAATAAAATAGGATAACCTATTTTTTCTTCATGAACCAGTTGAGCTGCTTTTAAAACATCTAGCTGATCTGCTTCTGCAAATACTATTTTTTTCGGATTTCTTTTTGCTCTATTATGTAATAATCTGACTTCTTTTGTGCCTGCGCCAGATCGATCCATTAACTCTTCTCTATATTTCTCCCAATCTTCTATTGGCTCTTGTGCAACACCCGATTCAATTGCTGCTTTCGCAATTGCTGGTGGAATTTCATAAATCAACCTAGGATCAAACGGTTTTGGAATAATGTAATCTTTACCAAAAGACAAGCTAATCTCATCATATACAATGTTTACTTGTTCTGGCACAGATTGTTTTGCTAAATCTGCCAGCGCATGAACTGCTGCCATTTTCATTTCTTCATTAATTTTTGTAGCACGAACATCTAGTGCTCCTCTAAAAATAAATGGAAAGCCCAATACATTATTTACTTGATTAGGATGATCTGATCGGCCAGTAGCCATGATAATATCTTCTCTAGTTTGCAAAGCTAGATCATAATCGATTTCAGGGTCGGGGTTTGCCATAGCAAAAACAATTGGGTCTTTTGCCATAGATAATAACATTTCGGGTGTTACTACATTTCCTTTAGAAAGACCTATAAATACATCTGCATTATGCATAGCTTCCTCTAAAGTAGAAACATCTTTATTTGTAGCAAACTCCTTTTTTTGATCCGTTAAGTTTTTTCTGTTTTTTGTGATAACACCTTTACTATCACACATTATAATATTTTCTTGCTTTATTCCGAGTTGTAAATACAAACGAGAGCAAGAGATTGCTGCAGCACCTGCTCCGTTAACAACTACTTGTAGTTCTTCTATATTTTTTCCTGTCAACTCAATGGCATTTTTAAGAGCCGCAGCAGAAATAATTGCTGTTCCGTGCTGGTCATCGTGCATTACAGGAATATCAAGCTCTTCTTTTAATCTTCTTTCTATTTCAAAAGCTTCTGGAGCTTTTATATCCTCTAAATTAATTCCTCCAAAAGTAGGAGAGATTGCTTTTACTGTTTCTACAAACTTATCTACATCTGTGGCGTCAACTTCTATATCAAACACATCAATATCAGCAAAGATTTTGAACAACAAGCCTTTTCCTTCCATCACAGGCTTGGATGCTTCTGGACCAATATCTCCTAAACCTAAAACAGCTGTTCCATTCGATATTACAGCTACTAAATTACTTTTAGATGTATACTTGTAAACGTTGTTTTTATCCTTTGCTATTTCTAGACAAGGCTCTGCAACTCCTGGAGAATATGCCAATGACAAGTCGTGTTGGGTTGCATATTTTTTGGTAGGAACTACAGCTATTTTACCAGGCTTCGGTTTTGCATGATACAACAAAGCCTCTCTTCTTTTTCTAGAATCACTCATGTAATAGTTGTTTACTAAGTAACTGCAAATATAGGTTTTTAGCTTAAAGATATCTTATTATCAGGTTTCTTTTAAAAACTTGATATTTCTTTTCAGGCCTGTATATTTTGTGCGTTTTACAGCGGATTTTTTAAAGACTTTTTTAAATGTTTCTTCTGTAATTTCTTCCCAATCTTTTTTGTTAAACTGAAGAAGCTCTTCGCTGGGTTGAAAAAGAGATTCTTTGTTAGGAGAAGAAAAACGATTCCAAGGGCATACATCTTGGCAAATATCACACCCAAACATCCAGTCTTTAAAAAGTCCTTTGTAATCATTAGGAATGTTATCCTTAAGTTCTATCGTGAGATAAGAAATACACTTGCTTGCATCCAATTCATTACTTGGCAAAATTGCTTGGGTAGGGCATGCATCTATGCATTTGGTACAGGTTCCGCAATGATTCGTTGTAAAAGGTTCATCATAAGCCAATTCTAAATCAATTATCAACTCTGCTAAAAAAAAGAAAGAGCCTTGTTGTTTTTGAATTAATAAAGTATGTTTTCCATTCCATCCTAATCCTGCTCTTTCTGCCCAAGCTCTCTCTAAAACTGGTGCAGAGTCAACAAAAGCTCTGCCATTTACTTCTCCTATTTCTTCTTGAATAGAAGAAAGTAGCTCTCTTAATTTTGCTTTAATTATATGGTGATAATCCTCTCCATAAGCATACTTGGCAACATGATAAGAATCTTCTTTTTGCTTAACTTCTGGATAATAATTATAACTAAGAGATATAACCGATTTAGCTCCTTCAACCAACAATCTAGGGTCTAATCTCTTATCAAAGTGATTTTCCATATAACCCATTTCTCCCTGAAAGCCTTTATTTAACCAAGTTTCTAACCTAGGCGCTTCTTCTTCTAAAAAAGTTGCTTCTGCAATACCACAATCTAAAAAACCCAACCTCTTGGCTTCTTCTTTAATAAATTGACTGTGTTTTTCTACTCGGCTCACCTGAAAATCTTAGACCTCAAAAATAGACATTACTGTATTAACTTTCTCATTTTATATACTATAGACAACCTTTAATGAAAGATCTTATCTGTTATCTTTGCTTTAACTTATACTCTTTTATGAAACACATACTTCTTTTTATATGTTTAATAATCTCTATTACCTGTTTTTCCCAAATAAGAGGAACAGTTACAGATATAAACAAACAACCTTTATCTTCTGTTAGTGTTTATTTAAATGGCACAGTTACTGGAGCAACAACAAATGACGATGGCTACTATGAGCTTGATATCAAAAAAGCTGGCAAATATCCCATTGTCTTTCAGTTTTTGGGCTACAAGACAATCGCAAAGGACGTTACTATTAACCAGTTTCCTTATCTGCTTAATATTACGTTAGAAGAAGAACAGGTTTTACTAGATGAAATCTCTATTAACACAAAGGAAAATCCAGCTAATGTAATTATTAAGAAAGCAATTAATGCAAAAGAAGAAAACACTAATAAATTTCAAAATTTTACTGCAAAATTTTATTCAAAAGGATTGTTTCGAGTAAAAAATGCTCCTGAAAAATTTTTCGGTCAGAGTGTTGGTGATTTGGGAGGTGGACTCGACTCTACAAGAAGTGGAATTGTTTACTTATCAGAAACTATTTCTGAGATAACTTCGCAAAAAAAGCCAAAGAGTTTTAAGGAGAAAATTATAGCCTCTAAAGTTAGCGGTTCTGATAATGGCATCAGCTTTAATAGAGCAGAGCAAGCAAGGTTTGACATATACCAAAATCTTATGGATATTGGTGATAGTAAGATGATATCGCCAATTGCAAACGATGCTTTCTCTCATTACACCTACAAGCTTTCAGGATCTTTTTATGATAAAAACAATAATCTTATCAATAAAATTAAAGTAACACCTAAAAGAAATAATGAAAAAGTGTTCAATGGCTACATCTATATTGTTGAAAATTCTTGGGCTGTATATGGTTCTAATCTGACTGCAACAGGCAAACAACTAGGCGTTCCTGTAATTAAGGAGCTAAGTTTTAAACAGGATTATAATTATTCTAAAGAAAACGAAGCGTGGGTTTTAATTTCTCAAACCATTGATTTTGGTTTTAGTTTTTTTGGATTTAATGTAGATGGAAATTTTTCTTCTGCCTATTCTAACTATAATTTTTCTCCAGTTTTTACTGATACTACATTTAGTAACGAAGTATTATCTTTTGCTAAAAACGCCACAGAAAAAGACAGCCTATACTGGAAAACTATCAGACCCGTTCCATTAACAAAAGAAGAAATTAGTGATTATTCCCTGAAAGATAGTATTAAAACGATACGAAAATCTAAATCTTTTTTAGATTCACTCGATCAAAAAAACAACAAGTTTTACCCACTATCATTAGTAACAGGATACACGTATAACAACTCATATAATAAGTGGAATCTGACTTTTTCTTCTCCACTGGCAGATCTTTCTTTTAATACGGTTCAAGGATGGAATGCTTCTACAAAACTGACTTACTCTAAACAGCTGAATGAAAAAGGCAATCGCTGGAGTATAGGAGCATCTTTTAATTATGGATTATCTGACGAAAGATTTAGACCTGAAATTTTTTATTCTAAACAATGGAATAATATTCAACGAAATAGATTGTTGGTATCTGGTGGAGTTACCACAGAGCAGTTTAATGGGAGAAACCCTTTAACAAAGCTTCGGAATACGATTAGCTCTCTTTTTTGGAAAAAGAATTACCTAAAAATTTACGAAAAAGCGTATACAAAAATTCAGTATTCAGAAGAAGTCATAAATGGTTTATGGGTGCAATCTTCATTAGAGTATGCAAATAGAAAACCATTGTTTAACACCACCAATTATACAATTATTGGCAAAGATTATCCTTACAAGTCTAATAATCCGCTAGATGAATCTGATTTTTCAGCTTCTTTTACCGAACATAAAATTTGGATCGCTACAGTAGATGCTGTCATCAATTTTGGACAAAAATATCTGTCCTATCCTAATGCAAAATTCAATATTGGAAACGACGATTATCCGACTTTATATTTACAATATCGAAAAACCTTTGGGGCCGATACAGAAAATTTAGAATCTGATGCGATTTTAGCAAAAATTAAGCAGGATATATCGCTTGGAACTCTTGGGCTCTTTCGATACAATGTTCGATCTGGAATATTTCTAGAGAAAAAAGATATTGCTTTTATGGATTACTTTCATCCTAACGGAAATAAAATGCGATTTATGGATGTTCCTAATTACATTAGTCAATTTGGTTTGTTAGATTATTACACGCATAGTTCTAATGATCGATACGCGGAAGCTCACTTAGAACATAATTTTAAAGGATTTTTACTGAGCAAAATTCCCCTAATAAATAAGTTGAACTTTCATTTGGTTACAAATACAAGAGGCTTGTTTACTAGCAATAGAAAACCATATTTTGAATATTCTATAGGGCTTGACAACATTGGGTTAGGGAAATGGCGCTTTTTACGAGTTGATTATGTAAGGTCTACATACGGCAATGTTCAAAAAAGTGATTTCCTTTTTGGATTAACAATTTTAGATTAAAATTATTTTAGTTGTGAATATAACTATTCTTCTTTTTGGTATTACTACTGACTTATTAAAAGCGAGTTCATTAAGCCTTTCCATTGAAAAAAACAGCTCCATAAAATCTTTAAAAAAATTGTTGTTAGATGAGTATCCACAATTGTCAAAGATCAACACGTATGCAATTGCAGTAAATGAGAGTTATGCTTCAGATGAAACCATACTAAATGAAAATGATGTTGTAGCTATTATTCCTCCTGTAAGTGGTGGTTAGCTTTTAGATATTTTTTATCTATATAAAATGTACCGAAAGGAATAATTGAAGCTAATAAGACAATACGAAAATCGCGACCCTTCCACTGCATATCACCTTTAATTAAATACGCAATAACTATATAAGCCACAAAAAGCAATCCGTGTGGCATTCCTAATAATTTTACATATTGAGGATCATCTAAAAAATATTTTATTGGAGTTGCTATAAAAAGTAATAGTAAATAAGTTGTTCCTTCTAAAAAACTAATAATCCTGAAAAATATTTTCATTTTTATAAATCCAAAGTTTCTGAATGCAAAGATACACCTTCAATTGTCTATTTTTGTGTTCGTATGAACGATACTTTTATAAAAGTTACGAGTGAAAAATTAAGCTTAGATGAATGCTACCAATTTGTTGTTGATCAAGCTTGTGGAGGCATTGCTGTTTTTGTGGGAACAGTTCGCAATTCAACGAAAAATAAAGAAGTTACTCAATTAGATTTTTCTACCTACAAACCAATGGCAATTAAGGAAATGCAAAAAATTGCCAATACTGCTTTAGAAAAATTTGAGGTTAAAAAAATTGCTATTCATCACGCAGAAGGTGTTTTAAAAATAGGGGATATTCCTGTAATTATTACCGTTTCTGCTCCACATAGAAAAGCGGCTTTTGATGCTTGTCAATATGCAATTGACACGTTAAAAAAAACTGTTCCTATCTGGAAAAAAGAATATTTTTCTGATGGCGAAGTTTGGGTAAATGCACATCCTTAATAAGCAGTAATTCCGCCTGCTAAACTAAAAACCTTTACTTCAGGAAACTTTTCTTTTATTAACGTTACTGCCCTATAACTAGTTTTCCCTCGTTGACAAACCATTACATAGGTTTTATCATAATCTATAGTAAAATTCTCTACATCAAATTCTTGAATCGGAATGGTTTGATGTACTTTAAACGGTAATTTGAGGTTTGGTAAAACAGCAACCAATTCCAAATTAGATTCTCCCAATCTTGATTTTAATTCTTCAGGAGAAATTTCCCAATCAGGATTTATAGCAATACAAGAAGCATCATAATAATTTTCGCGTTCAAAAATCTCTCTAATCTCAATGTTAGAAATATTCGGTTGTAATTTAATTTTTAGTTGAGAGTTCTGCAGTGAATTATAAATCAGTAATTCATTTACAAGTGGTTTTCCAACTCCAGTAATCAATTTTACAACCTCATTCGTCTGGGCAAGAGCAATTATTCCTACAATTGGATTTAACGTTCCTGCTTCTTCACAACTGGGAATATCAGTATTCATTTCTGGAAAAGCATCACGCAAATTCGCAGAAAAGCTTCCGTTTTTTTGTTTGATATTAAAAGTAGAAACATAGCCATCATATTTATATAAAGAGCCATAAACCAAAGGCTTTTCTTTCATTACGCAGACATCATTTAACAAGTATTTTGTGAACAAACTATCAGTTCCGTCTACGATAATATTATAAGACTCAATTAAAGAAATTGCATTTTCTTTGGTTAAAGGTTCTGTTGAAAAACTCACATTTGTAAACGGAGCTCGTTGTTTGACGAATGCTGCTAACGCTTCAGATTTATATTTCCCAACATCGTTTAAAGAATAAAAAACTTGACGATGTAAATTGGTAGCATCTACTTTATCAAAGTCAACCAAATGAAGCGTGCCAATTCCACTAGCTGCCAAATACACAGCGATTGGGCTTCCCAAACCGCCACAACCTACAACCAAAACTTTTGCTTCTTGTAACTTTTGTTGACCTAATTCACCAATTTCTGACAAAGTTGTTTGACGTTTGAATAAGTCTGATTTATTGATGTTCATTTGATTTGTTATTTCCATAAAAATGGAAATCTATTTTTTAGTTTTCATGAGATTCCTGCCTTTGCAGGAATGACAGTATTAATTCCTTATTTCTTCTTTAGCAGCTTCGTATTCTTGTGGAGTATTGATGTTTTGAATCAACTTATCATCAACCGCTACAATTTCTACATCCGAATTAATCAACATTTTACGCGGACAAGAATATCCTTGTGCTAAATATTGCAATAATATTGGATACGCTTTTGGTTCATAAATAGCGATTAATGGCTCTGGAAACTCTTTGTTTTTCCCTTTAACTGCTGTTGCCACTTTAGCTGGATTTCTTTTTGCTAACAATAACTGAATTAACTCTTGATTAACAAATGGCAAATCGGTTGCCAAAACAAACCAAGCTGAATTAGGGTCTCTTTGAAACGCAGAACAAATACCGCCAAACGGACCTAAGTTTAAAAATGCATCTGAGATTTCATTTTCATATCCCTGATTATGAACAGAATAAAAAACTTCTAATTCTTGATTTTCTAATAATTCTTTTACAAATTCTTTTTGAGGTTTTCCATGGTAATTCAATTCTGACTTATCTGTTCCCATCCGAGAGCTTTTCCCGCCTGTCAACACCAATCCTTTGATGTTTGGAATGGTTCGGTAAATTATTTTAGAAATGTGATTGGTAATCTTTTCAATTTCCTCTAAAGAATAGGTTGGTATTTCTCCCCAATTAGTAAACTTGTCTTTTAAAACTTGAAATGGTTCAATATTTTCTGATAGTTTTATAAAAAACTGAACATCTGTTATTTGGTCGATTCTCTTATTGATAGAAGCTTCTTTTTCAGGATCAAGAAAGACAACCTGTTTTTCTCCAACATAATGATTTCCGTTGATAAAGACAAAATCGAACTGAGAAAACTGAATTCGCTGAGTATATTTATTTACAGGACTTGAGGTTGTAATACTCAAATTTCCTTCATGATGAAAAGTAAAATCAGAAACTAAATTAGGCTCAGCTTCTTTTGCATGGGAAGCATCCAAATAAGCCAAATTAAATTGTGATAAACCTTGTGAAACTTTGTGAACCAAATCAGATATAATGCTGCATTTTGCTCCTAAAACAGCAAGTTCATTTGGTGCAAAGTTTCCGTTTTTTCTTCTAGTTAAATTAGTATGTTTTTGGTGTTTAGACATTCTTAATATCTGATTTTCCTCCTATTTTTTCTAACAATTTTACTTCTTGAATTACCATTTTTTGTGAAATGGATTTACACATATCATAAATGGTTAAACAAGTAGCCGATGCTCCTGTTAATGCTTCCATTTCTACTCCTGTTTTTCCTTCAATCGTTACTGAACATAAGACTTCAATATTTTCTTCATCTAGAATATTAATATCTATATCTACTCCGTTAATCAACAAAGGATGACACATAGGAATAATTTCAGAAGTTTTCTTTGCCGCTTGAATTCCTGCAACAATAGCTGTTTGAAAAACAGGACCTTTTTTGGTAAGCAATTCTTTATTGTTAAAATTCGAAACAACTTCTTTTCCCAAAAACATTGTAGCTCTGGCAATTGCCTTTCTTTTAGTAACATCTTTATCAGAAACATTTACCATTTTAGGTTGGTTGTTTTTGTTGATATGTGAAAACTCCATTTGTCTATTTTTAAATTGTCACATCGAGTGATTCTGAATTTATTCAGAATTGTATCGAGATGTTTATTTAAACTTCTTTCTCGCTAAATTAGGGAGTTTTTCAAACTCATTATGAATCAATGCTTCTTTTTTTGCTCTTGACCATTTTTTGATTTGTTTTTCGGTTTTAATAGCTAATTTAACATCTGTAAATTCACAATAAAAAACTAATTCTACTGGTCTTCTTCTATATGTATAACTATTTTGATGCTTTCCTATTTGATGTTCTTTTAATCTTGAAATTAAGTTTGATGTTATTCCTGTGTAATAGTTATTATCTGAACACTTCAGAATATAAACGTAATATGTTTTCATAGCTGTATTAATTAGTTCTCGATACAATTTTTGTTCTTTTTAATCACAAAAATCACTCGAACTGACAGTCAATTACGATATCGTATAAATGGATACGTTTCTCCTTTTTTAAACTCCTTTTGTTCTTTCGACAACTGAATAAATCCATCGGCATCTGCCAAACTCACCAAATCTCCTGATCCATTTCCTTTGATTGGTGTAGCTACCAAATGCCCAAACTTCACATCTAGTTTGACCTGCATAAAATAGGTCAAATCAGATTTGAAGGACACATCTTCTCCTAAAATGGCTGTTTCTTTTGGTAGTCTAATTCCAGTAGATTTTGCATACCAAGGATAAAAATACACTAAACAGTTAACATAAGTAGAAACTGGATTTCCTGGAAATGCAAATACTGATTTTCCATTTTGTTGCCCGTACCAAAATGGTTTCCCTGGGCGTTGTGAAACTCTATGAAACTGCTTTTCAACACCTAACTCTTCTAAAACTTCGGGCAGAAAATCAAACTTTCCTTTACTTACAGCTCCACTAAAAAGCAATGCATCATAGTCTTTTAAGTACTCTGCAATTTTTTCCTTCAATTGCTCTTTATCATCTGTGATATGAGATGTTTCTGCCTTAATATCTAGCTTTTCTAATAGAGAAACTATTGTAAATGCATTACTTCTACGTATTTGATGTGCTTCTGGAGTTTCGTTAACTTCAACCAATTCATCTCCTGTTGAAACAACTATCACTTTAGGCATTTTAGCAACTTTTACGGTTGATTTACCAACTGAAGCAATTACACCTATTTCTGCTGGAGAAATTAATTTGTCTTTTGGAATTAAAATGTCTCCTTGCAATCTATCACTCCCTTTTACATGTATGTTTTTTCCTTTAACAACCTCATCTAAATTAACGGTAGCGATTAATGAATTAATGGTGATGTCTTCGTAACGAATAACAGTATCTGTATTTTCAGGAAGTACTGCTCCTGTCATCACCTCATAGCAGTTTGCTGCATTTTCCATCGTTTCTTGAGGAGAACCAGCTGGTTGAATTCCTTCAATTTTAAAATCACAAACTCCATGTTCAAAATAGCGATGATTAACGGCAATTCCGTCCATTGCTACACGATTGAATGGCGGAAAATCTCTATCGGCAACAATATCTTCTTTCAACACTCGCCCAACAGATTCTAAAAATGGAACTTCTTCTACACCAAAATCTTGCGTATTTTCTAGAATGATTTTTAAAGCTTCTTCAACTGAAATCATGTCTATCCTCCTATTGTTGACATACTTTCTGAAACACGTCCTTGAGAACGATTGGCTTCTGCCATAAAACCATTTTTAGGTTTTTCTTTTACCAGCGACAAAAACAGTTCTTTTAAATCTTCATTGCTTGCTCCGTTTCTTAAGAAATCTCGAATGTTAAACACGCCATCATCAAACAAACAATTTTTGAACGTTCCAATGGGTGTAATTCGAATTCGATTACAATCGCCACAAATAGTTCGAGTAAAAGCTGGAATAATTCCAACACTTCCTTTATGTCCTTGAATGCTAAAATTTCTTGATGTGGATGACTTTTCTGAAACAATTGGTTTAACTGTAAACTCTGATTGAATCTCTTCTAAAATTCTTTTATAACTCCAGTTTTCTTTCATCTCTCTTTGACCTTTTCCATTAAAAGGCATTTCTTCTATAAAACGAAGAGCTACATTTTTATCTTTTGTAAGTGCAACAAAATCGACTATTTCATCTGTATTAAATCCTGCTTGAACAACGACATTCAATTTTAAATTCAAGCTACTTTTTTCCAATGCTTCAAATACTTTATATACTTCTGGAAACACATCTCTTCGTGTAATTTTAAAAAACTTTTCTTGCTGTAAACTATCAATACTCAGGTTAATGTTTTGCACTTTTTCCATCTTCTCGAGTGTTGAAATATGCTGCAGAATCATAGCGCCATTGGTTGTAATGTTGATGGTTTCTAACAAATCATTGAAAGACAACATTTCTAAAAATTTAATCAAATCTTTTCTAACAAAAGGTTCGCCTCCTGTTAATCGAACTTTAGTTACTCCTAATTCTGTGAGTACACGAATAACACGATACATTTCTTTAAATGTGAGCAAATCCGTACGCGGAGCAATTTCAATTCCATGAGCAGGCATGCAATATTGACAACGCAAATTACAACGATCTGTAACAGCTAAACGAACGTACTGAATTTGTCGTCCAAAATTGTCAATTAGTTGCTGCTTCATAGTTTAAATTTAATTAGGCAACTTTTTACTTAAAACTCCATAAATAAACGTGCCTAAAATTGCTGCTATCAAAACGATAATTATTGCTATAAAACCATGACCGATTAAAACAAATAATGGCCCTGGGCAAGCACCAACAAGTGCCCATCCTAAACCGAAAATACTTCCTCCAACAAATGTTCTTATAAAGCCTTTCTTTTTTTCTTTGATCGTAATTTGATTTCCTTGAAAATCTTTTATAACGCCTCTTTTAAAAAGCTGCATTAAAACCATGCTAATCATTACAGCACTACCAATAATTCCATACATGTGAAACGATTGAAACTTGAACATTTCATAAATTCGATACCAAGAAACCACCTCAGATTTACTCAATATAATTCCGAATAAAATCCCAATAATTAAAAATTTACTGTTCTTCATGGTTTAAAAGATTAAAGGGATTAATAACCAGGTCATTAGTAAGCCTCCTGCAAAAAAACCAATAGTTGCAATTAGTGATGGTAATTGCAAACTGCTCAATCCTGTTATTGCATGACCAGATGTACATCCACTTGCGTAGCGAGTTCCAAAACCTATACACAATCCTGCGGCCACTAGAATTCCAATTCCTTTAATCGATAAGAAGTTTTCTACACTAAAAATTTCTGATGGCAAATATTCAGATCCGGCATTAGCAAAACCTAGTTCAGCTAACTCTTGTACTGTTTTAGGATTTAAATCAATTTGCTGAGAAGCCATTAAATATTCACTTGATATAAATCCGCCAATTACAATTCCTACAACAAAAACCAGACTCCACGTTTTTGCTTTCCAATCAGTTTTAAAATAATCTACAAATCGACCCGCTCCTCCAATAGTACAAAATGTTTCTAGATTAGTAGAAACCCCAAAATTTTTGCCAAAAAAATTAAGCAAAAATAAAATGATTGCTATTGCAGGTCCAGCAACGTACCAGGGCCAAGGCTGTGTTATTACTTCCATCACTTTGTTAGTTTTTGATTAATATAATTCATAATTCTTACTGTAGCGCCTTTATTTTCTTGAATGTATTTTTGGTTACTCTCACCCATCTGTTTTCGTAATTTCTCGTTGGTTTTTAATGTATTAAAAGCTATAGAAAATTCCTTTCGGTTACTTACTGAAGTACATCCTTCCTCATCAACCAAGTCAATAGCTTCTTTAAATTTTTTATAGTTAGGCCCAATAATAACCGGAATTCCAAAAGTAGCTGGCTCTAAAATATTATGCAATCCTGTTTTAAAACCTCCACCTACATAAACGGTATCCGCATAACTGTAAATTTTGGTTAGTAAGCCAATTGTATCAACAATAAAAACATCATAGTTTGCTAAATTTTTATTTTCTTTTTCAGAAAACAAAACCACTTCTTTCTTAATTGAGTTTTTAAGTTTTTCAATTTCTTTTGGTCTCATATTATGAGGAGCAATAATAAATTTCTCTCCTTCTGAATTGTTAATATAATTTACCAATAATTCTTCATCTTCTTGCCAAGTACTTCCTGCGACTACTGTGTATATTTCATTCTTGAACTTTTCAATAAAATCAAGCGAATTGTCTTGTTTAAGAATTTTAAAAACACGATCAAAACGCGTATCACCAGAAATAGTAACGTTATTGATTTTAATTGTGTTTAATAATTTTTTTGAATTCTCATCTTGAACAAAAAAGTGATCGAAAAATTTTAAACGTTCTCGCATCCAAAATCCTAGTGGCTTAAAAAAACTCTGATTTTCTCTAAAAATACCAGAAATTAAAATAGTAGGAATTGATTGTTTTTTTAATGCTCTCAGAAGATTTGGCCAAAACTCATATTTTACTAGAATTGCGAGTTCTGGATCTATCTTATTTACAAACTTCTTAACTCTGCCCCAAGTATCGAAAGGCAAATAACAAACCACATCTGCTAATTCATAATTTTTCCGAACCTCATATCCAGAAGGAGAAAAGAATGTTACTACTATTTTGTGATTTGTATATTGTTGCTTGATTTGCTCTATAATTGGTCTGGCTTGTTCAAATTCACCTAGAGATGCAGCATGAATCCATACAACTCGATCTTCTTTCTTAATAGATGCTAATTTTGTAAATATTTCCTTTCTTCCTTTAACAAACAAATTTATTTTCTTGTTAAAGAAAGCACAGATATGTAGTAAAAAATAAGCAACATGTGCTGAAATATCGTAGAGTAGATTCATTTTTGTAAAAGTACAAAAAGCCATAAAAAAACGCCCAAACAATGTTTGGGCGTTTTAACTTTTATCAACTTATTTCTTATGCTTCAAAAGGAACTATAGAAACATATGACTTGTTGTCTTTCTTTTTTGTAAACTCAACAACACCATCAACCTGTGCATGCAATGTGTGGTCTTTACCCATATATACATTCTCACCAGGATAGTGTTTTGTACCTCTTTGACGAACAATTATGTTACCAGCTATAGCTGCTTGTCCTCCAAAAATTTTTACTCCTAATCGTTTCGATTCTGATTCTCTACCGTTTTTCGAACTACCAACTCCTTTTTTATGTGCCATTTCTTTATGGTTTTAAAAATGAATTTTTATTTACTCAATACTTCAATTAACTCTGCTTTCTTAAGAGAAGTATATCCTGTGATACCTTTTTCTTTTGCTAGAGCTTTTAACTCTGCAACAGTCATAGAACTCAAATCATTCGATGCTGTTGTTTCTTTTACTTCAGCTTTTGGAGTTTCTGCTTTCACTTCTTTTTTAGAAGTTGTTTCCTTTTTTGCTGTTGCTTTCTTAGCGCCTGAAGCAGCGATATTTTCAATTTGAATTTCGCTTAAAAACTGACGATGACCATTTTTCTTTCTGTAACCTTTTCTTCTTTTCTTTTTGAAAACGATTACTTTATCACCTTTTAGGTGACCTAAAATTTTAGCCGTTACTGCGGCTCCTTCTATAGCTGGGGCGCCAACTGTTACTTTACCGTTATCATCAAGAAGCATTACTTTATCGAAAGTTACTTTTGCTCCTTCTTTTTCTTGTAAACGGTGAACGTAAACTTTTTGGTCTTTTGCTACTTTAAACTGCTGCCCTGCTATCTCTACAATTGCGTACATAGGTTACTATTTAAATTCGCTTTTATTTAATTTTTTCGCATTCATTATTGAAAATGCGGGTGCAAATATACATCTTTCTCTCATAACAAACAATAAGGCAAGTAATTAAAATAAAACTATTCAACTTATTTTTTAAACTTAAGCCTGTTAAAAGCTTTTTGTATGACTAAGTTTTTAATAGTAAATTTGTTTCCCTCATACAAAAGCTGCTGTAACAAATAACAGTATCTTGCGTCAAAATATTGAATTATTAATTAAACAAAGATCGATGAGAAAAACTATGTTAACACTACTAACAATATGCTTAGTAAGCTTTTCTTCAGTTGCTCAACAGGTAGCTTTTGAAGAATATGATTTAGATAACGGAATGCATGTCATTTTACATCAAGACAACTCTGCCCCTGTTGTAATTACCTCTGTAATGTACCACGTAGGTGCAAAAGATGAACAACCAGATAGAACAGGAATGGCTCACTTCTTTGAGCATTTGTTATTTGAAGGTACTAAAAACATAGGCAAAGGAGAATGGTTTAAAATTGTTTCTTCTAATGGAGGAAATAACAATGCAAACACAACAGATGATCGAACTTATTACTATGAGGTTTTTCCATCTAACAAAGTAGAGTTAGGATTATGGATGGAGTCTGAACGATTATTGCATCCTATTATTAAACAAGGTGGTGTAGATACTCAAAACGAAGTGGTAAAAGAAGAGAAAAGATTGCGCGTAGATAACCAACCTTATTCTCGTTTTCTTGAGAACGTAAAGCTACATATGTTTAAAAAGCATCCATACAAAGGAACCACTATTGGAAAAATGGAGCATTTAGATGCTGCTACATTAGAGGAGTTTCTTGCATTTAACAAAAAGTATTACGTGCCAAACAATGCCACTTTAGTTGTTGCAGGAGACATTAATAAAAAAGATGTTAAAAAAATGATTCAAGATTATTTTGGATCTATTCCTAGAGGAAATGACATTGTACGAAACTTCCCAAAAGAAGACCCAATCACAAAAACAATTAACGCAAAAGCATACGATCCAAACATCCAAATCCCTGCTATTACTGCCGCTTACAGAACACCATCCATGAAAACAAGAGATTCACGAGTTTTAGACATGCTTTCTTCTTACTTGAGCGGGGGTAGAAGTTCTGTACTTTATAAAAAATTAGTTGACACAAAAAAAATGGCGCTACAAGTTGGGGCTATTAATTTAAGTCAGGAAGATTATGGTACATATGTATTATTTGCCTTACCACAAGGAGATAATAAAATTCAAGATGTGCTAGCAGAGATGGATGTGGAAATTAAAAAAGTTCAAGCAGAATTAATCTCAGAAAAAGACTATCAAAAACTGCAAAATCAATTTGAAAACAATTTTGTAAACTCTAACTCTAGCGTAGAGGGAATCGCAAACTCTTTGGCCAGATACCACCTTTTATATGGTGATACCAACCTTATTAACACTGAAATTGATATTTATCGATCTATCACAAGAGAAGAAATTAGAGAAGTAGCTAGAAAATACTTAAATTCTAATCAAAGGCTTGTTTTAGAGTACCTGCCAGAATCTGATAAAAAATAACAGTAAAAAGACAATGAATATTATGAAAACAAAAATATTATCCATTATTGCATTTATAGTAATGTCAGTTACTGTTAATGCACAGATTGATAGAAGTCAAATGCCAAAATCAGGACCAGCTCCAAAAGTAATTCTAGGTAAAGCAGAAAAATTTAAGTTAAAAAATGGTCTTACCGTAATTATGGTAGAAAACCATAAGCTACCTAGGGCATCTGCCACATTAACTATTGATAACCCGCCAAAACTGGAAGGAAATAAAACAGGATTACCCTCTTTGATGGGGAGCTTATTAGGACGAGGAACTTCGAATATATCTAAAGATGATTTTAACGAAAAAGTAGATTTTATGGGAGCTAGAATTTCTTTTGGTAGCTCAAATGCTTTTGCTTCTTCCTTAAAAAGATATTTTCCAGAAGTCCTCAGTTTAATGGCAGATGGAGTAAAGAACCCTATCTTTACGCAAGAAGAATTTGACAAAGAAGTTACAGTAACTTTAGATCATTTAAAATCTGACGAAAAAAGTGTAACTGCTGCCGCAAGGCGAGTAGAAGGTGTCTTGACATACGGTAAAAACCATCCTTTTGGAGAGTTTACTTCTAAAGAAAGTATTAAAAACATCACACTAGAAGATGTTAAAAAAGAATACGCCACTTATTTTAAACCAAATAACGCTTACCTAATCATTAACGGAGACATCGATCCAAAAGATATTAAAAAGCAAGTAAAAACATTATTTGAGGATTGGGAAGCTGGCGTGATTCCTGAATCTACTCTGCCTCAAGTAAAAAATGTAAAAACAACAGAGATCAATTTTATTAACATGCCAAACGCCGTTCAATCAGAAGTATCCGTTATTAATTCGGTTGATCTTACTTTAGGTGATAAAGATTACTTTGCTGCTTTATTGGCAAATCAAATTTTAGGAGGTGGTGCAACTGCTAGACTTTTTATGAATTTAAGAGAAGACAAGGGTTATACTTACGGTTCCTACTCTAGTGTTTCACAAAGTAGATATGTTGGTAGATTTAGAGCTGCTGCTAGTGTAAGAAACATGGTAACAGATAGCTCAGTTGTTGAATTGATGAAAGAAATAAACAAAATCCGATATAAAAAAGCAACACAAGAAGAGCTTGAAAATGCAAAACAAAATTACATTGGTAGTTTTGTTATTAATGCACAAAACCCATCTACAGCTGCTAGGTTTGCATTAAATAAAGAAATTTATAATCTACCAGATAATTTCTATGAAAATTACTTAGCAAATATCAATGCTGTTACATTGGAAGATGTTCAAAATGCTGCCATTAAATATTTTAGAGGAGATCAAGCAAGAATTATCATTACAGGTAAGGGAATGGATGTTCTAAAAAACTTGGAAAAAAACTCTGATTACATAATTAAGTATTATGACAAGTACGGAAATCCAACAGAAAAGCCAGAAATGAGCTTACCTATTCCTGATGGCCTTACAGCTACATCTGTTATTGATAATTATTATAAAGCAATTGGAGGCATTAGTACAGTGAAATCTGCAAAAACTGTGATGAAAGTTTATACTGCAAGTATTCAAGGTATGGCTGTAGAACTTATTACTAAAACTGCCGCCCCTAATAAAGAGGCAAATACGATAAAGGTTAACGGACAAGTTTATCAAAAACAAGTGTTTGATGGTAAAACAGGGTATGCCGAGGCTAGAGGTCAAAAAAAGCCTCTCGAAGGAACAGAACTTGAAAAATCTAAAAACCAAACAATGCCTTTTGCAGACGAAGCGTACAAAGTAGGTAAACTAGATCGTATAGAATCTGTAAATGGAAAAAAAGCGTATGTTGTTAAACTTAATGATATAGAGGCTTTTTATGATATAGCGTCAGGATTAAAAATTCAAGAGATAAAGACTATTGAAGCAAATGGAAAAACAACGCAAGTGCCTACTGTTTTTTCAAACTATAAAGAAGTTGACGGAATTAAATTTCCTCATAAAATGGAACAAGCAAATGGTCCTATGACACTTAATTTTGAAATCAAAGAAATCAAAATAAACCAAGAAGTAACGGATAACGACTTTAAATAAAAAAACTCTTGTTCTTTTTACATAGAATTAAAAACAAACAAGAATAATTTCAAAAACTGCTCATGTTTTCCATGAGCAGTTTTATTTTGATTTATTCACAATATAAACTCCTAATAAGATTATACATCCTGCTACTAATTGTACAAAGCTCAACTTTTCTCCATCAACCAAACCCCAAAACACAGCAACCATTGGGATTAGATATGTAACTGAAGATGAAAAAACAGGTGTAGAAATTTGAATCAACTTGTTAAATAAAATCTTAGCAATTCCGGTTCCTAAGATTGCTAAAATAGAAATATATCCTAATGAAGCCATTTGCGTTTCAGTCATTGTAAACTCAGAGAAAAAATCTGAATAATACAATACAAAAAAAGTTGGCAATATCATTACCAAAAAATTTCCTGTTGTTATAGATAGTGCATTTAAATCACTCAAGTATTTTTTTATCATATTTACATTGAGAGCGTATCCTATAGAAGCAATCATTACCAATAGAACATACCAGTAATTTTGATTTGGATTTAAAGATGCTCCTTTTAAAATCAATAAAAGCGTTCCTACAAGACCGATAAAAACTCCTATCAGTTGTCTTTTTTTAAATACAAAACCAAAAAATAATACTCCAAAAATAAATGTGTTAAAGGGCGTTAATGAATTTAAAATAGCAGCAATGGAGCTATCTAGTTCTTTCAGTGCAAAAGCAAATAAGAAAGCGGGAAAAAATGTACCTAAAATAGCTGTATAAATAATGTATTTCCAATGTCTTCTCTTTATTTTTTTCAGACTTTTAAACCCAATTAGTAGTAAAAATACAGCCGTTATTAAAATCCGTAATGCTCCTAACTGAACTTGGTTTACTCCCAACAAGGCTTTTTTCATCAGAATGAAAGAACTCCCCCAAACAAAGGCTAAAATGATAAGAATTAGCCACTTTTTACTTTGTGAACTCATATGCTTAATTCGGTCTATACAAAAGTCCAATAATTCTTTAAATATCTTTTCATTAATGTATAAATTTGCACAATCCAAGCATAATAAAAAGTAATTATGAAATTTTTTAAAATTCTCACACTTCTTGTCTTTATAATAACAGCTTTGTCTGCATGTAAAGAAAAAAAGGCAGATAAAAAAGAGGTTATAGCGATTAAAACAGAAACAGCTTCTTTTCATATTTCTGGCATGACATGTGAGATTGGTTGCGCAAAAACAATTCAATCTAAACTCTCAAAAAAAGAAGGGGTTAGCTCTGCAAAAGTTGTGTTTTCTGATAGTATTGCAACAGTAAAATTTGATGCAAACCAAATATCTAAAAAAGAACTGATTAGTTTTATTGACGGAATTGCTGGAGGTGATTTGTATAAAGCCTCAGAATTGCAAGCAGAAAAATAAGTTTAAAAATTACTATTCAATAAATTAAGGCTTCTAATTTTTAGAAGCCTTTTTTATAGGTTTTAAAATATCTTTGCAAGAAATACTTTTTTTTAGCATGAAAAAGCGGTTCCCTCTTATTGTTAAAATTACACTTATTAGTCTTTATCTAATTTTCCTAGCTGGTTCCTTTGTTCGTATGACAGGCTCTGGAATGGGATGCCCCGATTGGCCTAAATGCTTTGGATATTATATTCCTCCTACATCAGAAGATCAAATAACATGGCAACCAAACAAAACTTATAAAAAAGGAGTGATTATTGTAAAAGATAAAGCTCTATATGTTGCTACAAAGCCTGTAAAAACAGGCGAGCAATTCGATCTTGAAAACTGGGAGAAATACACAAAGCATGACTATGCTGTTTTTAACACGTTTCATACATGGACGGAATATATCAACCGAATGACCACAGTAATTTCAGGTTTTGTTTTTCTTTTTTTATTAATAGGATCGTTACGATTTAGAAAAGAAAATAAATGGATTCCTATTATTTCTTTTGTTGCATTTTTCTTGATGCTCGTAGAAGCTGTTTTGGGTAAAATGGTAGTAGACACAAACCTAAAACCCACCATAATCACCATACACATGGTAATCGGACTGATAATTGTTGCCCTTGTTTTACGACTTTTATTTATAGTTTCTAATAAAAAGAAAACCTACTCACATCATACTTTATTCAACAATCTTTTAATAATATCTGTAATATTTTCATTAATCCAAATAGCTTTAGGAACTCAGGTAAGACAATTTATTGATGAGCAAATCAAATTTTTTGGTTTTGAAAACAAGGAGTATAGTTTAATGAACCCTAATCTTAAATTCTACTTTCATCGCTCCTTTACCATTGCTATTATTCTAATTAATGGATTCCTGTATTATCTAAATCAGATAAAAAAATTGGGTTATCACTTAATTAATTGGGTAATGGTTTTGTTAATCTTAGAAACTGTTACAGGAATTCTAATGTATTATGCAGATTTTCCAATAGGAACACAAGCTGTTCATCTTTTGTCTGGAGCCTTACTTTTTGGAGTACAATTTTACCTATGGATGCAATCAAGAAGAAACAAAATTGTCACCTAATTTTCTTTCCATTCTAATGTTTCAACCAATTTAATAATATCTTTTTTAATATAATCTACAGCTGGCAGAACCGAGTCATAATTCGGTTTAGCATAGAAATACAATGCTCCTTTCATAAAATTACGAGAGCTATCCGTTAGATGAAATTGTATTTGAGATGCTGCGTTTCCTGAAATTTCATACAGCGTACCAAATACTTTTTTTTCTGTATTTAAAAAATCTTTTGACGAAATTTTTTCGGCTTTTATTGTATGCTCAAATACCAGTTTTTCTGATTCTTGTATTAGCTCTCTTACGTTATTATCTACTTTAAAATACGTAATGTCTATAGAAGCTTTTAACTTTGGATACAAAATTTTTAGCCAATCATTTGGCTCTTCTTTAATTACTGCCTGATCAGTTATTAAAAAGGTGTATGGCTTTTCAATAAATAGCGGTTTGTATGATTTTTCAGGATAAGTAAGATCTAGGTAAGCTTTGGGTTTTGGCAAAAACTCCTCTTTACAAGCAAAGCACAAACTAACTAAAAGAAAAAGCTGTAAACTTTTATACATGTAATCTACTGACTTTTATCTGTTTGATCCTTTTTTTATCAATTACCTCTATAGTAAACGATAATTTCTTGTATTGTATTACTTCATTTTTTTTAGGAAATTTTCCATGTATTTCTAAAATAAAACCAGCAAGCGTTTCAGATTCTCCTTTATCTTCTTCAAAATCATTTTCATCTATATCTAATACTCTACAAAAATCTTTGATACTCACTTTTCCTTCAAAAACGTAATTATTCTGATCTATTTTAGAGTATACTAAATCATCATCATCAAACTCATCATTAATATCTCCTACAATCTCTTCAATAACATCTTCAAGAGTTACTATTCCGCTAGTTCCTCCATATTCATCAACCACAATTGCTAAATGATTTTTCTTTACTCTAAACTCAGCCAAAAGATCATCTAACTTCTTATTTTCCGGAACAAAGTATGGCTCTCTCAACACTTTTTGCCAATCAAACGTTTTTTTATGTAAATGAGCAAGCAAATCTTTTGCATATAAAACACCTATAATATTATCTATCGTATCATCATAAACTGGATTTCTCGAATAGCCTTGCTTAAGAATATTTTTCACAACAGTGTCAAACGAATCTTTTGTTGAAATAGCAAAAATATCAATGCGAGGTTTCATGATTTGCACCGTTTCTGTATTACCAAAACTTACAATTCCTTCTAATATTTTTTTCTCTTCTACAGAAGTACTTTCATCTGATGTTAACTCTAATACTTGCGACAAAGTTTCTACGGATAAATCATTCTTTTTTACGTCTAACCTTTTTTCTATAATTTTTGTCAATTTGATTAAAGGAATGCTAAAAGGCGTACAAAAATAGCTTAACACTCCTATAGGTTTTGCCATAAAACTGGCAAACTCTTTTGTTTTTCTGGATGCGTAAACTTTTGGTAAAACTTCACCAAACAACAATATTAATGATGTGACCAAAACAATCTCGATTAAGAAACGAGCAGAAACCTCTACAAAATATAAGTTAAATGTATAACTGAAATCACGAAAATAGACATCTCCAAAAGAGGCAAATAACAATACTATTAAGATGTTTATAAAGTTGTTGGTTATTAAAATAGTTGCTAAAAGTTTTTTTGGTCTTTCTAATAGTGTAACAACTAAATTTTCTCCCTTTGACTCTTGAGAGAGCTGGTCTAGTTCTAATTTTGAAAGAGAAAAAAAAGCAACTTCTGTTCCTGAGATTAAAGCAGAACAAAAGAGCAAAACCAACAGTGAAATGATATTAAAAACAGAGAAAGAATCAACTGTTAAAAAAGAGAAGAATGCGAGAAGGGGTTCTGGTTCCAAATAAAACTAATTAATTAAACTAAAAAGGTAAATCATCATCTTCCTCAATAATTGATTTTGAGCTTGTATTGGGTGTTGATTCATTTTGAGAAGCTTCGGCTCCTGTGTCTTTATTGGTGTTTAAAAAAGTCATGTTAGTTACATGAATCTCTGTCATGTAACGCTTTTGACCATCTTGCTCCCATTGGCGTGTTTTGATTCTGCCTTCACAATAAATTTTATCTCCTTTCGATAAGTACTTTTCACATGTTTCGGCTAGTTTGTTTCTAACCACAATATTATGCCATTCCGTTGTGGTTACTCGTTCTCCTGTTTGTCTGTTTGTGTAAGATTCATTGGTGGCAATAGGAAATCTCCCAATGGAGTTTCCTCCTTCAAAGTAGTTCATTTTCACTTCATCTCCTAAATGCCCTATAAGAATTACTTTATTGATTGTTCCTGCCATTCCTTACGTTTTAGTTTAATCAAATGTAGCAAATTTTTAGTAGTTTATAAAGCCGCTATATCTTCAATAAAATTTGCAATAAGAACGGGAACAGCGTATTTATTTAATTGATTTATAGCCACATTTGCTTTTAGATGTGTATCTACACTTATCTTCCAAAAATGAGTATATAAATGTTGATGGGATAATTTATGAATAATAGGTTCTGAATTAATCAACATAATTTTTGAACGCTCAGGAACCCATTTTTTGAAATCATCATGGTTAATAATGTTTTGATCATCTTTTGATGATAGCTCTACTAGCGGAAATTGATATAATCCTTGCCAAATTCCTTTTTGTTGTCGCTGCTGTAAAATAGTTTTCTTGTCTTTGGTAACAATGTATAAATAATGAAAGTACCGATTTTTAATTTTTTGTTTTTTCTCTTTAATAGGTAATTCTTTCACTATCTTTTTTTGCAAGGCAACACATGAATTTGATAAAGGACACATAGTGCAATCTGGGTTTTGAGGCTTGCATTGCATTGCTCCAAAATCCATAATTGCCTGATTATAAATTCCTGGCTGATTAATAGCCAGTAAGGATTGCGCCAGTTCTTTAAATTCTTTTTTTCCTTTTGTTGTATTAGTAGGTGTTTTTATACCAAAATAACGAGCTAAAACCCGAAAAACATTCCCATCTACTACAGCTTCTGGCTGATTAAAACAAATAGATGCAATAGCTGATGCCGTATAATCTCCAACGCCTTTAAGTTTTAGGAGTTCTTTATATGATTTTGGAAATTGACCATTTAGTTCGTTACTTATCTGTTTAGCTGTTTGATGTAAATTTCTAGCTCTAGAATAATAGCCCAATCCTTGCCACATCTTTAGCACTAAGTCTTCTTCTGCATTGGCTAAATCATGTACAGTAGGAAATGTTTCTTTAAATTTTAAAAAATACGCTAATCCTTGTGCAACTCTTGTTTGTTGAAGCATAATTTCTGATAACCAAACCAAATAAGGATCATTTGTTGCTCGCCATGGCAATTCTCTTTTATTTTGCAAATACCAGTTAATTAGCGATTTAGTAAACTCCATTAATTCAATATAAGATTGCAAAACTAAGTCTTAATATTGATATATTTTTAACTCTTTATTTTTACGGAACGGATTAATTATCATATATTTGCCCCCGCCTAAAAGCTAACGAAAAGCGTTCTATGCTTGCTACTTTTAGGTTGCTTTTTTTTAAATAAAAACTAAAAAATATATAGAATCATGACGAAAGCAGATATCGTATCAAAAATCTCAGACAAATCAGGAATTGAAAAAGCCGATGTTTTAGCCACTGTTGAAGCTTTTATGGCCGAGGTAAAAGATGCGTTAGAAAGTGGAGATAATGTTTACTTAAGAGGTTTTGGAAGCTTTATTATTAAAACACGAGCAGAAAAAACAGGAAGAAACATTTCTAAAAACACAACAATTAAAATTCCAGCTCACAACATTCCAGCATTTAAACCTGCTAAAACTTTTACAGAAGGAGTAAAGAATAAAGTTATTGTAAGAAACTAGTTATAACCTAAATCTATTTTAGATTTTTAAAATAAGAGATAATTATGCCAAGTGGTAAAAAAAGAAAGAGATCTAAAATCTCTACTCACAAAAGAAAAAAAAGAGCTAGAGCAAACAGACATAAGAAAAATAAGTAGTAACTCTACTTATTTTTCATTTTGTTACAAGCATACATACGTTCATTGACATTATAAGGTAATTTTACCTGTTATTTTTAATCCATCTGCACAAAGTGCAGACCAAAACTATACAGTATGAAAACAGAATTAATTATTCGATCCAATTCATCTGATATAGATTTTGCCTTACTAAGAGATGGAAAACTTATTCAACTCAACAAAGAATCTGTAGATAACAAATTTTCTGTAGGCGACATTTTTTTAGCCAAAATAGGAAAAGTTCTAACGGGTTTAAATGCAGCATTTGTAAATGTAGGATATCCTAAAGATGGTTTTTTACACTACCACGATTTGGGTGCACAAGTACAATCGTTGAATAAGTTTATAAAAAAGGTAAGCACAGGTAAGTATAAAGAATACACTTTAAAAAACTTCCGATTTGAGGAAGATATCGACAAAGATGGCAGCATAGATCAAGTACTAAAATCAGGTCAAAATTTATTAGTACAGATTGTTAAAGAACCCATATCTACAAAAGGACCCAGATTAAGCTCTGAACTTTCTATTGCAGGTAGGTATATGGTTCTAGTTCCTTTTTCTGAACGGGTTTCAGTATCACAAAAAATAGATGATCCAAAAGAAAAAGAACGTTTAAAAAGATTAGCTAAAAGTATTAAACCAAAAGGATTTGGTGTTATTTTAAGAACTGTTGCTGAAGGAAAGAAAGTAGCAGAGCTTGATAGAGATTTGCAAAATTCTTTAGGCAGATGGAAAAATATGTGTAAACGTATTGCCAATACTAACACTCCTACAAAAATACTAAGTGAATTAAACAGAGCTTCATCTATTTTACGTGATGTGCTTGATGATACTTTTACAAGTATTATCACAAATGATGAAGAACTGAATCTTGAGATAAAAGAATATTTGCGAGAAATATTTCCAGAAAAAGAAAATATCGTAAAACTTTATAACTCTCAAGTACCCATCTTTGAAAAATATGGTATAGAACGTCAAATTAAAACCTCTTTTGGTAAAACCGTATCAATGAGTAGAGGTGCTTATTTAGTTATAGAACATACAGAAGCACTACACGTTATTGATGTAAACAGTGGTAATCGATCTAATAAAAAAGGATCTCAAGAAGAGACTGCTCTTGAAGTAAATATGATTGCGGCTACAGAAATTGCAAGACAATTACAACTAAGAGATATGGGCGGTATTATTGTGGTTGATTTTATCGACATGAATAGTGGTGAAAACAGACAAAAGTTATATCAGCATTTAAAAGAGCAAATGGCTCTCGATAAAACTAAGCATAAAATTTTGCCTCCCAGTAAATTTGGATTAGTTCAAATAACCAGACAGCGAGTTAGACCTGAACTCAGCATTAAAACCCAAGAGCCCAATCCGAACCCAAAAAATGAGGTGGAAGCTCCTATTGTAATGATAGAAAAATTAGAGAATGAATTAGAACGTATCTTATCTAATGCCAAAAACAAAAAAATAGCTCTGCATGTACATCCTTTTATTGCAGCATATTTAAATCAAGGTTTTTGGTCTATCAGAAAAAAGTGGTTTTTAAAACATAAAAAGTGGATTTCTATTATACCGAGAGATGCTTATCAGTATTTACAATTTAAGTTTAAGACACTTAAATAAAGTAAGGCTATAAAATTTATTATCATAAAAAAACCGCATTAAGTTTTAATGCGGTTTTTTATTTTGCTTTAGTAGAATTTTATTTATTTGATGCTACTCTAACATCTTCTTTCCAAACATTAACATCTGACACACTACTATCTTTATAGGTAATTTCTCTCAAGATATTTTTATTCCATTGAAACCACTTTCCTACTTTTTTACCTTCTTTGTAAAAACCCATAGCAACTTTATTTCCTTTCGTATCGAACTGAGTCCACATTCCTGTGAGCTTTTTGTCTTTAAAATATCCTTGCTGATAAATACTACCATCAGAATGGTAATAAGTAGCTTTTACTAAATCTCCTTCTACCTCATAAGTAGGTTCTTTTTGATCCTGAGCTTGCATAGCACCTATACACATAGCAAACACTAAAATTAGTAACCTTTTCATACTGCCTAAGATTTTAATTTATTAACATTTAATAAACAAATATAACATTAAATTTACAATTAAGCAAGCTTTGCTTAACATTAAGTTAACATTAGAACCAAAATCCTAAATTGAAAAGCCAAAAATGTTTTTGATTGTCTGGAGACCAACTATACTTAATCTCTACAGGACCAATTAATGTGTTTACGCTATAACCCAACGCATAACCAGATATGATGTCTTCAAATATATTGGTGTCATTAAATACATTATCATCAACTCTGGCATAATTAGCAAGAAAGTTAACATAGTTATTTTTAAAGAGTTTGTACCGAAACAGAAACTCAGAACGTAAAAACGAGTTCCCCGCTAAGGAAGCAAAATCGTAGCCATAAAACCGAACAAATGTATTTATATAATTCTGATTATACCCTCCTAAGTAAAAGTCAAACACATCAGAGCTTGGGTTATCAAAAGAAAATCCAGCATCATTTGTATACTGAAATGTGAGTCTGTCCCAAAAAGTAATCGCGAAACCAACAGTACCTTGAAGTTGCAAAAAGGGAGTAAAATTATTATTAAAATCTGTAGAAGAAATATACCATCGTCCGCCTAAATCAGCGTAAAATCCTTTAGTAACAAAATACTTATCGTCATATGTATCAAGCTTTAAATAGCCATGAAAATTAAAATAAGTGCTATTGTCAAAAAACAATTCATTATTGTTATCAGTTAGTGTTTCTGTACTAACCCTTATATTTTTTAGCTCCGCTCCCAAACCAATTGCAAATTTTCGATCAAATCGGGTTTGCACAAAAAGCTCATTGGTAAAATCAGAATATTTTAAGTTAATTTCGTTTACAGAAGGATCTTCATTATTGAAAGGCGTATTGGTTCTAAAATGGTTATATCGAGAACGAAATCCATAACTGGTATAAAACCCATTATCTACAAAATAATTCAAGTTGTAACGTATGTTATCTCCTAATATGATATCGACAGAGAGTTGATCGTTTTTTTTCAAAAATCCTTTATGATTATAATTTGCTAAAAGAGCCGATTCATACAGTAAATCGTAATGCACTCCAAGCCGTAAATTTGCAGTTTGGTCACTCTCTTTCACATTAATTATCAATGTGTTTTTGTACTTTTTTTTAATTAATCGATAATCTACTCTTTCATAATTACTTGTAGCAGTTAAAAAGTCCATTTTTTTCTTGAGATCTCTACGCGTAATGCTATCTCCTACTTGAATGTTCAGTTTACCTCTTACGTAGGCGGGTGTGTATATTTTAGAGCCTTTAACTTCTACAAAATTCAAGTAAACAGGTTTGTCATCATATTTAATTAGCTTTCTGGGTTGTGTTGAAGACTGGGTTTTAACCAAACTGTCAAAAACAGCTTTAAAATTTTTTCCAACTTCTTCTCCTTTTCTAATAAGTTCAGATCCTTTCTCAAAATCAACAACTGTAAATTCTTCTATATCTGGCTTTATATAACTATCTGTTAATAGCAATTTATCTGCTCTTTCTCTGTAAACATCATAACTTACAATTTGATTTAGAATGGCAACTGCCGAATTCAGTTTTTTTCGCTTGCTTAAATTACTCTGTACATCTACACCAATAATGTAATCAACACCTTTTCTTTTCATCACATCTACAGGAAAGTTATTAGCAACACCACCATCTATCAATAACAAATCATCAACTTCTACAGGATCTAGTAGCGTTGGAAATGAACCACTTGCTCTTAATGCTAAAGGTAAAAACCCTTTTTCTAATAAAACCTCTTCTCCATTTTCTACATTGGTTCCAATACAGAAAAAAGGAATAGGAAGTTTAGAAAAATCTTGAATCGTATCTACAGGAGCTAACAAATATGTAAGTAAATCTAGTATATTTTGTCCTTTTGATATTGCTTTAGGCAGCTGAACTCCCCTTTTATTTACTGGCAACGTAAACGCATGTTCCTCTCCGAATTCTTTTTCGAAAAAAGGTAAAGCGTTTCTAGGAAATTTATCTTGAAGTAGTTTTGGGAAATCTACATTTTTTACAATCTTTTCTATTTGTTCTGCTGAGTAACCGGCTGCGTAAATTCCTCCTACAATAGCACCCATGCTGGTTCCTCCAATATAATCAATCTTGAGTCCTGCTTTATCTATTTCTTTTAGAACACCAATATGAGCCAATCCTTTTGCTCCACCACCACTTAAAACTAACCCTATTTTAGGTCTTTTCTCTTGCGAAAAGAGCATAGCAACAGACAAAGCAAGAAATAAGAAAAGTATTAGTTTTTTCACGATTGGTTTTTATTGTAATACTCAAAGACTTTTTTGGCTCTTGCATTTCCAATAACATCTTCGAGCTCTTCAAATGTAGCATTTTTAACGCGTTTGGCAGATTTAAATTTTCGTAACAAATTAGTTATGGTTTGATTGCCTATTTGAGGAATTTGTTCCAGTTCCGATTGAATCGCACTTTTGCTTCTTTTGTTTCTATGAAACGTTATCCCAAATCTATGTGCTTCGTTTCTTAAGTATTGAATGATTTTTAAAGTCTCTGACTTTTTATCTAAATACATAGGAATAGAATCTCCTGGATAATATATTTCTTCTAATCTTTTGGCTATTCCGATAATGGCAATTTTGCCTCGTAAGCCCAAAACATCTAAGTTTTTTAAGGCAGATGATAATTGCCCTTTCCCTCCATCAATTACAATTAATTGAGGTAATGGTTCATTTTCTGTTAGCAACCTTTTATAACGTCTAAAAATTACTTCTTCCATAGAAGCAAAATCATCTGGACCTTCTACTGTTTTAATCGCAAAATGTCTGTAATCTTTTTTACTAGGTTTGCCATTTTTAAAAACAACACAAGCGGCTACAGGATTTGTTCCTTGAATATTAGAGTTATCAAAACATTCTATATGTATGGGTTCTTCAGAAAGCCGTAAATCTTTCTTCATTTGCGCCATGACTCTTTTTACATGACGATCTGGATCTACAATTTTTATCTGCTTAAACTGTTCTTGTCTGTAATATTTTGCATTGCGTTCAGAGAGTTCTACAATTCGTTTCTTATCTCCAAGTTTTGGAACTGTTACCTTTATATCTTCTCCTAAATCCACTCGAAAAGGAACAAAAACTTCTCTGGAAACAGAGTGAAATCGCTGTCTTATATCTACAATAGCTAATTCCAAAATCTCTTTATCTGTTTCGTCCAGCTTTTTCTTTATCTCTGTTGTGTGAGATTGAATAATAGCTCCATTAGCAATCTTTAAAAAGTTAACATACCCGTAGCTTTCATCAGAAACAATCGCAAAAACATCTACATTGTTGATAGATGGATTTATAATAGTAGATTTTGCTTGATAATTAGAAAGCAGCTCTAGTTTTTCTTTGATTTTTTGAGCTTCTTCAAATGCCATTTTTTTAGCATACTGATGCATTTGCTCTTCAAACCACTTCAGGTTTTCTTTAAAGTTTCCTTTAACAATATTTCTAATAGATTTTATGGTTTCGTTATATTCTTCTTCAGATTCTAATCCTTCGCAAGCCCCTTTACAATTCCCTAGATGATATTCTAAACAAACTTTGTGTTTTTTGTTTTCAATCTTTTCTCGACTCAAATCGTAATTGCATGTTCTTAATGAATATAACTCTTTGATTAAGTCAAGCAATACTTTTACTGTTCTAACATTTGTGTAGGGACCAAAGTATTCAGACCCATCTTTAACAACTCGGCGCGTCATAAACACTCTTGGAAATCGCTCTTTTTTGATACAGATCCAAGGATATGTTTTATCATCTTTTAGCATGATGTTGTATCTCGGCTGATACTTTTTTATCAAATTATTTTCTAATAATAAAGCATCCGCTTCTGAGTTTACAACAATGTGTTTTATGTCTGCTATTTTTTTTACCAAAATCCTTGTTTTGGCATTGTCATGGTGTTTTGTAAAATATGAATTAACGCGTTTTTTTAAATTCTTAGCTTTTCCAACATATAAAATTTTTCCTTCCTTATCAAAATACTGATATACGCCAGGAGCATCTGGCAATGTTTGTAATAAAAGAGGTAAATCCTTAGCCATACAGCTAAGGTAACAGATTTTCAGAAGATTTTTTTATTCTGCTGTCTTCTTTGGTGTTTTAGGAAAAGCCTGCTTACTAAATATAAACAATATCGCAACGCCCACGGTAATGTAAGCATCAGCAAGATTAAATATGTAGTTAAAAAAGGTAAATGTATCGCCTCCTACTATCGGAATCCAATTAGGAAATTGGCCATTTTTAATAATCGGAAAATAAAACATATCAACTACTTTCCCATAAAATAATTCTCCATAAGGCTCTATCGGAAATAAAGTGGCAACACCATTGGCAGGAGTATTAAACATTACTCCATAAAAAATAGAATCTATTATGTTGCCAATAGCTCCCGAAAAAATTAAGGCAATGGCAATAACCACAACATTTGATATTTTCTTTTTAATTGTATCAAACAACCAATAAAAAATTAGTGGAACAACCGCCAGCCTGAAAAGTGTAAGAAAAAGCTTTCCCATTTTTCCTCCAAACTCCAATCCCATAGCCATTCCGTTGTTTTCTACAAAACGGATTTTAAACCAGCTAAAAACCTCAACTTCCTCGTATAGGGCAAAGTGAGTCTTTACATAAATCTTAACAATTTGATCTAGCAAAATAGCTACAAGAATGGTAAGAGTTGCTATGTTTTTCTTAGGCATTTAACGAGGTGCTGGTTAAAAAATTTGCTGACAAAAGTAGTGATTATTTTTTTGAGGATGATTGCAAAACTATATTTCCGAGAATTGAATTTACTTGCAATGAACGATTGGGATTCCCTGTTTGTTTATAAGGAGACTTTTGTTCCTCTTCATTAAGTGAAATAACTCCTTTTGTTGTTTCTAAAAACAATGCGTCTTTATATGCATTTACAGAAGCGTACACTACACCTGAATAAACAGTAATCTTTGTTTTCCCTAAGTTTTTATGCAGCCGAATACTTCCTCTTTCTAAGTTGATTTGCAAATTTCCTTGGTAACTCATAGATTGAACATCTAATACTTTTCCAGAAACTGCTATTGTTTTATGAATCGGTACTTCTACTATTATGTTAGTATAACTCGGTGGAATCACACAAAATTTTTCCGTCTGTTGATGATTATTCATAAATGCATCTTCGTGCGTGGTTAATTCTACTTTTAACAAACTCTTCAATTCTTTAAATTCTATTCTGTGAAAACTAATGTTTGTTGTTTCTATTATAACTTTTACGGTACTTTTTGAGTTGACAGGGATTACTGTAAGGTTATCAGCATCTTCAATAAAAATATCTATATAGTTTACTGTAGAATTTATGGTCTTACTCACCTTGTGCTGACATTGAACCTCTAGTATTCCTAGAAAAAACCAAAAAAGAAGCCAGTGCATATTCTTTGAGTTTGTATAACTTTTTAAAAAGTGAAGCACTTTAGGAATGACCATAAAAAATTAACATTTTTTGTATGTAATAAACGAATAATTATTAGATTTACACCAGAATCTAAACAATCTTTTAAGACACAAATTATGAAAAAAGTTATTTTAGCAGTTATGGTTGCATTTGCAATGGTAGCTACTTCTTGTAAAGGAGAAAAAAAATCTGACACTTCTTCTGAAGAAAAAGTAGAAAAGAAGGCAGAGGAGAAAAAAGAAGAAACTAAAAAAGAAACTAGTAGTGCTGACGTGCCTAATTTTGATAGTCAAGCTGCTCAAGATTATGCAAATGCTTACGAAAAGTACATGGAAGAGTACAGAAAAGTTGTAGAGAACAAAGATATGGATGGCTATTCTAAACTAGGTACTAAAGGAACAGAGCTTGCTCAAAAAGCTTCTGAACTAACAGATCTTTCTGCTTCTGACGTAGAAAAACTAAACAAGTACATGGAGGCTAAAACAAAAGAGCTTCAAGATTTAGGTAGTAAATTAATGGGTCAGTAAGACTTACGAGTTTAATAAAAAAAAGCTACATTTTTCAATGTAGCTTTTTTTCTGTTTAAATTTTTTCTATTTCTGCTGCTTTTTCGCTTCAATACTAAGTGTTGCATGAGGTACAAGCTTTAATCGTTCTTTTTGAATTAGTTTGCCCGTAACTCTACAAATTCCATAGGTTTTGTTCTCTATACGGATTAACGCATTTTTTAAATCTCTTATGAATTTTTCTTGACGAATGGCTAATTGTACATTAGACTCTTTACTCATAGTCTCAGATCCTTCTTCAAAGGATTTAAACTGGGGAGAAGTATCATCCGTTCCATTATTACTACCATTCATATATGAACTTTTTAGAAGCGCTAGGTCTTCCTCTGCACGTTCAATTTTGCTTAAGATAATTCCTTTAAACTCTTTCAAATCTTCATCAGAGTATCTTGTTTTCAAATCTTCCATAATCTTATATTTTTTGTATTGCTATTTTACTTTTAATAGCATCAAACTCTATATCAATCCCTTCTGAAACGTTATCAACAAACACCAAATCCTCAGTTAATGTTTCTCTCATAATATAGTCTTTGTTACTATTAATTGATTGTTCCAACTCATCTAACTTTAAAATCGTTAGTTTTATTTTATCTGTAACTTCAAAACCAGCATCTTTTCTTGCATTCTGAATTCGATTTACTAACTCTCTGGCAACACCTTCTTGCTTCAAATCATCTGTAATGGTAATGTCTAAAGCAACAGTCATTTTCCCTTCATTTGCCACAAGCCATCCTTCAATATCTTTTGAGTAAATCTCTACATCAGTGCGTTCTAAGGTAATCAAATTTCCATTAATTTCTATTTCTATTTTATCTTCTTCCTCAATTTTTGCAATGTGTTCTTGCGTAAATTTTTGTATTGCACTAGAAATCAATTTTATATCTTTCCCAAACTTTGGCCCAAGTACTTTAAAATTTGGTTTTATTTGTTTTACTAGTACATCAGAAGCATCTTCTAACAGCTCGATTTCTTTAATATTTACCTCGTGCTTTATCAAGTCGGCCACAGCTAATATTTCTTCTTTTTGGGAAACACTATCAACCGGAATCATTATTTTACGTAATGGCTGACGCACTTTTATCTTTTCTTTTGCTCTGAGTGATAGCACTAAAGAAGAAATGGTTTGCGCGTTCTCCATCTTTCGTTCAAGCGTTTTATCTATAAATGAATTATCAAAAACAGGGAATTCTGATAAATGCACACTTTCAAAAGATTCTTTTCCTGTAATAGAATTCAAATCTTTATATAATTGATCCATATAAAAAGGGGCAATCGGCGCTCCTAATTTAGCAATCGTAACCATACAAGTATACAATGTTTGGTAGGCCGCTATTTTATCTTTTTGGTATTCTCCTTTCCAAAACCTTCTTCTGCCTAATCTAACATACCAATTACTTAAGTAATCTTGAGTAAAATCTGAAATTGCTCTGGCTGCTTTAGTGGGTTCATAATCTTGATAAAATCCATCCACCTTTTTAATCAGTGTGTGCAACTCTGACAAAATCCAACGATCTAACTCTGTTCTTTCTTTTAAAGGAATATTTTCTTCAGAATACGAAAATCCATCTACGTTTGCATACAAAGCAAAGAATGAATATGTGTTGTATAAAGTTCCAAAGAATTTACGCTTTATCTCTTCTATTCCATCAACATCAAACTTTAAGTTGTCCCAAGGATTTGCATTGGCAATCATATACCAACGTGTAGCATCTGCTCCATATTTTGATAAGGTTTCAAACGGATCTACAGCATTGCCCAAACGCTTAGACATCTTTTGTCCGTTTTTATCTAGCACCAATCCATTGGAAACTACATTTTTATAAGCAACGGAATCAAAAACCATGGTTCCAATTGCGTGCAATGTGTAAAACCAACCACGAGTTTGATCTACTCCTTCTGCAATAAAATCAGCAGGAAAAGATTTGTTCTCATCAATCAATTCTTTATTTTCAAACGGATAATGCCATTGTGCATAAGGCATGGAACCAGAATCAAACCAAACATCAATCAAGTCACTTTCACGCTTCATTGGTTTTCCTGATGGAGAAACTAACACAATTTGATCTACAATGTTTTTATGCAAATCAATAGTTGCATAGTTTTCATCTGATAGATCTCCTATTCTAAAATCTGAAAAGATATCTTCTTTCATAACGCCAACCTCAACTGCTTTTACAATTTCACCTTTCAATTCAGCAACTGACCCAATACATATCTCTTCTTGTTTATCTTCTGTTCGCCAGATAGGAAGCGGAATTCCCCAATATCTTGAACGAGATAAGTTCCAATCATTTGCATTGGCTAACCAATTTCCAAAACGACCTTCTCCTGTTGATTTTGGTTTCCAATTAATTGTATTATTCAGCTCATGCATGCGATCTTTTACCTCCGTAATTTTGATAAACCAAGAATCAAGAGGATAATACAATATGGGTTTATCGGTTCTCCAACAGTTTGGATAGCTATGCTTGTATTTTTCTACTTTAAATGCTTTGTTTTCTATCTTTAATTTGATTGCAATCTCAACATCAACCGATTTTTCTGGAGCCTCACCTTCATTGTAATATTCATTCTTTACATATTTTCCTCCAAACTCCCCAACTTCGGGTCTAAATCGTCCTTGTAAATCTACTAACGGAACCAAATTCCCACTTTCGTCTTTTACTAACATTGGCGGCACTTCCGGCGTAGCTTGTTTTGCCACCAAGGCATCATCTGCACCAAAAGTAGGCGCTGTATGCACAATTCCTGTTCCATCTTCGGTAGTTACAAAATCACCAGAAATTACTCTAAAAGCATCTTGTGGATTGTCATTAGGAAGCACAAAATCTAGCAATTGCCCATAGCGAATTCCAACTAAATCTTTTCCAACAAATTCTTTTAGAACATAGAAAGGAATCTTTTTATCCTCTTTATTGTAGCTTACAATGTCTTTTCGATCTGCTGCTGCTTTGTACTTTCCTGTAAACTGTTTAGAAACCAAGTTTTTTGCCAACACTACTTTAATAGGTTCAAAAGTGTATTGATTATAAGTTTCAACTAAAACATAATTAATTTTAGGCCCAACAGTTAATGCGGTATTACTTGGCAATGTCCAAGGAGTAGTTGTCCAAGCTAAAAAATGAATTGTTCCTTCGTTTTGTAAAAAGTCTGGAAGGGTTTTATCAATAGCCTTAAATTGTGCAACGATTGTGGTATCTGTAACATCTTGATACGTTCCTGGCTGATTTAATTCATGTGAACTTAACCCTGTTCCTGCTTTTGGAGAATACGGCTGAATTGTATACCCTTTGTACAACAAGTTCTTGTCATAAATCTGTTTTAACAGCCACCAAACAGATTCCATATATTTGGGTTCGTAGGTAATGTACGGATCGTCCATATTTACCCAATAGCCCATTTTTTGTGTTAAATCATTCCAAATGTCTGTGTAGCGCATTACTGCCTTTCTACAAGCAGCATTGTATTCTTCAACAGAAATGGTTTTACCAATATCTTCTTTTGTGATTCCTAGTTCTTTTTCAACTCCTAATTCAATAGGTAAGCCATGCGTATCCCAGCCTGCTTTACGCTTTACCTGAAATCCCTTCATGGTTTTATAACGAGGAAAAATATCTTTAATGGCACGTGCCAAAACATGATGAACTCCAGGCAGACCGTTTGCTGATGGTGGTCCTTCAAAAAACACAAAAGGAGGCTTTCCTTCTCGAGAAGTCACACTCTTTTCAAAAATATTATTCTCTTGCCAATAGCCAAGAATTTCTTTTGCTACGTTTGATAAATCAAGTCCTTTATATTCAGGAAACTTTGCGCTCATAAATCACAAATTCTTATAAGAATGCGAAAATACATATTTTATGAGGAATCAAAAGGGTAAGTACTACAAAAATAACGGTTTATGGCAAACCTCGTTCTTTTTTAATCGTCTCATAAGCAGCTTGAATTTGTTGAAATTTCTGCTGCGCTCCTTTAAGGTGTTCTTCTCCTAAGCTCTGTAATTTATCTGGATGATATTTTTTAGCCATTTTTCTATAGGCTCTCTTAACTTCTTCATTAGAAACAGATTGATCTATTTCCAAAATCCTGTAAGCCGAATCTGATGTTTTATGAAACATTGCTTTTATCGACTCAAAATCATTATTGTTGATATATAAGTAACCTGCAATTTTTCTGATTGCTTCAATTTCTGATTCTGATACAAATTGATCTGCCTTTGCAATACCAAACAAAAAATGAACTAATTGTAATCTTGAGGCATGCGCCATGTGTTGACGTATTTGTAAACAAACTTTTCTAACAGAAACTTCTTTGTTTATAATTTCTTTAAACAACTTGAAAGCATGGTTTGCTCGTTCTTTTCCGTACATGTTTACAAATTGTGATCGAACGAAATTAAGCTCTCTTTGGTCTACTTTCCCATCAGATTTTATAACGACAGCTGCGAGAATTAACAAACTAATTTCAAAATCTCCAGGAAGTGTTTTTTCTGATTCTGAACTGGCACCGTGGTAGTATCTTTTCGCTTCTCTTTCAAAATCTTCTTTTGTATATGCATCAATAATTGTTCCTGCCGCAAAACCTATTATGGCGCCTATTGGTCCTCCAAAAGTAAACCCTACACCTGCTCCTAACCACTTTGTAAAACTTCTCATTTCTTATCGTTCTGATTTCCAAAGATACTGTTTTGATTGCTTTATAATCTGTATCTTTGTGCTCTAAAATTTTCTTAAAATATGTATCCTGAAGAATTAGTAAAACCCATGCAAGAAGAATTAACCAGCAATGGTTTTAAAGCTTTACATACAGCTGAAGATGTAGATAGTGCAATTGCCAAAAAAGGAACTACTTTGGTAATGATAAATTCTGTTTGCGGATGTGCTGCAGGAACTGCTAGACCTGGAACACTTGCTTCTTTGCACAACAATAAAAAACCTGATTATTTAACTACTGTTTTTGCAGGAGTAGATAAAGAGTCTACCGCCAAAGCAAGAGAATATATGGTTCCGTTTCCGCCATCTTCACCTGCTGTTGCCTTGTTTAAGGATGGTGAATTGGTGCATATGCTAGAGCGTCATCATATTGAAGGAAGATCTGCACAAATGATTGCAGAAAACTTAGCAAGTGCCTACGAAGAGTTTTGTTAATCTACTTAAAATACGAATCCACTCAAAACGAGTGGATTTTTTGTTTTAATTTATGGAAAAGCAAAGAATTATTAAAAACACAATTGCATTTGTAAAACAAACACTAAAAGATGCCGAAGGTGGACATGATTGGTTTCATATAGAACGTGTTTATAAAAATGCCTTATTAATTTCTGAAGAAGAGAATGTGGATATTTTTGTTGTTTCTCTAGGAGCTTTATTACATGATATTGCTGATGCGAAATTTCATAATGGTGATGAATCTTTAGGTCCTAAAAAAGCACGAATTTTTTTAGAAAAAGAACAAGTAGATGAAGCCATTATACAACACATCGAAAACATTATTAAACATATCTCGTTCAAATCTTCTTTGGCTAGTAAAAATAAAAAGGACTTTCAATCAGCAGAGCTAAATGTAGTTCAAGATGCTGACAGACTAGATGCAATTGGTGCTGTAGGAATTGCTCGCTGCTTTAATTATGGAGGATATAAAAATCGAGCTCTATACAATCCCGCCATGCCTCCTAACCCTAATCTAACAAAAGAAGAATATAAAAATTCGACAGCACCTTCTATCAACCATTTTTACGAAAAGCTTTTATTGCTAAAAGATAAAATGAATACGAAGACAGGAAAGAAACTTGCTGAAAAACGCCATGAGTTCATGGAAAGTTTTTTAGCTCAGTTCTATGATGAATGGAATGGAAAAGTATAATTATTTATTTTCCAGGAAAATTTGGTTTTCTTTTTTCTAAGAAAGCAGTTGTTCCTTCTTTAAAATCTTCTGTTCCAAAACAATTTCCAAATTCACCAATCTCAACATCATATCCATCTACTCCGTCTGTATATGAAGCATTGATTGCATTAATTGCTGCAGCAATTGCTACAGAAGAATTTTTCATGATTTTTTCTGAAAGTTTTTTTGCTAGAGGTAGTAACTCTTCTTGTGTTGTAACGTGATTTATCAATCTTGATTGTAAAGCTTCTTCAGCAGAAATCATTCCTGCTGTCATAATTAGTTCCATTGCTTTTCCTTTTCCTACTAATTGTGGTAATCGTTGAGTACCTCCATAACCAGGAATCACTCCTAGCGAAACTTCTGGTAAGCCCATTTTTGCATTGTCAGATGCGATTCTAAAATGACAAGCCATGGCTAACTCAAGTCCTCCTCCTAAAGCAAAACCATTAATTGCTGCGATTACTGGAGTTGATAAATTTTCAATAAAATTAAATAATAACTCCTGTCCTTTTGCTGCTAACTCTCCTCCTTGTTTTACATCAAAATGAGCAAACTCAGCAATATCTGCTCCTGCAACAAAAGCCTTATCTCCGGAACCTGTAAGAATAATAACTTTAATGGTGTTATCAATATTAAGTGAATCAAAAGCAGTATGAAGTTCTTCTATCGTCGCTTTATTTAAAGCGTTTAATTTTTTAGGTCGATTAACCGTTACAATTGCTAATCCATCAGATTTATCTACAATAATATTTTCGAAATTCATGCGATTATGTTTTGGGTAAAGTTACAGTAAATAGCGTGCCTTTTCCTGGTTTTGAAATAAAATTTATAGTTCCATCATATGCTTCTATAATTCGCTTAATCATAGGTAATCCGAGTCCCATTCCACTAGTTTTTGTTGTGAATTTTGGTTCAAAAATCAAATCTCTAACTTCTTTTTCAATTCCCTTTCCATTATCAGCAACTTCTATGACAATCGTGTTTTTTGTAGAAGATACGGTAACCACTATTTTTGGATTACTCTCTTCTTCTAATGCTTGGATAGCATTTTTAAGCAAATTTGTCATAACACGAATAAGCTGTGTTTTATCTAAATTGGCATAGATTTTTTCTTCTTTTGGTTGATATGTTATGTACTCTTCGTCAAAAATATCTAACGCCATTTTTACAACACTCACTATTTCTATTCGTTCTTTATTTTGCTTAGGCATTTTAGCAAAGTCAGAAAAAGCAGAAGCTATGGAGCTCATTACATCTATTTGCTGAATTAACGAGTTTGTAAATTCTTTGATTCTTTCTCTTATATTTGGATCATTTTCATCAAATTTTCGTTCAAAACTTTGAACGGTTAATCGCATAGGTGTTAACGGATTCTTAATTTCATGGGCTACCTGTTTGGCCATTTCTTTCCACGCTTGCTCTCGTTCACTCTTTGCTAGTTTTACAGCGCTAGCTTCTAACTCATCAATCATCTTATTATATGCTTCTACTAAGATATTCATTTCGTTGCTCGATGATTTTAAAATAATTTTTTCATTTCGTTTATCGAGTTGTGTTTGACGCATTTTATCTGTAATTGCCTTGATTGATCGTGTAATATAACTAGACAAAAAATAGGCCAATGCAATTGCTATCAAAAGCATAAAAAAGTAAACAACAGTTAGTCGGGATAAAAATTCTTCTAACTCACGTTCTTGATCATAATTGTCTTGAGATAATTGAAGATGTAAAATTCCTATTCTTTTAAACTGCGGGTCTGTTAAATAAGAATAAGAAGATTGATAGCTGATTCCTTTTTCTTCTTTTGTTTTTAAAATTCGATGGTATGGTTTATTTTTAAGTTCTTGTACAATTTCTTTAGACAAGTTTTCTGGCAAAGAGTCTCTAAAAACAGTAGGAATAGAAGTTTTTAGCAGTCGACCTTCTAAAGAATACATAGAAATATGAATGTTGTGTATTACGGCTATTTCATAAATACTCTCTTGAAAAATTTTAGGGATATTTGCTGTATTTACAGGGTAAGTAGTTCTATTTGTGAGCTCAATATTGATGTTTTCTTTAGCAGAATCTTCTTTTCTGCCAAAACGCTGTATGTTATATTCTTTTGTCTGCTCATCATACTGATAAATAGTTACAGTAATGATTAGTACAGACGCCAATACAATAAGCAAAATCATTGCAATAAAAATGCGAATGCGTAACGATATATTTTTTAACCCAGAGAACAAACCTATTCTATTCGTTTTGTTTGCATAACCAATAAATCATCCTGTTCTCCATCATTATCCCAATCATATTTACTGGTGGCCTTAAAACCGTTGTTTATTTTTAGCACTTTGTATAATGCTTTTACATCTTTACCTAAGTAAAAATACGATGTAAACAGCGTGTCGTTGGATACTGACCATTTTCCTGATGTAAGCCCTTGTTGATTTTTATTTCTATCTAAAAACCATGCTTTGAACGTTCCATCTTCGTAATATTCTGACTGTGCAACTCGCTCAGGATTATTGTCAAACTTGTCTTCTATAACAAATGTGGAGTCAGAAGAGCTGAAGGTGTTAAAATCAATCTTTAAATAAGTTGTTTGCCATTTACCAACCATGTGGTTTTTAAGTGATGCTTCTTTTTTTGCTTGGTTGCATTGCCAAAAAAGAACTAAGCAGATTAAAACAAATCCTATTTTATTTACTTTCATTAGATTGAAAATTTAAACGGATTCTAAGATACTTAAATAGTAGAATACAAAAAAGCTACCACAATAATTCATGATAGCTTTTTTATTAATTTTAAATCTTATTTATCCTACAATATTTACGATTTTACCAGGCACAACAATTACTTTTTTAGGCGTTCTTCCTTGTAATTGTGCTTGAGTTTTCTCGTGAGAAAGTACTGTTGTCTCAATCTCTTCTTTACTCATCTCTAAAGGTAACTCTAACGTAAAACGCATTTTTCCGTTGAAGGAAATCGGGTAGTTTTTAGTGCTTTCTACTAAATGTTTTTCATCAAATACTGGAAAAGGAGCTTCAGAAATAGACTCTGAATGTCCTAGTTTTTCCCATAGTTCTTCTGCTATGTGAGGTGCATAAGGAGAAATCAAAATCAATAAAGGTTCTAGAATTGCTCGTTTATTGCATTGTAAAACAATAAGTTCATTTACTGCAATCATAAAGGTAGATACAGATGTGTTGAATGAGAAATTCTCAATATCCTCCTCTACTTTTTTAATGGTTTTATGCAAGGTTTTTAGTTCGTCTTTGGTAGGTTCTTCGTTTGAAACAATAAAATTTCCTTTATCGTGAAACAACTTCCATAGTTTTTTTAAGAACGAATGCACTCCAGAAATTCCTGAGGTTTTCCAAGGTTTCGATTGTTCTAACGGACCTAAAAACATTTCAAATAAACGCAATGAATCGGCTCCATATGCAGAACAAATAGCATCTGGATTCACCACATTGTATTTGGACTTGGACATTTTTTCTACTTCGCGAGAAACAATATATTTTCCTAATTCATCTTTAATTATTTCATCATTTTCATCAAGAAAGAAAGCTGGTCTAAAATCCTTGTATCTATTATCTGAAGTATATTGATCTATATCTAATTCGTCTGTTGTTCCTTTTAGAAGAGATATATCTACATGATTTCTGAGGAAATCAATATTTATTTTCTCAATTTCAATATCGTCAATTTTATATTGACTAAAAACATATTTATAAACTATATCTTTTATCTTTTTATTCTTTGGATCAACTAAATAATCCTTTGGAAATCTATAATCTAAATGATTTTTATATGCTTTATCAGAAATAAAAACAAACTCTTCAGAAGTAAATTTATTATCATAGTTTATCCACATTCTATTCGTAAAAGCACTTGTGCCTAAAATCATTCCTTGGTTAATGAGTTTTTTTGCAAATTCATCTACAGGTACGCAGCCTCTATCAAACATAAATTTTTGCCAGAAACGCGCGTACAATAAATGTCCGGTTGCATGTTCAGAACCTCCAATATATAAATCTACTTGTTGCCAATAATCAATCGCTTCTTTAGAGAAGATTTCCTCGTCGTTTTTAGGATCCATATAACAGTTAAAATACTGAGAGCTTCCCGCCCAACCTGGCATGGTATTTAACTCAAGTGGAAACACAGTTTTATGGTCTATTTGATCATTTCCTACTACTTTATTTTTTTCAGTATCCCAAGCCCAAAACTCAGCATTTCCTAATGGTGGTTTGCCATCCTCTGTTGGCAAATAATTACGCACTTCAGGCAGCTCTATTGGCAAGTATCTTTTATCAATCATTTGTGGCATTCCGTCTTTATAATAAACAGGAAAAGGTTCGCCCCAATAACGCTGACGGCTAAAAACTGCATCACGTAAACGATAGTTAATTTTTCCGTATCCAATACCGCGTTTTTCCAATTCGTAAATCACGGTTTTCATCGCCTTTTTATAAGACAATCCGTTTAAAAAATCGGAATTGGCAATAATCGTTTTTTCTTTATCTGCAAAAGCTTCTTCAGAAATGTCAACTCCTTCAAAAATATTCGGAATTTCAAGCCCGAAATGCTTTGCGAAATCATAATCACGCTGATCTCCACAAGGAACCGCCATTACAGCTCCTGTTCCATAGCTTGCCAAGACATAATCTCCAATCCAAATTGGGATTTGTTTTCCTGTAAAAGGATGAATCGCGTAGGCGCCAGTAAAAACTCCTGAAATGGTTTTTACATCTGCCATTCTATCTCGCTCAGAACGTTTTGCTGTAGCTTCTTGATACTCCTCAACATCTTTTCTTTGCTTATCTGTCACGATTTGTGATACTAGTTCGTGCTCTGGAGCTAGCGTCATAAAACTTACACCGTAAATCGTATCAGGACGCGTGGTAAACACATCAATTTTTGCATCATGTCCATCTACATTAAAAGAAACCATTGCTCCTTGAGAACGACCAATCCAGTTGGTTTGTGAATCTTTTAATGGTTGTGGCCAATCGATAGTGTTTAATCCATCAAGCAAACGTTGTGCGTAGGCAGAAATTCGCATAGACCATTGAGTCATTTTTTTACGAATTACAGGATGTCCTCCGCGCTCAGAAACTCCATTTACGATTTCATCATTCGCCAAAACTGTTCCTAAAGCTGGACACCAGTTTACTTCTGTGTCAGACAAATAGGCTAAGCGATATTGCAATAAAATTTCTTGTTTTTTCTGCTCAGAAAACTGATGCCATTCTTCAGCAGAAAAAATTTCAACATCATCATCACATGCTGCACTAACTTCCTCATTTCCAACCACTTCAAATTTAGCTATTAATGTAACGATGTCTTCTGCTTTATCAGCATCTTTATTATACCAAGAATTAAACAACTGAATAAAAATCCATTGTGTCCATTTATAGTATTTAGGATCAGAGGTTCTTACCTCACGAGACCAATCAAAAGAAAAACCAATTTGATCTAATTGACGTCTGTAGGTCATAATATTTTCCTCAGTAGTTTTTGCAGGATGTTGCCCCGTTTGAATTGCATATTGCTCTGCCGGAAGTCCAAAAGAATCATACCCTTGAGGATGCAATACGTTAAATCCTTTGTGCCTTTTGTAACGAGCATAAATATCTGAAGCAATATAACCTAACGGATGCCCAACGTGTAAGCCTGCTCCTGATGGATACGGAAACATATCCAACACGTAATATTTGGGTTTCTGGGAGTTATTATCTGCCTTAAATGTTTGGTTTTTAGCCCAATATTCTTGCCACTTTTTTTCTATTTCTTGATGATTGTATTGCATGAAATCCTTTTAAAGTGGGCAAATTTACGGTTCTTTTGCTAAAGAAGAAAGCTAGCAATCAGGAATATAGAAACAAAAACAGTTCGTTTTAAAACGAACTGTTTGCAAATTATCTTAAAAATAAAATCAGTTATTCTACAGGAACACTTACTACAACATCTCCCCAACCCATGTGAATATCCATACCATCATCAATTGCTATAGAAAAAGCTTCTATATTTTTATTCGATTTTTTTACAGAAGCTATAACTCTTGCTACATCTTGATCTTTTTTGTAGAAGTAAGACCCCCAAACATTTAATTGATTACTAATAATCACTGTCCACTCTTTTGCTCCAGGAATTGTATAAAGTGTGTATGTTCCTGCTTTAATTGGTTTTCCTGCAAAAGTGACATCTTTATAAAATGTTATTTCGGTAGCTTCGTTAGCTCCTGTTCTCCAAATTTTTCCGTAGGGAGCTAATTTTGTTAGTTTTCTTCCTTTTAATTGTGGGCGACTGTACGTGATTTTAATCACCTTATCTGATTCTCTAAAACTTGATGGGTAAGAAGCCACATCCATTGGACTTTTATCTAAGTCTTTAAAATCTTGTGCCAAAGCATCATTTGAAAAAGCAATAGCGAAAACAAGAGCAACAATGGTTAAAAATGTTTTTCTCATGGTGTCGGGTTTTTTAATATTAATAAATTTAAATGTCGTAAAAATAAAATGCCTATTACTGATTGTTTATTAATGTTCTGTTAACTTTTAATCACATTTGCAATCAGAACTACATCCTGTATCTTTTTTAGAACGAAAGAAAAACTTTTTTACCAAAAAAAACACAGCAACCACTAATATAATATAAATCAATATGTTTTGCATCAACTTAAAACTTGATATGTTAATAAAGATGATAAATACGCCAAAGCTCCCATACCAATTAGTTGGATTAGTGGCCACTTCCATGTTTTGGTTTCTCTTTTAACAATGGCTAATGTAGCCATACACTGCATGGCAAAAGCATAAAAGATCAATAACGACATTCCAACAGGAAAATTAAATCGTCTTTCTTCCGTTTCTGGATTTACTTCTGATGCCATCCGTTGCTTAATAGTTGCTGTATCTTCATCATCACTGCCTACAGAATAAATAGTTGCAAGCGACCCAACAAATACTTCTCGAGCAGCAAAAGAACTGATAATGGCAATTCCTATTTTCCAATCATAACCCAATGGTTTAATGGCTGGCTCAATTGCTTTACCCATAATTCCAATATACGAATTTTCCAATTTTGCAGCAGCCACTTTTTTGGATAATTCTGTATCTGAAAGTTTTGTATTGGAAGTGTTTTCTAGTATGGTTTTTTCAACATTATCGTATGATTTTGGACCGTTGGAAGCTAAGAACCAAAGTACAACAGATAATGCCAAAATTATCTTTCCTGCTCCTAAAACAAATGCCTTGGTTTTTTCTAACATTTCAAACCCTAAATTCTTAATCGACGGCAACTTATAATCAGGCATTTCGATTACAAAAAATGTTTTGGTTTTTACTTTAAGTGTTTTATGTAAAATAGCTGCGGCTATTACAGCTGTTGCAAATCCTAGGATATACATAAACAGTAACATGAGCCCTTGCAAACTTAAAAACCCAGCTATTTTTTTATTTGGAACAACTAGTGCTATCAAAATTGCATAAACAGGCAGTCTGGCAGAGCAGGTTGTGAAAGGAGTAACCAGAATAGTAATTAATCGTTCTCTCCAGCTTGATATATTTCTGGTTGCCATTACCGCAGGAATTGCACATGCCGTTCCAGAAATTAATGGAATAACGCTTTTACCACTCATTCCAAAACGACGCATTATTTTGTCCATTAAAAAAACAACCCTGCTCATATAACCAGTTTCTTCTAGAATAGCGATAAAGAGAAACAAAATGGCAATCTGCGGAATGAAAATTAATACTCCTCCAATTCCTGGTATAACTCCGTCTGTTATTAGATCGTTTACAACACCTGCTGGCAATATTTTCTTTGCATAAGCACTTAGGTTTGCAAATTGAGCATCAATAAAATCCATTGGGACACTAGCCCAATCAAAAATAGATTGAAAAATTAGTAGCAGAATTCCAAAAAACAAGACGTAACCAAAAATTTTATGTGTGAAGATCTTATCAAGTTTGGCTCTTAAATCAGTAGCTTTGGATTGATCTACTGTATAGGTTTTTTTTAAAATCGTATTAATTTCTTGATAACGATAAATGGTTTCTTTGTGCTGATATTTCTTCAGTTTAATCACATCATTTTTAAAAACAATTAACTTTTTCTTTGTCTCATCATTTAAATTATCTGGATAACTATCTTGCGTTATCATCAGCCATAATTCATATAAAGAATATTCTGAGGTAATTGCCTTTAAGTTTTGAAAATAAGCAGCATCGATCTTGTGATTAATGTTACATAAAGGAAAAGCCTTTGCCTCTTGGTAGCTTGTTAAAATTGCTTTTTTGATGTTATCTATTCCTTCACTTTTTCGAGCACTGATTAAAACAACTTCATTTCCTAACTCTTCTTTTAATGCGTTAAGATTAATCGAAATACCTTTCCGCTTCATTTGATCTGCCATGTTAATAGCCAGAATAGTTGGAATTTCAAGGTCTTTAATTTGAGAAAAAAGTAAGAGGTTTCTCTTTAAATTTTCGATATCAGCAACAACAACAATTACATCTGGTGTTTTATCATGCTTAGCATTAAGCAAGGTTTTTAGAACAATGCTTTCATCAACTGAAGTAGGGTTAATGCTGTAAGTTCCTGGAAGATCAGAAACCATTGCTTTTATATTATTGGAAAGCTGACAGGTTCCTGTTTTTTTATCAACCGTTACTCCCGGGTAATTCCCCACTTTTTGATTTAATCCTGTTAACAAATTAAAAAGGGAAGTCTTACCGGTATTTGGGTTTCCAATTAAAGCAACTTGTATGGTTTGATTGATGCTACTCATCTAGAACATCTACAATCTTTATTTCTCTTGCTGTTTCTTTTCTGATGGCGAGATGGCTTCCGTTTACACAGATATAAAGAGGATCGTTTAAAGGAGCTATTTGAATTAACTTAATTTCTGCTCCAGGCAAACAGCCCATTTCTAACAATTTTAACGGAATATTGCTTAATGATTCTTCTGCTATAAATCCGATTTCACCAATATGTAGAGAAGCAATTGTTTTCAACAAGAGAAAAAAATTAAGCTACAAAGATATTAAATTAGAATGAGTCTAAACAAGTTATTTTCTTGTATATTCTTTTTTTAGAGTAGTAATATCTTTTATAATTTTTTGCATGTCTTCTTTATCTGTTCCGTCATAAAAGCCTCTTATTCTTCGCTCTTTATCAACCAAAACAAATTGTTCTGTATGAATAAAATCATTTTCGCCTCCATCTCCTTCATCTAACACAGCAAAATAACTTTTTCTTGCCAGATCATAAATCTGTTTTTTAGCACCTGTTGTTACATGCCATTTTCCTTCTATTACTCCTTTTTTTTCTGCATATTCTTTAAGAACAGGTACGCTATCCATAACTGGCGTTACAGAATGCGACAAAAACATAATCTCATCATCATTTTTATAGTGCTCTTGTAGCTGATTCATGTTATATGCCATTGCTATACAAATTGTTTGACAGCGCGTAAAGAAAAAATCTGCAATGTAAATCTTGTCTTTGTAATCTTCATTTGTGATTATTTCTCCATTCTGATTGATTAATTGAAAATCTGCTATCGTATGATTTTTTTGAACATACTGAACCGATTCATCAACTAGTCTTGGGTTTACATCAATAGGATTATACACTTTTAAGGTTTCATCTACTTTCATCAACTGATAGAAAACAGTTATTCCGATAATAGAAAAAACAACTAAAAAAATAAGTGTAGGTATTGATTTTTTAAAGAATTTCCAGTTCATACAGTTTATTTGTCCTTACCCATAATCAATATGCAAAGATACTTATAATCAAAAAGGTTATTGCAAATTCTCTCTTTAAACTAAAACTTTGTTAAAATAAAATCATGTTTACTGCTTGCGTTTCAGAACTCCTAGGAAAAACGTACATTTGTGGGCTTATAATAAAAAGAAGTTACTGCGCATGGAAATTGCCATTAAAATAGCTCAGTTTATTCTGAGTCTTTCCCTACTAATTGTTTTGCATGAATTAGGACATTTTATTCCTGCAAAGCTCTTTAAAACGAAAGTTGAAAAATTTTACCTGTTTTTTGATTACAAGTTCTCGCTTTTTAAAAAGAAAATTGGAGAAACCGTATATGGAATTGGGTGGATTCCATTAGGAGGTTACGTAAAAATAGCTGGAATGATTGATGAAAGCATGGACAAAGAACAGCTAAAACAAGAACCAAAACCATGGGAGTTTAGAACAAAACCTGCATGGCAGCGACTAATTATAATGTTAGGTGGCGTTTTTGTAAATTTTGTTTTGGGAATTTTCATCTATATTATGTTAATGTATAGCTATGGAGATAGTTATTTGCCAAATCAAAATGTAAAGGACGGAGTTTTTGTACAAGATTCTCTTGCAATGAGTTTAGGCATACAAACAGGTGATAAAATTATTTCTGTTGATGGAGAAGAAATTAAAAAATTCTCTGAAATAACCATCGCTTTTATCAATGGAAACGAGTTTACTATTGAACGAGATGGTGAGCTTATCCATAAAGAATTACCTGTTGATTTTATTGCTCAATTAATGGATAGAGGTGGTAAAAATGCAGGGCTTATTGTAAGTCCAAGATATCCATTCTTCGCAGCTGAGTTTCATGAAGAATCTGTAAATAAAAATTCAGGAATACAAAAACGAGACTTAATAGTTGCTATTGATTCTGTTCCTATTACATATTTTGATGAGGGTTCAAAAATTTTAGCAAGCAAAAAAAATCAAGAAATCCTTGTTACTGTTAAAAGAGATAATCAGCTTATAGATTTTAACCTTCAAGTTGATGAAAACGGGAAACTTGGGTTATATCCTGCTTTCTTAGGATTAGACGAATTAGAAAAACTTGGCTATTATCAGCTTGCAGATATTAAATACTCTTTTTCAGAAGCAATCCCTGCTGGATTTAACAAAGCTTACGAAACCTTAACAGGCTACATCAAACAAATTAAAAAAATTGTTAACCCAGAAACAGGAGCTTACAAAGGATTAGGTGGTTTTATTTCTATTGGAAATATTTTCCCTTCTACATGGAATTGGGAAGCTTTTTGGAACATCACAGCTTTCTTATCTATTATGTTAGGCTTTATGAATCTTCTACCTATTCCTGCTTTAGATGGTGGACATGTTATGTTTACACTATGGGAAATGATTACAGGCCGAAAACCTAGTGATAAATTCTTAGAATATGCACAAATAACAGGATTTATTATTCTAGTAGCGCTACTCTTATTCGCTAATGGAAATGATATTTTTAGATTATTTCAATAAACAAACAACTGTTTAACTAAGGAAATTTCTTTTAGTAAAGAGTTAAGTTTATAGCATTAATAATAAAAATGATTTCAGAGATTCAAGAAATACTTTCAAAACTCGTCTGAGAATAATCTAGCATGGAGTATAGTCTGTAAACTAAAAAAAGTAAATTATCTATCTGACTACAAACCTTTGTTAGATCCAGAAATTATGATTGAAATTCAGAAACTAACAACTAATAAAGAAAAATAAAGCTGTCATACAGCAAAAGCTAAATGCTTGGATTGCTTCGTAAAGACATTTATTAAAAATGTTATGCGTACTTACTGGTTCGCTTAATTGCGTATTCGTTTTTCCAGTCAATCCATTTTTGACCACGAACGCGTCTCATAACACTATCAATCGCTCGCATTACTACAATATTATAAACCGCTTTAGAGAAATTAACTGGATTTCTAGCTACTGCACGCAAACTCATAGAAAAACCAGGTGTTACATAGCGCATGTAGTGCCAGTATCCTTCGGGCATGTAGAGAACGTTTCCGTGCTCTAAATTAGCTACATAACCTTTTGCTTTTTGGAGCGCAGGCCATTTATCGAAATCTGGATTTGAAAAATCAATATCCTCTCGAGTAATCAAAGAGTTTGGTATTTTATATAAATACTTACTCTGCTTCTGATCAAATAAAATACACTGTTTTTTTCCTTCAAAATGAAAGTGAAAAATATTAGCAAGATCGATATCGTAATGCATAAACGTATACGAATCTTCTCCACCAAAAAAAAGCATTGGAAGCCCTTTCATTAACTTTAAACCAAAATCAGGGTATGAAAAATCATTCTGAAGTTTTGGTACTTCTTTTAGAATGTTCCACAAAAAAATTCTGTATCTAGTAGGTTCTTTCCTAAGCAAATCAATATACTCATGCATTTTCATTGTAGCATGAGGCTCATTAAAACCTTCTTTATAATCAACTGGCCTATCATCATACAGAGGTACTGTTTTGTCTCCAGCAACCTCTTTCATGTACTCTAAAGACCATTTGTTATATGCAGGCCAATCTTCTATAAACTTTTCAATAACCACGGGAATTTGTGGCTTAAAATAGTTTTTAATGAAGTCTTTTTTCGTGATTGTTTTTACACGTTTTACTTCTTGTAAGTTTAAACCCACGTTTAGAATTTTACAGCAAAGTTAACAAATGGTTTCAAAACAGTTATCGGTAAGTTAAATCTGAAGTGTTAATATTTACAATAGATAAAGAAACCCTACAAAGCCTTAATCTGCTTTGACTTTTCTTTTGCTGCTTCATTTCTTTCAATCTTATGATCGGGTCTAGACCATTTCGGTTTTTCACCCAAAGGTTGATATTGAGATTGATCTGCCTCTACTGTTTGAGGTTGCATTTTTTTTATGAATGGTTTTTGCGGATTTAATCCTAACATTTTGAACATTTCCATATCTTCATTAACATCAGGATTTGGTGTAGTTAGCAACTTATCTCCGGCAAAAATAGAGTTTGCGCCAGCAAAAAAACACATCGCTTGTCCTTCTCTACTCATTTCTGTTCTACCAGCTGATAGCCGAACTTGCGTTTCGGGCATTACGATTCGAGTTGTAGCCACCATGCGAATCATATCCCAAATTTCTACTGGTTTTTGATCCTCTAGTGGGGTTCCTTCAACAGCAACTAGTGCATTAATTGGCACTGATTCTGGTTGCGGATTTAACGTAGACAAAGCCACTAGCATTCCTGCTCTATCTTCTACATTTTCTCCCATGCCAATAATTCCGCCAGAACAAACGGTTACATTGGTCTTTCTAACATTATCAATCGTTTGAAGTCTGTCTTCAAAACCTCTAGTAGAAATTACTTCTTTATAGTATTCCTCTGAAGAATCTAAGTTGTGATTGTAAGCGTATAAACCTGCTTCTGCCAATCTTTTTGCTTGATTCTCGGTAAGCATTCCTAGCGTGCAACATACTTCCATATCTAGTTTGTTGATGGTTCGTACCATTTCTAAAACTTGATCAAACTCAGGGCCATCTTTCACGTTTCTCCAAGCAGCACCCATACAAACTCTAGAACTTCCTGATGCTTTAGCTCGTAATGCTTGTGCTTTTACATGTGATACAGTCATTAAATCATTTCCTTCTATGTCTGTATGATATCTGGCTGCTTGTGGGCAATAACCACAATCTTCTGGGCAACCTCCTGTTTTTATCGATAATAAGGTAGATACCTGAACCGTATTTGGGTCGTGATACTGTCTGTGAATCGTGGCCGCTTCATAAAGGAGTTCCATTAAAGGCTTATTGTATATCTCTAGAATTTCTTCTTTGGTCCAATTGTGTCTGGTAATGCTCATATATTTTGAGATAATTAGTAAGAGTCAAAAGTAAAAAAATCCATTGTGGTGAGCGGAATCTTTTACCGTTTTTTCCTTTTAGTTTGAAGAATCTTTTGCTGGAGAATCCTTCATTTTATCGTCTTTTTCCTGTGAGGGAGCATCTTTTCCTTTTAAATAATCAGGTAGTTGCATCCCTGCCATGTTAAATATTTCTTGTAATGGCGGAACAGATTTATACATACCAGAAATAAAATTAGAAGTTGTATTTTTCCCATCAGTATTATTACCTCCGTCCCAAACAGTTATTTTATCAATCTTAATATTCTTAATTGCTTCTGATTGTAGTTTTACTAGTTCAGGAAGTTTATCTGCAATTAATAGCAAAGCAGCATTTTGAGAGTCATTTCCAGCTGCTTTTACTATTTGATCTAAACCAGCAGCTTGCTTGGTTAGTACTTCATATAATCCCTTTGCTTCTGCCTGAGCCTTAAATAAAATAGCATCGGCCTCTCCTTTTGCTTTTCTTCTTATCATTTCTGCCTCTGCTTCTGCATCAATTTCTGCTTTATTTTTATCTATTTGTGCGGGAACTATAATATCTGCCATTTGAGAGGCTCTTTCTCTCTCTGCTCTGGCCTTTTCTGCTTCTTGTTCTGCCGCATAAGCTTCTTCTAAAGCTTTTGCGGATTGTACCTTTTCTGATGCAATTGCAGCTCTTTCTGCTTCTGCTTCTCTTTGTCTTCTTAACGCATTTGAGTTTGCAACTTCAATTTTTGCCTTATTTTCTCCATCTACCGCTTTGGCATCTGCTGCTGCAACCTGTGTTCTTTGATCTTGAACGGCATTAGCCTCACCAATAGAACCATCTCTGTTTTTCTCTGCAACAGATTTGCGCGCCGCATTGATTGCATGAGCTGCTGCTTCTTTTCCTAATGCTTCTATATATCCAGATTCATCAACAATATCTGTTATATTAACGTTGATTAGTTTTAGGCCTACTTTTTTTAATTCAGATTCAACGCTTTGAGAAATGTTGGCTAAAAACTTGTCTCTATCTGCATTGATTTCTTCAATATCCATGGATGCAACAACCAAACGTAGTTGACCAAAAATGATTTCTTTTGCTAGTTCTTGAATTTCAGGAAGACCAAGCCCAAGTAATCGCTCAGCTGCATTTTGCATAATTCCTGGTTCTGTAGAAACTCCAATTGTAAATCGTGAAGGAACGTTTACACGAATATTTTGCTTAGATAATGCGTTTACTAAATTAACTTCTATAGAAATAGGTGTTAAGTCTAAGTATTCGTAATCTTGAATTACAGGAAAAATAAATGCAGCTCCTCCATGAATACACTTAGCTGATTGACCTCCTCCAACTTTACCATAAACCACCAAAATTCTATCAGATGGACAGCGCTTATATCTTCTTACAAATGCAATAAATAAAATAATTAGGGCTAAAATTCCAACAACAACAGTAGGTATAAAACCCAAGCCATCTAACTGCAAGCTAATTACGTTTAACATCGTCTTTTTTATTTTTTTTGAGGTTCTACAATTAACAATCCATTTGAAGTAACTTCTATAACTTTAATAACGGTTCCTTGTTTTAAATCAGAATTATAATCTGTAAGTGCTTCTAGCTCTCTCAGCGAATTTTGCACTCTTACATGAACTTTACCAATATTGCCTCTTCTCGCTTTTATAGTCATATAAACCTCTCCTATTTCTCCTAAAGCATTCTTCATCTTAAGCGTTCCGCTATCATTAAGCTTTTTCATGTAAAACATCAAAAAAGCCATTATTGTCATCATTATTAATCCACAAACCAGCGATACTATGATTGTTGTTGTATTGGAATAATTGTAATCTACACACGCTATACCACTCCAACCAAAAATAGCGAAAAATGCTACTGTGTTTTTGAATGTAAAAAACTGAAAACCAACACCTGTATCAGCTTCTATATCTGCATCTACATCACCTATATCATCTGTGTCTGCTCCTAAGAATGTACTAACGAGCACAAAAATAAAGACCAAAGAAGAAATCGCTGTAATAATCCAATAAAACTGTTCAAAGGAAGAAAGTTCCGAAAACCAATCTATCATGGTGTAAAATTTAAAACAACTAAAGATAATAATTCTTTCGAAAACATTTTATATTACTTAGATAACAGAATAGAAACAGCATTACCACCAAAACCAACTGCATTTACCAAAATATTTTGAAGTTTTTTAGGCGCATCTTGATTATCAACATACGGCACGGGAACTACTCTTTGCTTGAGAAGCATTAAAACGGCAAGCTCTAAACTCAGCATTCCAGATGCTCCAAATGTGTGACCTAGCTTCCATTTGTTGGATGTTAAAAAGGGCATTTTCCCTCCAAAGACTTTTTTAATTGCCTTAAATTCTGATAAATCTCCTTTTATCGTTCCGGGAGCATGCATTACAACGGCATCAATTTCTTCTGATTTTCTATTACCAATTGCCATTTGCATCGATTTTTGAAAGCAATCGGCTTCTGCAGAAATAGAAATATTGTGAACAAGCGTTTCTGTTGCATATCCGAAACCAATTATTTTAGCCAAGGCATTTTTTTTGCTTCCTACTTCTAAGCAAGCAACAGAGGCTCCTTCTCCTAAAACCATTGTGTTTTTATTCTTTTCTAAATCTAATGCTCTGCAAGGGTATTCTTCTTCTAAAGTTGTATAAATCTTTAGTGCTTTCATTTGAGCGATAGTAAAATCAGTCAAAGCTGCCTCACAGCCACCCACTAAAAATTTATCCATAAAGCCTGCCTGCAACCAAGCAATTCCGTTCATTACCGCATGAAGCGCTGTTGAACAAGTAATAGAATGTGAAATTTCTGGTCCGTTTGCTTGTAAGTCATGAGCCACCCATGATGATATGTTTCCTAAAGTTGTGGTAGGCGATGTAAGCGTTGCTGATTTTCCTTTTTGCAAATATTCTGCATGGTATTTTTCAAATAATTGAGTAGCTCCTCTAGAGGATCCTATATTGACCCCAAAAACTCCATCTCTCCAATTTGCTTTTTTAACAGCTTCTCTAGAAACCAATATTGCGTATAAAACAGAATCATCTAGTTTATTATACTTTGTGTCTGATTCTCGTAAAAGAGATGTTTTTTCTTTAATCCTCTTAGGAAGCTCAGCCACATATTCCAAAGAATTATTAATTGGAATTTTTCTTAAAAAATGATCTTCGTTGAGATATTGACTCCATATCTCATCCAATCCAAAACCTAAAGAGGATATAGATGCTAATGATGTTATAGAAATGGGTTCTTTCAAGTCGAGTAATTTTCATGCAAATTTACACGATCATTAAAGACTCTTCTATTACTTCGTACATTTTTTCTAGCTGAGAATTTGTAATTGTGTATGGAGCTAAAATGTATACCGTATTGCCAAGCGGGCGTAAGAAAACACCTCTATCCATATAGAATTGAAATAGTTTATCTCTTGTGTTTCCGTATCGAGATGTTTCTATAGCTAAGTCTAAAGCGAAAATTACACCTGTTTGACGAACAGATTTAACTTTCGCGTGACTTTCTATATGATTACCGAATGCTTTATGAGCTATTATAATTTCCTGAATTCTAATTTGTATCGATTCTGATTTGAGCAATTCGATTCCGGCAATAGCAGCCGTACAAGCAAGCGGATTTGCAGAATATGTATGACCGTGAAAAAATCCTTTTTTTAAATCACTGCTGTAAAAAGCATCGTATATTTTTTGAGAGCATGATGTAATTGCCATTGGTAACAATCCAGCAGTTAGTGCTTTACTCAAACAAATAATATCAGGTTGGTTGTTAAGATAATCTGAAGCAAAATATTTTCCAGTTTTTCCAAAACCTGTCATTACCTCATCAGCAATTGTAATAATATTTTTGTCTTGACAAAACATTAATATTTTGTCTAATTGTTCAGCGCTATACATTTTCATAGCTGCAGCACCTTGAACCAATGGCTCGTATACAAACCCTGCAATTTTATTTTTTGCGTGGATTTCTTGCATCTGATTTAAAACAATATCGATATTGTCTTTTGTAGGAACAGGAATTCGTTTTACTTCTATGAAAAAATCTTCAAAAGGACCATTATAAACAGAAAGTCCAGAAACACTCATTGCACCAAAAGTATCGCCATGAAAACCATCTTCTAACGCTAGTAAAACTTGGCGTTTTTCTCCTTGATTGAAATGATATTGTAATGCCATTTTTATTCCAACCTCTACGCTAGTTGAACCATTATCGCTAAAGAAAATCTTTTGCTGATTTGCAGGTAAAATCTGAATTAACTTTTCTGACAACTCTATTGCGGGTTTATGTGTAAAACCACTAAAAACAACCTGATCTAATTGGTTCATTTGAAATTGAACGCGTTCTGTTATATATGGATTACAATGCCCATACATTGCGGTATACCAAGAAGCAATGCCATCTATATATTCATTTCCATCTTCATCAAACAACAAACAATCTTTCGCTTTTACAATCCCAATACTTTTTGGATGTGTTTTGTGTTGCGTTAACGGATGCCAAAGATGTTTTGTGTCTCTTTCTTGTAAAGTCATTGTAGTTTTTCTTTCCAAAGTTCTGCGTATTCTTTTATTACGTTTTGATCAAAATATGGTTCATTATCAATTCTTCCAATAATGGGAACTTGAGTTTTACTGGTAATAATACTTTCGGTAGTTGGATACTCATCTCCAGAAAAAACAATAGAAACATCAAAACCTTTTTCTTTTAACAAATTAACCGTGAGTAATGTGTGGTTGATGCTTCCTAAATAATGACGTGAAACAACAATAACCTTATAATCTGGCTGTATTAAATCTAATATTGTGTCTTTATTGTTTACAGGAACCAACAATCCACCAGCTCCTTCAATTACCAAATGATTTTGTGTTTTGGGTTCTTTTATATTATCAAGTTCAATTTCCACTCCATCAATTTCTGCCGATGCATGCGGACTCATTGGCGTTTTCAAAGCATACGAATTCGTATGAAATGTAGATTTTGTATTCGAAACCAACGTCTTCACTTTATCTGTGTCTGAAAAATCTAAATCACCAGATTGTATAGGTTTCCAGTAATCTGCTTCTAATGCTTCTGTAATAATTGCAGAAGCGATCGTTTTTCCTACTTCCGTAGAAATTCCTGTGATAAAATACTTTTGTTTTTTCATTGATTTACAAAAGTACTAAGCAACTCTAAGACTTGTGTAATTTCTTGATAAGAATTATACGAATGTAGGCAAAAACGAATTCGTTCTTGATTTTCGGGAACTGTTGGCGACAAAATAGGTTTTACATCAAACCCTTCTTTTTGAAGTTGATCGGTAACTTTTTTTACCTCTTTATTTCCAGAGATAATACAACAGTGAATAGCAGAATTACTATTTATGAACTTTTCAGTTAAATCCAATCGTTTTAACTCTTTCTTAAAAAATTGAATATTCTCTTGAAGCCTTTTACTTTCCTCTGATTTTTCAAGTAATTGATAACTCATCGCTATAGTTGCTAATGAATGCGGAGGTAATCCTGTTGTATAAATAAAGCTTCTTGCAAAATTGATCAAATACTCTTTTAATTTATCACTACAAAGCACAGCTGCTCCATGTGATCCCATTGCTTTTCCGAATGTAATAATTGTTGCAAATACCGATTTGTCATCCGAAAGACCTAGATAATTGTTTCCTAGTACTCCTAAAGCGTGAGCTTCATCTACAACCAAAAATGCTTCATGTTTTGACACAATTTCAGATAACACGCCTAAATCAGGAGAATCACCATCCATAGAAAAAACAGATTCTGTAACTACATAAATTGTATTTTCTTCTTTTACTTTTCCATTTCGACGCAATAATTCTTCTAAATGAGCAACATCATTATGATAGAATTTATAACTCTTTGCAGCACTCATTTTAATGCCGTCTCTTATGGATGCATGAATTAACTCATCAAATAAAATAATATCACCTCGTTGGGGAACTGATGAGAAAAAACCAATGTTTGCATCATAACCCGAGTTGAATAACAATGCTGACTCAGATTGATGTCTCTTTGCAATCTGACTTTCTATTAATTCGTATAGTTTATTATTTCCGGAAATCAACCGCGAACCTGTTGCTCCATTAGACATAAGGTTTTCAGAAACTAAATACTCATGTGATAACTCAAAAATTTCTTGAGATTTTGCAAAGCCAAGATAATCGTTAGAGGAAAAATCAATAGAATTTATCTGTAAAGGCAATTGCCTTAACACTCCTTTTTCTTCTCTACCTGAAAGTTTTTTCGCTAATTTTTTAGGGAATTTCTTCATGTTAGTTCAAGTTCCTTTTTTCTGCAAAAAAACGTCTTAATAGAAGACTACATTCATCTGCTAAAATACCGCTAACTACTTTCGTTTTTGGATGTAAAACTGTGTTTAAATTCACAAAACCTCGTTGAGGTTCTGGTGCACCATAAACAATCTTTCCTATTTGTGTCCAATAACTTGCTCCGGCACACATTTGGCAAGGCTCTAACGTTACATAAAGCGTGCATTCTTGCAAATATTTTCCTCCTAAAAAATCTGCTGCAGCTGTAAATGCTTGCATCTCTGCATGCGCCGTTACATCATTTAATATCTCAGTAAGGTTATGTGCTCTAGCAATAATTTTATCTTTTAAAACAACAACTGCTCCAACAGGAACTTCTCCTTTACCAAATGCCATGTGCGCTTCTTCTAACGCTTTTTTCATAAAGTATAAATCATCAAAGGGCTGAAGCATGTAATTTCTATCTTTATTCAATATTACAAAAACAGTGTGACTTGTAAAATCGTATTTTTGTTTTTCTATGAATTTGTTAGATAACATTCAATACCCTGAGGATTTAAGAAAACTCAGAGAAGATCAACTTCCTCAATTAGCCAAAGAGCTAAGGAAGTTTATTATTGATGTTGTTGCTACAAAAGAAGGTCATTTGGGGGCTAGTTTAGGAGTAGTTGAACTAACTATTGCATTGCATTATCTTTTCGATACACCAAACGATTTATTGATTTGGGATGTAGGACATCAAGCATATGGTCATAAAATTTTAACAGGTCGTAAAGATGTGTTTCATACCAACCGCCAATTAAATGGAATTTCTGGTTTCCCAAAGAGAGATGAGAGTAAGTTTGATCCGTTTGGTGTTGGACACAGTTCTACTTCTATTTCTGCTGCTCTTGGAATGGCAATTGCATCAGCTTTAAATAAAGATTTTGATAAACATCATATTGCGGTAATTGGCGATGCTTCAATTGCAAGCGGAATGGCTTTTGAAGGATTAAATCATGCAGGAACAAGTAATGCCAATTTGTTAATTATTTTAAACGATAATGCGATAGGAATTGATCCTTCTGTTGGTGCTTTAAAAGAATATTTAACAAAGGTAAAAACAGACAAAACGCTTGCCAAAAATAACATTATTTCTGCCTTAAATTTTGATTATTCCGGTCCTATTGACGGACACAATTTTGAACTTCTTTTAAAAGAGCTAAAGCGTTTAAAAAATAAAAAAGGCCCTAAGTTTCTACATGTTATTACAACAAAAGGAAAAGGACTCGCTCAGGCAGAAAAAGATCAAGTTAAATACCATGCTCCAGGAAAATTCAATGCTAAAACGGGAGAACTAGAATTTACTTCTTCTACTAATATTCCTCCTAAATTTCAAGATGTTTTTGGAGAGACTTTGGTAGAGCTTGCAGAAAAGAATGAAAAAATTGTTGGTATTACGCCAGCTATGCTAACAGGAAGCTCTTTAAAAAAAATGATGGATCGTTTTCCTGAACGAACCTTTGATGTTGGGATTGCAGAACAACATGCCGTTACACTCGCCGCTGGAATGGCAGCTCAAGGTTTGATTCCGTATTGTAATATTTACTCTACCTTTTTACAACGAGCTTATGATCAAGTGATTCATGATGTTGCACTTCAAAATTTACCTGTAATTTTTTGTTTAGATAGAGCTGGTTTAGTAGGAGAAGATGGAGCAACGCATCATGGCGTTTTTGATATTGCATATTTACGATCAATTCCAAATCTTATTCTCTTTGCTCCTAGAAATGAAATGGAATTACGAAACATTTTATATACTGCACAAAAAGGCTTAAATCAACCTACTGCTATACGTTATCCCAGAGGAAGAGGAAAAAATATTCATTGGAAAACAGATTTTCAAATTATTGAAATTGGAAAAGGAGTTTGCCTGAAAAAAGGAGAAAAAATAGCTGTTCTTAGTTATGGAACAATAGCTGATGAAGTTTCTGATGCGATTAATAATACAGGAGAAAATATTAGTCATTATGATATGCGGTTTGCAAAGCCTTTGGACACAGAACTATTATTAAAAATATTAAAAAAATACAGTACAATAATTACTGTTGAAGACGGTGTAAAAAATGGTGGTTTTGGTAGTGCAATTTTAGAATTCGCTAACGCAAATAGCTATAAAAACTTAATTATTACACTAGGAATTCCTGATAATTTTATCCAACAAGGTTCTATAGATGAACTCCAAAAAATATGCGGAATCGATAGTAGTTCAATTCAAGAATTTCTTGAAAAGGAAGTTATAAAAAAAGAGCGCTAAGCGCTCTTTTTTTATCTTATTATAATTTTTTCGGAAGCTTTTTTGCCACTTGAATCAATTAAATTCAAAATATAAATTCCAGAAGTCAAGTTTAGACTCAATTGGTTTTCTTGATTAGATGAAAAATCTATCTTAGAAGAGAAAACTTCTTTTCCATTAATACTATAAACTGAAATAGTTGTTTGCCCTAATGTATTTTTGGCAAATAGTTTAATGTTTCCATCTGAAATTGTAGGGTAAACAGTAAATGCTTTTTTATCAGCTAATACATCGTCAACTGATAAACTTTCTGCCGTGAATCTGCCCGTAAACATTCCTCTTCCATAAGTTGTAGCAAGTACTGTGTTATCTGAACTTCTTAACTCTAAAGACGTTACTGCTACACTAGACATTCCATTGTAGGATTGCACCCAAATTGGGTTTACGTCTGAAAAATTTTGTGTTCTCCAAACACCTAATTCTGTTCCTAAAATTACCTCTTCAGAATTTAACGGGTTCATTAAAGCTGTTTTAACAGGGATATCTGGCAAATCTCCTTCTTTGTTTGACCAAGAAGCTCCTCCATCAGAAGTGTAAATAACATTTTCATTCAAATTGTAGTTATAATACGTCACTATAATTTCATTTTCATTATTTCCAAAGGAAATTGATGACACGCTCCCCCCTGAAGAAGGACCTGAGTATATTCTTGTCCAACTCTGTGTAGATTGATTTGCGTTTTGTACTCTTAACACTTGTCCAGTGCCCAACCCTATAAAAAGAGTAGTTGAATTCGTTGTAAATGGTGACACGGCTAAAGCGGTTGCTTCTACATTCAAAAGAAAGTTTGAGATAACATTTCTAACCAAAGATTGCCCTGGAGCAATGCCCGAGTAACGAATAATGCTTCTATCGCCATTTGAATATAATATATCTAAATTATCATCTAACGCTTGAGGGTTTATGAAAGACCCTGTATCTTCATCTTCATCAATAATTATTCCTGTTCCATCATATGGTAAATTTGCTCTTGCTTTTGTATTATACACATAAGAAACAATCATATACTGCCCATCTTTATCTATAAATGAATATGCTCCGTCTCCTCCAAAAATATCTATTCCAGGATTTACCCCAGAACTTGCATTATCAATAAATTGAGAACCATTGTCTTGCGCTCCTGCAAGCAATTTCTCATTTGAACTATTTTGACCAATTGCACCATTATAAAATTGAAGCGTATTATAATCTCGATTTCTGCTTAATATCGCAGCTATATTACTAGAAGCTCCTGATAGCGTAGCTACATAATACACTCCTCCATCATTTCCTACAACAGCTTTATTAGGGTCTGTCGGATGAAAAGTAATAGCGTGTTGGTCTGCGTGTACTTGCGGAATAGTTCTAGGAATACTGTTTGACCACCTTGAAATTTGAGTCCAACTAGCACCTCCATTTACTGATCGGAATAAATCAATGCCGCCAACGTATAGAATATTGTCGTTTGAAGGATCCACTTCAATTTCTAGATCATAGAAAGCCTGTCCTCTAGTAAAATCATTTGCTGGAATTCCTTCATCAGCATCGTTAGGTAACGCCATATTAGATGTTGTAATAAATCCATCTACCGTTCTTTGCATAATTACAGGAGTAGTGCTACTAAATCCTCTAGCTAAAATGTAAATTTTATCAGGATCTGTAGCCGAAACGGCTATTTCTGTTCTCCCTGCATTAGTTATTGTATGCTCTAAGGTAAAATTTGTACCATCCGTAGATTTAAAAACTCTTCCCCCTCCTAAATTATTTGTATTTATTCTTGTTCCAAACCAAATATTGTTATCAGAATCTATTTCAAAATCATTGGGTTCGTATTGAGAAGTTGGACTTACTGGGTTATCAATTAAATTCCAGCTTGCCCCTCCGTCTATCGACTTGTACAAACCCGTTCTATCTCCTCCTATCGTTTGACCTGATAAACGATAGATCTCTCCTGCAACTCCAATAAAAATTTCTGTTTGATTTGTGTTTGGATTATTCCAAGCAAGTATATCATTAATATAATATAGTCTTTCTCTGATATTTGGATTATCTAAGTCTCTATATACGTTTGCCCATGTTGTTCCTCCGTCTGTCGTTTTCCAAACGCCATTACCAAAACCATTATCACTCGTGTACGATTCGCCCGTTCCAATATACATAATTTGTGAGTTATTCGGGTCTACTGTCATACAGGTTATCGCTAAGTTCTCCGCAACATTAACTTGACTCCAAGATGAGTTGGCATTTGTAATATCATTATTAACCCAAAGACCTCCACTTACACCTCCTGCAAAAACTCTATTATGGTTCGGATCATTTGGATCGAACATCACGACCCTTGTTCTTCCCCCTTGATTATTGGGACCTCTTTCAACCCAAGCATTATCGCCTGCATCTCCTGGGACTCTACTAAGTTTTCTTGTTTTTTCTAAATCTCGTTGGAGCTTGTATATATTATCTTGATGTGTTGTACCTGTAATTGGACTCATTTCTAACAAGAACTTTTGCTCAAAATACTTATTAGGTGGTAATCCTTGTTTTAACCTTTCTTCCTTACTTAGCTTCATTCTTTTGTAATAAGGATGATTTTTTTTCATCTCAAGAAATTTTTCTTGTGCAGTTTTTCTCTTATCTTGTTTATTGAACAGTATAAAAATGCTAGCTACTGCAATAGTAGCTATTGCCACAATAACAAAGGATAGCTTTTTCTTCATAATTCTATTTATGTCATGTTGATAGCCTACAAAAATACAGCTTTAAAAACCGTCTAAAAAATACTTCCTTGTATTTTTTTATGAAGACGAGTAGCATAACCATCTGACATCCTGGAGATAAAAGAGCAAACTCCTAGAATTTGCTCATATAAATTGTGAGAAGTTGATTGAAACTCTTTGGGCAATATGTGTAAAATCAGTTTGTCGTAATTATTTATTGTTCCTATATAAGAATTATAAACTGCTTTTACAAAAGTGTCTAAGAGATCATTAATAATTTTATAACCAGCTATTTCTTTTTCAACAACTTCGTTACTCTTGTATATCTTATCAATACTGATATTTATAATATCATTAATCTGTGCTTCGTATTTGCATTTATCTAGAAGTGAATGAGAAAAAGAACCTGTTAAAATTTTTTCTTCATTATCTAAAAAAATGATTACGGCTTCATTTATCAATGAATTGATTGCCAAGGCTCTTAAATAACTTATTCGATCTTTTTTATGTTTAAGTGAATGATATTTATTGCTATCAATAGAATCTTTTACTAGTTTGATTAGATACTCTAGTGCAAAATCTTCTTCTATTAAACCGAGGTTTATTCCGTCTTCAAAATCAATAATCGTATAGCAAATATCATCAGCTGCTTCTACCAAATAAGCAAGAGGATGTCTGTAAAAACTAATATTATCTAATGATTTTTTAGCAAGTCCTAACTCTGAAGCAACATCTAAAAAAGCTTCTTTTTCTGATTGAAAGAACCCAAACTTTTTATCTACAATATGCTGTGTAGGTTTCTTGGGAAGTGACTCTTTTGGATATTTGAGAAAAGCTCCTAAGGTTGCATAAGATAGGCGCAAACCTCCTGAAATTCCCTCTCTACTCTCGGTTAAAATTTTAAATCCGTTAGCATTTCCTTCAAAATCAACTAAGTCTTGAAATTCTTTTTCGCTCATTTTAGTTTTGAGATGTTGTCCACTCCCTGATGAAAAATACGCTCCAATCGCTTTTTCTCCAGAATGCCCAAATGGCGGATTTCCAATATCATGCATTACAGAAGCTGCCGCTACAATAGCACCAAAATCGTTAAATGTATACCCTAATTTTTGCAACTCAGGATATTTCTCTAAAATAGCTTTTCCTACTTTTCTACCTAATGTTCTGCCAACAACAGATACTTCCAAACTATGCGTCAGTCTTGTGTGAACAAAATCTGTTTCAGACAGTGGAATTACTTGCGTCTTATCTTGTAAACTTCTAAATGCTTCTGAAAAAATGATCCGATCAAAGTCTACCTCAAACCCTAATCTTGTTTCATCTTGACTAGACCTTGGTCGTTTCTTGATATCACCATATCGTTTTAAAGAAAGTAGTTGTTCCCAGTTCATATTACAAAATTTGACATAAAAAAGAATCTCAACGAATTAATTGCTGAGATTCTCTTTCAACTTAAATTAAAACACAAATTTAAGACCCACACATTAAACAATCTTCATCTGGCCCTGCATTTTTAGAAGCTTCAACCATGGCTTTGAACTCTTCTGGACTCATTGGTTCGTTTTCTGCCTTTGGTTGCTCTTTTTTTTCTTTGCTCAGTGTAAACTGAATTGCATTCACTGCTGATTTTGTTCTTAAATAGTACATTCCTGTTTTTAATCCAGATTTCCATGCGTAAAAATGCATTGATGTTAATTTGGCAAAATCTGGATCTTGCATAAATAGGTTGAGTGACTGAGATTGATCAATAAAATAGCCTCTATGGCGAGCCATATCAATGATATCCTTCATGCTCATTTCCCAAACCGTTTTGTACAAATCTTTTAATTCTTGTGGAATCTTTTCTATATGCTGAATAGATCCATTGGCACGCATAATTTCTTCTTTTGTATCATTATCCCAAAGATTTAACTCTACTAAGTCTTCTAGCAAATGCTTATTAACAACAATAAATTCTCCAGACAATACACGTCTTGTGTAAATGTTAGAAGTATATGGTTCAAAAGCTTCGTTGTTTCCTAGAATTTGAGAAGTTGATGCTGTTGGCATAGGTGCTACTAGTAACGAGTTTCTTACACCATGTTTTATAACATCTTTTCGAAGTTTTTTCCAATCCCAATTTCCACTTAACTCTTCTTCCTTAATTCCCCACATGTTAAATTGAAATTCTCCTTCTGACATTGGAGAGCCTTTAAAAGTAGAATACGGTTCTTTGGCTTTTGCTATTTCCATAGAAGACATCACAGAGGCAAAATATAATGTTTCAAAGATATCTTGATTCAGTTTTTTTGCTGCATCTGAAGTAAATGGCAAGCGCAACATAATAAACGCATCCGCTAATCCTTGAACACCTAACCCAACAGGTCTATGACGGAAATTAGAATTTTCGGCTTCCTTAACAGGATAGTAATTTCTATCAATTACCGTATCTAAGTTTCTAATTACCTTTTTAGTAACTTCAAATAGTTTTTTATGATTAAAGTACTTTTCTCCATTTTCATTTTCATTCACAAACATTGGTAAAGCAATTGATGCTAAATTACAAACAGCAACTTCATCATTTGCTGTGTACTCCATAATTTCTGTACACAAGTTAGAAGAACGAATCGTTCCTAAATTTTTCTGATTCGATTTTCGATTTACATGATCTTTATAAAGCATGTAAGGAGTTCCTGTCTCAATTTGAGATTCTAATATCTTTTCCCAAAGTTCTCTTGCTTTTATTGTCTTTCTTCCTTTTCCTACTTTTTCATATCCTTCATATAATTTCTCAAACTCATCTCCATAAGTATCGTATAAATGCGGACATTCGTTTGGACACATCAACGTCCAGTTTCCATCCTCTTGTACTCGTTTCATGAACAAGTCAGGAATCCACATGGCATAAAACAAATCACGCGCTCTCATTTCTTCCTTACCATGATTTTTCTTTAAATCTAAGAAATCAAAAACATCAGCATGCCAAGGTTCTAGATAAACAGCAAAAGATCCTTTTCGTTTTCCTCCTCCTTGATCTACATAACGAGCTGTATCATTAAAAACTCGTAACATTGGAACAATTCCGTTAGATGTTCCATTGGTTCCTCTAATGTATGAGCCTGTTGCTCTTACATTATGGATAGACAAGCCAATTCCTCCTGCAGATTGGGAAATTTTTGCTGTTTGTTTTAGCGTGTCATAAATTCCATCAATACTATCTTCTTGCATTTGTAATAAAAAGCAAGAAGACATCTGTGGTTTTGGCGTACCTGAGTTAAAAAGAGTTGGTGTAGCATGAGTAAAATATTTTTTACTCATCAGCTCATAAGTAGCAATAGCCTCGTCTATATCATTGAGGTGAATTCCCAATGAAACACGCATTAGCATATGTTGCGGACGTTCTACAACTTTTCCGTTTAGCTTAAGTAAATAAGAGCGTTCTAAAGTCTTAAATCCAAAAAAATCATAATTGAAATCTCTTGAATAGATAATTGTTGAATCTAATTTTTCTGCATTGTCAACAACTACTTTGTAAACTTCATCCGAAAGAAGTGGCGCTTTTTTATCTGTTCTAGGGTTTACATACTCATATAAATCTTTCATCGTATCTGAAAAAGATTTCTTTGTGTTTTTATGCAAATTAGACACTGCTATTCTCGCTGCTAATTTTGCATAATCTGGATGAGCAGTCGTCATAGTAGCTGCAATTTCTGCTGCTAAGTTGTCTAGCTCAGAGGTAGTTACTCCGTCATAAAGACCTTCAATAACTCGCATTGCTACTTTTACCGGATCTACAATTGTGTTAAGGCCATAACACATTTTTCTTACTCTTGCTGTGATTTTATCGAACATCACAGGCTCTTTCTTGCCGTCTCTTTTAACTACATACATGCTGATGTTGTTTTATAATTTAGTTGATTATCACAAAATGTGATATTAAAAATTTTTACATATCCTGATTTAGAATCAGGTGATTTTTCTTTTTTAGACGAAAACTAAGTCGGTTGTCTAAAAATCTGCATCAAAGCTGATGCTTCCCGTTCCGCCAGATTTTACTCCTGCTTTTTGATATTCTGAAACGCGTTTCTCGAAGAAGTTTGTTTTTCCTTCTAAAGAAATCATTTCCATAAAATCAAATGGATTTGTGGCGTTGTATTCTTTTTCACATTCAAACTCAACAAGTAACCTATCTGTTACAAACTCTAAATATTGAGTCATTAAAGTTGCGTTCATTCCTATTAAGCTTACAGGGAGCGATTCTGTAATAAATTCACGTTCTATATTTAACGCGCTCACAATAATCTCTCTAATTCGTTCTTTTGGCACCTTGCTTACCAAATGATTATTGTGCAAGTGTACTGCAAAATCACAGTGCATTCCTTCATCTCTTGAGATTAATTCGTTAGAAAACGTTAGTCCTGGCATTAATCCTCTTTTCTTTAACCAGAAAATAGAACAAAACGCTCCAGAAAAAAAAATTCCTTCTACTGCCGCAAAAGCAATTAATCGCTCTGCAAAAGAATCTGATTCAATCCATTTTAAAGCCCAATCTGCTTTCTTTTTAATAGCAGGAAACACTTCAATTGCCCTAAACAGACGATCTTTTTCTTTATCTTCTTTTACGTAGGTGTCAATTAAAAGGGAGTACGTTTCAGAGTGAATGTTTTCCATCATAATCTGAAATCCGTAGAAAAACTTTGCCTCAGAATACTGTACTTCATTCACAAAATTTTCAGCTAGGTTTTCATTTACAATACCATCAGAAGCTGCAAAAAATGCTAAAATGTGTTTAATGAAATATCGCTCATCATCATTCAATTTACTTTCCCAATCATTCAAATCTTGATGTAAATCAATTTCTTCTGCAGTCCAAAAACAAGCTTGTTGTTTCTTATACCATTCCCACAGGTCATTATGTTGAATAGGAAATATTACAAATCTGTTATCATTCGGCGCTAAAATGGGTTCTGTTGCAGACATCTTTGTGAAATTTTAAATTTACAAGGGGAACTTTCATTAAAATCGATGCTAACAAAGATTGAAATTTTTGCAACAGGAAAAAAGTCATACTTATTCACAAACCTCAGTGAGTTTTTAACAATTTTTTAATCTGTTTTATTTTTTTGATGTTTTTTTATCGCTTGCAAAAAATTGATTTTCAATGTTTTGAAAAAAAATTTATTATGCAGCCCTTACCAACACTAACATTCTTATATGGGCTTGACAACTATTATTTTTTAACTATTTCTACCACTTATTTCTATTTTGAAAATTCATTTTTAACCAAAAATAAAAATTTATCTATTCTGTTATCTAAGAACTTATTTAGTTGTAACTTTGGGGCTTAATTAAATATTTTTTTAAAGTGAAAAACGGAACAGTAAAATTTTTCAATGAATCTAAAGGTTTTGGATTTATCATTGAAGAAGGTTCAAACGAACAACATTTTGTTCATGTGTCTGGATTGATAGATGAAATTAGAGAAGGAGACACGGTAGAGTTTGAATTACGTGAAGGTAGAAAAGGATTAAACGCTGTAAGCGTTCGAGTTATTTAATAAATACTTTAATTACTTTTTTACAAAAACCCGTGTAATAATTACACGGGTTTTTGTATTTATAAACTGAATAAGCTAAGCTTTTATTTAGAAATTTGCTGATAATGTTACTGCGACTTCTATATCAAACGACACTGGGCTTTCATCAGAAAGAGTACTAGTTGTTAAGCGAATTGTTAATTCGCTTCCCGACAAAAGTTGCTGTTCTATTTGATTCAGCAATGTTGCGTCTGTAATTTCAAAAACAGTGTCTTCTTCTTGAGATATGTTAATATTAGTAACATCTGCAACAGTAATTGTATTAATACTAAGAGACGCTGTTTGAATCACTCCATTCGTGTTACCATCTACATTTGTAAAAGTATAACTTAGTGCATCTATATTAATTTCAGAAGCGTTATCTAGGTTTGATGCAATATCATTTAGTTCTATGCTAATGGTATTATCTGAAGAATGAGGGGTTTCATTTGTTTGTGGAATACTGACCGATACAATTCCTGTTACTGAGGAAATTATTTCAAAATCTGTATTATTTATACAACTGGAAAAAACAAAAAATAGAACAATTAAATTAACTAATTTTTTCATGGTTTTTAATTTACGATTACTCATTAAAAGTACAAAAAATTAACCTAGAACTTGTTACCGTCTTTTTAAGTTATCTTAAACGAATGCTCTCTAGCTGATCATACCAACTCTTACCAAATTTTCTAATAAGTGCTTCTTTTACAAACTTGTAAATAGGCACTTTAAGTTTTTTTCCTAATTCACAGGCGTCATTGCAAATATCCCATTTATGATAATTAATCGCAGCAAAAGAACTGTATTGTTTAATCCTTATTGGATACAAATGACACGAAATAGGTTTCTTGAATTCTACCAACCCTTTATTGTACGCCTCTTCTATACCGCATTTGGCAATATTGTTTTTATCAAAAATCACATATGCACATTCTGCTCCGTTAACAAGCGTTGTTTCCAACTCAGAGAAATCATTCTTTACCCATGCTCCTTGTTTTTCGATTGCCTGCACACCTTCTTTTCTTAATAGTTGCTTTATTTTTGGGTAAATTTCTTCTAGTATTTTTGTCTCCTCTTTCTCTAATGGTGCACCTCCTTCTCCTTTAACACAACAAGCTCCTCTGCAAGCGTTAAGATTGCAAACAAACTCTTCTTCTAAAATCTCTTCTGAGACAATTGTTTTTTCTAATTGAAACATAATAGCAAAAATAGCAGATATTTTTCCTTTTTCTTTACAAACACATCATTATCTATATGTAGCTTTGCACGATAATACAATTAATCATGGGACTTAATTTTCAAGAAATACTAACAGCTTTTATGGTTTTGTTTGCTGTTATTGATATTATAGGTAACATTCCTATTGTAATCGATTTAAGGAAAAAAGCAGGCCATATTCAATCTGAAAAAGCATCGTTAATTGCAGGTGCTATTATGATTGTTTTTTTGTTTTTAGGTCAGAGTATTTTAAAACTTATTGGAATAGATGTAAATTCTTTTGCTGTAGCCGGTTCTTTAATTTTATTTTTTATTGCTCTTGAAATGATTCTTGGTATTACCTTATACAAAGAAGAAGCAAATAATTCTGTAACGGCAACTGTATTTCCTCTTGCTTTTCCTTTAATTGCAGGTCCTGGTAGCTTAACAACTCTTTTGTCTTTACGGGCTGAGTTTGAAATGCAAAATATTATTGTAGCAATCATATTAAATGTAATCCTAATTTTTATCGTACTAAAAACGTCTGCCAGAATTGAACGAATTATAGGTTCTAACGGAATTAATATTATTCGAAAAGTTTTTGGCGTAGTGCTTCTGGCTATCGCTGTTAAGTTATTTACAACCAATATTAAGTTTTTGCTCTAAACATGTATGATGTTTTAATTATTGGAGGAGGAGTTTCTGGTATGCAGTGTGCTCTTGTAATTGGTTCTGCACTTAAAAAACCTTATGCAAAAGATAAAAAAGCAGGAATCATCTTGCATCAAAACTCATCTCATTTACAAAGTGCTTTGTTTAACAATGTGTTAGGAATTGACCCAAAAACATTAGGCGCTGAAATTCTTGAAAAAGGAAGAAATCAACTAAAAAATTTATACCCAGAAGTTTCTTTAATAGAAAAAGAAAAAGTTTTTTCTATTCAAAAAATTGAAGATTTTTACCTTATACAAACAAATAAAAAAGAATATCAAACCAAAATTGTTGTTATAGCCTTAAATTATGCAAAGCCTTTTTCCATAAATGGATTAGAAGAATTTCTTATTCCTCATGAGAAAGCGAATCCAGATAAAGATCGTATTCAGTTGAAAAACGAAAACCACTTAGTTCAAAAAGGATTATATGTTTGCGGAACTATAGCAGGATGGAGAAGTCAGTTTTCCATTGCTGCCGGAAGTGGAGCCAGTGTAGCGACAGACATCTTAACCTTATGGAACAATAATATCCCTACAAAAGTTCATGACAAGGGCTAAATTAGGTTTACTCTACTGTTACTGATTTAGCTAGATTTCTAGGCTGATCAACATTTTTACCCAACATAACAGCAATGTGATACGACAATAATTGAAGCGGAACTGTAGTTAACAAAGGCGTTAATGCTTCTTCTGTATCTGGAATCTCAATTACATGATCTGCTATTTCTTTCACTACTATATCTCCTTCTGTAACAATGGCAATAATTTTACCATTTCTTGATTTAATTTCCTGAACATTACTAACAATTTTCTCATAATGTCCTTTGTTTGTTGCAATAACAAAAACTGGCATGTTTTCATCAATCAAAGCAATGGGTCCATGCTTCATTTCTGCAGCAGGATAACCTTCTGCATGAATATATGAAATCTCTTTCAGTTTTAAGGCACCTTCTAATGCTACAGGAAAATTAAACCCTCTTCCTAAATACAAACAATTAGTCGCGTCTTTATAAACTTTAGCAATCTCTTTAACATGGTCATCAATTTGAAGTAGTCTTTCAACTTTATTCGGAATTAACTGCAACTCTTGAAGATACATGTGAAAGGCAGTTTGAGACAATGTTCCTCGTTTTTTCGCCAACTTTAAAGCTATTAACGACAAAATAGTAATTTGAGTAGTAAACGCTTTTGTAGATGCGACACCAATTTCAGGACCTGCATGAGTATAAGCTCCAGCGTGTGTCTCTCTTGCAATAGAAGATCCCACTACATTACAAACACCAAAAACAAATGCTCCTTTTGATTTGGCCAATTTAATTGCTGCTAACGTATCAGCCGTTTCTCCAGACTGAGATATTGCTATTACAACATCTTTTGATGTAATAATTGGATTTCTGTAACGAAACTCTGAAGCGTACTCTACCTCTACAGGAACACGTGCCATATCTTCAAAAAGATACTCTCCTACTAATCCCGCATGCCAAGAAGTTCCACAAGCAACAATAATAATTCGGTCTGCATTTAGAAATTTCTCAATATGATCATCTATTCCTGCCATTTTGATAATTCCTTCATCAGCCAACATTCTCCCTCTGTATGTATCTATGATTGCCTTGGGTTGCTCATAAATTTCTTTGAGCATAAAATGGTCGTAACCTCCTTTTTCAATCTGCTCTAAACTAAGTTGAAGCTCTTGAATTTTTGCATCAACTAATGAATCGTCTTTTATTTTTCTAACTTTTACACCTCGTTCAAGTTTTATAATAGCCATCTCTTCATCTTCTAAATAGATCGCATCTTTTGTAAACTCTATAAACGGAGAGGCATCTGAAGCTACAAAAAATTCTTCAAAATCTTTTCCAATACCGATTGCTATGGGACTTCCCAATCTGGCTACCACAATTTCATTGGGCTTTGTTTTGTCAAAAACAGCTATTGCATATGCTCCTACAACTTGTGTTAAAGCAAGTTGAACAGCTTTTCCTAGCTTGCAGTTTTCTTCTTTTTTAACTTCTTCTATTAAGTTTACTAAAACTTCTGTATCAGTATCACTTTTAAAAGAATAGCCTCTTTTGATCAGCTCTTTTTTTAGGGTATCATAATTTTCGATAATACCATTGTGAACAATTACCAAATCTCCTGATTGTGAGAAATGAGGGTGAGAGTTAACATCATTTGGTACGCCATGCGTTGCCCATCTAGTGTGACCAATTCCTATACTACCTAGTTTTTTGTCTGGCGATTTACTTATTATTGATTCTAAATCAGCTACTTTTCCTTTGGTTTTGGATAAGTGCATTTCTTGTCCATCAAACAACATCACTCCCGCACTGTCATAGCCTCTATATTCAAGTCTTTTTAATCCATTAATAACAATTGGATATGCCTCTCTATGACCTATGTATCCTGTAATTCCACACATAAAATTTCTACTTTAAACGTTCTTAATCCGTTAGTTTTTCTGAATAGGAAATCTTTAACTGAGGTCTTCTACCTCCATTCTGCAATAAATTGTTTAAAAGTATTACTCCCTTAGGATTCCAGTTGTATGTATCTACTATTGTGTCTATAGAAGTAGTTGGAGTGTCTGTAGGGTTATATACTTTTAAAACCAAAGGCGGAGCGTAATTTGTTTCTCCTCTTAAGAGTCTTGACACATAGCGAGTAATGTTAAATGTATACTTATCTGGCTCATCATCTACCTGCTCTAGATAACCGCCTAAAGATGATCTTCCATTGTTATTGTTAGGGAGAAAAGCATCATCAATTTGTGAAGAAACTGTAGTCGAATTAATCTCTCCTTCCTTATATAAGAACAAACGATACGGCACACTGTCATTTCTTGAAGCGTCTTGATCTACATAAAAAGTTAGCGACGCATCATTAATTAACCAATCTCTAGTTCTTAATTCTTCTATTTCATCTGGAATATTATTTCCGTTATTATCTGGTCCGAAAAGTTGAATCAATCCTCTAGAACCTGCTGTTCCCTGAATTGGGAAGTTGTTGACTGAAGAAGCTACTCGAGGAGTCATATTATAAATACTATTTCTAATTCCAGATAAAGGGAAAGAGTGATTTACCTTAACAGTATCTATTCCAGCGTCATGAGAAATTATATTTGTATAATACACTTCAATACTTGGACTGAGCAAAGTATTTGAATTACTAAAATCAAAAGAAATAAGAGAACCATCATCTCCTGATGCTTCAAGAAGAATTCCTCTAAAATACTCATTAAAAGCATCTTGACTAGAAAAATTCGGCCCTTGATATTCATCCAAAAGTATACTTTTCATAAGGTCTTCTTTAAGCGGAATTCTTGCAAAAGGGATTGGTACAGTTGAACTACTATTCGCTGTATATTTTACCGTGTCTTTATCATAAACAACTCCATTTGCCTTTCTTTTAATAACAATTGCAGTATCATTTTTATTGGGCTTGAACTCAAAATCTGATTGAGCGTTAAGTTCTCCCGGAACTTCATTATAATCATAATTCGACTGATATGAATTATTTTGAGCAGGGTTACTAGGGTTTAACCTGTTTAAGAAAGTGCTAATTCTGTACACATTAAGATTAAATGCAACTTCTGGATTTCCAATAACAGAGTCAATTTCTAGTGTTCCGTCTGAAGAAGCTGTTGCTTGATAAGGCAGCTTAAGAAAAATCGTGTCAATTTGTGTAACTACCTCTGTAACATTTGTATAATCTTCCAAATCTGCAACTTCTAAAGAAGTGGTTATACCAATTTGACTAACGATAGATGCTTCAATCTTTTCATAATTTTCATTATTGTAAACTCCAAGTAGATATTGACCTAATACCCCTAATTGAATATTGTCTGCTCTTACTGTCTCTATGTCTTGACCTGTTACTTCGACTTCAAAAGTTATATCACTCGTCGAGAATTTTGAATTGTCAATAATTTCAGAGCCTATATCAGTAAAATCTTTTTCACAAGAAGCTATTAAAGACAGGAACAAAGCAATAGCCAGCATTGAAATTCCTCTACGTAAAAGTGTTTTTTTCATATCTATTTTTATGAGTTCTGATCAATTAGGCTTTTGTAAAAATTTAAATAGTGCTCTGGAGTACCATCTGAGTTATATTCTAAAGCAGGAAGTTTCTTCTCGTTAACAAAACCAGTAATGTTCTTAGCTACTGACTCACTTCCGTACATTACAGCATCTGAGTTTTCAACAGCAACTTTCATGAGAGCTTCAAAATCTGGTTTTTTTAACGTATTTGTATCACCTGCTCCTATTTTATCAAACTGAATCTTATTGGCTAATTCTTTATTTAGTGTTCCTTCAAAATCTTTTTCATAGACAGAAGTTACTATCTTACTATCTGAAAAAAGCGGTTCTTCACTATAATATTTCTTTAAATATAAGGGTAACAACGATGCCATCCAGCCGTGAACATGAATAATATCTGGAGCCCAATTCAGTTTTTTTACTGTTTCTACAACGCCTTTTGCAAAGAAAATAGCTCGTTCATCATTATCAGAAAAGAGTTGATCATCCTCATCAGTAAAAATAGCTTTTCTTTTAAAGTACTCTTCGTTATCTATAAAGTATACCTGCATTCTTTCTTTCGGTATTGAAGCCACTTTAATAATCAAAGGCATATCCATATCATTGATTATCAAATTCATTCCCGAAAGTCGAATTACTTCGTGTAACTGATGCCTTCTTTCATTTATAACACCATATCGAGGCATAAATATCCTTGTTTGAACTCCTTTTGAATGTGCATTTTTTGCAACATTAAACGCTGTAGATGATATTTCTGTTTCCGGTAGATAAGGAATTACTTCCGACGAAACATACAACACTCTCTTGTCTTTCATTAAGTCTAACTCTTTATTTGGATAAGAAGTGCAAAATTACAAATATTTATGATAAATCCATGTTAAAATACTAAGTTTGCAGGGTTTCAAGCCTTATATAGTATGCACGTTTTCAAAGAAAAAGAAGCACTGAAGTCTTATCTAAGCTCTTATCATGATAAAAACTTACCTGTTGGATTTGCACCTACAATGGGCGCACTTCACAATGGGCACCTATCATTAGTAGAAGAGTCTAAAAAACATAATGCAGTTACTGTTGTAAGTATCTTTGTGAATCCAACACAATTTGATAATCAGGAAGATTTATCAAAGTATCCTAAAACATTAGAAAGTGATTTGGCTTTATTACAAAAAAGTAATTGTGATGTTGTATTCGTTCCAGAAGTGACAGAAATGTATAATTCTGATATTTCTTCAAAACACTTTGATTTTGAAGGTTTAGAAAAACAAATGGAAGGTTCTTTTCGAAAAGGTCATTTTGACGGTGTTGGAACGGTTGTTAAGCTTCTTTTCGAGATTGTAAAACCAACCCACGCTTATTTTGGTGAAAAAGATTTTCAACAACTTCAAGTTATTAAGAAACTGGTAAAGCTCGAAGGTTTACAAGTAAATATTGTAGGCTGTCCTATATACAGAGAGTCTAACGGACTTGCTATGAGTTCCCGAAACCAAAGGTTAAGTCCAGAAGAAAAGCAAGAAGCAGGATTTATCTACACAATACTTAATCAAGCTAAAATTAATTATCCTAAAAAAACTATTCTAGAGCTTAATAACTGGGTAAAAGAACAGTTTAAAAATCATCCTCTTCTAAAACTTGAGTATTTTACCATTGCAGATGAAGAAACATTAAACCCTATAGCAAACAAGAAAGAAAGCAATAAACCTAGAGCTTTTATTGCAGCATATTGTAATACTGTAAGGCTGATAGATAACCTTTCTTTACACAGCCAGATTTAAGTTTATTTTTAGATAGTTACAATCTAAAAAAGTAGTAATTTTGCAGCATGTTAATACAAGTAGTAAAATCTAAAATCCACCGTGTTAAGGTAACAGGAGCTGACTTAAATTATATTGGCAGTATTACCATTGATGAAGACCTTATGGATGCTGCAAACATTATTGAGGGAGAGAAAATTCAAATTGTTAATAATAACAATGGTGAGAGGCTGGAAACTTATGTAATTCCTGGGTCTAGAGGAACAGGTGAAATTACTCTTAATGGAGCTGCCGCCAGGCGTGTGGCTGTTGGAGATGTTTTGATTCTTATTACTTATGCTTTTATGGATATAGAAAAAGCAAAAACATTTAAACCTGCCCTTGTATTCCCTAACGAAGAAACCAATCGCCTTTCATAAATTTGAGATTTTCCATCAAAAAAATACTTAAAATAACTCTTCCTTTAGTCTTGGGAGTTTTTTTAGTTTGGTATTCGCTATCCAAAATATCTATTCAAACATTGTTGCAATATTTTAAAAATGCAAACTATTGGTGGATTGCTCTTGGATTATTTTTTGGTGTTTTAAGTCATTTATCGCGTGCCTATCGATGGAAATTCATGTTAGAACCTTTAGGCTATAAACCTAAGTTTGTTAATAGCACTATGGCTGTCTTAGTTGCCTACTTGGTAAATTACGCTATTCCTAGAGCAGGAGAGGTTTCTAGAGCTGCTGTTTTAACAAACTATGAAAATGTTCCTTTTGAGAAAGGCTTTGGAACCATCGTAGCAGAGAGAATTGCTGATTTACTGATGATGTTACTCATCATTGTTATTACTCTTTTCGTTCAGTTTGATTACATTCTTAAGCTATTAGATGAAAATTTTGATCCTATTAAAATCATCATCTTAGTTTTATTGATTGTTATTGCTTTTTTTCTGTTTACGCGCTATGTAAAGCGAGCAAAATCAGGTATTGCGTTAAAAATCAAAACATTTGTCTTAGGCCTTGTAGAGGGCGTGACTAGTATTTTTAAGATGAAAAAAAAGTGGGCTTTTATTTTCCATACAATATTCATTTGGCTTATGTACGTACTCATGTTTTGGGCCACTATTCCCGCAATTAATGGACTTGAGGTTCCTTTTGGCGCTGTTTTAATTGGGTTTATTGCTGGTGGCTTCAGCATTGCAGCAACTAATGGAGGTATTGGTTTGTATCCTATTGCTGTTGCTGGTGCTTTTGCATTATTTTCTATTCCAGAAGAACCTGCCAATGCTTTTGGTTGGATAATGTGGACGGCTCAAACAGCTATGATTATCATCTTTGGTGGACTTTCTTTTTTATTCTTACCCATCTACAATAAAGAAAAGTAAATATCTTTACTTTTTAAACTCCTCTAATGTCTAAAACAAAAACTGCTTTTTTTTGTCAAAACTGTGGCGCGCAACATACACAGTGGAAAGGAAAATGTGCTACTTGTGGTGAATGGAATACCATTGTAGAAGAAATCATTCAAAAAGAAGAGAAAAGAGATTGGAAGCCAAGCTCAAATAATCAAAAAATATCAGCTAAACCAATTAAGGTAGCAGATATTGAACTAAATCCTGAAGAACGAATTGTTACTAAAAATAAAGAACTCAATACCGTTCTTGGAGGAGGTTTAGTAAAAGGTTCTGTTGTGTTGCTGGGAGGAGAACCTGGTATAGGAAAATCTACCCTTTTATTACAAATAGCTTTAAAAATCTCTCAAAATGTCTTGTATGTGTCAGGTGAAGAGAGTGCTTCTCAGATTAAAATGAGAGCCGAACGAATCGACTCTAACAATCAAAGTTGTTTAGTTCTTACTGAAACAAATACGCAAAACATCTTTAGAAATATTGAAGAGAACAACCCCGATATTCTTGTTATCGATTCTATTCAAACTCTTCATACAAATTCAATTGATTCTTCTCCTGGAAGCATATCGCAAATTAGGGAGACAACCGCTGAACTTATAAAATTTGCAAAAGAAACTGCAACACCCGTTTTGTTAATTGGACACATTAACAAAGAAGGAAATATTGCTGGTCCTAAAATTTTGGAACATATGGTAGATGTTGTTTTGCAATTTGAGGGAGATAGAAATCATACATATAGAATTTTAAGAGCTCATAAAAATAGATTCGGCTCTACATCTGAGTTGGGAATTTACGAAATGCTTTCTGATGGATTGAGAGAAGTTACAAATCCGTCTGAGATTTTAATTTCAGAAAAAGATGCTGATTTAAGCGGAACGGCCATCGCGTCTACTTTAGAGGGCATAAGACCTTTAATGATTGAAGTGCAAGCTCTCGTGAGCTCTGCTGTATACGGAACACCACAAAGAACAACAACGGGTTACAATTTAAAAAGACTCCATATGATTTTGGCTGTTTTAGAAAAGCGTGCAGGTTTTAAGTTAGGAGCCAAAGATGTTTTTTTAAACATTACTGGCGGAATACAAGTAGATGACCCTGCTATTGATTTAGCTGTGGTTGCCGCTATATTATCTTCTAATCAAGACATTGCTATTTCACCTAAAGTGTGTTTTGCTGCAGAGGTAGGTTTGGCTGGAGAAATTCGCCCTGTATCAAAAATTGATCAGCGAATTATGGAAGCAGAAAAATTAGGTTATCAAACACTTGTAGCTTCAAAATACAATAAAATATCACTCAAAAATATTTCTATAAAGCTAGTTCTTGTTGGTAAAATAGAGGAGGTATTTGCTACACTATTTGCATAAAAAAACTGAACGTTTCCGTTCAGTTTTTTTCTATTTTTTATTGTTAACTTCTTTAATATATTTCTCTAGTGCCATTGTCATGGAAGGTGTTTCTGGCTTAGGAGCCGCAATGTTAACGGTAAGTCCAGCATCTTCTACCGCTTTAATGGTTGTATTACCAAAAGCAGCAATTCTAGTATTGTTTTGTTTAAACTCTGGAAAGTTTTTAAATAGTGAGTCAATTCCTGAAGGGCTAAAAAACACTAAAACATCGTAGAAAACATTTTCTAAATCCGATAAATCGCTAACTACTGTTTTATACAAGACAGCACGAGTCCAATTAAGCTCTAGCTTATCTAATTCTTCTGGAATTAGTGGTTTTAATTTATCTGACGATGGAAGTAAAAATGTTTCTCCTTTGTGCTTCTTAATCAACTTAGAAAGTTCTGGAAAAGTTCTATTTCCAACATAAATCTTTCGCTTTCTGTAAACAACATATTTCTGTAAATAATAAGCTACTGCTTCAGACTGACAAAAATACTTCATGGTGTCTGGCACCTTAAATCGCATCTCTTCTGCAATTCTAAAAAAATGATCTACCGCATTTCTACTGGTTAAGATAATTGCCGTAAATTTTGATAAATCTATTTTTTGAGTTCTCACGTCCCTAGAGCTAACTCCTTCTACGTGGATAAAAGAACGAAAATCTATTTTTACTTTCTGTTTTTCTGCAAGTTCGTGATAAGGAGAAGTCTCTGTCTTAGGAGCAGGTTGAGAAACCAATATCGTTTTCACTTTCATAGACTAGCCTTTATTGAGTGATTAGTTTGTAAATAATCAATAGCGGAGCTATTTCAAAGGCGCAAAGGTACAAAATAAAATAAAACAACTTACTTACAATCAGCTTTTTGTTAGTGTTCAAAAGTAAAATCCACCTTGTTATAAACAGTAAAAAAGTTAATATTAATAATGACAAAACAGACTGATTTCCATACAAATAAATTACCGATAAAGCCCAAAAAGCAACTGAAATAGCATACAAGTAATTTTTTTTAGCAATAAGAAAAGGTTTTAATTCTGTTGTTAACTTAAAGACCTGAACCAAAGAATATTCTAACAAGAATCGCCCAAATAAATAACCTAAAACCATATATGATAAGTCAATATAAAATATTTCTGTACTAACTTGATATTTTTGATTAATCAAGTAAAGAACAAGCGTTATATTAATAACAGAGAATACCGTAAAACAGAAATCATATAAACTAAAAAACGATTTCTTTTCTTGTATTTCTGCTTCCATAACTCCTCCTAGGTTAATAAGAGAGGTTATGCTTCCATAAAATCTTTTAGTATCAAGTATTTTGAGTGCTACCAAAAAAAACAATGAAGAAAAAATCAATATCGCCATCCAATCTGGCATCATAACCGGTCTTTCAATTGCTTGCATAGAAAGAAAGTTGGAATTTTAGATTAACACAAATTTAGCAATAAAATCATTTATCTTTGCTTTCTATTTTTGAGTTATACGCATGTCAGACGCTCTGGTAATTATTCCAACCTATAATGAAAAGGAAAATATCAAGCCCATTCTAGAAGCCGTTTTTAGTCAACAAAAATTGTTTCACGTATTGGTTGTTGATGACAACTCTCCTGACAAAACAGCGGACATTGTTGAAGAGCTTATGGTTAATTATCCTGGTCAACTTTTTCTAGAAAAGAGAACTGGAAAAACAGGTTTAGGAACAGCGTATATACACGGCTTTAAATGGGCTTTGGCAAAAGACTATAAGTATATTATTGAAATGGATGCTGATTTTAGTCACAACCCTAATGATTTAGTGCGGTTGTACAATGCTTGTTATAAAGAAGGCGCTGATGTGTCCGTTGGCTCTCGGTATTCACAAGGAGTAAATGTTGTTAATTGGCCCATGAGACGTGTTTTACTCTCTTACTTTGCTTCAAAATATGTTCGTTTTGTTACAGGAATTCCTGTTTATGACACAACTGCTGGTTTTGTTTGTTACAAACGAAATGTATTAGAAACAATCAATCTAGATAAAATTCGATTTGTGGGATATGCCTTTCAAATAGAAATGAAATTTAAAGCCTGGAAACATAATTTTAAAATTAAAGAAGTGTCTGTTATTTTTACAGATAGAACCGTGGGAGAATCTAAAATGAGTGGATCTATTGTTTATGAAGCGTTATTTGGTGTAATTAAAATGCGATTGAGAGGATTAAAATGAGTGCTTATTTAATTAAAAACGGAACTATAGTTAACGAGGGAAAATCATTTGTTGGTGACGTGTTAATTATTAATGAAAGAATTGAGAAAATTGGCGAAAACATACAACACGTAAGTGCAAAAGAAATTAATGCAACTGGTTGCTATGTGATTCCTGGTTTAATAGACGATCAGGTTCATTTTAGAGAGCCTGGTTTAACACACAAAGCCACTATAGCAACTGAAAGCAAAGCTGCCGTTGCAGGAGGAATTACCACTTTTATAGAAATGCCTAATACAATTCCGAATGCTACCACACAAAAGCTTCTTCAAGATAAATTTGATATTGCAGAAAAAACCTCTTACGCCAATTATTCTTTTATGTTTGGCGGAACAAATGACAATCTTGAAGAATTGTTAAAAACAGATCCTAAAACCGTAGCAGGAATCAAGTTGTTTTTAGGCTCTTCTACTGGAAACATGCTAGTTGACGACGAGGCCGTTTTAGAAAAAATATTTTCTTCTACTGATTTAATAATTTCTGTACACTGTGAAGATGAAAATACTATCAGGAAAAATACAAAAATCTATAAAGATCAATACGGAGATGATATTCCTATGGAATTACACCCTGTTATTCGTAGTGAAGAAGCCTGCTACTTATCATCATCTAAAGCAATAGAATTGGCAAAAAAAACAGGAGCAAGACTTCATGTTTTTCATCTTTCCACTGCAAAAGAGACAGAATTGTTTAGAAACGATATTCCTCTAGAAGAGAAAAAAATTACGGCAGAGGTTTGTATTCATCACTTATGGTTTTCTGATGAAGATTATAAAACCAAGGGAAGTCATATTAAGTGGAATCCAGCTGTAAAAACTGCAAAAGATAGGGACGGTTTATGGAAAGCCTTGTTAGATGACAGAATTGATGTCCTTGCCACAGATCATGCTCCACATACATTGGCTGAAAAGTCAAATCCTTATATGACTGCGCCTAGTGGTGGACCACTTGTTCAACACGCTCTACTAGCTTTGCTAGAAAAAGTAAAAGATAAAACGTTTTCCATCGAAAAATTGGTAGAAAAGGCTTGTCATAATCCGGCTAAATTATTTCAAATTAAAGATCGAGGCTTTTTAAGAAAAGGTTACTTTGCTGATATTGTGATTGTTAATCCAAATCTCTCTCAAACAGTAACTAAAGAATCGTTATTATACAAGTGTGGTTGGTCTCCTTTTGAGGATTACACGTTCTCTTCTACTATTTCACAAACTTTTGTAAATGGAAGTTTAGCATTTGATAATGGCAATTTTAATAAAAACGTAAAAGGACAGCGAATCTCTTTTAATCGATGAAAAAGCTCTATTTTTTATTGTTAGTTCTTTTAATTTTTGTCTCATGCACAAGCAATACAATATACAAGAAACCGAAAGATCTAATACCTAAAGATACTATGGTAATGCTACTGGAAGATCTTTTCATTGCTTCTTCTACTAGAAGTATTAAAAATAAGTTTTTGCAAAAAAACATCGAATATAGTTATTTGGTTTACGAAAAGTATAAAATTGATAGTACCCGTTTTCAAAAAAGCAACTTTTATTATACTACAAATATTGAAGAGTATAATGAGATGCTACAGCAAGTGCATGATAATTTAAAAGCAAAAAGAGGCTTATACGTTCAAAAAAATAAAGAAACAGACTCTATATCATTATTAGAATTAAAAAAGACAGATTTTAATCCTGTTTTGGATAAAGAGAAGCAACCTCAGTAATCACATTTTCTATAGGTGAAAACTCAAAATCGATAACTCTTTTTATTTTACTGTTATCATAAATAGAAATTGTATGCATCGATTTAGCCGTGTATTTAGTTACCAAAGGAACTGATCTTGTTAAAAGTGAGCGAAACCACTCCCATCTCCAGTAAATTTCAGTTTGCCAAGCAGTTACCTTTTTATTAGGAGGTTTCACTTTTAATATATTGGCAATTGTTGTTAAAATCTCTTTGTACGTTTTGTTTTCTGACACAAGAATATATCGTTCATTTTTTTGATTTCCTTCCATTAGTTTCTGCATCGCTTCTACTACGTCATTAACACCTGCAAAGCCACTTGATCCTTCAGTAAAAAAAGAAAAACCATTTGCTACTTGACTAAACAACTTTCCTGAACCCGTATTCCAAAATCCTGGACCTAAAATGACTCCTGGATTAACAACAACAGCATCAACTCCTTCTTGAACACCTCGCCATATCTCTAACTCTGCTCCATATTTTGTAATGGCATATACATGATTGTTTTCGTTTTCGTTCCATTCATTTTCTTCAGTAATTGTTTCTTTAAGAGGATCATCTCCAATAGCAGCTATAGAACTTACGTAACACAGCTTTTTTACTGCTTGCTCTATTGATAAGTTTACAATATTGGCTGTACCTTCTATGTTGATTTTTCTCATTTTCTTATAATCTCTAGGGTTAAAAGAAATAAGAGCTGCTGCATGATATACATGAGTTATTCCTTGAAAAGCAACAGTGAGCGAAGGAACATCAACAATGTCTGCCTTTATCCACTCTATTTTCTGATATAACTCCTCTGAATTAGGCGCATAATAAGAGAATATTTTTTGCACTTTTTTTAAAGATTCTTTCTCTCTATAAATTGCCCTAACTGACGAATATTTTTGTGCAAGCTGAAATAACAAATGAGAGCCAACCAATCCTGTGCCTCCAGTAACTAAAATCATATCACGAATTTAGTTTTTTTACAGTAGAAATGTATCTTTGCTGCTTATAAAATTGAACCATGACAAACTTTGTTGAAGAATTAAGATGGAGAGGGCTATTGCACGATATGATGCCGGAGACAGAAACATTTTTACTAGACAATAAAACAGCTGGATATATTGGTTTTGATCCCACAGCAGATTCACTACACATTGGTAGTTTGGTTCCTATATTAATTCTAAAACACTTTCAAAAAGCTGGTCATAAGCCTATTGCTTTGGTTGGTGGTGCTACTGGAATGATTGGTGATCCGTCGGGTAAATCGAAAGAGCGGAACTTACTAGATGAAGAAGAGCTACAAAAAAACATAAAAGGAATTAAAGCACAGCTTACTCGATTCTTAGATTTTGAAAGTAAAGAAAACTCTGCCGTTTTAGTGAACAATTTTGATTGGATGAAAGACATTTCTTTAATCGACTTTGTAAGAGATACTGGAAAACACATTACAGTAAACTACATGATGGCAAAAGATTCTGTGAAAAAACGATTGGGATCAGATTCTAAAGAAGGAATGAGTTTTACAGAGTTTACGTATCAACTATTTCAAGGATATGATTTTTACCATTTATACAAGGAAATGGACTGTAAATTACAAATGGGTGGTTCTGATCAATGGGGAAATATCACAACAGGAACAGAGCTTATTCGTAGAAAAATGCAAGGAAAAGCCTATGCCATTACTGTTCCTTTAGTAACAAAATCGGATGGTTCTAAATTTGGAAAATCAGAAGGGGGTAATATTTGGTTAGATACCAGTAGAACATCTCCTTATAAATTTTATCAATACTGGTTAAATTCTTCAGATGAAGACGCTGAAAAATATATCAAGATTTTTACTTTTTTAGATAAAGAAGTTATTGAAAAATTAATTACTGAACACAAAGAAGCTCCTCATTTACGCTTGCTGCAGAAAAAAATAGGAGAAGAAGTAACTGTAATGGCACATGGGCAAGAAGCCTACGAAAATGCAATTAAAGCTTCAAATATTTTATTCGGAAAATCTACTGCTGAAGATTTAAAATCATTAGATGAAAAAACTTTTTTAGATGTATTTGACGGAGTTCCTCAAGCTTCCATCACAAAAACGGATCTAGAAAGTGGTTTAGATATGATTGATGCATTAGCTGGCAAAACCAATTTCTTAAAATCAAATAGCGAAGCCAGAAGAGCTTTAAAGGAAAACGCAATATCTGTTAACAAAGAAAAGGTAAAAGAAGAGTATACAATTACCTTTTCTGATTTGATTGCTAACAAATATGTGTTGTTACAAAGAGGAAAAAAGAATTACTTTTTATTGAAAGTAGATTAATTCGTAGAAATTTTCTTCCAATTTTTATCTGCCTTTTGCTTTAGTTTTTCCGCGTCTCCTTTTCTCCAGAGCTCTAATGTATTGGTTTTTCTTTTATTATAAAACAAATAGAGTTTGCCTTCTCGAACTTCAAATGTTTCTGGGTTAATTGAAACTTTCTTTCCGTTTACTCCCATTGCGTACGCACAAAAACCTCCATATTGAGGAAGATATTTTTCTGGTTTTTCCTGAAACGCTTTTTTATTGTTTTGATTTGTAAAATAGTATGTAACTCCTGAATGACTTAGAAAAAAATCTTTGTTTCCTTGCCTCGCTTTACCATTAAAATAAGCTACTACATCATATCCTTCTACTGCAATTCCTTTTTTGTGATACGTGTTTTTCTGTGCATATGCAGCTAAAGAGCTTATAAACAAGATCGTGATTAAAAAATGCTTCATGTTTTTAGTTTTAATATAAGGGCGTAGTCGATTAAATTGAAAGCGCATTACAAAACCATCAAGTTACAACCTCTTATATCTGAATGATCAAACCGTCCTAAAACTTCAAAAGATCCATCGCTATACACCTTCCCCATATCTTGTGTAGCAATAAAAGAACACGAATTATAATTGGCTAAATCAATAATATTTAATCCGCCTGTTTTTGAATTTTCTAAAATAGTAAGTGGATCTTCTGTATCTCTAGAAAGAACTTTCATCCATGGAGGACATTCAAAAACACCATCTTTTTTAGCATATGCTTGGCTTAAAAGCTCGGTCATTCCATATTCTGAATGAATGGAATTTACTCCAAATCCTTGTTTTAAAATAATGTGTAATTCTTCGCGTGTTAATTCTTTTCTTCTTCCTTTCATTCCGCCTGTTTCCATAATTATTGTGTTGTTTAAAGAAAATGTATGCTTCTCTATTAAATCTAGTAAGGCAAACGTTACTCCTATTAGCAGCACTTGTTCCTTTCTAGCATTCAACTCATTTATTATAGAAGCAAGCTCATCTATATTATGAAGGTAGAAACCGCTTTTTGGCTTTTCTGATTTCTTAATTAAATCATCAATCATATATATTAGTGAAGATCCTTCTCTTTCTAGGTAATTTGGTAAAAGAGCTAAAACTGTGTAGTTTTTAATATCTCCATAAAAGAACTCAAATCCTTTTAAGTAGCTTTTTTCATACCAAGAATTATCTATCACGTAATGTTTGCTAGTTGTGCTTCCTGTTGTTCCTGAACTTGTAAAAACTTGCTTAATATCATCTCCTGACGAAATGACACAATGTGATTTAAAAAATTGAATTGGCAAAAAAGGAATCTCGTGTATCTCTTTGACGTCGGACGAATGCACATTTAGTAAATCACAAAAAGAACGATAAACAGCATTATTTTTAAACTGATGCTGAAAAACAGTTAAAGAAGCATTTAAAAAATCTTCTTCGTTTGAAATAGAAAAAACAGTGTTTTTCATAAAAACAAAAGTAGGATTGATTTATTTAATCACGCAACCTTTTTCTTTTTTTACATCTTTCATTATACAATAATACAACCTAAAGGTTTTTTTGATGTAAAAAACTAGTTTTTAAAAAACTGGTTATGAAGTAATTTAATAAAAGTTTAATTTTAAAAACTGATAACCCGTGATGAATAGATATTTAAAAGTTTTAAAAAATTAATCTAAATAAACTCATACAAAAGTGCTGTCAAAACGATATAGAAGCACAATCAGAAGTTTACCAGTTGTATTCGAGTAAACTATTTGCATTATGCTTAAAATATTCTAGTAACAAACAAGATGCAGAAGATATTTTACAAGATAGTTTTATTATCATTTTTGATAAAATTCATCAGTTTAGAAAGGACGGTTCTTTTGAAGGTTGGTTAAAGCGAATTACTATTAACACGGCATTACAAAAATATAGAGAAAAAAGTCCTTTACAATTAATTAAAAGTAAACGAGTTTTTCAAGAAGAAAAAGAGGAAACAACATTTCCTTATGATATTACAAGGGTAGATTTGGATATGCTGCTAATTTTAATTCAGCAACTACCAGATCGATATCGATTAGTTTTTAATCTATACGTGTTAGATAATTATTCACATAAAGAAATAGCCGAAATGTTATCTATATCCGAAGGAACATCAAAATCAAATCTTTCGAGAGCAAGAACGATTTTGAAAGAGAAAATAATGAATCACCAAAAAAAACAAGAAAAAGCATAAATGATGAATCAAAAAGACATAGATCGATTGTTTCAAGAAGGTCTTAGAGATTTTGAAGCTTCCCCTAGCCCTGATGTTTGGCAACAGATAGAGCACAGATTAACCCACAAGAAAAAAAAACGGATTATTCCTTTTTTTTGGTGGTCTAGTGCCGCAGTAATTTTAATTGTTGGTTTGCTATTCATAAACCCAAAGGAAGGTAATAATGATAACGTTCCAAATATTACATTTCCTATAGTTACAGATTCTTCAGAATCAGAAGATAAGAATGAGAATACAAATAATAAGGTAGAGGTTGTAGTTCACAAGGAGTTAAAAAAAGAGAAAAATTACATTGCATCTTCCAAAAAAGAAACAATTACTACAAAAAAAATAGCACAGTTTTTTAATCAAGAAAGCATCAGTTCTACTTCTCCTAAAAAGTTAATTAAGAGAACCATACATCAATTTAAAACAACAGAATTCTTATCTAGTAAAATAATTGGTAATGAAAAAAAGCCTTTATCTAAAACTTCATTAATCAGTTTCTTAGAAAAAGAAAATATCGAAAAAAAAGAGCCTGTAAATAAAAAATGGGCAATTCAACCATCGTTGGCCTATACTAAGTCAAATTCTCTATCAAATGAGTCATCCCCTGTGAGTGATATGTTCTCCTCTAATGTTTCTGGTCAAAGTTCAGTTGCTTATGGTGTAAAAATTAAACATTCGATAAATGAAAAGTTAGCAATTCAAACAGGTGTTCATTCACAAAAGTTAAACTTCAACACAGATGTTAATTTATATACAAATACTATTGTGTCTAATAATTTGTCAAATATTTCGTTTGATAACGATGCTGAGTTTTATTATACTGGATCAGGGACAGCAGGAGAGTTAGTAGAGCCAATAGGGCCTTCTGGCTCTATAGTAGATGATAATGCCAGCCTTGAGCAAATAATTGGATACATAGAGATTCCTGTTGAGTTAAGCTATAAGATATTTTCATCAAAAAAAATAAACACGCATATTGTTGGAGGATTTAGCTCTTTGTTTTTAAACAAAAATCAAGTTAATTTAAAATCGAATATTGTTGAAGAGTCACAAATAGGAAAAACCAACAATTTAAAGTCTGTTAATTTTAGTGGTAATATAGGTTTAGATGTAACCCTTTCTATTACTAAAGACTGGAATCTAAGCATAAACCCAATGCTTAAAGCTCAGCTAAACACATTTTCAAATAACACGCAATTCACACCTTATTTCTTAGCGGTATATACAGGTGTTTCGTATTCATTCTAGCTAGACTCCATTGTCTTCCAAGTATCGAAAGTTTGTCGTACTTTTGGCATCTCATAATCATTCACGTAAAATAAAAAATACAATGGCAGATTTTGGAATGCAAGAAGTATTAAAATCACTTGGCATAAAAGAGATAAATGAAGGAACATCAACAGGTTCTAATTGGTTTTCTGGAGGTGAGTTAATAACCAGTTATTCACCTGTAGATGGAAAAGCGATTGCTCAAGTAAAAACAACCACAAATAAAGATTACGAATCAGTTATGAATGCTGCACAAGCAGCTTTTAAAACATGGCGATTAATGCCTGCTCCACAAAGAGGTGAAATTGTTCGTCAATTTGGAGAAAAACTTAGAGAATTGAAAGAACCTTTAGGAAAACTTGTTTCCTATGAAATGGGGAAAAGTTACCAAGAAGGATTAGGGGAAGTGCAAGAAATGATTGATATCTGTGATTTTGCTGTTGGTCTTTCTCGTCAATTACATGGTCTTACTATGCACTCCGAAAGACCTGGACACAGAATGTATGAACAGTATCATCCATTAGGAGTTGTTGGAATTATTTCTGCGTTTAATTTTCCTGTAGCTGTTTGGTCTTGGAATACTGCTTTAGCATGGATCTCTGGTGACGTTTGCGTGTGGAAACCTAGTGAAAAAACCCCATTGTGTGGAGTTGCTTGCCAGCATATTATAGCAGAGGTGCTAAAAGAAAACGATTTGCCAGAGGGTATTTCTTGCTTAATTAATGGCGATTACAAGGTTGGTGAGTTCATGACAACGGATAAACGTATTCCATTAATATCTGCAACTGGTTCTACTAGAATGGGTAAAATTGTTGCAAGAACTGTTGGTGAACGTTTAGGAAAATCATTGTTAGAGTTAGGTGGAAATAATGCAATTATTGTTACTCCAGGTGCTGATATAAAAATGACGGTAATTGGAGCTGTATTTGGAGCTGTTGGAACAGCAGGACAACGCTGTACATCTACTAGACGATTAATTATACACGAATCAATTTATGATAAAGTAAAAAGAGCATTAGTTGATGCTTATGGACAACTTAAAATTGGGAATCCTTTAGATGAAAATAATCATGTAGGTCCATTAATTGATATAGATGCTGTGGGCATGTATCAAAATGCGTTAGAAAAAGTGGTAGAAGAAGGAGGAAAAGTACTTGTTGAAGGTGGTGTTCTTTCTGGTGAAGGATATGAAAGCGGTTGTTATGTAAAGCCCGCAGTTGCAGAAGCAGGTAATTTATACGACATTGTTCAACAAGAAACGTTTGCTCCTATATTATATCTTTTAAAGTACTCAGGAGATGTAGAAAATGCTATCGAAATACAAAATGGAGTAGCTCAAGGATTATCTTCTGCTATCATGACCAATAATTTGAGAGAAGCAGAGCGCTTCTTATCACATGCGGGTTCTGATTGCGGAATCGCAAATGTGAATATTGGAACTTCTGGAGCAGAAATTGGTGGTGCTTTTGGTGGTGAAAAAGAAACTGGAGGAGGAAGAGAGTCTGGATCTGATGCTTGGAAAATCTATATGAGACGTCAGACCAATACCATAAACTATACAACAGAACTTCCTTTAGCGCAAGGAATTAAGTTTGATTTATAAGAGTTTTTAATAAGAAGAAATACAAAACCACCTCAAATTTGAGGTGGTTTTTCTTTATAATAAATAAAGATTACTGTTTTTTAATTTTGGCTCACTCTTTGTTCTTTAAAGAAGAAACATGGTATCAACATTATAAAATACATAATTATGAAAAAATACATCATCACCCTAAATCCATTGAAAACGTTATTCTTAGTTGCATTTCTTTTTTTAACTAATAGCAGTTTTTCTCAAACAAAAAACTTTTTAGACCAACCATATCTAGAAACTGAAGTTGCCACTGACTCTCTTGTAACTCCTGACGAAATTTTTATTCGAATTACTTTGAAAGAATCTGACACTAAAAACAGAAAATCTACAGAAGAACTAGAGCGAGATATGATTAAAGTATTAAAAGCACTAAAAATTGATGTTAAACAAGATTTGACACTAGAAGATTTTAGTAGTAACTATAAAAAATATTTTCTAACAAGCAAGAAAGTTCTCAAGTACAAGAAATATTCCTTAAAAGTAAGTAATGCTAATATTGCAAGTAATGTGCTAGTGGGTTTAGAAAGTAAAGGAATATCAAATGTGTCTGTTTATAAAGTTAGCTTTTCTAAGGAAGATGCTCTACTACTAGATTTAAAAACCCAAGCTATTAAAAAAGCTAAAAAAAGTGCAGAATATATAATAAAACCTACAGGACAGCAAATAGGAAAATTATTACATGTTTCTGATTATAATATCCCTTATCAAAATAAGGCAAGAGGAGAGGTTATGTATTTAGGAATGAAAGAAGTTGCTGTCCAAAAAGATGATACATCATTAATTGAGTTTAAAAAATTAAAATTCTCAGTTCATCTAAAGGTTAAATTTGCCATAAACTAAGTTTTAAGCATACTTAACTTTTCGTATAACACGAATTGCCTCTTTAAATTTAACATAGGTTGTTTTATCTTTTAGATTTTTAATGTAGTCTTTGGCTTTTTTTAGCTGATCTGCTGCGTCTACATATCCATGAAGGTAACAAAGTAGGTAATTAGTTGGTAAACGGAGTACATCTTCATGCTCTATTACAGAAAGCGGTTTGCTTTTTTCCAATTTAGAAACAATTGCATTATTGTTTTGATAAATATGATCAATCAAAGCAACATCAAATGTTGGTGGCTCAAATAAAAATTCTGTTACAATGTTATATCCGCCATTATCTTTAAAGTTGATTATTGTTTTTTCTAACGGATAAAGTTTGTGTTGTTTATCAATTCCTAATAAAATATATTCTGTAATTATAAATGCATTTTTATTGTGTGTTATTTGCACATCATCTAATGCAGAAAAAAATAGCCGGACTTGCTCATTAACCAATTCTATATCTACTCTTGAATAGAAAACTTCGTTATTAATCTGCTTTTTTTCTCCTGCCCAACAAAGTATAAATTGTTCATTAAAAACTTTATAACAAGGATTATACTCTGGTTTGTGATTATTGAAAAAATCAAACACTCCATCTAAAATCAACTCTATATTATTATAAGCGCTCTTTTCAATGGCTTCTACAAGAGGCTTATTAGTATTTCGAAGTTCAAATTTTTTTGTTATTGGCATCGAGTTGCTTCCTCTTCTATAAAACACTGTTCCCTTTCTATACTTCCAAGCATTCTTTACTAATGATGTGATCTGATTATTAGGATATATAGTTACTAAACCAATTACTTTATGTCTTGGCAGCCTCGGAAAATTAATGTTTTCATAAGCTATTTTTGGTGGGTTTTCTAAGTATGCATTAACTAAGTTCTGTATTTTACTATCATCATAAAAATCGACACCAACAATTTTATTTTCCTCATCTTCTACTCCAATCAGAATGTATGAATTGTTTGCAGGATTTGAGTTGGACAGTGCACAAACATGCTTTAAAAATTTTGCCTTTCCTTCCTTACTAGTTAAAGATAGTTTTAACTTTTTATCATAGAAACTATTCTCTCCTGTATGGCTGAGTAGATTTTTTACCAAAAGCCTTTTGTTAATCATTGAAGTGATTTTAGCTGCTTTACTTGCTTCTTGCTAAAGATACTTATTGTTTGCAAAAAGAACGTCAGCTAAAAAATAAAAAGCCGCTCTATAATAGAGCGGCTTTCTTTAATTGGCTACTTTAACGTAACCAACCAAAAATCAACTAACCAAACTTTACTTTTTAAGCCTTCTTTCTTTTTCTTTTCTTATTATTTTAGTTCGTTTTCTACCACTATTCCTTACAGGTTTTGCTGTTTTTTTACCGCTTTTTAGATATTGTATAAATCCTACACCAGTAAACTCATAAGTAGTACCAGAAGTTACATGATATAAGCTAATCTGTCCATCATTCAAAACACTTAGTTCAAACTCTTCTACATCTCCAGATTCGTCATCATAGTTAAGGGTTAATATCTTTAAATCATCGTAGCCTCGCACATCAAAAACTTCGTAGCCTCCAACAAAGTCCCACACAATATCATCTACTGGCTTTCCAAATGGGTCTTTTGATGAATAAAACGTTGTTATATTCTCTGGTGTAAACTGTAAATAATGCTCTTCATCAAAAATATTTGGTTCTCCAGATTCGCTAATAGCAGTTCTTTCCCAAGCGACATATTCTTGTAAGAAATATTCTATGTTGTCATAAAATAATTGATCGTAATCAAAATTATTTCTTTGATAACCTATTAGCAAATAACTCACGTTTTGCATCATATCATAAATCCTGATTTCGTTTGAAGATAATTGAACTACTTCAAAATCATGATTTCCATCTACATCATGAAACGTTTCTAAAAACACTCCAAATGTTCCGTATGTTCCTACCGGAATGCCCAAGCCATTACCCGTTCTTCCTACATCTACCATGTTATTATTGGCATACATTGTTCCGTTAAAAAAGGACAAGGTAAATGCTCTGGAAACAAAAGGAACATCTCCTGAACCTGTAGTTCTATTATAATCCACATACCAAAGATCATAGCTAGACATCAATTCGTTTAAAGAGATAGAATCTTCAAAATCGTCTTCTATAAATACATTACAAGAGCTAAATAAAAATCCGCTTAACAGGATTGTAAAAAGTAGTCTTTTGGCTTTCATAAGCGATCATTTTAATTTCTTTTCTTACAAAACCAAATTGCGTGCCAAAAAAATAGCCTCTAAAAGAGAGGCTAACTAATCTATCGCTATTTAAGGATAAATATCTGTTTTTGTTTGCATCATATTTGTGACCTTATAATACCTTTCTTTTCCTTTATATTCATAGGAAATGACGGCTTCATTTTCTTTTAATTCAAAGGGAAATTCTTTTTCTGGCAATCGATTATCCATTTCTTGTTTAGTATCAGAATCTAAAATTACATCCTCATTTTTTTTAGTTCCTGTATTTATATATCCAAATAAATAGGTTTTTTCTTGTTGCTTTTTCAATTCAATATTTACTGATTTTTTTGCAAAAAATATTTTTTTGAAATTTACGGATTTCTCTGTCTCATAGCGGATAATCACACGAGTGCCTTTAACACCAGGAAGGCCGCCAACCCAATAATTATAAGTGCTGCCTGTTATGGTAAATGGTGGATTTTTCTCAAATTTACTAGAGGCACAAGCAGAAAAAACAAAAAAGCTTATTAAGATGAAAATCGGTTTCATAAGTAGAATATTTAGCTAAAAAATCAACACATTCTAAGGTACAAAAAAAGAGTACACATAAAAGTATACTCTTTTCTATTTTTTGTTTTACCTAATTTATTATCCGTTTAAAGCTTCGGCTCCTCCAACAATTTCTAATATTTCGTTGGTAATAGCTGCTTGACGTGCTTTGTTGTATGTTAACAATAGTTCATCTCTCAACTCTTTTGCGTTATCTGTAGCTTTGTGCATTGCTGTCATTCGTGCACCATGTTCGGCAGCAAAGCTATCTCTAATTCCTTTATAGAGTTGTGTTTTTAATGATTTTGGAATTAATGTTAAAATAATTTCTCCTTTTGAAGGCTCAAAAATATAATCTGCATTTACCTTAACATCTCCACCTACAGGTTTAATTGGTAAGAACTGTTCAACTTGAGGAATTTGAGTTCCCGCATTTTTAAAGCGATTGTAAATCAACTCAATTTTATCATAACTCTCATCAACATACAAGCTCATCAACTTATCTGCAACCTCAGCAACATTATCAAATGTAAGATCATCAAAAATATCATTTCTAACATCAATAACATTATACGATTTGGAAAGAATATCGTTTCCTTTTTTCCCAATTGTCAACAAGTCTACCTGCTGGTTAGGATACTTTGTTTCAATCGTATTAATTGTTTTTTTAATAATTGATGAATTAAATCCACCACACAATCCTCTATTAGAAGTGATAACAACAAGCAATACTTTGTTTACCTCTCTTTGTGTAGAAAACGCTCCTCCTGCATCACCGTCTAACGTTGCATTCAAATTTTGTAACAGCTCTGTTAACTTTGAAGAATAGGGTCGCATAGCTGTAATCGCATCTTGTGCTTTCTTTAGTTTTGCTGCAGACACCATTTTCATAGCACTAGTAATCTGCATTGTAGACCCGATGGAAGTAATTCTGTTACGTATTTCTTTTAAGTTAGCCATATCTTGACTTTTGTCATTCCGCACTTGATGCGGAATCTGTTTTTATTAAAGCGTGAGATTCCCGCTTTCGCGGGAATGACAATTAATAGATTTATGCAAATTTAGCAGAGATATCTTCAGCAGCTTTTTCTAACGTTGCTACTGCCTCATCAGTAAGCTTACCTGATTTTAAAGTATCTAAAACATCTCTATACTTTGCATTTAAATACTCAATATAATCTCTTTCAAACTCCTTTACTTTTTCTACAGGAACGTTTCGCAATAAGTTCTTAGAACCTGCATAGATAATAGCAATCTGATCCTCTACAGTATAAGGATCATTTTGAGATTGCTTTAAAATCTCAACATTTCGTTTTCCTTTTTCAATTACGTTCATGGTAGCTGCATCTAAGTCAGATCCAAACTTCGCGAATGCTTCTAATTCACGATATTGTGCTTGATCTAATTTTAATGTTCCCGCCACTTTTTTCATTGACTTAATTTGCGCAGATCCTCCTACACGAGATACTGAAATACCTACGTTAATTGCAGGGCGAACTCCTGAGTTAAACAAATCTGATTCAAGAAATATTTGACCATCTGTAATCGAAATTACGTTTGTAGGAATATACGCCGAAACGTCTCCTGCTTGCGTTTCAATAATTGGAAGCGCTGTTAATGATCCTCCACCTTTTACTTTCCCTTTTAACGAATCAGGAACATCATTCATTTGAGCAGCAATTGTATCATCATTAATAACCTTTGCCGCACGCTCTAACAATCTTGAGTGTAAGTAAAATACATCTCCTGGATATGCCTCACGTCCTGGAGGTCTTCTCAATAATAAAGAAACTTCTCTATACGCAACTGCCTGCTTTGATAAATCATCATAAATAATTAAAGCAGGTCTTCCTGTGTCTCTAAAATACTCTCCAATAGCAGCTCCAGCAAACGGTGCATAAACCTGCATAGGTGCAGGATCTGATGCATTTGCCGCAACGATAGTTGTATAAGCTAAAGCTCCTTTTTCTTCCAGCATGTTTGCAATAGCTGCTACTGTTGATGCTTTTTGACCAACTGCAACATAGATACAATAAACAGGTTCTCCTGCATCATAAAATTCTTTTTGATTCAAAATAGTATCAAGAGCAACTGTTGACTTTCCTGTTTGACGATCTCCAATAATTAGCTCTCGCTGACCTCTACCAATTGGAATCATGGCATCTACCGCCTTAATTCCTGTTTGTAGTGGCTCGGTTACTGGCTCTCTATATACTACTCCTGGAGCTTTTCGCTCTAGCGGCATTTCAAAAGTTTCTCCTTCAACAGGTCCTTTTCCATCAATTGGATTACCAAGTGTATCTAAAACACGACCAACAACACCTTCTCCTGCTTTTAAAGATGCTATTCGTTCAGTACGTTTAACAGTAGAGCCTTCTTTAATTGATTTTGAAGGACCTAACAATACCACGCCTACGTTGTCTTCTTCTAAGTTTAGTACAATTCCTTCTAAACCTGATTCAAACTCAACAAGCTCTCCATATTGAACGTTTTCTAATCCATAAACACGAGCAATACCATCTCCTACTTGAAGAACAGTTCCTACTTCATCTAATGTAGCTTTTGCCTCAAAGTTTGTTAACTGTTGTTTTAAAATCGCTGAAACTTCAGCTGGTTTAATTTCTGCCATCTTTTGAAATTTGATGTATAATTAAATTTTTGGAATGTAATGACTGTAGTCAAATTCCTTTCTCAATTCATTTAAATAATTAGAGATGCTTGCGTTGTACTGCACATCTCCTACACGTAAAACAAATCCGCCTAAAATAGCAGGATTAACTTCATTTTCTATACTGGCTTTATTACCTGTAATTTCTATAATTCTTTCTAAAATTTTTGCCTCTAACTCTTTTGTTAATGGAACTGCTGTAGTAACTTTTGCTACATCTATACGCTTAAGGTGATCGTAGATAAGACCATATTGCTTTGCAACGGCTAATAATAACTCTAATCGTTTATTGTCTTGTAGTAAATAGAACAGTCCAAGTGTTATGTTAGATACTTTTCCTTCAAACAACTTTGTTAGAACTTTTTGCTTTACATCTCCCTTAACTATTGGGCTGTTTAGCATAACCTCCAACTTATCGTTCTCTTTTATTGTTTTAGCAACTAAAAGCATATCTTGTTGAACATCTGATTCCTTACCATTTTCTTTGGCCAGATTCAAAATTGCTTTTGCATATCGTAATGCTGCTCTAGTTCCTTTCATTGGTTTTTACTTTAACGTAACATCCTCTAGAAGACCTTGCACCAATTCTAATTGGTCTTCTTTTATACTCAATTCTTTTTTAATTACTGTTTCGGCTATACCAATAGAAAGTTCTGCTACTTGGTGTTTTAGCTCTGATAAAGCAGCTTGTTTTTCTTGTTGTATAGAGGCCTGTGCATTTTCAATTAATGTTTGAGCTACTTCTTTGGCTTCTTCTTTTGCATCAGAAATAATCGATTCCTTTATTTCTCTTGCTTCTTTTAACAAAGCGTCTCTTTCTGCTCTTGCTTCTTTCAACAATTGCTCATTATTCGCTTTTAAATTCTGCATTTCTTTCTTTGCATTCTCTGCAGATTCTAATGCATTTTTGATTCCTTCTTCTCGATCATTTAACGAGTTTAAAATCGGTTTCCATGCAAATTTTACTAAGAGAAATATGAGTCCTAATAGTAATACCGTTTGCATTGCAAACAAACCTGGCGAAAAATCGTTTAATAAAGTTTCCATTATCTATTTTTAGTTCTGACTGTTGTGTCTTTGTTTAATTTAAAACATGTCCTGTAACCAACCGTTACAGGTATCATGTTTTTTGTTTTTGTTCCGGATTATTGTCCTAAGAATAATGCACCGAATGCTAAACCTTCTAATAATGCAGCAATAATAATCATTGCGGTTTGGATTTTACCAGTAGCTTCTGGTTGACGAGCGATACCTTCCATAGCGCTTCCACCAATCTTACCTAAACCAATACCAGCACCAATTACAATTAATCCTGCACCTACTAAATTTGGAATTGTCATTTCAAATTATTTTAAAAATTAAACAAACTCTTTATTAATGATGATCATGTTCTTCTACAGCCATCCCAATAAACAATGCAGACAGCATTGTAAAAATGAACGCTTGTAAAAACGCAACCAAAACTTCAATCAATGTGATAAAAAATGATAAAACAAAAGCCAACAAAGTAGAGCCCACAGCTCCCATACTAGCTTTCATTGTAATCATAATACCTATTAAGCTCATTACCACAATATGTCCTGCAGAAATATTAGCAAACAAACGTACTAGTAATGAGAAAGGTTTTATTAATAATGTTCCTGCCAATTCAATCACAGCTAAAATTGGGCGAATCAAAACTGGTACACCAGGCATCCAAAGAATGTGTCCCCAAAAAGACTTATTTCCGCTAAACAAATAAATAATAAGCGTAAATACTGCTAAAGCTGCTGTCACGGCTATTTGACCTGTCACATTAAACCCTAAAGGTGTTAACCCTAATAGGTTTAATATCCATATAAAAAAGAATACAGTTAGCAAATAACCTGTAAACCTTCTGTAGTGTTTTTCTCCAATGTTAGGTCTTGCAATCTCATCTCTAACATATAATACTAGAGGCTCTAAAATCCTTGCAAAACCTGTTGGAATTTTTTTCTTTTTGTATTGTCTTGCTAGTCCTCTAAACCAAATAAACATTAAGATTCCTACTAAGAAAATTCCAAAAACACTTTTGGTTATTGAAAAATCTAATACTTTGTGAGCATTGGTTGCATGGTGTGATTCATCAAACTTTATTTCAGAAGCACCTGGTTCTAGCTCATATATTTTACTGTGAATTTTAGCAAACCTTAATCCTTTCTTTTCTACAACTACATGTCCATCATCATTATGATGAAATTCAGAAGACATAAAGGTTACTAATCCATTACTTGTCCATAAAATAATAGGAAGCGGAAATCCAACATGTTTTCTTTCTCCCTCATCATTGGTATAAGACCATAAAGTGAAGTCATGCGAATCCTTGACGTGGTGAAGTATATATTCTTTTACTTCTTCTGCAGAACTTACTTGCCCTCCGTCTTTATCGTTTTTATTTCCGCCACCTGCATAAACCGTAGTGGCAAAGAGTGCTGTGGCAATAATGACAAAAAACCTGATAGAATTAAGAACTATCTTCATTGTTAAAATACGCTTTCTAAATTCCGCGCAAAGGTAAGTAAATATTTAAAAAGAAAAAGCCTTTTTAAAGAGCTTATTTTCAGTTATTTTTTGTTCATTATTCTGATTAAACAAAAAACTTCAAAAGAAAGAAAAATAAAAAGAGGAATTATTAAAGAAAGGGATTCTGTTTTTGATAAGTTTTTCGAGTCTATTACTTCGTTATAAAATACCATTGAAAAAAACACTAATTTAAAAGCTAAAACTCCTAAGTAAATAAACCCTAATTGATTAAATATTTTATCAACCTTGCTTAAAAAAAGAAATGCTATACAAACAAATAAAGAGAAAGTGACGTGAAAAAAATAAAACTTTTGAATAGAAAACGATAAATAAATCTCATTTTTATCTAATAATAGTTCATGAGCGTTAAGCCCTACGAAATACAAAAGAGCAGCTACAATTATGTACACAACCAGTTGCTTAATCATTATTTATCTTGATAACTTGTTTGATTAACATATAAATAGCTAGAAAAACAGCAGATAAAGTAGATAAAGTTTCAAAATAGGTTTTGCTGAATTTAGCATCTAGCCATTGTCCTAGCTTATAACCAAGATATATTGTAATACCCATCTGAAGTCCAGCTCCAGATAACATCATTGCATTCCTAAGCGGTTTCTTCGGTGAGTTTTTGGGCTTCATGGCTCTTTAGCTCTTTAATTGCTCCTTTCATGGCACACGTAGCATTGAAATTAGCTCCTAACTCTACTGATAATTTACCTATAACAACATCTCCTGTTATTGATGCGGATGATTTTATTGAGAGTGTTTCATGAACCAAAAGTTCTCCAGAGAAAGAACCTTCTATTTCTGCATTTTTTGCCTCTACTTTTCCTTTCACAGAACCACTTAAGCCGATAATCACTCGTCCTTTTGTTACTAAGCTTCCTTCGAGGTTTCCGTCAATTCTAAAATCACCTTCAGAATTGATATCTCCATTTATTGAAGTGTTTTTTGTTAAAACATTGATTTCCATTTTTTGCTTGTTTTTTGACATTTTCTCAACTCTTATTTCAAACTACTTCTTAAGCCTATTGGCAATTTCTAACGCCTTTTTTCCTTCTACAGTGTTTGGATAGGTTGTGAAAACTTTTCTAAGTGATTCTTTATAATCGATTTTTTTAGCATACTTTCCTATACAATAAGCTTTTAGAAGCTCAAATTTAGGAATTAAAACGGAATTTTCTATTGTTGTCAAACTTTCTTCTATAAAACAAACAGCATCTTCATACATTCTGTCTCTGTATAAATTAAAAGCAATTTTGTACAATTCTTCAATTTCTTCCTCATTTTTATTTGCCTTTGGTTTTTTATTGGGGTTTTTTATAATTTGAGCATAGGGAGATTCTGGATACTTTTCTAAGAGTCTATTTTTATATATCTGTGCCTTCGAGTTATTCTGCTCATCATATATTCTAAACAAATGATAGTTGGTTGGCAACAACAAATCTTCTTTTGGATTTAATAATAGTAGCCGCTCAAACCTGCTTGCTGCAATTGCCTGATCATTAAATCGTTCTTTGTATAAAATTCCTAGCTTAAACAGCGCATTATTTCGCTGAGTTTTTAGAGAATCTATTTCTTGCAAATCTGTAGGAACTGATTGCAAATATGCGTTTAAGTCGTACCGAGCTGTCTTCTCTATGGTAATTACTTCTTCATTTTTTTGATTCACTTGGAGATTAGCAGACCATCTCCAGTTATCCGCTAAGGATCGATCTCCCCAAATTTGCTGAAATTCTTTTTTCCCAAATGCTAGTGATTGCTCATTATAAAAATACCATTTCCCTTTTTCTGTTGAAGAAAGTGAACGTCCAAAACTGTTTCCAAAAGAAATTTCGTTGAGTTTTTTTTGGGCTTTTCTTGCGTCTTCTTGTTTTAATTTTTGAATGTATTTTTCAAAGTGTGCTTTTCTTTCCTCTGGTGTTAACGAAGCTAATTCCAGAACACTATCATTATAGGAAACAATGGATTCATATGATACTAAAGAAGTCAATCCTTCAACTTTTCTTTCTATTCTTTTTATTTTTAAATTTTTTTCCTGTGTGGTAGCGAGCACACTGTCGTAATACTTACTAGCTAATACATATTGCTTTGAGTTAAAGTAAAGAGTTGCTAATTTTTCATATGTTTTTTCTTTCTGTTTTTCAGAAACGTTCTTGCTGGCTAGTGCTATTTTGTAATTTTCTACTGCTTTAACAAGGCTATCTCGTTCTTCTTCTAAAACTCCCATTTGATGATATAATGCTGCTAAATAGGGTCTGTTTTCTCTCACCTCAATTAATTCCCTGTACTTTTCTATAAGTGTACTTACAGATGAATCTCCAACAGTATTAGTAGCCATTGCAATATTTGCATGAATTCGGTATTTGTATGGCGCCTTTTTATAATTAGCTAATTTATTAAACACGTATAAAGCAGAATCTTTATGATTATTTAAACCATACACTTGTCCTAAAACAAATAAGTTTCTTGCTTTTTGGTTCTTATTTTGTCCGACCTTAACCGCTGCTTTTAAATGCTCAATTACTGCTTGCAAACTATCTTTTTTTGTATAAGCCATGGCTAATGCTGTGTGAGCATTTGCTTTGTCTTTTTTTGAGAGGTTTCGATCTTTTAGCAAGAGTGAGAGAGTTTCAATAGCAAAATCTTCATTGCCTATTCTGATATTTGCTTTTGCCCTCCAAACCTTTGTTTCTGCTATTAAGTTTGCTTGTGGATAATATGTTGTAATGTAATTAAATGCTTCAATTGCCGGAATGAATCGTTGGGTATAATATCTTGATTTTCCTAATAAAAGATATGCATCATCTATTTGAGAATTTTTTTCTTTTCCTTTGATTTTCATTGAGTGCTTTTGAATTGCCTTAACCGACTTTTCTTCTGCAAGTTCAAACGGAGTTGGTTCTTTTTCTTTTTCCTCTTTTTTTTCTGCGCTAAAAGGATCATCAAAACCTCCAAAACCCAAATCTTCAACAGTAGTTGATTTTATTTCAGTAAATTTTATTGGCTCTATAGGTAATAACTCCCAAAAATCATCTTCATATTGATTTTCTATGTTTTTGATTCCTTCTTCAAAAGCAACTTTACCATTATATAACACATTATATTTGGTGGTTAATGCATGATATTTTCTGTTAATCATTCGATTTTTTCTTGTACTGCACGAAGTAAAAAGCAGCACAAAAACACAAAAGGAAAAAAATGCTATTCGTTTTTTCATAAGTAACACACTATCTACAAACTTTTCTTTTTGTAAATTATTGTAAATAGTGGTCGTAAAAATAGCAATAAAAGCTAAGATTCTGTTTGAAGAGAGAAATAGCTTTCCAACTCTTTTAATGTCTCTTTAGATGTTTGGATATCTTTAACCATTTTGCCTTTATCCAGAACAACAATTCGTTCACAAACTTCTGTTACATGACTTAAATCATGACTAGATATTAGTACTGTGACTTCTCTGTTTGTGGTAAGTTCTTTTAAAAATTTCTTTAATCGAATTTGAGTTGTTGGGTCTAAATTAGCAAAAGGTTCGTCTAAAATAATCACAGAAGGGTTTCCCATCAAGGCAGCGACTATTCCAACTTTCTTTTGATTTCCTTTACTCAAATCTCTCAAATATTTTTTTCTGTCTAAAACTTCTCCATTAAAAAACTCTTCAAACCGAGACAAAAACTGATTAATGTCAGCTTTGTTTAAACCCCTTAAATCTCCTACAAAACTAAAATACTCTTCAGGTGTTAAGTACCCAATCAAAAAAGACTCGTCAATAAAAGAACCTGTAAACATCTTCCAGCTCTCGCTTTCATCTACTTTAACGTCATTATTTGCAATACTTCCTGTTGTGGGTCTTATTAAATCTAGCAATAGATTAAAATAAGTTGTTTTTCCTGCGCCATTATTTCCTACCAATCCAAAACTTTGACCTGTTGGAATTTCTAATTTTTCAATGTTTAATACTTCTGCTGATCCGTATTTTTTTGATATGTTTTCTGTTGTTATCATAATCTTTTTATTGCGGTTTATGCTTTTTTGCTAAAAGCGTGAATGGCAGCATATTTATCTCTTAGATATTTTTTCTCTATTAAATTCATAAAGTAATTTTTAAAGACAATTGTAATAATACCAACTGTTGCTATGGCTATAATTCCTGAGTTAAACCCAAGAAAATAATTAAACAGGGCGAATAACAACATTGGCAATCCTAAAATGGGAATGATAACAATAAACTGTGTTGCACTCGTTCCTTGATAGTTAGCAAACGCGCTTTTATCTAAATCGATTCTTTTTCTATTAAAAGAGCCTGCATATAAAAGGAATAGCGAGTTAAACCCAATATTGAAAATGGCTCCTGCCGTTATCATTAAAAACTTATCTAAGCCAAAGTACAGATATGGAATACTCAAAATATACAATGCTCCTGTCATTACAACCATTAAGTGCCACTTAGATTCTAAAAACAGTCGATACTTAATATTTTGACTCATTAACATTCGGTAATATGCACTATCCCAGGCGGGAATAAACTGACCAAAATTTAAAACAAAACCTCCTGTAACAAAAACAGACGCAAATATTAACATCCAAGGCATTTTTTGTTCATACACCTCTTGTGTAAAGAATATTAACGCATACAAAACAAAAACAAACGACATTAAAAAAACAGTTCTTGGTCTTTTGTTTCTCCAAATTAATCGAATATCATTTTTAATAAAAGGAGCCACACTCCCTAGCCTGTCTGCCCATGATAAATCAGCTGATTTTGCTTCTTTTGTTTTTGCTGAAACAACATCATCTAAATAAACTTTTGTTACGAGTTGTTTATGATTTAAATAATACATTCCTACAGCAGTTATTATGGGGATAACTACATAAATTGGATTGGCATAAAGCGCATTAAATACGCTCCCTATGTAGCTAGCAATATCAAAAAAACCAAAGTACTGAGTACTTACTAATATGAGTAATACTGATGCAATTATATAAAACGCCTTTTGGTTCTTATTAATCAAAAAGTTAATAAAATTAGAAGTTTGTACTATAAAAATCATAGCAAAAAACCAGGCTAATGAACCCATTACTTCATATCCTTGCCCTATTAAAACAATAGAAAAAGGGAGATAGAAAAAAACGGGCAAAATATTAAAAAACGAAAACGATGATTTTGTAAGAACATAATGAACAATCGATTTCTTTCTTATTGGGTGTATTAAAAGGGGTTTAATGTTCATTATAGGTAACTTTTGCATTAAATAACGAACAACTAAATCTCCAAGAAAGGCAAAAACCAAGTAGGAATTAACAACTAATAATGGGTCTGATTCTGGGTAAAGTTTTTTTATAATAAAGAAAGATCCTATACCTAAAGCCAGAAATGAAACTAAAAAATACAATGCAAAAAAGATCATCACAATTTTTAGCGCCAATCCGGTTTGCCAATAAGATGATCTAAAGTATTGTTTCCACTCTAATCTTAAAAAATGCTTAATCATTGTTGGTTAGTCGTTTTTGCTTAGCAGTACATTAGTATCTAAATTAACTATTTCGTTACAGTTTTTCTATTTTTCAACTTTTAATACTTGCTGAATAATCTCTTCAAAATTTTGCTTAGGCAAAACTCCTGTTGCCATTTGAGGCTGTTCGTTTAAGGGAATAAATAAAAAAGAAGGAATGCTTCTAATAGCAAAAGCTGCTGCTAATTCTTGTTCTGCTTCTGTATCTATTTTATAAATTTTGAGCTTATCTCCATACTCCTCACTTAGTTCTTCTAAAACAGGAGCAACCATTTTACAAGGATTGCACCAGTCTGCATAAAAATCTATAATTACAGGAACAGCTCCTTCAAAAGTCCATTCTTTATTTTTTTCATAATTAAAAACTTTTTCTAAAAAAGTTTCTTTAGTTAATTGCTCTGTCATAATACATTTTATTTAGTGCAAGGTTAGACGTTTTTTGTTGAAAAAATTACATTTTAGCACACTTTATCTACTTCTTTGACTTTTTTTATCTGCTAGAATAAAAATGTTAATTTTTGTTAAATCCTATAAAGTACGTAACATTTCAAAGGGTTTTATTACTAATTTTAGAAATTAAACTAATTCACTTTATTAAAATTAAATCACTTAACCATGAAAATTACTAAAGTTTTTCTTTTGCTAGTTGTGGTATTAACCTCAATAGTTGCATGTAAGCCAGAAGAAGAAAAAGTTCAGGGGATTGTGTTGGAAAACATGGATACAAACGTAAAACCCAATGAAGACTTTTATGCGTATGTTAACGGAAACTGGATGAAAAAAACAGAAATTCCGGCAGATAGAACTTATTGGGGTAGTTTTGCAGAGCTTAGAAAGAAAACCGATGCAGACGTTCTAGCAATTCTAGAAGAAGCTATTAATGAAGGCGACTTTCCGAAACTAAAAGATGCTGAAAAAAATCAAAAAAGTATATCAGATCAGCAAAAAGCAATTTTTTACTACGAATCAATTATGGATACCGTCGCTAGAGATAATGTTGGTGTAGACCCTTTAAAACCTTATCTAGAAAAAATTGATCAAGTTAACAACTTAGCTGATTTACAAAATTTGCTAATCAACTTTACTCCTTATGGCGGAGCAGGTTTCTTTAATTTTGGGGTATTTAACGATTTGAAAGATAGTAAAATGAATGCTGGATATTTAGGCCCTGCAGGCTTAGGACTGTCTAGAGATTACTACGTAGATCAAGATGATGACACAAAAGAAAAACGAAAAAAATACAAAGCTCATATAGCACGTATGCTACAATACTTTGGCACAGATGCTGCGCAAGCAGAAAAAGATGCCGAAAAAATACTTGCATACGAGCAAAGTTTGGCAGAACCAAGATTGACTAAAGAAGAACAAAGAGACGCTCGTAAAATATACAACCCAATGTCTTTAGAAGAGCTACAAAAATTAGCTCCGTCTATCAATTGGGTTGATTACTTTAAAGGTATTGGGGTAACAGAAATAGATAAAGTAATTGTTACACAGCCAAAATATATGGAGGCTATGGATCAAATCTTAAAAACCAGTTCTATTGATGATATCAAATTATATCTACGTTGGACAACAATCAATACCGCTGCAGGAATTTTAACAACAGAGCTAGAAAAGGCAAACTGGGATTTTTACAGTAAAGATTTACAAGGGGCAAAACAACAAAGACCTAGAGAAGAAAGAGCGTTGGCTTCTGTTAATGGAGCTGTAGGTGAAGCTTTGGGTAAATTATATGTAGATAAAAAATTTCCGCCAGAGGCAAAGAAAAAAGCAGAAGAAATGATTGCTAATGTGATGCTTGGATTCGAAAAGAGAATTAATAGCTTAGAGTGGATGAGTGATGAAACAAAGAAAAAAGCACTAGAAAAGCTTAACAAGCTAACCGTTAAAATTGCATATCCAGATAAATGGAAAGATTATTCCGCATTAGAAATGAAAAGTGTAAAAAATGGCGGTACTTTCTTTGAAAATTCTACAAACCTTGCTAGATGGTCTTATGAAGAAAACTTAGAAAAATTAGGGAAAGAAGTTGATAGAACAGAGTGGGGGATGGCACCTCAAACAGTAAATGCTTATTTTAATCCTGTAAATAATGAAATTGTTTTTCCTGCGGCTATTTTACAACCTCCTTTTTATAACTACAAAGCCGATGAAGCTGTAAATTATGGTGGAATTGGAGCTGTTATTGGTCATGAAATATCACATAGTTTTGATGATTCTGGTTCTCGTTTTGACGGCGATGGAAATCTTAAAAATTGGTGGACAGACGAAGATTTAGAAAAATTTACCAAACTAGGTAAAAAATTATCTGATCAATTTAGCGCAATCACTGCCATTGATGATGTAAAACTAAATGGCGAATTTACTTTAGGAGAAAACATTGGTGATTTAGGAGGTTTAAAAGCTGCGTACGAAGGATTAATGATTTTCTATGAAAAAAATGGAAAACCAGAATCTATTGATGGGTTTACTGCAGAGCAACGATTCTTCCTTTCATGGGGAACCGTTTGGAGAACAAAAATGAGAGATGAAGCGCTTAGAAACAGGATTAAAACAGATCCGCATTCTCCAGGAATGTACAGAGCTTTTATGCCGCTAAAAAATATTGATGCTTTTTATGATGCTTTTGAGATAAAAGAAGGAGATAAAATGTATCTAAAACCAGAAGAAAGAGTACGAATCTGGTAAGCGATAGATTGTTTATTTTTACGCCGTAACTCTATATTTTGAGTTACGGCTTTTTTATGCTGACGGTAAATAATATTTCCTATAGTTATACTCCTAAAAAAAGTGTACTTCAAAGCGTAAGCTTTACCTTAAATCAAGGTAATTGCCTTTGTGTGATGGGTGAAAGCGGCAGCGGAAAATCTACTTTGCTAAAAATCATTTACGGTCTCATAGATGCAACTGATGGAAAGATTTATTGGAAAAATACTCCTGTTTTAGGCCCGTCACATAACCTTGTTCCTGGAATACCTTTTTTTAAATACGTAGCACAAGATTTTGATTTAATGCCTTATACTTCGGTTGAAGAGAATATTGCAAAGTTTTTGTCTCGATTTCAACCTACCGAATCAAAAAAGCGAGTAGAAGAATTATTAGATGTGATAGAAATGACAGCATTTGCCAAGCAAAAAGTTAAAACTCTAAGTGGCGGTCAACAACAGCGAGTGGCAATTGCTAGAGCTTTAGCTAAAGAACCTGAATTAATTTTGTTAGACGAACCTTTTAGCCAAATTGATAATTTTAAAAAGAATACGCTTAGCAGGAGTTTGTTTTCTTATCTAAAAAAAAACAATATTGCTTGTATTGTTGCCACACATGATTCAGACGACGCTTTGTCTTTTGCAGATAAAATGATTGTGCTAAAAGATCAAAAAATAAATGCAAAAGATTGCCCTAGAAACTTGTATAAGTACCCGCCAAATAAATACGTTGCTGGTTTATTTAATGATGTTAACGAAATTGAGATTAACAAATCTAAACATCTTCTTTATCCAGATGATATTAAAATTGTATCCAGTTCTGATAAAAAAGGACATGTTATAAATTCTTATTTTAAAGGAACGCATTGGTTACTAGAAGTTTCCTTTTTACAACAAACACTTTTTGTTAATCATCCTGAAAATATTAGTGAAGAAACAGTGGTTTTTTTACTATTTAAAACCCGTGGAGTTATTCAATAAGTTTCGCAACTTCTTTTCCTACCAATGAGCCAATAGCAACTCCCATTCCGCCTAAACGAACACCACAAAACACATTGTCTGACATTTGCTTTACAATCGCTTTTTTCTGGTTTCCAACACCCATTATTCCGCTCCAACGCATTTCTATCTCGAAAGACTGGTTGGGTAAAATTACCTCTTTCAACAACTCTTCCAGCTTGCTCTGAATAATTTCTGTTGTTCCAAAATCAGTTGTTTCCTCTGTTTTAAAGTCTAAGTTTCTTCCTCCTCCTAGCAAAATTCGATTATCAATATTTCTGAAATAATAAAAACCTTGATCTAGATGAAAAGTTCCTTTGATTGCTAAATTTTTAATGGGCTTGGTTATAAGAACTTGCGCTCTTGCGGGTTTCACATTTTCTATATCTAATTGTCTAGCAAAACCATTGGCTGCAATGACTAATTTTTTGCTTGAAATCTGTCCTAAGTTTGTTAACAATTTGACGCTAGAAGAATCATCTGAAAAACTTTTTACTTGAATCGAGTTTAAAACTCTAATCCCTTTCTTTTGTGCTAACGATAATAAGGAAGCCATCATTTTTCCTGTATCTATCTGTCCTTCAAAATGATTTACAATGTAGTTTGGTACAACATTTTTAAACTGAAACTGATTTGAACAAACAGAATAAACAGAAGAAGAAAAAATAGGCTTTACTAAATCATTTAGTTTGTTTATATGAGAAACGCAAAGATCAAATTCTTCTTTATTTTGAAAAATCTCGAAACCTTTATTAGGTTGATAATCAATAGTTGAATCGCCAAGTGTTTTTCTTAAAAGCGAAAGACCTTCCCATCTTTTCTTAACCAGTTCTAAAACTTCCTCTTCTGTGTGATTTTCTAAATCACTTAACAATTCTGATGTGCTTCCAAAGCAACCAAAACCCGCATTTTTTGTACTAGCTCCTTGTGGTAAAACACCTTTTTCTAAAATAATTATTTTTGCTTTTGGATATTTATTTTTAAGATTTATTGCACAGCTTAAACCAACAATTCCGCTACCAACAATAACAAAATCTAGATTAGAAAACCATTCTTTCTGTTCCCAATAACTTAAGTGCATATCTGTAACTAAATAAAATTTGAACTCAAAAATAACCGATTTTACATCTTTTAATTATTATTTTTGAGAATCTATTTTATAAAAGTCATGAGAAATCTACTATTTATTACTAGCCTTTGCTTCCTTATCTCTTGTAATACAGCAACAAAAAAAGATTCAGATTCCAATACCTCAACTAAATTAATTAAAGAAATAAAAAAAGATGTTGGTGAAGAAGGTTTGCTAGCAGACGCAACTATTGAAAAATACAACGCATTTATTTCGTTTATAAATAACACTCAAACAAGTGTTGAAAGATCTTACAATCGATACACAAAATCTATTGATCCACACAAAGGTGTTACAGGTAAAGAAAGAGATATTGATTTGTATAAAATAACGATGAATGCTGCAGAGAGACTAGAACCATACTTAAGCAAAAAACCTGATTTTAAAGAAGTAGACGCTGCTGGAAAAGAAGCCGTAGAAGCAGTAAAAAATTTAGATAAAATAGTACTAAAAGCTTACGATTATTACGCGATGGAAGGTTATAAAGATGATGAATATTCCAAGGCTAAAGAAATGCATTCTGGGCTAATAAATGCATTTGAAAATTATTTTAAAAAAGACTCTATACTATTTGCTAAACTAGATGTTTTAGGAGAGCAGATTAAAAAAGCAGAACTTGACAAGTATAAAGAAGAAGGATTGGATTTATTGTATGCAAAGTCAATGCTACTAGAAAATGCACGTAATTTAATTGCTACACTACAAGACAACTCAATAGAAACTATTAGCGAAATAGACAAGGATTTATACATTGCTGCTTTTAATGATCTTCTTAAAGCCTACGATGAATTTACTGAAAAAGCTTCTGATGAAGAACGAGTAGAAAAAGAAATAGGGAAGTTTAAAAAAGCCTATTTGCCCTCTTTTAAAAGTAGTGTACAACAATTTATTGTAGATGCTCGAAAATTGAAAGAACGATTAGAAAAAAATGATTTTACCTTACCTTCTTCTTACAAATTTCATAGAAGTGCTACATTAGAGAGAGGTTCTCCAGAAAAAATACGAGAAGGTTTTGGTGGAGTTGTTAATGATTTTAATCGAATGAATTAAAAATCAAATTTTAGCTGTACTAGAATTGGCTTAACTTTTTCTGTATTCAGATTGCTCAAAGAAATTCCTAGTAATCTTACTGAATTTTTCAATTTATCTTGGTACAGCAATTCTTGTACAACGGGCATAAATTCATCTTTTTTAAAGATATAATCCGTAAGGGTTTTGCTTCTTGTTTGCTGAGTAAAATCGCTATACTTTATTTTTAATGTAATTGTTTTTCCTTTGGTTTTAGAGTTGCTAATTCGCTGCTCAAGTTCTTGTGCAATTTTTTCTAGTCGTTCTAACATAAATATTTCTGAAGAAATATTTTCTGAAAATGTTCTTTCTGCTGCTATGGATTTTCTAATTCGGTTCGGTTTTACCTCACTTGTTCCAATACCTCTTACAATATTGTAGTAATATCTGCCTGATTTTCCAAAAAGAGCTACTAGCTCTTCCTGTGTTTTTTCTTTTAAATCTTTACCATTAAAAATACCATGGCTGTGCATTTTTGCAGCTGTAACTTTTCCTATACCATGAAACTTATTTATGGGTAATTCCTCCAAAAAAGAAATTACTTCTTCGGGCGGAATCGTTTTTTGCCCATTCGGTTTATTAATATCTGATGCTACTTTGGCTAAAAATTTATTAATGGAAATTCCTGCAGAAGCTCTTAGGTGCAATTCTTCCCATATTTTATGTCTAATTTCTTGTGCTATTATTGTTGCAGACGGAATTCCTTTTTTATTTTCTGTAACATCTAAATACGCTTCATCAAGAGAAAGAGGTTCTACCAAATCTGTATAGTCGTAAAAAATTGCTCTAATTTGAGCAGATATTTCTTTGTATCTAGAAAAACGAGGTTTCACAAAAATAAGATGTGGGCATTTCTGCTTTGCCAAAAAACCACTCATGGCAGATCGTACACCATATTTTCTAGCCTCGTAACTTGCCGCAGCTACAACACCTCGTTTTTCACCTCCGCCAACAGCAATTGCTTTTCCTACTAAAGCTGGATTGTCTAGCTGTTCTACCGAGGCGTAAAAAGCATCCATATCTATATGGATAATTTTTCGGTATCCGTTTGTATTAAGCACATCTTAAAAATAAAAAAAGGATATGCTTTCATTCAGCATATCCTTTTTAGTAAATTTTATTTTATTTAAATATTCATTGGTTTAGAAAATATCATATTCATAATTAAGACCAACTAATTTTTCATAATAAATTAAATATTTAAACAAATACAAGCGTCGTATATTATTGCTACATACTCATATTGATTTGAGTATACTTCATAAGTATGTAACAATGGTGCTATTACCCGTGTAACTTCTTCAACAGTAGCAGCTCCCTCACGAAGTCTATCAGTCTCTTCTCTCATTCTATCAGCTATAATCCCCATCTCACGACTTATTTCTCTCATTGTATTTTGTGGACCTGAACAATCATCCTCTGCTGCTCCTGCTCTTGCAAGTAGAATTTCTTTATCTTTACTTTTTTCTTTTAAAAGAATTTTTTCAACTGCAAGTAGAATGTCTTTGCCATTTTCTTTTAAAGCAGTCTCTTCAAGAAATAAATCTTGGTTCTCTGAGCAGCCAAATAAACCAGCTGACAAAATAAATAGTAAAAGTAATTTCTTCATAATGATAATGTTTAGGGGTTAATAATTTAATTCTGTTAAACCTAATTATAAAAAATAAAAAAACCAAGAAGAATTTTTCTTCTTGGTTTTTTTATGATATAATCTTAACTATTTACTTACACAATACCTTGTGCTAACATAGCATCTGCAACTTTTACAAAACCAGCAATATTGGCTCCTCTTACGTAATCTATAGAACCATCATCATTCGTTCCATATTTTGTGCAAGATGCATGAATATCCGCCATAATTTGTTTTAGTTTGGCATCTACTTCTTCTCTTGTCCAGTTATAACGTAATGAGTTTTGGCTCATCTCTAAACCAGAAACAGCAACACCTCCTGCGTTAGAAGCCTTTCCTGGAGCAAATAAAACTCCTTTAGATTGAAATGCGTGAATTGCTTCTGGAGTAGATGGCATATTAGCACCCTCGCTTACACAAACACAACCATTTTCTATTAATGTTTTTGCCGCATCACCATCTAATTCATTTTGTGTTGCACATGGTAGTGCAATATCACATGTTACAGACCACGGCTTTTCTCCTTTAAAGAATTTTGCATTCGGGTATTTCTCTACATATTCATGAATTCTGCCTCTTTTTACATTCTTAAGATTCATAACAAAAGCTAGCTTTTCTGTATTAATGCCTTCTTCGTCATAAATATAACCAGATGAATCTGACATGGTAACTACCTTAGCTCCTAGTTCAATAGATTTTTCTGCGGCATATTGCGCTACATTTCCTGAACCAGAAATAGCAACTGTTTTCCCTTGAAAAGAATCTCCTTTTGTAGCTAACATGTTTTGTGCAAAATATACATTACCGTATCCTGTAGCTTCTGGTCTTATTAAAGAACCTCCCCAAGATGCTCCTTTACCTGTAAGTACACCTGTAAATTCATTTCTTAGTTTTTTATACATCCCAAACATAAAACCAATCTCGCGTCCGCCAACACCAATATCTCCTGCAGGCACATCTGTATTTGGACCAATATGTCTGAATAATTCGCTCATAAATGCATGGCAGAAACGCATAATCTCGTTATCCGATTTTCCTTTTGGGTCAAAATCAGAACCTCCTTTTCCTCCGCCCATTGGTAGAGTAGTTAACGCGTTTTTGAAAACTTGCTCAAAAGCTAAGAACTTTAAAATACTGGCATTAACAGAAGGATGAAAACGCAATCCTCCTTTATATGGACCAATAGCAGAATTCATTTGAATTCTATAACCTCTGTTTACCTGGATTTCTCCTTTGTCATCAACCCAAGATACTCTAAAAGATAGTAATCTCTCAGGTTCTACCATCCTTAATAATATATTTTTACCGTGGTAAATATCGTTCTTAACGATATAAGGAATTACAGTTTCTGCAACTTCTTGAACGGCTTGTAAAAACTCTGGCTCATGGTGATTTCTTTCTTTCACCAAATCCATAAAAGCATCAATTTTAGCTTCTACTTCTTTTATCATGACTGGTTTACTTGTTAATTAATGCGCAAAGATAAAATATTTTACTGCTATAAAATGTGTTTATTTTGTTTTGTTTAGAGCAATGAAGTAAGAAACTCAAACGTTTTCGGAGCTTCTAAGGGTTTGTATCGCTTTCTACTTATATATCCTATGAAAAAATGTAACTTTGCCGTTTGATTTCTATTCTGAATCTATGTTAGAAAAAGTACAAGAATATATTGCTGAGGTAAATTCTTTTAAAGGAAAAACCAAAGATGAAATTGAAGCTTTCAGAATTAAGTTTCTAGGAAGCAAGGGTTTGTTAAAAGACCTTTTTGCAGCATTTAAAAATGTAGATCCAAGCCAACGTAAAGAATTTGGAAAAGCATTAAATGACTTAAAAAAAGCTTCTGAAGATGCAGTTAAAAACAGTCTAGAAACTTTAGAGAGCAATCAACAAGAAAAAAGAAAGTATGGTGATTTAACACGCCCTTCTGAGCCTATTCAATTAGGATCAAGACATCCTATTTCTTTGGTTAAAAACCAAATTATAGACGTTTTTAATCGGATTGGTTTTACGGTTTCTGAAGGTCCAGAAATAGAAGATGACTGGCATAATTTTACAGCATTAAATTTGCCAGAATATCATCCTGCAAGAGATATGCAGGATACTTTTTTTATCGAAAAAAACCCTGATACGTTACTAAGGACGCATACATCTTCTGTTCAGGTTCGTTATATGGAAAATCATAAGCCACCTATTAGAACAATTTCTCCTGGTAGGGTTTTTAGAAATGAAGATATTTCGGCAAGATCTCACTGTATTTTTCATCAAGTAGAAGGATTGTATATAGATACGGATGTTTCTTTTGCTGATTTAAAACAGACCTTACTGTATTTTACACAAGAAATGTTTGGGAAGTCAAAAATCAGACTAAGACCGTCTTACTTTCCTTTTACAGAACCGAGTGCCGAAGTTGATATTTATTGGGGGTTAAAAACAGAAACAGATTACCGAATCACAAAAGGCACAGGCTGGTTAGAAATTATGGGTTGCGGAATGGTAGATCCTAACGTATTAAAAAATTGCAATATTGACCCTACAAAATACAGTGGCTATGCATTTGGAATGGGAATAGAACGTATTGCAATGCTACTATACCAAATTCCTGATATTAGAATGTTTTACGAAAACGACGTTCGGTTTTTAGAGCAGTTTAAAGCTGTTTTATAATTGAAAAAAGATATTAAAATACCCGTAGTTTCTGGAGTTTATATAGCTGCTGTTTTAGAGTATAATGATATTTACAAATCACAAGATTGGAACATTTATATCATTAATGAAAATAACACTGATTTAGAAATGGTTGTAGTGGTTTCAAAAGGTTTTGACGAAAAGGATAAAACCTCTACAATGCGCAAAAAAATTGATGTTCTTCCAGCCAACTCGTTTGCTAAAATAGAATTGATTCAGCCAGAATTATTTAAGTTAAATAATCAGTTTCAGGTTTCTTTTTTTCTTGATAATATTCTTTTCGATAAAACCTACTTTTTTTCTAAAAATACTATTAAAGAAGAGAATCTAAGAATGATTACATCATTAAATAAAAGAGGAATTCTAGCAAAATAGTTATGGCAAAGTTCTATGATAAACTAACCACAAGACTTCAAAACTTTATCAAAAATCAAAAGGTTTTCTTTGTTGCAACTGCTCCAGAAGAAGGAAGAATAAATCTATCACCAAAAGGAATGGATTCTTTAAGGGTTGTAGATGATAATAGAGTGCTTTGGTTAAATGTGACCGGAAGTGGTAACGAAACCGCTGCTCATTTGCTAGAAAACGAAAGAATTACATTAATGTTTTGTGCATTTAACGGAGCTCCTAATATTTTAAGAGTCTACGGAAAAGGAAAGGCAATTCATCCTAAAGATGATAAGTGGAATGATGTTATCGGTTTATTTCCAGAAACTCCAGGAGCTCGTCAGGTTTTTGACATTTGTGTTCAAAGCGCTCAAACATCTTGCGGTATGTCTATTCCTTTTTTTGAATACAAAGGAGAAAGAGAGGAATTAAACAACTGGGCAAAAGAAAAAGGAGAGCAAGGAATTAAAAAGTATTGGCAAGAAAAAAACTTGATTAGCATTGACGGAAAAACAACTGGGTTAAAATAGCTGCTATTTTACCTTCATATCCATCAAAATAGCAAAGGCTTCGTTAATATCTTTTTCTTTAACCACAATTGTCATTTCGTTTGTGGTTGATATTATTTCTTGTAGTGAAATATTTGCCCAAGCCAACTGCTTTAAAATGAAATAGTAAATTCCTGGTTGTTCTAAATTATTTTTTGGAAGTTTTATGGTTATAGATGCTAAATCTTGAACGTTATTGATTGTTTTTTCGCCTTTAAAAAAATCATCAATAAAAGGCTGCAAACTTTTACTATACACAATATTGGTTTCAAAAATTCCTTGAGAAACTGTTATAAAATAGTCATTATCTTCAGAAGATTTGTCTACAATTTTAGCAATTTCTTTTCTAAGAGAATCTGTGTTTTTAAATGTAATATCTCTTAAGTCTGAACGAACAATAAAATCTCCAATAGCAAGTGTTAAGGTTTTAATATTTTTTCGAATTCGCAATTCGTTTGCTGGCGATAATCGATTAATTGCCATCATTACAGCGCCTACTTTTATTTCTTTTTTAAGAAGCTTAGAAACATCTGGCAAAATGATTCGAGCCAAAGAAGAAACATTTATTAGTTTTTCATATAAAGCCTCTTCAATAAAAGGCGTTTTTCTAATTGTACTCTCAACAGCTTCTTGAATCGTTTTCATTTGTTTAATTTTTAAACACGTTGTTATAATTTGTGAAATTATCAAATAAAATTGTAATGGTTGCTACAACTTATTTCTTTTGCCTAAAATTTAGTTGTAATGAAGGTTTTAAAGTTTGGAGGAACATCAGTCGGGTCTGTGGAGAGTATCCGTCAAGTCGTTGAAATTATTAACCAAACTCCAGGAAAAAAAATAGTGGTTTTATCTGCTTTTTCGGGTATTACCAATTTGCTTGTAGAACTTTCTACTTTGCTAAAAAACCAGCAAAAACCGTATGATAAAATTCAACAATTAGAAAAACGTTGCCTACAAATCATTAATTATCTATTTGAAACAAATAACTCTAAAAAAGCTGCTAGTAATTTTTTAGAATTAAGAATTAATGAAATAGAAGCGTTTTTTTCATCTTCTTTTTCATCTGATGTTGAGCGAATTATTTTAGCACAAGGCGAAATAATTTCAACACATATTATTCAGTTTTATTTACAAGAAAAAGAAGTTGATAGTGTTTTAATTTCTGCTCTTGATTTTATGAGAATTGATGAAAATGGAGAGCCAAATAGTAATCAAATCAAAAATTTACTAAACCCGATTTTACAGGAAAAGACATCAACCACCTATTTAACACAAGGTTTTATTTGCAAAGATCAATTAGGTAATATTTCTAACCTAAACCGCGGAGGCAGTGACTATAGTGCTTCTTTAATTGGAGCTGCTTTAGAGGTTTATGAAATTCAAATTTGGACAGATATTGATGGTATGCATAATAATGATCCTCGTTTTGTAGAAAACACGTTCTCTATAAACAAAATTTCTTTTGATGAAGCTGCAGAGCTGGCTTATTTTGGCGCCAAAATATTACATCCGCAGAGTTTATTTCCTGCAAAGGAAAAAGGAATTCCTGTTTTGGTAAAAAACACATTTCAACCAGAACAAAAAGGAACATTAATTAGTAATAACTCTTCTGGAAAATCTGTAACTTCTATTGCTGCTAAAGACGGAATTATTGCGATAAAAATTAAATCGTACCGAATGTTAATGGCTTATGGTTTTCTTAAAAAAGTTTTTGAAGTTTTTGAAACCTATAAAACACCTATCGATATGATTACTACCTCAGAAGTAGCTATATCGTTAACTATTGATAATTATACGCATCTTAACAAAATACTTGAAGAATTACAACCCTTTGGTTCTATTGAAATAGATACTGATTTAAGTATTGTTTGTGTTGTTGGTGATTTTTCTCAAGATAAAGAAGGAATTAGCACAAATATTTTTAAAGCATTAAAAAACATTCCTATTAGAATGATTTCTTATGGTGGAAGCAATTATAATATTTCTTTGCTTGTAAAAACAACAGATAAACCAGAAGCACTTAATGTTTTAAACAGAGCTCTTTTTAATGTAAGCAAACTTGTTTTAGTTTAGTCTTTCGGTTAATTTTTCAAAGATTTTCTTTGGATCTTTTCCTTCGTATAAAACATTGTAGACAGCATCAATAATTGGGGTTCTTGCTTTATTTTCTTGGTTGATTTTATAAGCGCTCTTTGCTGCGTAATATCCTTCTGCAACCATACTCATTTCTAACATGGCAGATTTTACTGTATAGCCTTTGCCAATCATATTACCAAACATTCGGTTTCTACTAAAAACTGAATAGCCTGTTACAAGTAAATCGCCCAAGTAAGCGCTGTTATTAATATTACGCTTCATTCGATGAACTTTTCTAATAAAACGCTTCATTTCACGAATAGAATTACTCATTAAAACTGATTGAAAGTTATCTCCATAGCCCAATCCATGACAAATTCCGGCAGCTATTGCATAAATATTCTTTAAAACTGCTGCGTATTCCGTTCCTATAATATCATCTGATGTTTTGGTTTTAATATACCTACTTTTTAAACACTTACTGATTGTTCTCGCTTTTGATTCATCTTGGCAAGCAATGGTTAAATAAGAAAGCCTTTCCATAGCAACCTCTTCTGCATGACAAGGCCCTGTAACTACTCCAATATTTTCAAAAGGAACTTGATACTTTTCGTTAAAATGCTCACCAACAATCAAACCTGACTCAGGAACAATTCCTTTAATAGCAGAGAATATAATTTTATTATCTAGTGTTGCTGTTAATTTATTTAATTCCGATTGTAAAAAAGCAGAAGGAATTGCTAGAATTAAAATGTCATACTTATCTACAATTGCGTTAATATCAGAAGATAAATCTAATTGCTTTGGGTGCAGTTCTGTAGAACTCAAATAATTGGGGTTGTGTTTATTTCTTTTAATGTGTTCAACTGCATAAATACTGCGCATGTACCAACCAATTGTATCTAAGTTTTCCGACAACATTTTAACAATTGCTGTTGCCCAACTACCTCCTCCTAAAACTGCTATTTTGGGTTGATTTTTCATTTTTTCATTTCACTTATCACATTTCAAAAGTAATAAATCTGTTTTCGGTCTCCCACTCATTTATCGAATTATTACCTTTGTTTTGCATGCTACTTTCAAAGTAAGAATATTTTATCCTTTTTAGAAATGACAGTACAAATTATCAACAAATCGAAACATTCACTACCTAGTTATGAAACCATACAATCTGCAGGGATGGATCTACGTGCCAATATTGATGAATCAATAATTCTTGATTCTCTGGAGCGAGTTATTGTAAAAACAGGATTATTTATTGCTTTGCCCCCAGGGTTTGAAGCACAAGTAAGACCACGGAGTGGTCTCGCAGCAAAAAAAGGAATAACAGTTTTAAATAGTCCTGGTACAATTGATGCTGATTATAGAGGTGAAATAGGTGTTATTTTAATCAATCTATCTAAAGAGCCTTTTCAAATTAATGATGGAGATCGAATTGCTCAAATGGTTATTGCTAAACATGAACAAATTTCTTGGATAAAAGTTGAAATGCTAGAAGAAACTGATAGAGGTTCTGGAGGTTTTGGAAGTACAGGTTCTTAGCTTTTTTTAAACCTTTTTATTTTTTAAAAGTCTCATATTAAATTCTTTATTATGAGTCTATCAAATAAAAACTTATTGTGTGTTGTTCTGTTGTTCTGTTTTATAAGTTTTACTTCATGTAATAATGATGATAATTATACAGAAATAGAAACTGAAAATATTTTAAACTTACCCAGCACGCCTTTTGATTATATAACCATAAACATTCCTGATCATTTATCTACTAATGTGCTTAATGGTGCTGGTCAAAATGCTGCTATAGATAATGACAATACTCCTATTTCTAACCCTGTTACAAATGATGGTGCTACATTAGGAAGAGTATTGTTTTACGATAAGAATTTAAGTGCTAATACCACTATTTCTTGTGCTTCTTGCCATCAACAAGAAAATGGATTTTCTGATAGTGAAGTTCTTAGTATTGGATTTGAAGGAGGCATTACTAGGCGTCACTCTATGGGATTAACCAATGCTAAATGGTATGCCAGAGGTCGGTTTTTTTGGGATGAAAGAGCTGCTACTTTAGAAGAACAGGTTTTACAACCTTTTCAAGATCCTGTAGAAATGGGAATGACCTTAGAAGGTGTTGTAGATGCTGTGAGAAATCAATCTTTCTACGAAAATTTATTTACAAACGCTTTTGGATCCAACGAAATAACCTCTGAAAAAATTTCGATGGCATTATCTCAGTTTATAAGAAGTATTGTAAGTGTTTCTAGTAAGTATGATACAGGTAGACAAAGTGTAGGTGTTCCTACAGAAGATTTTCCAAACTTTTCTGATAGCGAAAATAGAGGAAAAAGTTTGTTTTTTAGACCTAAAAATTTGGGCGGACTAGGTTGTGTTGGGTGTCATTCTACAGAGGCATTTATTAACCCAGATAGAGGAGCTACAAATAATGGATTAGATTCTAGTTCTACAGACGATTTAGGTGTATTTGAAGCAATAGAAAATCCTCAATTTCTTGGTGCTTTTAAAGTTCCTTCTTTAAAAAGTATAGAATTAACTGCTCCTTAGGTTTGCTACCTTAGAAGAAGTAATAGAACATTATAATAGCGGTGTGCAAAATCATCCAAACTTAAGTAATGCCTTAAAAGATAATGATGGTAATCCGCAAAGATTAAATATGTCTGATCAAGATAAAATTGATGTTGTTAATTTCTTAAAAACATTAACGGATATGAATTTAACTAATATTGATGTTGTTAATTTCTTAAAAACATTAACGGATATGAATTTAACTAATGACGAAAAATTTAGCAATCCGTTTATAGATAATTAATTCAATAAAAAAGCGACTAAACAAGTCGCTTTTTATTTTTCTTTATTCTTGATTATCTATTGCTTCCTTAATTTTTTCCTCTAGTTCTTCCATCAGTTCAGGATTGTCTTTAATAAGGCTTTTAACGGCATCTCGTCCTTGTCCTAATTTTGTTTCTCCATAACTAAACCAAGAACCGCTTTTTTTAACAATTCCTAAATCTACAGCTATATCTAATACTTCACCTGATTTAGAAATTCCTGTTCCGTACATAATATCAAATTCTGCTGTTTGAAACGGTGGAGCTACCTTATTTTTTACAATTTTTACTTTTGTGCTATTACCAATAACTCGATCTCCATCTTTAATTTGAGTTCTTCTTCTAATATCTAACCGAACAGAAGCATAGAATTTTAAAGCATTTCCTCCAGTGGTTGTTTCAGGGTTTCCAAACATAACACCAATCTTTTCTCTAAGTTGATTGATGAAAATTACAGTACATTTTGTTTTACTAATAGTGCCTGTAAGCTTTCTCAAAGCTTGAGACATTAATCGTGCATGTAATCCCATTTTAGAATCACCCATTTCTCCTTCTATTTCGGATTTAGGAGTCAAGGCAGCTACAGAGTCAATAACTACAATATCAATAGCACCAGAGCGAATTAAATTATCTGCAATTTCTAGCGCTTGTTCTCCATGATCGGGCTGTGAAATAATTAGATTATCAATATCTACTCCTAAACTTTCTGCATAAAAACGATCAAAAGCGTGTTCTGCATCAACAAAAGCCGCAATACCGCCTGCTTTTTGTGCTTCAGCTATGGCATGCAATGTTAGTGTTGTTTTACCAGATGATTCTGGTCCGTAGATTTCTATAATTCTTCCTCTTGGATAGCCTCCAACTCCTAATGCTAAATCAAGACCTAATGAGCCCGATGAAATAGCTTCTACATCTTCTACAACGCTATCGCCCATTTTCATTACAGCGCCTTTACCGTAGGTTTTATCTAGCTTATCTAATGTTAATTGAAGTGCTTTTAGTTTGGCTTCTTTTTCCTTATCTACAGACATGTCTTATTATTTTTTCTTTATAAAATTTAAAGAAAGCAAGTTACAAAAAAGGCAAAGTAGTTTATTGGTTCTGAGCGGAAGTTCTTAACATTTTTACATGCGGAATTCCGTCTTCTAAATACATTTTTCCTTGCTGATGAAAATTATGAGAGTTATAAAATTTAACTAAATATTGCTGAGCAGAAATCAGAATATCTTTTTCTTTAAAGTTTTGCTCTATAAATTGTATCGATTTTTCTACAAGTTTATGCCCGTATTTATGTTTTCTTTCTTGCTCTTTTACAACAATCCTTCCAATACTAGGTAAAGCGAAATAATCGCCTGAATCAAAAACCCGGGAATATGCTACTAATTTTTGATTTTTATATCCTAATACATGATAAGCTTTTTGATCTTTCCTATCTATATCTTGGTACACACAATCTTGTTCTACCACAAAGACCTCTGACCGTAATTGTAATACGTCATACAACTCGTTAGTTGATAGTTTTTCAAACGTTTTAACGATAAATTCCACAGATTAGCAAACAGGAATTTTACTTACTCTATTTTCATGACGGCCTCCTTCAAAACTAGTAGTAAGAAATATTTCAACAAAGTTTTTTGCTTGATGCAACGAAACAAATCTTGCAGGAATTGCTAAAATATTAGCATTGTTATGCTGACGTGCAAGTGCTACTAATTCATTATTCCAAACCAATGCCGCTCTAATATTTTGATGTTTATTTGCTGTCATTTGTACACCATTACCACTACCACAAATTAATATACCAAAATCTGCTTGTTTTTCTTCTACCGCTTTGGCTGTTGGATGAACAAAATCTGGATAATCTACACTCAAATTTTCATCTGTTCCAAAATTAAGCACTTTATGACCAGCAGCTTCCAACTGCTTTATAATTTCAAACTTATATTCAGTACCTGCATGATCGTTTCCTATAGCAATAATCATAATTATTTGATATTAAAAAGTTTAAGTAGAGCAAAAATACAAAGTACGGTACTTATTAACAGATTTTAATCTATAAAACTTTACTTTTTTTAATAACCTCTTATTTTTCAATTTATTAAGTGGTTTTAAGAAATTGTTAAGAACTATCTACAATTTTTAAAAACTAAATTTCTAAGATTAGAATTTTATTCTATACAATAGGTTTTATGAAAAACACAACTAAATTTTTTAATTCTTAATAATAATTTATGAACAAAAAATTTACAGTTAGTTTACATTGAATAAGTAATAAGAAATTCAAATATATCTGTTGAACATCGTTAATAACATTTGTTAATAACCTAGCAAAATCATTGATTTTTAAGTTATTTTTAGTCTAATAAAATGTCAGTTTATTTTAATAAGTGAAATATCAAAATTTAAGTTGAACAATTTATGATACATATTGACAATATATCATATACATCAAAAGTTAAATTTTAAAATTTTAAAAAAGATAAATAATGATATAGATTGTTAATAAAGAAAATTAAACCGTTTTTGTGTAGGTTACCAATACAGAATCTGGTACTACCTTAACTGTTTCTATAGGTGAATGATTTTGTAACTTTCTTTTAATAGAGAAAAATGCAACGAACATTCCTGAAAAGAAGATGAATAGAAAAAGTGCTATAATGTGTTTTACTGTTTTCAAAACATTGTATTCTATACCCTTAAGACGAATAGTTTTAACAGTTGTTACAGTTTTATTAAGATTTTTTTAACTTTTTAGAAGTTAACGATTGATCCATTTTATTATCCTTACTTTGTTGTCTAATTACTTTTATGGGAAAAAAACAGAAAAAAATATATAAAAAGAAAGGAAAGGTTATTAAAGATTTAACAAGAAACATCTTTAAAATACTAAATGAAGACAGTAGTAAACACTACAATTATAAGCAGATAGCTGCCAAAATGGGTATTATTGATACAGATGGGAAAACTCAAGTTTTAAGAAAATTAGTTCAGTTAACTGCAGAAAAAAAAATTAAAGAAATAGATAAAGGAAAGTATCAAAGTAAAGAAGATAGAAAATATTTTATAGGCACAATCGATTTAACAAGTAACGGAAACGCTTACTTTATTTCTGATGATTTTGAACATGATATTTTTATTCCGTCTGTAAATATTAATAAGGCTTTACAAGGTGATGTAGTTCGTGTTTATGTATATAACAAAAGAAGAAGTGAAAAATTAGAAGCAGATGTTGTAGAGGTTGTTGAAAGAGTTAAAAGTGATTTTGTTGGTACATTACAAATGAGTAAAAACTTTGGATTTGTAATATCAGACAATCCAAAAATGTATTGCGATATTTTTATAGCTAAAAGTAAAATAAGTAACGCAGAACATGGTGATAAAGTAGTTGCCACCATAACTGATTGGCCAGATAACTCTAAAAATCCATTTGGTAAGATTACGCAAGTTTTAGGAAAACCTGGAGATCACGACACAGAAATTCATTCCATCTTATTAGAATATGGTTTACCAACAGATTTTCCAGTTGAGGTTGAAAAAGAAGCATCTAAAATAGATTTAGAAATCTCTAAGGAAGAGATTAGTAAAAGACGTGATATGCGATCAGATTTAACTTTTACAATTGATCCTATTACTGCAAAAGATTTTGATGATGCTTTATCTTTTAAAAAGTTACCGAATGATAATTACGAAATAGGAATTCATATTGCTGATGTATCTCATTATGTACAACATGATTCTATTTTAGATAATGAAGCTTATGAAAGAGCAACTTCTATTTATTTAGTAGATAGAGTGGTTCCTATGCTTCCTGAGATTTTATCTAACGGAGTTTGTTCATTAAGACCACAGGAAGAAAAACTCACCTTTTCTGCCGTTTTTGAACTAGATAATGATGCAAGAGTAATTAAGCAATGGATAGGAAGAACAGTTACTTATTCAGATAAACGTTTCTCTTATGAAGAAGCACAAGAAATAATAGAAACAGAACAAAATATTATATCAGAAGATGTATCATTAACAGGTGAATCTTATCAAGTAGATGATGCAACTGTAGAAGCGATTCTTACACTTAATAGATTAGCAAAAACGTTACGGAAAAGAAGAATGAAATCAGGAGCTATTTCTTTTGATAAAACAGAAGTACGATTTCATTTAGATGATGATAATAATCCAACGAGTGTTTATTTTAAAGAATCAAAAGATGCTAATAAATTAATAGAAGAATTTATGTTATTAGCAAATAGAAAAGTTGCTGAATTTATAGGAAAGAAAGGAAATCAGCCTACAAACAAAACGTTTATTTATAGAATTCATGATGAGCCTGATGTAGAGAAATTATCTGCATTACAAAACATTGTTAGAAAGTTTGGATATACATTAGATATAGATACAAGAAAAAGCACATCAGAAAGTTTAAATACACTATTAAAAAATGTTCATGGAAAAGGAGAAGCAAACATGGTAGAAACACTCGCTATCCGATCTATGAGTAAAGCCGCTTATACTACACAAAACATAGGTCATTACGGGTTAGCATTTGATTATTACAGCCATTTTACATCGCCAATTAGAAGATATCCTGACGTTATGGCACATCGTTTGTTGCAATATTATCTAGAAGGTGGTCGTTCTCCTAAACCAGATTTATATGAAGAGAAGTGTAAACATTCTTCTAAAATGGAAGAACTGGCTGCAAAAGCAGAGAGAGACTCTATAAAGTATATGCAGGTAAAATACATGCAAGATCATAAAGATATAGCGTTTGAAGGAGTGATCTCTGGAGTTACAGAATGGGGAATTTATGTAGAAATTACTTCAAATAAATGCGAAGGAATGGTGCGAATTAGAGATATTAAAAGCGATTATTATATCTATGATGAAAAAGAGTTTGCAATTATTGGTCAGTCAACAAAGAACATATATCAACTAGGAGATGAGGTAGTTGTTAAAGTAAAAAATACCGATTTAGAACGAAAACATTTAGATTTTGAATTAATAGAAGATTTTAAAAATTAATATATCTGTATAATAATTTGATAATAGTTACTTTATAATTTATACTTGCACTTTAATCTAACAATTATGAAAAAGTTAGTATTTATTTTTACTATTCTATCTGCTGTTTCAATGTTTAGTCAAGAAGCACAGATTACTAAAAATTTAGGCGATTTTTCTACACTCAAAGTTTTTAATGGTATTAGCATAGAACTAATAAAATCTGATGAGCAAAAACTAGAGATTTATGGAGAAAAATCAGATAAGGTAAAAATTAAGAATGTAAACAATACATTGAGCTTATCTTTAAAATTTCCTGAAATTAATGCAGACGGAAAGGTAAACATCAAATTGTATTACAAAAAGAAAATTGATGTAATTGATGCTAATGGAGGAGTAACCATTACAGGAGATAATATAGATCAGTCTAAAGTTGAAATTAAATCACAAGAAAGAGCTTTTATTGATTTAACAATTAAAGTAAAATACTTAACTGTAAAAACAACATCTGGCGGAATAATAAAACTTTCTGGAGAAACGAAGGTTCAAGACATAGATTTAGATTTATATGGCGTATATCATGGATACGAATTAAAAGTATCAGGAAATACATCAATAAAAGCAGGGTTAGGAACTAAAGCAGAAATAGCTACAGGAGATACATTAAAGGCTAAAGTTAGTTTTGGTGGTTCTATATTTTACAAAGGAGATCCAGAAGTAATAAAAGATAAAAAAGTTGTTGGAGGAATTATTCAGAAAAAACAGTAGGATTAGCAAACTTGCAACCTTTTTGTATCTTTGTAACACAAAATAAGACAAATGAATGTATTAGCTATATTTTTAGGAATGATTGGTCTTCCACAAGTTATTATAATTGTAGTAGTTGTATTACTACTATTTGGAGGAAGAAAAATTCCTGAATTAATGAAAGGTTTGGGTAGCGGAATAAAAGAATTTAAGAAAGCTACCAAAGATGACGAAAAAGAAGAAAAACTAGAGGAAAGTAAATAAATAAAAAATCCCGATAATCAAATCGGGATTTTTTTTATTAGTTAAAATTTAACTGCTGTTCCAGAAGCTGTTACCATTAGCATACCTCCATTAGCACCTACTGTTTCATAATCCAAATCAATACCAATAATAGCATCTGCTCCTAATCGCATTGCCTCTTGGGTCATTTCTTGAATAGCTGTGTCCTTTGCTTCTCTTAGTACGCGTTCATAAGAACCCGATCTACCACCTACAATATCTCGAATACTAGCGAAGAAATCTTTAAAAATATTAGCTCCAATAATGGTTTCTCCAGTAACAATTCCTAAGTAATCATTAGCTGTTTTACCATCAATACCATTTGTTGTTGTTAAAATTAGTTTATTCATTCTTATTTTTTTTGCTTTTAGCTTCTTTCATTGCTTCTCCTATTTGGTTACTAGCTGTAAAACTAGCCACCATGTTATTTAACATATCACTACCTGCTTGTGGAGAGTTAGGCAGCAGAATCAAATTACTGTTTGTTTCTTCTCCAATAGATTGCAGAGTATCGTAATGTTGTGTTACAACAATTAAAGCAGATGCTTCTTGCGAATTGATTCCTACTTTATTTAAAACCTCTACAGATTCTTCTAAACCACGCGCAATTTCTCTTCGTTGGTCTGCAATACCTTGCCCTTGTAAACGTTTACTTTCTGCTTCTGCTCTTGCTTTTTCAACAATTAAAATACGTTGTGCATCTCCTTCAAATTGTGCTGCTATTTTTTCTCGTTCTGCAGCATTAATTCTATTCATAGAAGCTTTTACCTGCGCATCAGGATCTATATCTGTTACCAGTGTTTTTATGATATCATAACCATATTCCATCATAGCATCATTCAATTCAGATTTTACTGCAATAGCAATATCATCTTTTTTAACAAACACATCATCTAGTTTCATTTTAGGAACCTCGGCCCTTACAACATCAAAAACATAAGATGTAATTTGATCATGCGGGTAATCTAGCTTATAAAATGCTTCATATACTTTTTCTCTAATTACTTTGTATTGAACAGAAACTTTTAGCTTTACAAACACATCATCTAGTGTTTTAGTTTCTACAATTACATCTAACTGCTGAATTTTTAAGCTTAAACGACCTGCAATTCTTTGAATTAAAGGTATCTTAATTTGTAATCCAGAATGACGAACACTTGTAAAACGACCAAAAGTTTCAATAACAGCTGCAGTTTGTTGTTTTACAATGAAGAATAAAAGAAATAATAGAACAAAAAATCCTATTACTCCGTAAAGAAGGTAAAATCCCATAATTAATTAAGTTTAACGGTTAATCTATTGTAAAGATACTTTAAATAAGTAGCTAATTATGAGACGTAAAAAAAAGAAAATGTTACAATAAGTAAAACTTTACCTACTGCTTTTTCTTTTCTGTTTGTATTTTTTCCACCTTTTAAATTGTTTTTCTGAAAGAATAGGCTCTAAAGAATTATCTAACTCTTTTTCTTTTTTATTTACTTCTTCAACAATTGGTTTAAAAAGGTCGCCCACCTCTTTATAAGTATTTCTAAGTACACTATAATCACGAGTTTCTGAAGCCAGTTTTTGAGCTCCTTCAACTTTTACTTTTGCTTCGGATAATGTAAAACTATTAATTCTTGCAACATCATTAATCTCTTTATTGAATTTTACTATGATTTTTTTAAATGAATCAAACTTTTTACCACTTTTCTTTAAGCTAATTTTCTTAGCTGTCTTTTCAGGATCATAGTTAACAATACCAATTGCTTTTTTTCCGTCAAAAGCTGGTGGTTTTTGAGGTTGCGGATTTCTTGTTTGAGGTTGTCCCATTCTACCTCTCTGATTCATTCCACCTCTTGGATTCATAAGCTGAGCAAAAGAAGAAATACTCACAAAAAATAATAAAGAAAAAATTACAGCTTTCATACTAAAGTGTTTTTATGGCAAATTCAATTCTTTTTATTGTTTCTTGAGCACCAATTAGTTCAATAATATCAAACAAATGTGGACCTTTTAAAGCTCCTACTAAAGATAAGCGTAGAGGCTGCATTACTTTTCCAAATCCGATTCCTTTTTGAGTAATCCATTCTTTTACTTTAATTTCAATTTCTTCTGATGGATGATTATCCAATTCTTTCAAAACTATGATGAGTTCATTCATAATTTCTGGAGTTTCTTCTTTCCATTGTTTTCTTGCTGACTTTTCATCAAAATTTTTGGGAGATTGAAAAAAGAATGAAGAAAGATTCCAAAAATCAGCTACAAAAACCGCTCTTTCTTTTATTAATGAAACTACTTTTATTATGTAATTTTTATCAAAAGAAATTCCTTTTTCTAGCAATATTGAACTAAAGTTTTCAGCAAGCTCTTCATTTGATTTTGATTGCAAATGCTGTTGATTAAACCATGTTGCTTTTTCCGGACTAAACTTAGCGCCTGATTTACTAACTCGTTTTAAACGAAACTCATTCACTAATTCTTTTAAGCTAAACAATTCTTGTTCTGTTCCTGGATTCCAACCTAATAATGCAAGCATATTTACGAAAGCCTCTGGAAAATAACCATCTTCTTTATAACTTCTAGAAACCTCTCCAGTTTCAGGATTTTTATAAGCTAATGGAAAAACAGGAAACCCTAACTGGTCTCCATCACGTTTACTAAGTTTTCCTTTTCCAACAGGTTTTAAAATTAAAGGAAGATGAGCAAATTCAGGTTTTTCCCAATCAAATGCTTCATACAACAAACAGTGTAAAGCTAGAGAAGGCAACCATTCTTCACCACGTATCACATGTGTTATTTTCATTAAATGATCATCTACAATATTTGCCAAATGATACGTTGGCATACCATCGGATTTAAATAGAATTTTATCGTCCAAAATATTAGTGTCAATGGTAATTTCACCTCTAATTTTATCATGTAAAACCAGTTTTTTGTTCTCTGGAGATTTGAAACGAACAACATAATGATCTCCTTGCTGAATTCGTTTTTCTGCTTCTTCTTTAGATAAAACCAATGAGTTTAGTAGTTTTCTCTTTTCTCGATTATGCCAATTGTAAATAAACGTTTTTCCTTCTTCTTCATGTTTCTTTCTGTGTTCATCTAATTGTTCAGCTGTATCAAAGGCGTAGTAAGCATGTCCTTTTTCAATTAACTCATCAGCATATTTTTTATAGATTTCTTTTCTTTCAGATTGACGATATGGACCATATTTTTCGTTTTTTCCTGGCCCTTCGTCATAAGGAATTCCGCTCCAATTCAAAGCATCTATAATATATTGTTCTGCATTTGAAACGTACCGTTTTTGATCGGTATCTTCTATTCTAAGCACAAAAGTTCCTTGATGCCTTTTAGCAAATAAGTAATTATAAAGGGCTGTTCTAACACCTCCCATATGGAGTGGGCCTGTAGGACTTGGAGCAAACCGAACACGAATATCTTTAGACATGAAGTTTCTTAAATTTGTATGCAAAGATACTTTTATTCATGCGTTTACAAAACAAAGAGAGCTTTAACACAAAATTAGATTTGGCTTTATTTTTTTGTCGTAATTTTATGTAAGATGGAGCATTACAGTGCCATAGAGAAAAAATTAGAACAATTTTACAAGAAGTATTACATCAACCAACTTCTTAAAGGAAGTTTATTGTTTTTAACGTTTGGGTTGAGTTATTTTATACTTACTTCTTTTATTGAATATTTTCTTTGGCTGCCAAAAGTAGGCAGAGTTCTGTTATTTTGGTTGTTTGTTGGCGCAGAGTCAGGGCTGTTATTTTTTTTGATTGTTACACCTTTACTAAAACTATTAAAAGCGACTAGAGGAATAAAATTAGAAGAACTATCATCGCTTGTAGGAAAGCATTTTAAAGAAGTAGAAGATAAGCTATTAAATGTTTTACAACTTCGAAAACTAGATGAACAATCAGATTTATTAATTGCAAGTATTGAGCAAAAATCAAAAGAACTTGTTCCTATTCCGTTTAATAAAGCAATCAATTTTAAGGTCAACCTTAAGTATGTAAAATATTTAATAGCTCCGTTATTTTTAGTGCTGATACTTTTCTTTACTAATTTAGTTGGTGATTTTTCTGACAGTTTTTCAAGAATTGTTAATTATAAACAAGCATATACTCCTCCGGCTCCTTTTACATTTGTTTTAGATTCAAAAAACTTACAGGTTATACAAGGAAAAGACTTTACTGTTCGGTTTTCTACAGCAGGAAAAATTGTTCCGTCAGAAGCAAAAATTGTATTTCAAAATCAAGAATATTTTTTAACTAGCGAAAAACTAGGAGAATTTCAGTTTACGTTTTCTCAAGTTCAAGAGAATACTTTTTTTTATGTTGTCTCTAACGGAATACGATCTATTCAATATGAGTTAAAAGTAATTAAAACCCCTACAATAAAAGGAGTTGTTTTAGATATAGATTATCCTAAATATACAAAGCAAAAAGATCAAAGTATTCCTTCTCAAACAAATGTAATCGTTCCCGAGGGAACTAAAATTACATGGAATATAAGCACATTACAAACGTCAGATGTGTCTTTTTCAGAGGGAAATAAAACTCAAAATTTTTCAGAAAAAGAAGAAAATGAATTTGTGCTTTCTAAGCAGATTCTAAATAGTTTTAATTACACAATATCTACAACAAATCAAGACATTAAAGATTATGAGTCGTTAAATTTTTCCGTTACGGCTATTCCAGATGAATATCCAAAGATTGATGTGCAATCTATTATCGATAGTACGCGAAATGAACTTGTTTATTTAGCAGGGAAAATCTCTGATGATTATGGCCTAGCAAAACTGAATTTAGTGTACTATCCAACTCGGCATAAAGAACAGAATAAGGTAAAAAAGATTAAGATTGGTAAAGAAACGCTTCAAACATTTTTAGTAGATATTTCCAAAGAAATTGAATTTGAAGAAGGATTGGATTATGAGTTGTTTTTTGAAGTTTTTGATAATGATGGTATTCATGGCGCTAAAAAAACCACAAGCAAAACGTTTTCATATCGATTAAAAACGCAAGAAGAAAAAGAAGAACAATTGTTGCAGGAGCAGAAAAATCAGATTAATAATTTAGAAAACACATTAATTAACCAAAAAAAACAGAGAAATAATCTAAAAGAAATTCAGCAGAATTTTCAAAACAAAAAAAATGTAAACTGGAATGATAGTAAAAAATTGCAAGACTTGCTAAAAAGACAAAGAAACTATCAAAAAATGATGCAAAAACAAAGCGATAATTTACTCCAAAACTTTGATGAAAAACAAGAAGAAAATGAATCGCTTCAAAAACAAAAAGAAGAGTTAAAGAAGAGAATTGATGAATTAAAAGATATAAAACGGCAAGAACAACTTCTTAAAGAATTAGAACGATTAGCTGATAAACTGAACAAAGATGAACTTATCAAGAAAACAAAACAACTAGCACAACAAAACAAACAACAAGAAAGAAGCTTAGAGAGAATACTAGAACTCACAAAAAGATTTTATGTTGAACAGAAAACAACACAGTTAGCCAACAAATTAGAAAACTTAGCCAAAAAACAACATGAGTTATCAAAAACAGACTCGGTAAAAACACAAGACCAGCAGAAATTAAATAAAGAGTTTAATGATATTCAAGAAGAACTGAAAGAACTAGATGAAGACAATCAAAAACTTCGCTTGCCAATGTCTATTCCAGATTTGAAACAAGAGCAAAGTGAGGTTTCAAAAAATCAGAAAGAGGCAGAAAAGAATTTATCAGAAAAGAAAAAAAAGCAGGCAAAAGAAAATCAGAAGCAAGCAGCAGATAAAATGAAAAAAATGAGTCAGAAAATGATGCAATCTCTTTCTGACATGCAAGCAAACATGATTAGTGAAAATGTAGACGATTTGCGAAAAATCCTTAAGAACATACTTACTTTTTCCTTTCAACAAGAAGATTTGATGGATGTTTTCAATAAAATTAATGAGCGTCATCCTGACTTTGGAAAAAATTTACGAAAACAGCACGAGATAAAAACATATTTTGAACACATAGACGATAGTCTGTATGTATTATCTATGCGCGTACCTCAAATAAGCACGAAACTTCAAGAAGATTTGTCTTCAGTTCATTACAACTTAGAACAGTCGTTAGAAAATTTTTCAGAAAGACGTTTCAGCACAGGGGTTTCTAATCAACGTTACACAATTACAGCAACAAATAATATCGCAGATTTTCTAAGTGATTTACTTGCTAATATGCAAAATAAAATGTCCAGTTCAGGAAAAGGAAAAAAATCGAATTCGTTTAGTTTGACAACGCTTATTAAGCAGCAAAAAGGGCTTTCTGATCAAATAAAAAAAGGTTTAGATCAAAAGTCAAACCAAGGAAAAAGGAAAGAAGGAGAAAACAGTGAAGACATAAACGGAGAAACCTATAAAATTTACCAGCAGCAAAGTATACTGCGGCAACAATTAGAAGATATTTTAAATGAAGGCTCTAATGAATCTAATAAGAAAGGAAAAGAATTTCTTAAGAGAATGGAGGAATTGGAAAATGAAATTCTAGAAAAAGGAGTTACGCCGGAAGCACTTCAACGAATGCAAAATTTAGAGTACCAATTACTGAAATTAGAAGATGCTACGTTAAAGCAGAATAAAGATGATAGAAGAAAATCGAACACAAATACAGAAGAGTACACTAAAAACAATATAAAAAAACAACAGCTCAAAAAGTTGTTTTACAATCAAGTAGAAATTTTAAACAGGCAATCACTACCTTTGCAACAGATTTACAGAAAAAAAGTACAAGAATATTTTTCTGGTAAAAAATATTTCAATTGATTGAATTTATTTATCACACAGATTTTAAATTAGAGAATGAAGAAATTTATAAAAATTGGATTTCTCGCGCTCTACATCTCTATAATGCTGAATTAGGAGAAATCACGTATCATTTTTATGATGATGATGCTTTGTTGAAAATCAATGTAGAGCACTTAAATCACGACACCTACACAGACATTATTAGTTTTGATTATACGGTAGGAAATGTTATTTCTGGTGATATTTGTATATCTGTTGATCGAGTTGCTGATAATGCTCATTCATTTCAGGTATCTTTTGACAATGAATTAGCAAGAGTGATGAGTCATGGAGTCTTGCACTTTTTAGGATATAAAGACAAAACTGAAAAAGAAAAAGAAATCATGCGAAAAAACGAAGAATTATTTATTAATACGCTGATAAACAATTAGTTAAATTTAAGTTTCACGTGGAACATGAGTTTGTTTACTAAAATATACGATGTTATTGTTGTTGGAGGAGGACACGCCGGAAGTGAAGCCGCCGCCGCCGCCGCTAATGTGGGAGCAAAAACGCTGTTGATTACGATGAATCTACAGAATATTGCACAAATGAGCTGTAATCCAGCAATGGGGGGTATTGCAAAGGGGCAAATAGTTCGAGAGATTGATGCTTTAGGAGGTTACAGTGGAATTGTAACAGATAAGTCGGCAATCCAGTTTAAGATGCTCAATAAGTCTAAAGGACCTGCTATGTGGAGTCCTAGAGCGCAATCTGATAGAATGCTGTTTGCGGAAACTTGGCGTAATATGTTAGAAAAGACAGAGAATGTAGATTTTTACCAAGACTCTGTTAACGGATTGGTGTTTGATGGAGATAAAATTATTGGTGTAAAAACGGTTTTAGGTATAACAATTCAAGCAAAAACAGTTGTTGTAACAGCAGGAACATTTCTTAATGGGTTGATTCATATAGGTGAAAAAACTTTTGGAGGAGGTAGAGCAGGAGAATCTAGATCTACGGGAATAACGGAAGATCTAGTGAGAAAAGGATTTGAAGCTGGAAGAATGAAAACAGGAACGCCGCCTAGAGTAGACGGGAGAAGTTTAGACTATTCTAAAATGACAGAACAACCAGGAGATGAAGTCACAGAAACATTCTCTTATCTTGATACAAAACCATTAACAAAACAACGATCTTGCTATTTAACATACACAAGCAAAGAAGTTCATAATTTATTAAGAGAAGGGTTTGATCGCTCTCCTATGTTTAATGGAAGAATTCAATCAACAGGACCACGTTATTGTCCTTCTATAGAAGATAAGATTGATCGTTTTTCAGAAAAAGATAAGCATCAAATTTTTGTAGAGCCCGAAGGATGGAATACAGTTGAGGTATATGTTAATGGTTTTTCTACTTCTTTGCCAGAAGATGTTCAAGATAAATCCATTAGATTAATACCAGGATTTGAAAATGTTAAGTTCTTTCGTTACGGCTATGCGATAGAATATGATTATTTTCCACCAACGCAATTAAAACATTCTTTAGAAACAAAGGTGATAGAAAATCTGTTTTTTGCAGGTCAGATCAATGGTACAACAGGTTATGAGGAAGCGGCAGCTCAAGGGCTTATGGCTGGAATTAATGCCGCGTTAAAAGTCCAGAATAAAGAACCTTTTATTTTAAAGCGAAGCGAAGCATATATTGGTGTTTTAATAGATGATTTGATTACAAAAGGAACAGAAGAGCCTTACAGAATGTTTACCTCTAGAGCAGAATATAGAACACTTTTAAGGCAGGATAACGCAGATTTACGGTTAACTCCATTAGGATATAAATTAGGTTTAGCCTCTCAAGAGCGTTATGATAAAATGCAGAATAAAAAACAACAAACTGCTGACTTCATAGACTTTTTAGAAAACTTAAGTGTATCAAAAAAAGAGGTTAATCCAATTTTAAAAAAGTATGATTTAGCAGAGATCAATCAATCAATGAAACTTTATAAAATTGCATCAAGACCTCAATTAAAACTTTCAGATTTTTTTGCCATTAATAAGGTGAAAGAATTTGTTGAGCACTTAAACATTAATAAAGATGTTATAGAACAAGTAGAAATTCACTTAAAATATTCAGGTTATATAGAAAAAGAAAAGAGCAATGCAGATAAATTGAATAGACTAGAAAATGTGCCAATACCCCTTAAGTTTGATTATTCTAAAGTGAAGTCATTGTCTTACGAAGCAAGAGAAAAATTAACCAAAATACAACCAACCACCATCTCTCAAGCCAGTAGAATAAGTGGTGTTTCTCCCAGTGATATTTCTGTTTTATTAGTGTATATGGGAAGATAAAAAACAGATGTTCCACATGGAACATTGTAAAAAATGAGCTTAGAAAAAGATATTAGAAATACTACAAGTTGTTTTTTAGAGTGTAAAGACTATCTAGCTACAAAAGACACATTTGAGATTCTGAAGAATGACTCTTTTAATATTCTTTTTACATCTCCCGTTCCAAACAATTTAGAAGAATATTACAAGGGTGATGACTATTTATCTCATAATGACAAATCAAAAGGATTCATTTCTTTCTTATATAGAAAAGCCAGAAACCAAGCGTTATCAAAAAAAGAAAAGTTAGCAGCCAGTTACAATCTGCCTAAAAAAATTTTAGATATCGGTTCTGGAATAGGACTGTTTGTAAATCATTGTCAAAAAAAAGATTGGAATGCGATAGGAATTGAACCCAATTTAACAGCCCGGAATGTTGCAGCATCAAGAAACATAAAATTATTAAACTCTTTAGATGATGTAACAGAAAATAATTTCTCGATTATAACTTTATGGCATGTTTTAGAACACATCCCTAATTTATCAGACACATTAGAAATAATTAAAAAAAAGCTTCATACTGATGGGAGACTCTTTGTTGCTGTTCCCAATTTTGAAAGCTTTGATGCTGAGCACTATGGTAAATTTTGGGCAGGGTATGACGTGCCAAGACACCTTTGGCATTTCTCTAAAAAAGGAATTGCTAAAGTTTTTGATACGATTGATATGGAAGTAGAAAAAATTCTTCCTATGAAATTAGATTCATATTATGTTTCGTTGCTGAGTGAAAAATACAAAACAGGGAAAAATAGAATTTTGAAAGCTTTTATGAATGGATTTATTTCTAACAGAAAAGCCAGGGCTAAAAACAATTATTCTTCACTAATTTATATTTTAAAACACAAAGAATAGTTGTTAAGGACGATTTAAGGACGGTAATTATTTTTTATATCAGAAGTAAGCTTTGTGGTATAAAGCTCTTTTAAAACGCATTTTTTAAAGCGAAAAACAATAGTTTTTGATTATTTACTTACCTAAAACAAATAGCAAAAGCTTATAGTTAAGAAGAAAGTAAAAAGACTCCAAAAATGGCTATAATAAAATAAACAGCAAGTGTCATTGCGCCAGCGTAATCTTTTGCAAGTCTTTGACCAATTAATAAAAAAATCAAGGATAATGCTGATAGAATAATTCCGTATAAAGCAGGCAGAGTAGAAGAACCTATTACAATGCTGAAAAAACCGACAATCATCAATACAGAAGCCGCTAGTTCCATCACTAAGATAGTGGCGAGTAAAAAGGGAACGCTATTTCTTAAAGGAGAGTTTTTAAAGTGCTCTTTGGTAAAACTCACATTTCCTTTCCAGTCAAACAATTTATCTAGTCCAGATTGCAAAAAAGTTACAATTAAAAATAGCAGAATAAGTAGTTCAGTAGCGTGTTCTTTTAAAACTTCCATTTATTAAAACCAAGGTTTTTTGTTTTTTTGATAAATCTCTATAAACTCCTCATCTGTTTTTGTTAAGTATATAATTCCTTCAACTAATGCAATTATGCTTGTTACTACAGCTAGTATTCCACAAGAAAGAATAGTAGCAAGAAGCATAATAACTCCTTCTTTTGTATAGCCCAAAACAAACTTATGAATCCCAAGAGTGCCTATAACAATAGCCAATACACCCGCTAAAACTCGATTACTTGTAAGGTTTGGAATTTTGTTTCCATTTTCATCTACAACTTGCATATTAAAATAATTAAATTACTCGACAAATTTATAAAAAAGCATCATCTTTTGGCTCCCAAAGCTCTATTTTATTGCCATCGTTATCTAAAATCCAAGCAAATTTTCCATAATCATATTCTTCTACTTTACCTACAATAGTAACATTTGAAGCTTTTAGCTCTTCTAAAAGATTTTCTAGGTTTTCTACCCGATAATTAATCATGAATTCTTTTTCTGAGGGCTTAAAATGATTCGTATTCTTAGGAAAAGGACTCCATTGTGTAGATCCGTTTGAACCATCTTTGTTTAACCACCAAAACGTACAACCCCAATCATCTGTATTAAAACCAAGATGTTTTTTATACCACTCTTTCGTTTTTTCAGGATTATCAACCTTAAAAAACACACCTCCAATACCTGTAACTTTATTTTTCATTTATCTATTTTTTATTGCCTTTTCATACATTTGAATCCAGTCTTTTGGAGTCAATTTTTTTGACAACTCAGCTATTAATTCATACGGAATATCATCCGTTTTTTTAAAACGAATACAACTCTTGCCCATATCTAATTTTCGATTACAATGTTTAGGGTACTCATTTGTAAACCAATTTAACAAATTCTTATCAGTATAAATCCCAGAATGGTAAAGCGCAATAAAGTTTTTTTGTGAAGCCAAATTCATAAAAGGTAAGGGAAGTTCTGGGTTGCAGTGATAACCATTAGGATAAAGCTTGTGCGGAACTACATATCCAATCATTCCATAACTCAAGCATTCTTGAAAACCTTTGGGTAAGTTATCTTTAATGATAGATCGAATTTTCTCGATAACAATTTGTCTATCTTCAGGTAGTTGATTGATATATTCTTCAACGGAAGAAGCGTCGTATTTCATTATAATTAGTTAAAATGAAACGACAAGTTAGCAAAAATTTGCTTTAATTTTATCTACAATAGCTTGAGCTAGTTTTTCTTTACTTTCTATAGTCCAACCAGCAACATGAGGCGTTAGCAATACATTATCTGCATTTATCAAGTACTTAAAATCTTCAGGAATTGTCTCTTTAAAAAGGCCTTCAAAAGATGATTTTTCATACTCTAAAACATCAAGCCCTGCCCCTAATATTTTACCTGATTTTAGAGCAGCAACAAGATCTTTTGTAACAACACATTTTCCTCTGGCAGTATTAATAAGCCAAAATGATTTTTTGAATTGATTGATAAACGAATGATTTACCATTCCTGTTGTGAGTGCTGTTTCAGGAACGTGTAAACTAAGTACATCTACTTTATTTTGGATTTCTTCAATAGAAACTTGCTTGGCATTTTCATCTTCTAAGTTTTCTTGTAAATCATAGAAAATAACAGAAACATCAAAGCCTTTCAGCTTTTTAGCAAAAGCTTTACCCATATTTCCATAACCAATAATACCAACGGTTTTTCCATCCAATTCAATTCCTCTGTTTTCTTCTCTTTTCCAAATACCTTTTTTAACTTCTTTATCAGAAATCATGAGTTTGTTAAATAAGGAAAGAAGCATTCCTAGAGCATGTTCTCCAACAGCATTTCTATTTCCTTCTGGTGCAGAAATTAACTTAATTCCCTTAGAATTTGCAAAATCACAATCAATATTTTCTAGCCCAGCTCCAACTCGACCAATAAATTGCAAATTTTTTGCCTTAGATAAAAAGGACTGATCTAATGAAAATCGACTTCTAATAATGATTCCATCATATAAGTGAATTGATTTTTCAATCGTTTCTTTTGATGAGGAATAATCTTCTACATTTTCAAAACCTAGATCGGTTAGCTGATTTATTAGCAAAGGGTGATTTGTGTCTAAATGAAGAACTTTCATATAAGATTAATACTGCTCTTTTTCGTTTGGAAAATCCTTTGATTTTACATCAGCAATGTATTGCTTAAAAGCATTTGTCATTTCCTCATACAAGTCCAGATAGCGTCTTAAAAAGCGAGGATGAAACTCATGCGTCATGCCAATCATATCATGAGTAACCAAAACCTGACCATCAACACCACTACCAGCTCCAATTCCAATAACAGGAATACTAACTGATTGAGCGACTTTTTCGGCAAGTTTGGCGGGCACTTTCTCTAAAACCAAGGCAAAACAACCAAGTTCTTCTAAAATTTTTGCATCTTCCAAAAGCTTATCGGCCTCTTCTTCTTCTTTTGCTCGAACAGTGTACGTTCCAAACTTATAGATAGATTGAGGTGTTAATCCCAAGTGGCCCATTACAGGTATTCCTGCTGTTAGAATCCTAGAAATAGATTCGGATATTTCTCTACCTCCTTCTAGTTTTACAGCATGTCCTCCAGATTCTTTCATGATTCTAATGGCAGAATCTAGGGCGTTTTTAGAGTTACCTTGATAGGTGCCAAAAGGCAAATCAACCACTACAAGGCAACGTTCAATTCCTCTAATTACAGAACTGGCATGATAGATCATTTGATCTAGTGTAATAGGCAATGTAGTTTCGTGTCCTGCCATAACATTTGAGGCAGAATCACCAACTAAAATCACATCAATACCCGAAGCATCTATAATTTTAGCCATGGTATAATCATAGGCTGTTAACATGGCAATTTTTTGCCCATTTGCCTTCATTTCTACCAAAGATTTGGTTGTAATTCTTTTATATTGCTTTTTTGCAACAGACATACTTGGTGGGTTTTATAGCTGTAAAAATACTAAATAAAGTAGCAATATTGGTTCGTTAATCTTTCGTTAATGTTATTAAGGGACTCATGTGGTTTAATGAAAAAGAATAGCTTTATGGATCAAAATTAACACACATGAAAAAACTGATTTTAATTATTCTAGTAGTAGCAAGTACAATAAGCATACATGCTCAAAAAAGTGCAGAAAAAGATGAAATTAAAAAAGTAATTGAAACCTTTTTTGAAGGTTTACACAAGGGAGACTCAACACTCATGAAATCGACTTTACATGTTAATTTAAATGTTCAAACAACAGGAAATAACAGAGAAGGGAAAAGCTTTTTACACACTAGTAGCAGAAAAGAATTATTAGAAAATATTGCAAAGAAAAAACCTGAAGATACGTATTTAGAAAAACTACTTTCTTACGACATTAAAATTGATGGAAATTTAGCTTCTGTATGGACACCGTATGAGTTTTACTATAATGGAAAGTTTAGTCATTGTGGTGCAAACTCTTTTCAATTGTATAAAAATAATGGCAATTGGGAAATCATTTATATAGTTGATATGAGAAGGCGGCAAGGTTGTCAATAAATATAAAATACCGCTATATTTATAAAATATGCCACATCTAACTAACACAAATATTCTAAATCCAGATACTTGGATTGATAATTATGCAGATTACCTGTATAATTATGCAATAGTTCGTGTTAATAATGAGGATACTGCAAAGGATCTTGTTCAAGAAACTTTCTTTGCAGGCTTAAAATCAGCAAAAAACTTTGAGGGGAAGGCGTCTGAAAGAACGTGGTTAATTTCTATTCTGAAGCGAAAAATAGTTGATTACTACCGAAAGATAAATTCCAAAAAAGGACAAGCAGAAATTAAGATGAATTTTTACGAAGATGGAGATAAAGAAGGAAATTGGATTGAAGAACGTGTGCCTCAAAGGTGGGATAATGAAGCAGAAAAGCAAATAGAATCTGAAGAGTTAAGAAATGCTTTGGAACATTGCATAGGAAATCTCCCAGAAAAATACGGGTTAGTTTTTCGATTAAAAACCATCCAAGGTTTTGAAACTGAGGAGATTTGTAAGGAACTAGATATTTCTCCGTCGAACTTATGGGTAATTATCCACAGGGCTAGAACCCAATTAAGAAAATGTTTGGAAGACAATTGGTTTAAAAAATAGAATATGTTTAAGTGGTTTTCTATAACTTGTGATGAGGCAACTACGATATGTGATAAGTCTCAATATGGCGAGGCATCTTTTTCAGAAAAAATAAAACTGAAACTTCATTTTTTACTTTGTAAAGTATGTGCTTTATACACAAAACAGAATAGTATGTTAACTAAAATTTGTCAAAAGAAAACAGCGCAAAATAACTGTCTTACAAAAGAAGATAAACAAGCTATGAAAAAAGTGTTACAGGAAAAAAATATGTAATTTTACTGCATGAATTTTTTACCTGAACCACTAGAAAATTATGTTCTTGAACATTCGCAGCAAGAACCTAAAACCTTACAAGAACTTTCTAAAGAAACTTGGCAAAAAGTACTAAACCCTAGAATGTTATCAGGTTCTTTTCAGGGCCGTGTGCTTTCCATGCTTTCAAAAATCATTCAACCTAAAAAAGTTTTAGAAATAGGAACTTACACAGGTTATTCTGCTATTTGTATTGCCGAAGGACTTTCTAAAGACGGACTTATTTATACTATCGATAGAAATGAAGAATTAGAAGATCTTCAAAATAAATATTTTGAAAAATCTGGTTATAGAAATCAAATAAAACAGTTGATAGGTAATGCGCTAGAAATTATTCCAACTCTTAATGAAAGGTTCGATTTGGTTTTTATTGATGCAGATAAATGCAACTATCCAAACTACTTTGAGTTGGTAATTGAAAAAATGAACTCTGGTGGAACTATTTTGTCTGATAATGTTTTGTGGAGCGGAAAAGTAATCGAGGAGGTTGATCCAAAAGATGAAGACACTAAAGCATTGGTTCGTTACAACAAACTTTTACGGGAAGATTCTAGGGTAGAAACGGTGTTATTACCTATTCGAGACGGACTAACGATTAGTAGAGTAAAATAACAGTTATCGATTTCTTTTGATAGGACCGGTTAAGTCATCAATATTGTCTTTAACTTCGTTTATTTCTTTGTTAATGTCTTTTGCAACATCAGATTCTACTCGCGTGTTAGCACTTTCGTTAATTTCTCTTTTAATATCGTTGGTAGCATCTTTTACTTGACGCATTCCTTTTCCTAATCCTCTTGCTATTTCTGGTATTTTATTGGCACCAAACAGCATAACAACTAAAAAGAGGATGACCATAATTTCAGGTCCGCTAATAAAAAGAAATTGTACCATTAACATACTGCAAAGATAGAAAAGAAGAATGAGATAAAAATTGCTCACTAAAAAGTTTCTTATATAGAAAAGAGTTTGCAAGCATTAAAAATATATGATTTCGGTTTTTAATTGCTTTTTATAAACGAAAAACTGATTTTACGCAGAAAGGTTAGAATTATCAAATAGATAAAAAACTCACCAATCTTGATAAGTTTTATTTGTTTAAAAACATAACTAACGGTATTTTATAAACTTACATACTTTTGTTTTCATCTGTCTCACTGAAAACCGTGAGGCAAAAATTTCACTGGAAACGGGGATTGACTGGTAATTACTTCTTTTCTTAGGTTTGCCAAGAAAATTATTATTAACTGGAAAATCTCTAAAATTGAAAAAAGATTTCCCCAAAAAATTAAAAATTATGAAAAATTTATTGAACTATTGTATAGTGGTTTTATTTTTAAGTGTTTTCATTAGCTGTTCTAGTGAAAATGAAATAAATGAAAACAAATTTACTGCTAAAGACTTTGAATTTGTAGGAATTGAACACAATAAAATTTTAGAAGAAACTTTCAAAATATTGAAAGACGAAAAGAATATCCTAAAAGCAAAAAAAGGTCAAAATAAAAACCAATTTAAAGATGTACTTATTAGAGCAGTCTCTAACGAATATAAAAATGATAAAACTAAAGAGGATTTTGCTATAAGTGGAGTGCATAAGTTTTTTAAAACAGAAAAAACTAATAGTTTTTCAAAAACAGGAGATGAGGTAAATAGTTTTGAGAATGAGGTTTCTTCTTTAAGTCTAAGTGAACAAAATTATATGAACCAATTAGGTGAAATAATGAAAGACATGGACTCTCCTAATGTAGATAAAAGAGAGATAATTAACGATATTATTGAACTTGAGGTAAAAATTGGCAATGATAGTGATTTAGATAACGAACAACTTCAAGTTTTATATTCTGCAACACAAACTTCCAAATATTCTTTTTCCTACTGGCAAGAGAACGCAAATGAATGGGTAATTTCTTTAGAAGACCACGATATTGACCATACAATTAGTTTTTCTTCGAAGAATAGTAAAAGAAGTTTTTGTAGGTGTGGACGCCCAGCGAAATTTAATGAAGCTGTTGGAGATGTAGCATCAGCAGATGTTGCAGGAGCAATCGGTGGAGCAGTAGGTGCTGCAGCTGTAAATGTTATAGTTGGCCCTGGGCAACTAGCATATGGTACTGCTATTGTTGGAACAGCGGCAACAGCTTCAGCCACAGTAGTTGCTAAAAAATTTATTGATTGGTTATTTTAAAATTATGTTTACAAAAAAACAACTTATTTCATTTTTAATTTTTGTTTCAGTAAGTCAAATTATTGGAACGCTGATTTTATATATAATTGGAAAGTCCTTTTTTATTCCGTTATTATGTGGTTCAGTTTTTGCTTTTTTAATAAGTTATAATAAAAGCGTGACATAACAAGGCAAATAAAATAACAATTAAGAGCAAAACCAAAGCTTTGCTCTTTTTCATTAACTAATTACAATAACACTTACTATATCATTCACTGTTGTAGTTTGTATCTTGCTTAAATAATGAGCTTACTTAATTATTATATTGCATTTATCACGCCTTTTTTAATAGTTATTCTATTGGGTCTATTAGGGTTTTCTTACTCTTTTGTTATAGGAATGTTTATTTACTATGTATATAGATGCTTCTTAGATTATTATAGATTAAACCAAAAAGAAATAGTGAATAAAAAAGAGATATTTGGAAGTTTATTATACCAGTATGGACATTCCTTTATTTTAATGAGTTATATTTTAAAAAATAAGTAGGTTTGACTCTTTTTTATTTTTGAGCACCTCACTGAAAACAGGTATTGACTGGTAATGACTTCTTTCTTTGTGTTTGCCGAGAAAACTGTCTTCAAAATACAAACTTTTAATGATGAAATACTTTATTGAAGCCATAATTAAATGGAAAGATTTTAATGGCAAATCAAATTTAAAATCATTTTGGATGTTCTTTTTGATTTTTTCATTGTTAGGCTTTCCTATTGGCTTTATCCAATCTTGGATAGGTTTTGAATATTTAAATATGGTCTATTTATTATTAATGATTATTCCGTATTTAGCAATTGGATTTAGAAGATTAAATGATGCAGGAATAAACCGCTTTTTATTTCTTATACCTTTTGTTAATTTAATTTTAGCAGTATTTCCAAGTAAAAAATTAGATAATTAAAAATGTTGTAAGAAGCAGGATATATATTTAATGTAGCTCAATAGCTATAAAAATTTAACTTTCGCGATTATTGTTTTTTAACCTTAGTTGTATATTACAGTTTTGAGAAAAGCGAAGAATAGTGAAACACCATAACATTAATTGCCGCGCTATATACATGCTAATCATTTGAGTTATGAAAACTTTTAAGAATATTTTATTGTTTACTTATATCATTATTGAATTATTTGCAATCCTATTATTCATATTAAAAGAAATTAGTGCTAGAACTTTTTTCTTAATAGCAATATCGATGTCTTTGATGATAGGATTATATTTCTACAATAAAAATAAGCTTAATAATGGCAACGCGGTAAATAAAAAATAACAAAAAAGAGCAAAACATTTAGGTTTTGCTCTTTTTACTTTTTGTTTAAGTACTCTAATTCTTTATTAACATCCGTTTTATTTCGTTCAACTTCATTAATGCTTCAATAGGAGTTAATGCATCTATATTGGTAGAGAGAATTTCATCTCGAATGTTCTCAAGTAATGGATCATCCAGTTGAAAAAAACTAAGTTGCATATCTTCATGCTGTAGCGTTTTTAATGTGTCTTTTACTTCTTCTTGCGTGTGGTTTTTTTCTAGTTGTTTTAAAATTTTTCCAGCCTTATGAATCACTTGATTAGGCATTCCGGCAAGTTTTGCTACGTGAATTCCAAAACTATGGTTACTACCACCCGCTACTAATTTTCGTAGAAAAACAATATTTTCCTTCAATTCTTTTACAGATACATTGTAGTTTTTTATGCGCTCAAAAGAAGTACTCATTTCATTTAGTTCGTGGTAATGCGTAGCGAAGAGTGTTTTTGCTTTTGTTGGATGTTCGTGTAAATATTCTGCAATGGCCCAGGCAATTGAAATACCATCGTATGTGCTGGTTCCGCGTCCAATTTCATCTAGCAAAACCAAACTTCTTTCCGAAATGTTATTTAAAATGGAAGCAGTTTCATTCATTTCTACCATAAAGGTAGATTCACCCATAGATATATTATCACTGGCTCCAACTCGTGTAAAGATCTTATCTATCACACCAATCTTGGCTTGTTGGGCAGGCACATAACTTCCCATTTGAGCCAGCAAAACAATTAATGCTGTTTGCCTAAGGATAGCAGATTTACCAGACATATTGGGCCCTGTAATCATGATAATTTGCTGCTGATTTCGATTTAAAACAATATTATTAGCAACATATTCTTCTCCAATTGGTAATTGCTTTTCAATAACAGGATGTCTTCCGTTTTTAATTTCTATGTCGGTACTGTTATCTACAGTAGGTTTTATATAATTATTTTCGATAGCAAGCTGAGCAAATGACAAAATACAGTCTAGCTTAGCAATTGTTTGCGCATTTTGTTGGATAGGCTTTACATACGTAACCACACTATAAATAAGTTGTAAAAACAACTCTTGTTCTAGTTCAGCAATTCGTTCTTCTGCTCCTAAAATTTTGGTTTCGTATTCTTTTAGCTCATCTGTGATATATCTTTCTGCACTTACCAAAGTTTGTTTACGAATCCAATTTTCTGGCACTTTGTTTTTATGCGTATTTCTAACCTCAATATAATAACCAAACACATTATTAAACGCAATCTTTAAGCTAGGGATTCCGGTCTTTTCCGTTTCTCTCTCTAGCATTTCATCCAAATAATTTTTTCCTGATGTAGCAATGGATCGTAATTCATCTAACTCAGAAGAAACACCTTGTTTTATTGCATTTCCTTTAGCAATATTTACTGGAGCATCTTCTTGAAGAGAAGATGTTATTTGTTGAATAACCGCTGAACAATCTGAGAATGAATTTCCCAGTTTTTGTATGGGTTTGTGAGAGGAATCAAGACAAAATGTTTTTATTGGAATAATAGCTTCTAAAGATTGTTTTAAGAAAATCATTTCTCTAGGAGAAACTTTTCCTGTAGCAACTTTAGAGATTAAACGTTCTATATCGCTAATTTTTTGAAGCTGATTTTTACTCAGTTCAAAAAAAGAATCATTGTCAATGCAAAACTTAACCAGTTGATGCCGTTGTTCAATTTCCTCGATATTTTTGAGAGGAAGCGCTAGCCAACGTTTTAAAAGCCTGCTCCCCATTGCAGAGGTCGTTTTGTCAATTATATCTAGAAGCGTTACAGCGTTTACAGAAGAAGATTGATACAATTCAAGATTTCTCACAGTAAAGCGATCCATCCACACATAATGATCTTCTGCAATTCTGCTAATGTTTTGAATGTGATCTAGCTTATTATGTTGTGTTTCTGATAAATAATAAAGAACAGCTCCTGCAGCAATAATTCCGTTTTCTAAATCAGCAATTCCAAACCCTTGTAAGCCTTTGGTTTGAAAATGGTTTTGAAGTGTTTCATTAGCGTAATCATCTTGAAAAACCCAATCATCTAAATAGAAAGAATAATAACGGTCATTAAATAGATCAAGATACTTCTTTTTATGTTGTTTTTGAACTAAAACTTCAGACGGATTAAAGTTCTGTAACAGCTTGTCTATATATTCTTCATTACCTTGTGATACTAAGAATTCTCCTGTAGAAACATCTAGAAAAGAAACACCCAGAAATCGTTTTCCAAAATGAATAGCAGCAAGGAAATTATTACTTTTTGATTGTAGCACCTCGTCATTCATTGAAACACCAGGAGTAACTAATTCAGTAACTCCTCTTTTCACTATGTTTTTAGTCAGTTTAGGGTTTTCTAATTGGTCACAGATAGCCACTCGCATTCCAGCTTTCACTAACTTGGGTAAATACGTGTTTAACGAATGATGAGGAAATCCAGCCAAAGCTGTTTCGCTCTCACTTCCAGCTCCTCTTTTGGTTAAAATAATTCCTAGAACGTCTGCAGCTTTCTTTGCATCTTCTCCAAAAGTTTCATAAAAGTCTCCCACACGAAACAACAGCATAGCATCAGGATATTTTGCTTTAATACTGTTGTATTGTTTCATTAAAGGAGTAACCTTTTTGCTGCTAGTTTTTCCCAAGTTTTAGGATTTTTTCATTTAGTTTTACGAAACTAAAGAATCAGCAATAAAAAACGAACTTTTTATGAGAAAACTTAAGACGAATGAGTTGGATAGAATTTCGGTTGATGAGTTTAAAAATCAATCTAAAACGCCACTTATCATCATCTTAGACAACATAAGAAGTCTAAATAACATTGGATCTGTTTTTAGAACAAGCGATGCTTTTTTAATTAAAAAAATCTACTTGTGTGGCATTACAGCTGTGCCACCTCACAAAGACATTCACAAAACAGCATTAGGAGCAACTGAATCTGTAGATTGGGAGTATGTAGATGATGCGCTTTTACTTATAAAAAAATTAAAAGAACAAAACATTGTAACAATTTCAGTAGAGCAAGCGGATAACAGTGTTAAACTAAATGATTTTAGAATAAACCCAAATACAACTTACGCAGTTGTTTTTGGTAATGAGGTGAAAGGTGTACAGCAAAGCATTGTTTGTGAAACGGATTATTGTGTAGAAATTCCTCAGTTTGGAACCAAACATTCATTAAACATTTCTGTGAGCTGCGGAATTGTTTTGTGGGATTTGTTTTTAAAACTTAAAAAACAAGAATAGCCTTCGCGATTACGAAGAATAGAAAAATTCCAAAGATATCATTACTGGTTGTAATAAACGGACCTGTTGCAATTGCTGGGTCAATTCCTCTTCTATCTAAAACAATGGGAACAAAGGTGCCAACAAGTGACGCAACAATAATAACACAAAGCATAGAAATAGATATAGTCAAACTAAATTGTGATTGTAAACCCATTAGCGGCCCAACTGCAATTAAGATAACACCTAATACAACACCGTTTATAAGGCTTAAGCCAATTTCTTTTAACAACCGATTAAATAAGCTTCCTTTTACAGTATCATTTGCTAAACCTTGTACAATAATTGCAGATGATTGAACACCTACGTTTCCTGCCATTGCAGCGATGAGCGGTGTAAAGAAAAAAAGTTCTTTGTAATTATTCATAGCGCTTTCAAAACCTTCCATGATAAGCACGCTTCCTAAACCACCAAACAAACCTAAAATGAGCCAAGGCAATCGAGCTTTTGTTAGTTCAAAAATAGTATCATCTGCTTCAACATCATCCATTAAACCAGCAGCTAATTGATAATCTTTGTCTGCCTCTTCCTTAATTACATCAACCATATCGTCAATGGTAATTCTACCTAGTAGAATATCATTTTCATCAACAACAGGAATCGCCTCTAAATCGTATTTCCGCATGATGTTTGAAACTTCGTCTAAGTCATCATTTACCTTTACAAAATCTACTTTAGGTATGTATACATCTGCAATATGAGCACGCGCAGGAGCTACTAAAAGATCTTTTAAAGAAAGCCTCCCTTTTAACTTTCCCTGATCATTTACCACATAAATGGAATGAACTCTTGTAACTTCTTCGGCCTGTACTCGCATTTCACGAACACATTTAGTGACTGTCCAGTTTTCATTCACTTTTACCAATTCTTTTGCCATTAAACTACCCGCAGTGTAATCTTCATACGTTAAGAGTTCTTCAATTTCTTTTGCATGCTCTTCGTCTTCAATTTGAGAAATTACAGCCTCTTGACGCTCTTCTGGCAACTCCCCAATAATATCTGCCGCATCATCTGTGTCTAGCTCTAAAACTTCATCTGCAATTTCTTTTGCAGATAAATTTCGCAAGATTTTTTCTCTGATATCGACATCTAAATCCATCAAGACTTCGGAGGTAGTCTGGCTATCTAACAACTTGATAATGTACACAGCTTCATCAAAAGAAATTTCGTCTAGCACTTCTGCAATATCTGCATGATGCATATCTTGAAATAAACTAGATAATGCCACATCATTAGAAACTTCTACATGAGAAGAAACGGTTTGTAAAAGCTCTTTTGTAATTTCAAATGACATGATTTGCGACTTTTTGTGTCAGACTAACAAATTCTGTTACAGATAATTGTTCTGGACGCATCGCAAAGATAGGGTCTTCTTTTAAAGATTCCGAAGAAATTAGCGATTTTAGACTAGACCGAAGCATTTTTCTTCGCTGATTAAAAGCTGTTTTTACAACTTTAAAAAACAATGATTCATCAACAGGAAGATGATAGTTTTTTTTACGAGTCATTTTAATAACGCCCGAATCTACTTTCGGTGGCGGATTAAAGACGTTTGGCGGAACAGTAAATAGGTATTCAACATCATAAAAAGCTTGACAAAGAACAGATAAAATTCCGTACGTTTTAGAACCATTTTTTTCTGCAATTCGCTGAGCTACTTCTTTTTGAAACATTCCAGCAAACTCGGGAATTAATTCTCTATTTTCAAGCGTTTTAAAAACAATTTGAGAAGATATATTATACGGAAAATTACCTATAATAGCAAAAGGCTTTTTATTAAAGATTGAAGCTAAATTGGCTTGTAAAAAATCACCTTCTATTATTTGAAACTTTTCTGGCTCTGTATTTCGGTTTAAGAGTTCTTGTTTAAAGTCATTTTGAAGATATTGAACTGATTCTGAATCTAACTCCATTACTGTAATACGACTCTTTTTTTGGAGTAAATACTTTGTTAATACTCCCATACCAGGACCAATCTCTAGAATATTTTCGTAGCCATCTTCAGATAGAGAATCTGCAATTTTTTTAGCAATAGATTCTTTTCTTAAAAAATGTTGCCCCAAATGTTTTTTTGCCCTAACAGCCATGCTAATTGCTTATACTGGCAGGGTAAAACTCATTGACAACCTTTAATTCGGTTCTAAAAGCTACCATTTTGTCTCCAAAACGAGCAATTCCATCACCTCGTAATCTAGGTGCATCTATTTTATAATAATCATCTAAATCTTCTCTGTTGTTTGCGGTGTATTGAATAGAATAAGTTACTCCGCCCATTTCTTCTTCAACTAATACTTGTGTAAGTTTGGCAGAAACAAACCTTCCTGTAGCTAATACTTCTTGTATGTGATCTTCAATCCAAGATAGCCACTCGTCATGAACACTGTTGTCTATATTTATGGTTACGTTGTAAATGTACATAGTCTCTGCTTTATGGTTATTGGTTTATATTGTCTCCTCGTAGCAACCTAAATTTTTTTCTGGCTTCAACAAGGTAAATACTAGATGCTTGTTCAAAAATAATCTTTTGATAGTATTCTAAAGCTTTTTCTCTGTCTTTTATATTATTCTTATATATCTCGGCAGCCATATAATATGCATCATCAACAAATATTCCATTTTTATCAATGTTAATGAGTTTTTGTAGTGTATTTAATGCATCATTAAAAAGAGTTTTCTTTTTGTAGAGTTTTGCGAGTTCTAATAGTGCTTCATCCTCAATATTTTGTCCTTTAAAGCGATTTAAAATGATGTTATAAACACTAATAGCTTCTTTATTTTTGTTCTGATAGCTGAGCAATTTTGCTTTGGCAAAATCAGGAAGTCCTGTTGGTAAAGAATCTCTAGGTTCATTATCAGAAATGATCAAAAACAGATCAGCAGCATCGTTTGCAATTAGTTGAGATGTTGAACCTTTTAACACTTTTAGTTGTGTTTTTGCCCACTTAAAATCATTTTTAAAAAAAGAAGCTTCTGCAACCTTAAATCGAGCTTGTTGTCCTAACGGATGATTTTTTAGTTGGGATTGAACTTGAGAAAATAGAACAAGAGCACTATTAAACTGATTTATAAAGACAAAAATATCGCCTAACTTTAATTTTATTCTCGCTTTTTCAAATTTTGAAAGATTCAATTTTAGCGCGTTTTCAAGAATAGCTTTAGCTTTATCTGGCTGATTCAATGTGAATGTTAAAAAATCAGCATATTCTTTTTGTATTAAAACAGTATTTACGGTATAGCCGTAAGTATTCAAGGTGTTTTTAAATAAATCAATAGTATTTTCTGATTTGTTTTCTCTCGCGATTTTTAGTAGAAACAATTCAGCTTCCAGTTTGTTATCTGTAGACACCGAATTGTTTAATACAAAATGAAAAACATCTTTTGAAACATCAAAAACCTGATTGCTGTATGCAACTTTTCCTAAAGTGACTAGCCTACTTACTCCTTCGGATTCTCTCTTAAAAATTGCTTGCTCTTGAATGAACGCTTTTTGGTATTCTTCCTGATTGGTATAAAGCCAACTAAGAATCTTATTCCAAGTAGTATTTGGGTTTTGAACAAGTTTTTTGATCAAAGCTTTTCTAAGAGCAATATTATATGTATTGTTTGGGTTTTCTGTAATGTAGTTACTAGCAATTCGTTGTACAGCTCCAACATGATCAGCATTAGTTTCAATAAGATTTAGATATGAATTAAACATTTTGTCTACCTCACCTTGTTCACCGTAAATTATAGCCAGTTGAAATTCATAATTAGCATATTGATTCAATTCCATAGTTAATTCATATGCTTTAACAGCATAATCTAGCAGACTATTTTCTTTAAAAAATCTACCTGTAATTCCGCCAATATTAGGGTTTGATTTAATAGCATCAATTGCTTTTTGATATTGAATAGCAGCTAAACTATCTTTTTGTTGTTTTTGGTAATTAAATCCTAATTCTACATACCAAAAGGTTTGATAAGAATTTTGCTGAATGAGATTAGTGATATGTTCATGAGATTTATCAAATAAACTGATTTCTTGATAACAAGTGATTAGTCTTTTTGAATAAAAAGTATTAAACGAATTGCTTTTTACTAATTTTTGATAGAGAGGAATTGCTTTTTCATATGCTGCTTCTTTATAATAGCTTTCTGCTAGTGAGGATTCGTTTTGAGAAAACGATAATACACTGATTAGTAGAAATATATAAAGGAGTAGGTTTTTCATACACAATCAAAGATACACATCAGAAATGTTAATTTTTTATTAAACAAGGTAATTTTTAGAGAGTTCTTTGTAACATTTTGGCACAAAGATTGTCTTAAAGAAAAACGAACTAACCACAAATAATCATGAAAGATTTAAAAACACAATACGAAATTGCCAAGAACAACTCCATAGAGTTTATGAGGCTCGGTCAAATCAGCAATTATTTAAATGCATTGCTAGAAATGAACAAGTACAAAAGATTGATGACTGCCGTAGTGGCAAACTAATCAATTTTTGCAAAACCAGTATAGGGAATCAATACATCTGGAATTTGAATTCCGTCTTCTGTCTGGTAATTTTCTAAAATTCCCGCGAGTACTCGTGGCAAAGCCAAAGAACTTCCATTGAGTGTATGAGCTAACTGACTTTTTCCGTCTGAATCTTTATAGCGCAATTTTAATCGATTACTTTGATATGTTTCAAAATTAGAAACCGAACTAATCTCTAACCATCTTTTTTGTGCTGTTGAATACACCTCAAAATCAAATGTTAATGCAGCCGTAAACCCTAAATCACCTCCACACAAGCGTAAGATTTTGTATGGAAGCTTGAGTTCCCTCAAGATCCCTTTTACATGCTCTACCATATCATTTAGAGCGTCGTATGACTTTTTAGGATGTTCAATTCGCACAATTTCTACTTTATCAAATTGATGGAGTCTATTTAATCCTCTTACGTGCGAACCATAGCTTCCTGCTTCTCTTCTAAAACAAGGCGTGTAACCCGTTAAAGCAATAGGAAAATTGGACTCTTTTAAAAGCTCATCTCTGAATAAATTTGTTACAGGCACTTCTGCAGTAGGAATTAGGTACAAACCATCTAAGCCCACTTCGTACATTTGACCTTCTTTATCTGGTAACTGGCCCGTTCCTCTTCCAGAGTCTTCATTAACAAGATGTGGAACCTGAACTTCTGTATAGCCAGCATTGGTGTTTTTATCTAAGAAGTAATTAATTAAAGCACGTTGTAGCCTTGCTCCTTTTCCTTTGTAAACGGGGAAACCTGCACCTGTTATTTTATTACCTAGTTCAAAATCAATAATGTCGTATTTTTTTGCTAATTCCCAATGAGGTAACGCATTTTCTGATAAGTCAGGAATAACACCTTCTTTAAAAACCTCTTCATTATCTTCTTCAGATTGACCAGAAGAAACTGATTTATGAGGAATATTTGGAACTTGATACAATAACTCTTGAAGTTCAGTTTCTTTTTGAACCAGTATTTCAGAGAACTTTTTTGATGATTCTTTTAGCTGACCAGTTTTTTCCTTTATTAAATTTGCTTTTTGAACTTCACCATTTTTAAATAGTATTCCAATTTCTTTAGACAACTTATTCGATTCAGCAAGAGTAGAATCCAGAGAAACTTGAGTAGCTCTTCTGGCTTCATCTGTTTCTAAAATTTTATCAATAATCGTTTCCGCATCAGCAAAACCTCGTTTTGTCAGCCCTTCCAAAACAGTTTGCTTGTGATCTCTTATATACTGAACCTGTAACATGTCAAAAAATTATAAGAAGCCAAAGATACTGTATGTATAAGAAATTACCAATCTAAAATCTTAAAGGTTCTTTTCTAAAAATTCGAGGCTATTTTGCTTATCAACAGAAAGTTGATGAGTAAGAGCTTCAATACTGTCAAACTCTTTTTCGTCTCTTAGATAATGAAGCATTTCTATAGTTAAACTCATGCCGTATAAATCAGCATTAAAATCAAATAAATGAACCTCTATGGTTTGATGAGTGCCTTTTACTGTTGGTCTGTAGCCAATATTCATCATTCCGCAGAAAGATTGGTTTTTTATAATGGTTTTTACAACGTAAACACCTGTTTTCGGGATGAGCTTGTATGCTTCTTTTATATCAATATTTGCAGTTGGAAAACCGATTTTCCCTCCCAATCTTTTTCCGTTTACAACTTGTCCGCCAAGTGTAAACGGATAGCCCAGGTAGACATTTGCCGTTTTTATATCTCCTTGATGAAGCGCTTTTCGAATTTTAGTTGAACTAACAGAAACATCATCAATATCTTGAGCAGGAATCTCTTCTACTTTGTAATTATACAGAAAACTATACTCCGTTAGTTGTTGTATATTACCTTCTCTGTTTTTTCCAAAATGATGATCGTAACCAATTACAAGTTTTGAAGTATGAAGTGTATTTACCAGTATGTCTCTTACAAACTCCACAGCTGTTAGGCGTGAGAACTCTTTGCTAAAAGGGTGAATAACCAAAAAATCTAGCCCCATTTTTTTTAACAAAGAGGCTTTTTCATCAATAGTGTTTATCAACTCTAAGTTTGCATCTTTTTGAAGAACCATTCTGGGATGCGGAAAAAAGGTAAGGAGAACCGATTTTTTACCCTCTTTTTTTGCATTATCAATAAGGCGCCTTAGTATTTTTTGATGCCCAATGTGAACACCATCAAAAGTACCAATGGTAACAATTGTGTCTTTTGAGTAAGAAAAGCTTGATAAGGAATGAATAACTTCCAAAAGAATGAGCTAATTTTTAGGTAAACAAAGGTACAATTTACTTGTGAGCAAAACTATAATTTAAACTCAAAGCGTATGCAGGCTGTAATTTAGAATGCTTTTTAATTTTCGAAAAAAAAAAAATTGTATCTTCCTCTCCGTTAAAAAATCAAAATTTTATTATGACTAAAAAGATAATGTTATTTGCATTTACGTTGTTGGTTACTTCTGTAATGTTTTCACAAACAATAATTACGGGAGTTGTAAAAGATGCAAAAACGGGGGAAACGCTTCCCGGAGCTAATATTAAAATTGAAAACAAATCTGTAGGGACTAACACAGATTTTGATGGAAACTTTACGTTAACAACTACCGAAAAACCTCCTTTCTTTCTAGAAATATCTATGTTAGGATATCAAGTATCTAGAATAGAGATTACTAAAAACAATCAAAAAGTAGAGGTAAGTTTAGAAGAAAATGCTACAGCATTAGACGAGGTTGTTATTTCTGCGTCTAGAACTCCAGAGCGAATTTTAGAATCTCCAGTAACCGTAGAAAGACTCGATGCTAGAGCTGTTAGAAATTCTACTTCGCCATCCTTTTATGATGCGCTAGAAAATTTAAAAGGAGTAGACATTAATACAAATAGCTTAACTTTTAAGTCTATTAACACGAGAGGTTTTGCTGCATTTTCTAACACTCGTTTTATGCAGTTGGTTGACGGAATGGATAACTCCGCACCTGGGTTAAACTTCCCAATTGGTAACTTATTGGGAATATCAGAATTGGATGTAGAATCGGTAGAAGTTTTACCAGGAGCATCTTCTGCACTTTATGGAGCAAATGCTTTTAATGGTATTATGTTTATGAGAAGTACCAATCCTTTCGATCATCAAGGAGTTAGTGCTTCATACAAATTAGGAATGACTTCACAAGAAGCTGCAGGAAACAATAATTTTTACGAGTTTAATGTGAGAATGGCTACTGCTTTTTCTGATAAGTTAGCTGGGAAAATGGTATTCTCAATTATGGACGGAACAGATTGGTATGCTAATGACTCTAGAAATACAGCAAATGGTTCTTACACAACCGGAGACAGATTTTCTGACCCTAATTATGATGGGTTGAATGTATATGGAGACGAGGTTTCTAATGTTATACCTGGTATAGGCGAGGTAAGCAGAACAGGTTATACGGAAAGAGAATTAATGGACTATAACGCAAGGAGTGTTAAATTTTCAGGAATGTTAAATTATAGACCTTGGGGAGATGATCGTTTAGAAATTATATGGAACACAAAGTATGGTAGAGGAAACACGGTTTACCAAGGGTCAAACAGATATTATTTGAATGATTTTGTTCTATCTCAGCAGAGATTAGAGTTTAGAGGAAGGAATTTTTTCTTAAGAGGATACATGAATACAGAAGATGCGGGCGATTCGTATGATTCTCGTTTTACAGGAATTAATTTAAATAGCCGTTGGAAATCAAATAGACAATGGTTTACGGAATACGCAGGAACTTATGTACAAGAAGTAATGGGAGGTGCTACAGCAGAACAGGCTCATTCTCGTGCTAGAGTGTTTGCTGATAGAGATAGACTTATTCCTGGAACACCAGAGTTTCAAGCGGCATTTAATGAAGTAATCGCAGATCCTAACCTATCAACTGGATCTAGGTTTCAAGATCAAACAAAGTTCTATCACGCTGATGCTAATTATAATTTTAGAGACGAAATTGATTGGGCAGAATTTCAAATTGGAGCACTTTACAGACAATATTCTTTAAACTCTAGCGGAACCATCTTTACAGATAATAATGGAAAGATTAATTATTATGAATTTGGTTTTTATACCCAAATGCAAAAAAACTTCTTAGAAGAAGATCGATTAAAGCTTACAGCTTCTATTCGTTATGATGGAGCAAAGAATTTTGATGAAAACTATTCTCCTAGAATTTCACTGGCATATGCAGCAGGAGAAGATAAGAATCACAACTTTAGAGCATCATTCCAAACAGGTTTCCGTTATCCTACTACACAAGATCAATACATTGGTTTAGATGCGGGTAGAGCTATATTAATTGGTTCGGCTCCAGATAACTTAGATAGATATACTAGTTTGCCAATTGAATTAAGTGCAACAGGAGCAGTTATTGTGGGTTCTCCAACCATCCAAGTTTCAGGTAGAGCGGCTTATCAAGAATCTATGTCTGTGAGTTCTCTTCTCGCTTATGGAGATGCAGTTGCTGCTGCTGTTCAAGGAGGAGCTACTCCACAACAAGCGGCTCTAGCAAATGCAAACGTGCTTCAAGTTGCTAACCCAGAAACCGTGCAACCTGAAAAAGTAACAGCATTTGAGCTTGGATATAGAGGAATTTTAGATGTAAATGAAACAAAAGTTAGTGTAGACATGAGTGCTTATTATAACTCATATCAAGATTTTATATCTAGTGTAAACGTTTTTACTCCACTATATGGAAATGTTAATACCTTTGATCCATCTAATCCAAACGACCTAAATACGCAGCTAGTAATAGGTGCTGTAGGCGCAGGAGATTATCAAGTTTTTGCTGCATATACAAACTCTGCAGCAGACATTAGCTCGTACGGTGCTGCGATTGCTGTAGGAACAAAAATATTTAATGGATTTAATTTAGACTTTAACTACACCTATGCAAAGTTTGATTTTGACGAAGATTCAGATCCAGATTTTGAGCCTTCTTTTAATACACCAGAGCATAAATTTAAGTTGCAAATTGGTCATCCAGAATTGTTTAAAAACTTTGGATTTAATGTAAACTTTAGATGGCAAGATAAGTTTTTATGGCAATCTACTTTCCATGATGCTATTATTGATGCTCGTACTGTTCTTGATGCGCAAGTTAACTATACAATACCTAAGTTAAAATCAGTAATTAAATTAGGAGGAACAAATTTAACAGGTGAAGAATATTACAGTGCACCTGGAGTTGGTTTGATAGGATCTATGTACTACGTATCACTAACAATTAATAACTAAAAAACAAAAAAGCGGCTTTTAAAAGCCGCTTTTTTTATCTCTATAAACTAAATACTTAAGAAAGCATATGAATTGCTTTTTTAAGACCTTCTACCATACAATCAATTTCTTCTTTGGTATTATAGAAAGCAAAGGAAGCTCTAATAGTTCCTGGAATTTGGTAAAAATCCATTATCGGTTGTGCACAATGATGCCCTGTTCTAACAGCAATTCCTAATTTATCTAGGATAACACCAACATCATAAGGATGAATTCCTTCAATATTAAAAGAAATAACAGATGTTTTTTCTTTGGTAGTACCATAGATTTTTAAGTTTTCAAATTCTAACAATTTTTTTGTTCCGTACTCCAAGAGCTCTTGCTCGTACTGTGCTATATTTTCTAAACCAATTTCATTTAAATAATCTAAAGCAGTGCCAAATGCTATTCCGCCACAAATATTAGGTGTTCCAGCTTCAAACTTATGAGGCAGTCCTGCATAAGTAGTTTTTTTAAACGTTACGGTTTCTATCATTTCTCCACCACCTTGGTAAGGAGGAAGCTTTTCTAACCACTCTTGTTTACCGTACAAAAAACCAACTCCTGTTGGACCACACATTTTATGGGCAGAAGCAACAAAAAAATCAACATCTAAAGCTTGTAAATCTACTTTTATATGAGGTGCTGATTGTGCTCCATCAATTAAAACAGCGGCGCCAACGTTATGGGCATAATCAATCATTTCTTTAATAGGATTGATTGTTCCTAAAGCATTAGAAATATGATTACAAAACACCAGTTTAGTATTGGTAGAAAGGAGATTTTTGTACTCATCCATAACTAATCCACCTTCTTCATTCATCGGAATTACCTTTAAAATGGCCCCTGTTTTTTCACAAAGCATTTGCCAGGGAACAATATTAGAGTGATGCTCTAGAGCAGAAACAAGAACTTCATCTCCTACCTTTAATATCTCAGAAAACCCAGAAGCAACTATATTAATACCATGAGTGGTACCCGATGTGAAGATAATTTCATACGAGTGTTTTGCGTTAAAATGCTTCTGAACTTTAAGCCGTGATTCTTCATATTTATCAGTAGCTTCTTGGCTTAAAGCATGTACTCCTCGATGAATATTAGCATTATAATTAGTGTAGTAATCTACAATTGAATCAATAACAACTTTGGGCGTTTGTGAAGTAGCAGCATTATCAAAATAAACCAAGGGTTTACCATTTACTTCTCTTTCTAAAATAGGGAAGTCAGCTCTTATTTTATCTACTAAAAACATCTCTAATAATTTGTCAAACAAAGGTAAGACCTTGAAAGTTAAATCCTATTAGAATCGAATCTATTATTTGCTATTTTTGTTGGTAATCAAACCGATATTCAATGAAAATTTTAAAACGAATTCTATTGCTCTTAGTAGCTGCATTTATTCTTGTAGTAATTATCAACTATCCGAAACTAAATATTATAGCTGGTTACTCTGCTAAAAACATAGCATCCTCTGTTTATTTGGCAAATAGAACATTAGCCTTTACAGATTCTACTGATAATAATTTTGGGTTGGTAAAATTAGCTGATGATTGGTTGTCTGAAAAAGATGAATCCGCAAAAGCGGCTGTTTTTGGTTTGTTAACCAGAGAAGCAGTATATAGAGATGGTGTAGGAGCGGTTCTTACAACAAAAGGGTTTGACAGAGATAAACCACACTTAAAACCCACTAGAAGCACTCGGAATACTTCTGACGTATATCCTTATGGAAATGCAGAGCAAAAAGACAGTGTTTTTTCAAATGTAAATTATGATCAATTAAGTAAAACAATAAATAGCATTTTTAATGAAGAGAATAAAACAAGAGCGGCTGTTATTATTTATAAAGATCAAATTATTGCAGAAAAATATGCAGAAGGATTCGATAAAAATTCTAAAATTTTAGGTTGGTCTATGACGAAAAGCATTATGAGTACAGTTTACGGAATTATGGAGCATCAAGGGAAAATAGATGTACGAGATAAAGCACCTATTGCAGCGTGGCAAAATGATGAGCGTAGTAAAATAACGATTCATAATTTATTGCAGATGAATAGCGGTTTGGCTTGGGATGAAAATTATGACGGAATTTCAGATGTAACTACTATGCTGTTTTTGCAAAATGATATGACACAAGCACAAAAAAACAAGTCTTTGGCAGGAGAGATTAATAATAGTTGGAATTATTCCTCAGGAACATCTAATTTACTGTCAGGTATTTTAAGACAAAAATTGGGTTCTCATCAAGAATATTTAGATTATTGGTATAGAGAGTTTATTGATAAAATAGGAATGAACTCTATGATTATAGAAACAGATGTAGCAGGAAATTATGTGGGTTCTTCTTATGCGTGGGCTACACCAAGAGATTGGGGAAAGTTTGGCTTGCTATATTTACACAAAGGAAATTGGAATGGAGAACAACTATTTGCTCCAGAATGGACAGATTATGTAGCCACGCCAACACCAACATCAGACGGAACGTACGGAGCACAATTTTGGTTAAATGCTGAAGGAAAATACAAAGATTTGCCTAAAAACATGTTTTATGCAGATGGCTTTCAAGGGCAATTTGTATTTATTTTTCCAGATCAAGACTTAGTAGTTGTTAGAATGGGGCTTTCTAAAATTGATATAAATACATTTTTAAAAGGAGTTTTAGAAAGTATCGATTAAAAAAAGAAAACCTCGCTTTTGCGAGGTTTTATGTAAAAAACTTAAAATTAAATATCAAAGCCAATATTAACGCCAAGTTTATTGGCTATAATTTTGGTGATTCTTTCTTTTACCTCCGGAATTTTTACACTTTCTAACACAGTATTAGCAAAAGCGTACATTAATAAGGCTTGAGCTTCTTTCTTAGGAATTCCGCGCTGTTGCATATAAAAAAGCGCTTGATTATCTAGTTGACCAATAGTACAACCATGAGAACACTTTACATCATCAGCAAAAATTTCTAATTGAGGCTTTGCATTTACGGTTGCTCTATCACTAATTAAAATATTATTATTTTGCTGATACGCATTTGTTTTTTGAGCGTCTTTTTCTACAATTACTTTTCCGTTAAAAACACCAGTAGAGCGCTCTCCAAAAATACCTTTATAATCCTGATGACTCTCACAATTTGGTTCTATATGATGAACTAACGTGTGATGATCTACATGCTGCTTTTCTTCTAGAATAGTAACTCCTTTTAAAATAGAGTTAACATGCTCTCCTTTTTGAAAAAAGTTTAGGTTATTTCTTGTGATGTTTCCACCAAAAGAAAATGTATGAACAGAAACAGTACTTTCAGATTTTTGTTCTATGTAAGTGTTATCAACTAACGAAGCAGAGGTTTTATCATTCTGAATTTTATAATAATCTACAGTTGCATGTCTATCTGCAAAAATCTCTGTGACGGCATTTGTTAAGACAGCATGTTCACTTAAACTTTGATGTCGTTCAATAATTTGAACATGGGCGTTTTGTTCAACAACAATAAGGTTTCTAGGTTGTAAGAACGTTGCTTGTTCAGAACCTGTTGTAAAATTGATAATTTGAATGGGCTTTTCTACTTCTATATTTCTAGAGATGTGAATGTAAGCTCCTTCTTTTGCAAAAGCTGTGTTTAAAGAAGTTAAGTTGTCTTGCTTTGCGGCTTTATTAAAGTAATGCTCAATTACAGGCTTATATTTAGGTTTGTTTAGTGCGGAAGACATTAAACATACGTCAAACCCGTCATGAGTTGTGGCTGATAAAAAAGAACTGTATTTACCATCTACAAATACAATTTTATATGCATCTATATCATGAATAAAATACTTTTTTACATCAGCTAATTCAACAGCTTTTCTGTTGATGGGAAATAAGCTATAATCGTTATTTAAAACAGAGTTAAGAGAAGTATATTTCCATGCCTCTAATTTTTTAGTAGGAAAACCGAGCTTTTCAAAATTTTGAAAAGCTTCCGATCTAATTTCATGAACGTCTGTATTTATATCTAATCCATCTTCAAAAGCAACATAAGAAGAAATGATTTTATCTTTTAGATCCATATTCTCTTCGTTTAAGAAACTAGCGTTTCCTTAATCCAATCATATCCTTTCTTTTCTAGCTCTAACGCAAGTGATGCATCTCCTGTTTTTACAATTTTACCATTGTAAAGAACATGTACATAATCTGGCACAATATAATCTAGTAATCTTTGATAATGTGTGATTACCACAATTGCATTATCTTTTGATTTTAGTTTATTAACTCCGTTAGCAACAATTCGCAAAGCATCAATATCAAGACCCGAATCAGTTTCGTCTAAAATAGCTAGTTTAGGTTCTAACATTGCCATTTGGAAAATCTCATTACGTTTTTTTTCTCCACCAGAAAACCCTTCATTAAGCGATCGAGACAAAAACTTTCGATCTATTTCTAATAGCTCTGATTTTTCACGAATCTTTTTAAGCATATCTTTAGCGGGCATTTCTTCTTGTCCTTTTGCTTTTCTAGATTCGTTAATAGCCGTTTTTATAAAGTTGGTAACTGTTACACCCGGAATTTCTACTGGATATTGAAAGGAAAGAAAAACACCTTCGTGTGCTCTTTCTTCTGGAGATAAATCGCCAATATCATTTCCTTCTAACTCAATAGAACCTTGTGTTACTTCATAATCTTCTTTTCCTGCAACAATTGATGCTAATGTACTTTTTCCTGCTCCATTAGGACCCATAATAGCATGAATCTCGCCTGGTTTTATATGAAGGTTTAATCCTTTTAGAATTGCTTTTCCTTCTACTTCTGCATGTAAATTATCAATCTTTAACATCTGGTTTTCTTCTTATTTTTGATTTACATATTCTTTGAAACGTTTAAAATCAGTAGGTGAATGCTGAATAAAAACGTTGGCGTTTTTTTCTTTAGCAAAAGCTTCAAACTTATCCATGCTTTCTAGTGTTTGTTTAGCATCATAATTAAATGAAGGAACTCTTCGGTGTTTTCTGTTTTCCTCAAAATGATACAAATCACCCGTAAGCAAAATAGGCTGCTCTAATCCCAGATCTACGTATAATGCTTGATGACCAATTGTGTGCCCAGGCATGTATTTGATAACAACCGTTCCATCACCAAAAATGTCGTAATCTCCATTTAATTTTTTAATCTTTTTTAGCTCTTTTATAGAGTTATATATATCAGCAGCTTTTATTTTCGCAGAATCATTGGTTATATAATTATATTCATTTTCTTGCACTAACCAAGTTGCATCTTTTAAGTAATTGGCATGACCAGTATGATCAAAATGAGGGTGAGAAAGTGCAATATGTGTAAAATCTTTTATCTTGAAACCAATAGAAGCTAGTTGGTTTTTTAGTGAATCAGGTCTACGAATTGTAAATGTTCCAGAAGGTTCTGTATAAGGCTCTTCTAAAACAAGTTGTTCGGGCAAACCAGCATCCCACATCAATGTGCCTTTTGGATGAGAAATTACATAATAAGCATCTGTAAATTGTTTAGATTGACCCGTGTAGGTTGTGTCTTGAGAAAACACTTCTAATTTATTTACTAAAATAGATCCGCCGTCTAATGCGTATATCTTAATTGGTAACTTTTTTGACTCTTTTTTTTCTGTTTTTTTGCAGCCAAAAACAGCAAAAACAAGTACTAATAAAACTAATTTTTTCATGATATAAATTTTATCCTACACTTCCTTCTAAGCTGATTTCTAAAAGCTTTTGTGCTTCTACAGCAAATTCCATAGGAAGTTTGTTTAAAACGTCTTTACTAAACCCATTTACAATTAGTGCAATTGCTTTTTCAGTATCAATTCCTCTTTGGTTACAATAGAATAACTGATCTTCTCCAATTTTACTAGTTGTAGCTTCATGCTCTATTTGAGCTGTTTTATTTTTTGATTCTATATACGGAAATGTATGCGCACCGCACTCATTACCCATTAGCAAACTATCACATTGAGAGAAATTTCTAGCATTTTCTGCTCTCGAATTAATTTGCACTAATCCTCTGTAGCTGTTTTGCGATTTCCCTGCAGAGATTCCCTTAGAAATAATGGTTGACTTTGTGTTTTTTCCTAAGTGAATCATTTTTGTGCCTGTATCTGCTTGCTGAAAATTGTTAGTAACAGCAATTGAGTAAAACTCACCAACAGAGTTATTTCCTTTTAAAATACAGCTAGGATACTTCCAAGTTACTGCAGAACCAGTTTCAACTTGAGTCCAAGAAATTTTAGCATTGGTTTCGCAAAGCCCTCTTTTGGTTACAAAATTGAAAACACCACCTTTTCCTTTATCATCTCCAGGAAACCAGTTTTGCACAGTAGAGTATTTAATTTCAGCATCGTCTAAAGCAATCAGTTCTACTACGGCTGCATGTAGTTGATTTTCGTCTCTTTGAGGAGCGGTACAGCCTTCTAAGTAACTCACATAGCTGCCTTTATCTGCAATAACTAATGTTCTTTCAAACTGACCAGTTCCTCCTTCATTAATTCTAAAATAAGTTGATAATTCCATTGGACATCTTACTCCTTTTGGAATGTAACAAAAAGAACCATCTGAAAAAACAGCAGAATTCAACGCCGCGTAGAAATTATCTGTTGGTGGAACAACAGACCCAATATACTTTTTGACTAAATCTGGATGTTTTTGAATAGCTTCTGAAATAGGCATAAAAATAATTCCTTTTTCAGCTAGTGTTTCTTTAAATGTAGTTGCCACAGAAACTGAATCCATTACAACATCTACAGCTACATTTGCCAATCTTTTTTGTTCATCCAAAGAAATACCTAACTTGCTAAAAGTTTCCAATAGTTGAGGATCTACTTCATCTAAACTGTTTAGCTTTGGCTTTTGTTTTGGAGCTGAATAATAAGCAATATCTTGGAAGTTAGGTTTTTTATAGCTAACATTTGCCCATTCTGGCTCTTCCATTTTAGACCAAATACGAAAGGACTCCAAACGCCATTCAGTCATCCATTCGGGTTCGTTTTTCTTTTTAGAAATGGCACGAACCACTTCTTCATTTAATCCTTTTGGAAATTTTTCACTTTCTATATCTGTATAAAAACCGTATTCGTATTGTTTGGTTTTTAACTCTTCTCTTAAATCATCTTCTGTATACTTGCTCATTATCTAGAGTTTATAATGAAAAACTTTCTCCACAGCCACAAGTTCTATTTGCATTTGGGTTGTTAAAGACAAATCCTTTGCCATTAAGACCTCCTGAGTATTCTAATGTAGTGCCAACTAAATAAAGAAAACTCTTTTTATCTACCACAATTTTCACATCATTATCTTCAAAAATCTTATCACTTTCATTTTGTGTAGTATCAAAGTTTAAATCGTAAGAAAGCCCAGAGCATCCGCCACTTTTTACTCCTACACGAACGAAGTCTTTGGCGGCATTAAAACCATCTTCTGTCATTAATTCAATAACTTTTTTCTTTGCCGAATCAGAAACTTTAATCATGGTTTAAATAGATTAATTCTAAATTGAGGCTACAAAGATACAACATAGGAAGCAAAAGACCATCTGAGAAATAATTATATTGACTTATAGTACGATTGCTATCTCCTATTTACTCTCTAAAATCAGGATTATTTATAAACTCGTTGTCTGAGAGTGTTAATAGAAAAGCTTTTAAGTCAGCTTTATCTTGGTCAGACAATTGCACACCGCCTTGATTTGCTTTTTTCATTAAAGGATCAATTGTAGAAGATATTTGCAATCCTTCTGAATAAAAATTGATAACCTCTTCTAGTGTTGCAAACCTGCCATCATGCATATACGGTGCTGTAAAGGCTAAATTTCGAAGAGAAGGACTTTTAAACTTTCCATTGTCATTAGGATCACCAGTTATGGCACCTAAACCTAAATCTGTAAATGTGGCATTTAAACCATTGTTATGGAAACTATTATCTGTCCATAAAGGATTATTATCACTCCCATGACAATGAAAACAATCTCCTCTATCTTCATCCATAAAAACATTAAATCCATTTAGTTCTTCTGAGGTTAGTTCTGCATTCCCCTGTAAATAACGATCAAATTTAGAGCTGCCAGAAATTAATGTTCTTTCAAATTGAGCAATGGCTTTTACAACTAAATCCGAATCAATTATGTTGGTTCCAAAAGCTTGAAAAAACAAATTAGGGTATTCACTGTCTTGCTGCAATTTATCAAGAACATCTTGCCAATCACTATCCATCTCAATAGGGTTTGTAATAGGTTCAAGAGCTTGACGTTCTAAACTCAATTCACTTCCATCCCAAGCAAATCGTTCGTTAAAATTCCACGCGAGATTAAAAAGAGGCATAGAGTTTCTTGTTCCTATTTGACCATCTACGCCAACACTAAATTGAGCAACGTCTGTAAATGCATTATTTGGATTATGGCAACTAGCACAAGATTTCGAGTTGTTTTTAGACAAACGACGGTCAAAAAATAGTTTTTTACCTAAAGAAATCCCTTCTTCTGTAAGAGGATTATCTGTAGGAATGAGAGGGTTAATTAATCTTTGTTGAAACAACTCTGGAATTTGTAGATTCACAGGAACAGGAGTATATTCCTCAGAGTTATTAGAACCGCATGAAACTATAACAATAGAAAAAAAGAATATAATTAGACTTCTTTGCATGATTTTTTATTCTGCTGAGGTGAAGCTGAAAACGTTATTTCCGTTTTGGCTCATCACAATTTGTGCATCATAATCTCCCATTAAACCCGTGCTTGCCAAGTTCAAATCCCATGTATTTGGGTTTGTAAACCATTGAGATATATCCATGTTTACGGTAATAGTTATATTATCTCTACTGATATTTACATTGCTAAATGTAACAACAAATGATGTATCTGTTGTAATAATGTTATTTGAATCAGTATTATCTATAGCTCTTATTGCATGGAAGTTGTATGGTTGATTTGCATTTGAATCATCAGTAAAACTACCATCTAATTGCATATAATGATACCCACCACCCAGCATATTTGGAACATTAAAATTTGCGGTATTTAAATCTGTGTAAATACCATCTATGTTGTCTTCATTAGAGAGTCCAAATCGAAAAGAAAGCGTAGTGTTTTCTGAAAAAAGAACATTTCCATTAGCAGTAAAGCGTAATGATTCTTCATTACTTAAATCTATGAGTTGATGATTTCCCAAATTAAGAGTTCCATCTTGATTTGTCAACTGAATATCAGAAATAAGATAGCGCAGTCTAGTTATGTTTAGTTCGTTTCCGCTAACGTTTGTATATAAGGTGTTTTCAAGATCAGATTCACTTATTGGTTGATTTCCCCAAGAGTGCGTGAATTGAAAGTTAATGGTATTTATTCCATCATCATTATTATCACATCCAAAGAAAATAATTAAAAGAAAAATTATAAAAAACCGTAGTATTTTCATTCAGTTTTTATTTAAGTGTTATAATTAATAAATCTGAGAAACCTTTATTTTCAAGGATATCTCCATCATTGCTTTGTGTTTCGCCAACTAAAACAAAAGTACCATCCCTAAGCTGAGCAACATCGTAGGCAAAATCAATTTCAGAGCCACCAAATGTTTGTTCCCATAACAAATTTCCATTGTTATCTACTTTTACAATCCAAGCATCGTTTTGTCCTTGGTTTTTTGACACATCTCCATCAAAACTTCGTGAGCTTCCTGCAATAACAAAACCATTATCAGCTGTACTTTTAACAGATCTAGAAACATCAAAACTTGATCCTCCAATTGAACGATTCCATATTATATTACCCTGGCTAGAAATTTTAATCATCCAAAGATCTGCTCCGCCATTGTTAATCGAGACATCTTGATTATTACTGCGTGTATCTCCAGTAACAATATAATTTCCATCAGAAGTATGAACAATACCTCTTGCTTCATCAATTTCAGAACCGCCATATGATTTTTCCCAAATCATATTGCCAGACGAAGTTGTTTTTACAATCCAAAAATCATATGTGCCTTTGTTATTTGAAATATCTACATCTTCACTATCAGAAGAACCAATAGCAAAAAACTCTCCATTTTCGCTTTCTATAATGTCATGTACAATATCTGTAAAAGTACCTCCAAAATAACGAGACCATATCAAATCTCCATTAGCAGAAATATTTAGAAGCCAATAATCTCCTCCTGCATGTTTCTGTTGTCCTTTACTTGTATTGCCTTCTCCACCAGAAGCTGTAACGTCTAAAGTTCCCCCAACAAGAAAATTACCGTTAGAGGTTTCTTTTATGTTATAGCCTTCGTCATTTCCTGAAAAACCGAATGATTTTTCCCAAAGAACTTCTCCTTGGTTATCTGTTTTTATTATCCAAAAGTCTCTGGCGCCATTATTTTCACTAACATTACCATCATTACTATTACTATATCCAACTAAGGCGTACCCACCATCAGAAGTTTGTATAATTTTTCTTCCTCTATCATCATTTGCACCACCATATGTTTTGCTCCATTGCAGAGAAGCTTCTTGACCAAATTTTAAAAGCCAAAAATCGAAGCTTTCATCTTGTTTTGTATCAATATCTCCGTCATTGCTTTGTGTATACCCTAAAACAACAAAACCACCGTCAGATGTAGGAATAACAGATTGAGCTACATCGTTATTTGATCCGCCATACATAAGGATTTTTTGAACTAAAACAGGCTCTATAACCCTGTCTGTTTTATTACAAGAAAAGATTGCTAATGAGATAAAAAACAAAAAAAGCTTTCTCAAAACAACTTAGTTTTCGGGCGATTTCTGTATGATAAAGAGACCAGAATTAATGTCGCTTATAATGATATTTCCGCTCTCAAAATAAGGGTATACATTCCAGGCTCCATTAAAAGAAGCACTATTGTTAGAGGGGTGCGTGTCAAAATACCCAACTTCTGTCATTGTCCCGTTTGCAATATTAGAGATGTCTATAATTCTTATACCAGCTGTATAGTTGGCAAGGAAAAATAAATTGTCTTTTACATATCCATTATGATCAATTGCACCAGTAGGACCTGAGTAGTTAAAGTGAAGCTGAGGATTATCTAAATCTTCAAAATCAAATACAATGCTTCTTGTATTACCGCCAAAATTTCTTTCATCTATCTCATCTCCTAAGATAAAAAACCGCATATCTTCGGTAAACCAGCCTTGATGTGTATAGCCAATGTTACTGTAGTTAACTGTGGCTATTTGTGTGGGGTTCGATTTATCAGTAACATCTACAATAACCACTTGGTTCCTATTGCTTCCAATTAAAATTTCTCTATTCGTATAATCTGTATCTGGTCCATTATAAGTTACAACCTGTGCATCGTGAGAATAGGAACTATTTGCATATCCGCCAGCAGCGGTTGGATTTAGCGGATTTCTAATATCAACAAAATGAGGTCCGCCACTAAACGTTGATGTGCCAACAGCATAAGCAAAGCCTGTAGATTCGTTTATTACAATGTTATGAGCGTTACCAAAACCATTATAATGTGCGTCTTCCGTAAAAGTTACAGGAGGATTTGTAACACTTCTTAAACGAGTTAAATCAAAAACCTGCATACCATGATTTAATGCTTCGCTAACAACAAAAGCATGATTTTGATATACTTTAACATCTCGCCAACTACTATTTGTGGTATGAGTTGGCAACCTGCCAATAACTAGAGGGTTTATAGGATCGCTTATATCAATAAAAACAGTTTCTGATTGTGTACACATAAGAGCATATTCTGTTTGAGTAGAAGGATCTGTCCAGCCCCAACTATCATTTCCTTCAATTCCAGCTCCTGAAAGCATTGATAAATCTAGGTGAGCTACCAAATCATAATCATTACAAGGATATGATCCTGCAAATCCATTCTCACAAGGAGCTAAAATTTCTGTATTGGGTTCTGGGTTAGGATTGTCGCTAGATTTTTCACATGAAAAAAACAATAACAATGAGGCAATTAAAAAAACAGTATTCTTCATAAGTGCAATATCGGTGATGAAATACGCTCGTAACTCGAGCAAAACAAAGATACTTACATGTAAGTAAATAAAACTTGTTTTGAAAGTATTTAACAAAGATGTAGCTATCTTTGCAGCATGTTAGAAGATAAAAACCAATCAAGAACATCTTTGTCAGAATTAGGCGAGTTTGGATTAATTAACCACTTAACAAAACATTTTACAATTCAGCATCAATCTACTATAAAAGGTGTTGGAGATGATGCTGCGGTGTTAGATAAATCAGAATTGCAAACACTTATTACTACAGATCTTCTTGTAGAAGGCATACATTTTGATTTAAGTTATATGCCTTTAAAGCATCTAGGTTATAAATCTGTTATGGTTAATCTTTCAGATGTGTATGCCATGAATGGTAGTGCAGAGCAAATAACTGTTTCTATTGCTGTTTCTAATCGGTTTTCATTGGAGGCGATAGAAGAATTATATGCTGGTATTCAATTGGCTTGTAATACTTATAAAGTGGATTTGATAGGAGGCGACACAACATCTTCTAATACGGGAATTGTAATTTCTGTAACAGCAATTGGTAAAGTAAAAAAAGAAGATGTTGTTTACAGAAATGGAGCAAAAGAAACGGATTTGATCGTTGTTTCAGGTGATTTGGGCGGAGCTTATTTAGGCTTGCAGGTTTTGGAAAGAGAAAAACAAGTTTTTAAGGTAAACCCAAACAATCAACCCAATTTAGAAGACTATATGTATATAATTGAGCGTCAGTTAAAGCCAGAAGCTCGAAAAGATATTCCTAGGCTTTTAAAAGAATTAGAAGTAAAACCAACTTCAATGATCGATATTTCTGATGGTTTGTCTTCAGAACTTCTCCATATTTGCAACCAAAGTAAAGTTGGATGTAAGATATATGAAGATAAAATTCCGTTAGACCCTCAAGTAATTTCAACCTGTGAAGAATTTGATATTGATAGCACAATGGTTGCTTTGAGTGGAGGAGAAGATTACGAATTGCTTTTTACCATTTCTATTGATGATTACGACAAAATTAAAGGAAACCCGCATTTAACGGTAATTGGTCATATCACAGAAGAAGTAACAGGTTTAAAATTAGTTACTCGTGCCAATCAAGAATTAGAATTGAAAGCGCAAGGTTGGAATTCTTTTACAGAAGGAAAAAACTAAACTTTTTTCAGAAAATAGATTAGCGAATCTACAAGCGCTTCTTTGTTTTCAATATGACTCATATGACCGCCATCAATTAATTTATAATCAGCAGAAACAAGTTTTGCTTCTTTTATTAATTCTTCTGAGTTCATTATTGGATCATTTTTGCCAATTACGTATAGTTTTTTAAAAGTAGCATTTTTAAGAAAATTAGTAGTGTTTTCACGTATTTTCATTCCTTCTTGTGCAGCAATATATCCCTGAATAGAAGTTTCTAAAGCGTACTTTTTTATCTCAGCTATTTCGTTAGCAAAAAGAGAGAGATTAGCCGGTTTAAAAAGGTTTGAGACGGATAATAAAATCAAATTTTTGTAGTTGGACTTCGCCATTTGTATAGATCGATTACGGATCTCCTTACGATCCTTACTATCTTCTCTGGCAGTTGAATTTACCAAGCACAACCCTTTCACTTTTTCAGGGTGTTTTTTTGCAAATGCTAGAGCAACATAGCCACCCATAGAATGCCCAATAAAAGTTGTTTTTTGAATTTGGAGTTTTTTAAGTACTTCAAAAACAGCGGAACCCATATCCTCCATTGTATGAATATAGCCCAAGCAATTGGTTTCTCCATGGCCAAGTAAATCGATAGAAATAAATCGATAGTGATCTCCCATGGCTTTTTTTATTGGTTCCCACATATAAAGATTTTCAAGAAAGCCATGAAGGAAAACAATCGTTTTTCCCCTTCCTTCATTTGTTAAATGAATGCTTATACCTTTATATTCAATCTTCAAAACACACCAATAGAGAAGAAGCGGGAAATTCTCCCGCTTCTTTAATTTTAAGTTTACCTAGGATTATCAATTGTAACTGTAAAAGTAGCTGAAATATCTGTTTCCCCTCCAGCATTTGTTATATCACCATCTTGAACACCTGTAGCAGTTTTATTGGGCTCATGCCTTAAGGTTATTACTAATGTTCCACTAACGGGAGTGGCAAAAGGACTGATTGTAGTCATTTCAAAACTTAATCCTATAGGGTTATTGTTACTGTCCTCATCATCATAGGTAATACTGCCAATCTCGGGTGCTAGGGAAAAGAAAAATTGATGTTCTTCATCTTCTTCTCTAATTTCAGCAGTAATATCTTCTGCAGGGTCTTCAGTTTCATTTAAAACTTCAATACTACCATCATATACAGTATTGCTTCTTAAATCTCCTGAAACAGAAACAACAGGTTCGTTGGGCCCATCTCCATCTAAATCTTGATATTCAAGAGTAATTGCTGAGCCACCTACTTGTGGAGTTAAAGTAACTCTTAATGTAGTAATTAATTCTTCTTCATTTATTACATCAGGATCGTTATCTGAACATGCAGATAAAACTGTAATAGTAAAAATGATAGCTAGTAGTTTAGTCATGTGCTTCATAATTAATAAAATTTAATAGGTTATTTTTAATTGTATTTGAAAAGTTCTTCCTACTTCATTAGCAAAATAGCGTAGACGATTTAGATAATTTCTGTAGGATGTATTGAAAATATTTTGAATGTTAAAACTCAGTTTAGTGTTGGTTTTAGTAAACCAATTTAAATTAATAGAGTTTCTTAAATGAACTAAATGATAAGCATTAGGAGGCGTGCTAATGTCTACCAAAACTTCTCTATCCAGTTCAGGTATGTATTGCAGAAAGTTAAAGTTTGGAAAACGAGTTTGTTTCCCAATCCATTCACTTTCGATTGTTGATGAAAAATTAGACCATTTTTTATTAGTATAGCCAATTGAATTTCGAATTTGAAATGGAGGCATGTCTATGATTGGGATATTATTTTTTTTGTCTTGACCATAAATATACGATGTTCGCATAGTATATTTCCAATTATCAGAAAACAGAAACTCTGTTGATAGATCAATTCCGGCAAAAATAGCGTTAACCTGCCTGTAGTTCCAAACAGGAAAAGAACCTCTAATTGTTTGTTCGGCTCCAGTTGGCATTAAGAAAATATAATTATTAATTGAATTTACGTATCCATCTGCTTCTAGTGAAAACTTATTTTTTTGCACTTGATAAGATAACGAAAATCGATTAGAACTTTCTGGCTCAAACTGAAGATCTCCTAGCTCAATTCTGGCAGCAGCATGATGTAATCCGTCACTAAACAACTCTGATATATTTGGTGGTCTTTTAGCATAGGTATAGTTTACCAATATTTTTTCAGTATCAGTTAAATTATGCACGGCACCTGCAGAAAAAGCCACGTTATGAAATGTTAATTTTGGATTCACAAGTACTTGTGTTCCTTCATCTCTAATTATTAAATGAGGAAATAACACATCATACCCAAGTGTTTCCCACCGAGAAGTCAGATAAAACTTTTTTACATTATTAAATGCAAAATCGTAGCGAAATCCGGCATCAAAACTCCAGTTATCAGAAAATTGATGTTTAACTGTTGTATAAAAGCCAACTTCAACTTTGTTGTAATCTGGAATTAACCTTCTTACTTCTGTAGCTGGATCAGGGAAATTTTTTTGAAATCGAAATAACCCTCCTGTCTTAATTTTCCAGTCGTTATTCGAATCAAACAGAAAATCTGAAGTAAACGAATGTGTTGTTAAATTCAGGTCTACAGCAGGCTTGAATCGATTATCTCCACGGCGCCTATCAAATTCCAATCGATTATTTTCTTGAAAATCATACTGAACCGTTAATTTTCCTAAACTTTCAAATCGCTGGTAATACTGAGCTTTCAAAATCAGGTGATTTACTTCTTGTTTAGGAAAATTGATTTGATAACTAAATTCATCTTGAATTAATGGTTCTGGAGCATTAATGGCATTTACCAAATCTTGAATGGCACCAATATGAGATGCTCGTAAGATTCCGATTTCATTATGAACAGAACTGACAAAAATGTTCCACCCTCTTTCAAAACTCTTAAAGCCCCCTTCCAAAGAAAATGCATAAGATTCCGATCCTGTATTGGTTAAATAATAATCAGGTGCTTTATAATCTCCAAAACGTTTGTACGAACCGTTGGTTTGAAAAAACCAACCGTTTGCGTAATTCTTTGTTAGTGAAGAAGAAATGTTGTAAGCTCTACCATTATCTTGAAAACCCATTAGTGTTTTTCCATAAAGTGAATCAACTAAAACAGGTTTTTTAGCGTTTAACACAATAGCACCACCAACTGCATCACTTGCATAAGCTAAAGCTCCTGCTCCTTTAATTACAGAAATACTCTCTGCAGAATTAATATCTACATTAGGAGCATGTTCAATACCCCATTCTTGGTCTTGCAAACGAACTCCATTGTTTACAATAACAATACGACTGCTATGCAGACCATGAATCATGGGCTTAACAATGGCGTTACCTGTATTAATCGAAGACACTCCAGAAACCTCCTTGAGAGCATCACCCAAACTACCTGAACTATAACGCTCTAGTGTTTTTTTTGATAGGCGAGCTTCTGCAAGAGAGTTGGATTTTTTAGAAGTTGATTTTCCTACAACGGTCACTTCTTCCAACTCTTCAGAATGATGTTCTAAAGTAAACGTCCCGTAAAAATCGGTTTTTAGATTGATTTCTCTTTCCATGGTTTTACAACCAATATGAGAAATAACTAATACATAACTGCTTTCACATAAATTTGTAAAAGAAAACTTTCCTGTAGCATTGGTGGCAGTGAATTTTTGCGTGTTTTTTAGATAAACGGTAGCGCCTTCTATGATGCTTCCATCATGAAAATCAATAATTTTTCCCTGTAATGTGTATGTGCAATCCTGACTGAAGCCATAAGAGACTATCAGACAAAAAAATACTGCGATATAATTTTTCATCTTGAGTTTAGTTTGTGTTTAGAAATAAATTCTATACGCAACTCGGCGGACCTCTTAGATAAAAAGATGAAAAGTTTTCTTGAAAAAAGTAAGATTGATAGGACTCTACTAGATTTAGTAGCACCTTTTTTTGAGGTTCTTTAAACTCTAATAAAGAGGCATATCTTACAGGATTGTTTTTATAATTGTAAAATTGGCAATCGACTTCATCTTCATGAAAATGCTTGTTAATTTTACTATTACAAGCGCTGTGTTGATGATTTTGAAACACATGATCTAACTCTAGTGCAAACGGAAACAATAGTGCTAGTAACAAAACAGCACTAATTGCTTTTGCTAGAAGATATTTTATTGTGTTAGTCATCTTTAGGCTCAAAAAACAAGCAAATATACAAAGAAGATTAATTTTCTATGAATTCATTAATTCTTCAATTTCTTCAGCTTCAATAGGGATGTTCCGCATTAGGTTAAATGGCTCTCCAGATTTTTGAACAACTACATCATTCTCTAAACGAATTCCAAAACCTTCTTCAGGAAGATAAATACCAGGTTCAACGGTAAAAACCATGTTTTCTTGTATAGGCTCGTGTAGTAGACCATAATCATGTGTATCTAAACCTATATGATGTGAAGTTCCGTGCATAAAATATTTTTTATAAGCAGGCCAATCAGGATTTTCATTTTGAATATCAGCTTTATCTAGTAAACCTAAATTAAGCAATTCAGAGGTCATGATTTTACCAACTTCAATATGATATTCTTCCCAATAAGTTCCTGGAATCAATAGTTTTGTTGCTTCTTTTTTTACATGATTCACAGCATTGTAAACTGCTTTTTGACGTTCTGTAAAACGCCCAGAAACAGGAATTGTTCGAGTCATATCTGACGAATAGTTAGCATATTCTGCTCCAACATCTAGCAACAATAAATCCCCAGCTTTACACTGTTGATTGTTCTGAATGTAATGCAGCACATTTGCATTTTTTCCACTAGCAATTATAGGTGTATAAGCAAATCCTTTGGATCGATTTCGTAAAAACTCATGAATAAATTCTGCTTCAATCTCATATTCCCAAACATTAGGCTTTACAAAATTCAGTATTCTTCTAAACGCCTTATCAGTAATATTACAAGCTGTTTGCATTAAGTCTAGCTCAATAGCGTTTTTTACAGAACGCAAACGCTGTAAAATAGGATTGCTTTTAGCAACATTGTGTGCAGGATATTTTTCTTTTAGCCATTTGGTAAAACGATCTTCCCTGGTTTCTGTTTCCACTGCTGCTCTGTAGTGTTCATTTGTGTTGATGTAAACAGTTTCACATTGAGCCATCAAACCAAACAGTACTTTTTCGAAATCCTGTAACCAATACACTGTTTTGATTCCAGAGGTTTCAAAAGCCATTTCTTTGGTTAGTTTCTCTCCTTCCCAAACAGCAATATGATCATTGGTTTCTTTAAGGAATAAAATTTCGCGATGTTTTTCTTTTGGGCAATCAGGAAATAACACCAAAATACTTTCTTCTTGATCAACACCACTCAAATAAAAAATATCTCTATGTTGTTCAAAAGGCATTGTGCTATCAGCGCTTATAGGATAAATGTCATTTGAGTTAAAAACAGCCAAACTATTAGGCTTCATTTGGGCGGTAAAATTCTTTCTGTTTTTGATAAATAATGATGAGTCAATACGATCGTATTTCATGAGTTGTTATTGCTTTTGGTAAATTAAAAAATAACTAGCCATAAAAGTAGTAATTTAGGCATTCTTTAAAAACCAATTCAAATGAAACTTTTACTTAAATGTACGTTCTCTCTTTTTAGTGTTTTAGCTTTTGCCCAACAACCAGTAACAAGTGCAGATTATGTAAAACAGGCGCTAACTAACAAAGAAAAACTTACAGCTAGTTCGATCGTTAAAAACGTTCCTTTTACAAATATTGGACCTACTGTTATGAGTGGTCGTGTAGTAGATTTAGATGTAAACCCGAATGACCCAACAGAATTTTATGTAGCATATGCTTCAGGAGGATTATGGTATACAAACAACAACGGAACAACTTTTACATCTGTTTTTGATAATAGCCCAACACAAAATATTGGAGATATTGTTGTGGATTGGAAAAATGAAGTTATTTGGGTAGGAACAGGAGAAAAAAACTCATCTCGTTCTTCGTATGCAGGAATTGGTATATTAAAGTCTACGGATTTAGGAAAGACATGGCAGCATATTGGACTTTCAGACTCACATCATGTTTCCAGAATTATAATTAATCCAAACAACCCAAATGAAATAGTTGTAGGAGCGATCGGTCATTTGTATTCCTCCAATGATGAAAGAGGTGTTTTTAAAACTATTGACGGTGGGAAAACCTGGAAAAAAACATTATTCATCAATGAAAATACAGGAATAATTGATGTTGCAGCAGCCCCAGAAAACCCAGCTATTTTATATGCTGCTTCGTGGGAAAGAGATCGAAAAGCTTGGAATTTTGATGGAGACGGAAAAGGATCTGCTATTTATAAAAGTATTGATGGAGGTGATACATGGGAAAAAATATCCGATGATAGTGGTTTTCCTATAGGTGATGGAATTGGAAGAATTGGATTGGCTGTATATAATGAAAATACAGTTTATGCATTTCATGATAATCAGTATAGAAGGGAAAGCAATAAAAAGCAAAAAGCAACTGCTGATGTTTTAACTAAAGAAGATTTTAAAACGATGTCTGCTGCTGATTTCCTAAAGCTATCAGATAAAAAGCTGAATGGGTTTCTTAAAACAAATGGTTTTCAAGAAAAATATAGAGCAGAAAACGTAAAGCAAATGATTCGATCAGGTTCTGTGAATCCGATTGATTTGGCAAATTATCTAGAAGACGCTAACTCATTGTTGTTTGACACACCTGTTGTTGGCGCAGAGGTTTTTAAAACTGTAAATGGCGGAAAAACCTGGAAAAAAACGCACAAAGATTATTTGGACGACTTGTACTATTCATATGGGTATTATTTTGGAGAAATTCGAGTAGATCCGCAAGATGAAAATGCAATTTACGTATTAGGAGTTCCTATTTTAAAATCAAAGGACGGTGGAAAAACGTTTATCTCTATTAGTCAAGAAAATGTACATTCAGATCATCAGGCTTTATGGGTAAATCCTACTAGAAAAGGACATTTAATTGATGGAAATGATGGGGGTTTAAACATCTCTTATGATGATGGAGAAAGTTGGACGAAACTGAATGTTCCTTCTGTAGGTCAATTCTATGCGGTTCAAGTAGATAATCAAAAGCCATATAATGTGTATGGAGGCTTACAAGATAATGGCGTTTGGGTAGCAGAGCATACAGCTACTATAAATAAAAGCTGGTATCAGTCAGGTCATAATCCGTATACGTCAATTATGGGAGGAGATGGAATGCAAATTCAGGTGGATAATAGAAATCCAGATATTGTTTTCACTGGTTATCAGTTTGGAAATTATTTTAGAATTAATAGAAAAACAGGAGAAAGAAAATACATTCAGCCAAAACATAATTTAGGAGAAAGCCCTTATCGTTTTAATTGGCAAACACCTATTTTACTATCTAAACACAACCAAGATATTTTGTACTTAGGAGGAAATAAACTCCATAGAAGTTTAGACCAAGGAGATACGTGGGAAGCAATTTCTGACGACTTAACAACGGGAGGTAAAAAAGGAAATGTCGCTTACGGAACATTAACTTCAATTTCTGAATCACCATTTCAATTTGGATTGATTTACGTGGGATCAGATGATGGTTATGTTCATGTTTCTGAAAATAGTGGCGGATCTTGGGAACGAATTTCTAATGATTTTCCAAAAGACTTGTGGGTGAGTAGAGTGATTGCTTCTCAGCATAAAAAAGAGCGAGTATATGTTACGTTAAACGGATATCGTTGGGATGATTTCAATGCCTATGTTTATGTTTCTGAAGACTACGGAAAAACCTGGAAGAGTATCTCAAGCAATATTCCAAAGTCGCCTGTAAATGTAATTCGCGAAGATTCAGAAAATCCAGATTTACTGTATTTAGGAACAGATAATGGGTTGTATGCTTCTTTTAATCAAGGAGAAAAGTGGTTTCCGTTTCAGAAAAATTTACCCAATGTGGCTGTTCACGATCTTGTTATACAGCCAACAGAAAAACATTTGATTGTAGGGACACATGGTAGGAGTTTGTATAGAGCAAATATTGCTTCGCTACAACTTATGACAAAAGACTTGCTAGATAAAGAGGTGCATATTTTTAAAATTTCTGATATTAACAAACAAAGCAACTGGGGAAATTCTTGGAATAAGTGGTCTGAACCATACAGTCCAAAAATTAATATCTCATTTTATGTAAAAGAAGCTCAAAAACTTACAGTTGATATTTATCGGGATGATATAAAAGTAAACTCAATAAACGTTCAAGCAGACAAAGGGTTTAATGAGTTAGATTATGATCTCTCTTTTTCTAAAGAAGGATTAAAAAATCATCAAAAAAGAAATAACCAAGAAATAAAACCTGCAAAAAACGGTGTTTTTTACTTGCCTAAAGAGAATTATACAGTCAAAATAAAGAACGCTAAAAATAAGTTTTCGATTAATTAGGAATATTCAATATTTCTTTTTATATATTTGATATACAACATAATGCAAAATATTATGAAAAAGTATATTCTGTGTTTTATAGTATTATTAGGCTTAAATACATTTCCGCAACAATCAGTGAAGGATACTATTAAGTCAGCAAAAAAGGCAAAAAAATCAGACAATAAATGGAGCTTCAGAATAGGAGCTAACATGGTTGACGCTAGAGGACCTAGGATAAAGTTTTTAGGAGGGTTGTCTCATATTGATGAAAATGCCTTTAATGAGTTTCCTGTTGTAATCGGTATAGAAAAAAAACTTAATTATTATTTGGGTCTTGAAGGAAGTATTAGTTACAATTCTTGGAATGAAGGAGAAGGTCGAATAGCTGATGAAATTTTAACTTTTGATAGACAGTACTTTTCTTTTGATGTCATGGGGAAGTTATACTTAGAAGATGTTTTTAAATTTTCTTCGCCAGAACTAGAATGGTTAGATTTATATGGATACGCAGGAATTGGATATTTTAAGGTTAATGAAGGTTCAATGTCTATTAACTATGGATTTGGATCGTCAATCTGGATATCAAATAGGATAGGAATAGACGTTAATGTAATTTATAAAAACGCCTTAAGTACTTCGAGATTTGAAATTGGTCACTATCAATATTCCTTAGGAATTAGATTTAGATTGTCTAAAAGCCATCAAAAACCAGTGGAGATGGTAGAAAAGGAAAAGATTCCTGAAAAAGATACTGATGGCGACATGGTTCCAGACAGCGTTGATAAATGCCCTAATACTCCAGGATTTAAAGAAAATGGAGGTTGTCCATATAAGGATACAGACAAAGATGGAGTTATTGATAAAGCAGATTATTGCCCAGAAATTGCTGGAGCTCCAGAGAATAACGGTTGTCCAATAAAAGAGAAAAAAGAGGATAAACCAGAGGTAAAAGAAGATGCTAAAGAGTCAAAAAAACCAGAAGAATCCAAACCTCAACAAAGCGTGGTTGAACTGTCAAAAAAGATAAAATTTGAGTCGGGCAATTACAACTTTACACAAGACACATATCCTTATCTAATTGAGGTTGCTAACAAACTAATTAAAGAGCCAGAAACAGTTAGATTTAGAATTATTGGCCATACTGATAGTGTTGGAAGTTATAGCTCTAATAGAATTTTATCTAGAACAAGAGCAAATGCAGTAAGAAATTATCTGGTGGATAAAGGAATTTCGAAAGACAGAATACAGACAGTTGGGTTAGGAGAATCAAAACCCATAGACACTAATTTAACTCGAGAAGGAAGAGCAAATAACAGGCGGATCGAAATTATAATTATTAAATAACTTTCTAATTTTTAATGGTTTTAACAAGAGGTTTGTGAGGTAAAAGAAATTGTCTTCTTTGATAATTTAAACAAGTTCTAAATAAACACATATAAAAACACATCATTTTGTTTAGTGGTGTTTTCGATTTACCTTTGTGGCTATTAAATTAACTACAACAATGAGTGGATTTTTAAGCTCTTCTATAGGTAGAAAGTTTGCAATGGCTTTATCTGCATTCTTTCTAATGATTTTTTTACTACAACACTTTGCCATTAACATTTTATCAGTTTTCAGTGAAAGCGCATTTAACAAAGCTTCTCACTTTATGGGAACATTTTGGGCTGTACAATATCTTTTACAACCTGTGTTAATTTTTGGTGTTGTATTTCATTTTGTTATGGGGTTTGTTTTGGAAATCCAAAATAACAGAGCAAGAAAGATTAAATATGCAAAAAACAATGGTGGAGCAAATTCTTCATGGATGAGTAGAAATATGATTCTGAGTGGCCTTGTAATTCTGGCTTTTATGGCACTTCATTTTATTGATTTTTGGATTCCAGAAATAAACACAAAATATATTCAAGGAGATATGAGTGGTCTTCATAACGGAGAATTCCGTTATTTTCATGAGCTTGAAGAAAAATTCCATAGCCATATCAGAACAATTGTCTATTGCATATCATTTATCTTTTTAGCGTTGCATCTATTGCATGGATTCAATTCAGCCTTTCAATCAGTAGGAGCAAATAACAAATACACTAGAGGCTTAAAAGGATTCTCGAAAATATACGCAATAGGAATTCCGTTAGGGTTTATTTTCATTGCATTGTTTCATCATCTAAAATAAGTTTTATAAGGATGGCTTTAGATTCAAAAATACCTCAAGGACCACTAGCAGAAAAGTGGACAAAATATAAAAACGAAATTAACTTGGTTAATCCTGCAAATAAAAGATTGATTGATGTGATTGTTGTAGGAACAGGTTTAGCTGGAGGTTCAGCAGCTGCAACATTAGCAGAACTAGGATATAATGTAAAAGCGTTCTGCTTTCAAGATTCTCCAAGGCGTGCACATTCTATTGCTGCGCAAGGAGGAATTAACGCCGCAAAAAACTACCAAGGAGATGGAGATTCTACTTACAGATTATTCTATGATACTGTAAAAGGAGGAGATTACCGTTCTCGTGAAGCAAATGTATATCGATTAGCAGAAGTTTCTGCAAATATTATTGATCAATGTGTTGCGCAAGGTGTTCCTTTTGCTCGTGATTATGGAGGATTGTTAGATAACCGCTCGTTTGGAGGTGTGTTGGTGTCAAGAACGTTTTATGCTAAGGGTCAGACAGGTCAGCAATTGTTATTAGGAGCCTATTCTGCAATGAATCGTCAAATAGGGCGTGGTAAGATCAAAATGTACAACAGACATGAAATGTTAGATGTTGTTATTGTTGATGGAAAAGCGCGCGGAATTATTGCAAGAAATCTTGTAACGGGAGAAATAGAGAGACATTCGGCTCATGCAGTTGTATTAGGAACTGGAGGTTATGGAAATGTGTTCTTCCTTTCTACAAATGCTATGGGATCAAATGTTACAGCAGCATGGAAAGCACATAAACGAGGAGCGTATTTTGCCAATCCTTGTTATACCCAAATCCACCCAACCTGTATTCCAGTTTCAGGAGATCATCAATCAAAATTAACATTGATGTCTGAGTCTTTAAGAAATGACGGTCGTATTTGGGTGCCAAAACACATGAAAGATGTAGAGGCGATTAGAGCAGGAAAGTTAAAGCCAACAGATCTTGCAGAAGAAGATAGAGATTATTACTTAGAAAGAAGGTATCCTGCTTTTGGAAACTTAGTTCCTAGAGATGTAGCTTCTAGAGCGGCTAAAGAGCGTTGTGATGCGGGATATGGAGTAAATGCGACTGGTGAAGCAGTTTATTTAGACTTTGCTGCCGCTATTGAGCGATATGGTAAAGAGCAAGCGCACGTAAAAGGATTGGATGAAAACGATCCAAAAGTATACTTGCCATTGGGTAAAGATGTGGTAAAAACAAAGTATGGAAACTTGTTCCAGATGTATGAGAAGATTGTAGATGAGAATCCGTACGAAACACCAATGATGATTTATCCAGCAGTACATTATACGATGGGAGGTATTTGGGTAGATTATAATTTACAAACTACAGTTCCAGGATTGTACGCAATTGGAGAAGCCAATTTTTCTGATCACGGAGCTAATCGTTTGGGAGCGTCTGCGCTAATGCAAGGTTTAGCAGATGGTTATTTTGTGCTTCCTTATACAATAGGAGATTATTTGGCAGATGATATTAGAACAGGGCCGATTTCTACAGAAAGTCCAGAGTTTGATGAAGCAGAGAAAAGTGTTCGAGATATGATAGATCATTTAGTTAATAATGAAGGAACAAAACCAGTAGATTATTTCCACAAAAAATTAGGAAAAATCATGTGGAATAAGTGCGGAATGTCTCGTAATGAAAAAGGTTTAAAGGAAGCAATAGAAGAAATATCAGAATTGCGAAAAGAGTTTTGGAAAGACGTTCGTGTTCCAGGTGAGGCTACTGAGTTTAATGAAGAATTAGCAAAAGCAGGACGTGTAGCAGACTTTCTGGAGCTAGGAGAATTGTTCGCAAAAGATGCATTGTTACGAGAAGAATCAGCAGGAGGTCATTTTAGAGAAGAGTATCAAACAGAAGAAGGCGAAGCAAAACGTAGAAAAGAGTTTCAGTATGTTGCTGCTTGGGAATACAAAGGAGAACCAAAAGATGCAGTATTACACAAAGAGGATTTAGTGTACGAAAACATTGAAGTAAAAGAAAGAAGTTATAAATAAGGAGACATGAATTTAACACTTAAAATTTGGCGTCAGAAGAACGCAAATGATAAAGGAAAAATGACTGATTATCAGATTTCAGATGTGTCGCCAGATATGTCTTTTCTTGAAATGTTAGATGTATTAAACAATCAGCTTATTGAGAAAGGAGATGAGCCTGTTGCTTTCGATCATGATTGTAGAGAAGGAATTTGCGGTATGTGTTCATTATACATTAATGGAGAAGCCCACGGACCAGATAGAGGAGTTACTACTTGTCAATTACACATGCGTAAGTTTAAAGATGGAGATACTATTTATATTGAACCATTTAGAGCGAAGGCATTTCCAGTAATAAAAGACTTAGTAGTAGATAGAAGTGCGTTCGATCGTGTGCAACATGCAGGTGGCTTTATTTCTGTAAACACTTCTGGAAACACACAAGACGCAAATGCAATACCAATCAACAAACATGATGCAGATAAATCTTTTGATGCTGCTACCTGTATTGGTTGTGGAGCTTGTGTAGCGTCCTGTAAAAATTCAAGCGCGATGTTGTTTGTTTCGGCTAAAGTTTCTCAGTTTGCATTATTGCCACAAGGACAAGTTGAAGCTACCGATCGTGTCTTAAACATGGTAAAACAAATGGATGAAGAAGGCTTTGGTAATTGTACTAATACAGGTGCTTGTGAAGTAGAATGCCCTAAAGGAATCTCTCTTGAAAATATTGCAAGAATGAATAGTGAGTATTTAAAGGCTAGCTTAAAGGGTTAAGAAAAAGTTGTTTATTTTTTTCTTCCGAAGTCAGCAGGAATTTCTCCCCAAGCTTTCGTTTCCCATTTAAGAATTGGATTTTGATATGAGTTTTCTTGCAGCCATTTTTCAGCTCGCTTAATTAGTTCGAGTAACTCCTTATTAGAACTGTTAAATTCAATATTCGTTTTGCATTGTTTCTGTTTAAGCCAAGATATGGCAATTTTAGAATCAGAATAAACGGGAATTGTATGTTGGTTTTTCTTTTTTAGCCAAGCAATTCCATGAACTAAGCCCAGAAACTCACCAATATTATTAGTTCCTCCCGCAAAAGGACCTTGCTTAAACACCTCTTTTTTAGAACTCATTAGTACTCCTCTATACTCCATTAAACCTGGATTTCCGCTACAAGCTGCATCAACAGTTAAGCTGTTCAATATTGGGTTTCCGTAAGCTTTTTTTTCTGATTCAGAAAGAAGAGTTTTTTTTGTGTCTTTTCCTCTGTAGTTGTAATAACTTTTTTCAAATGCTTTTTCTGCTTCTTTTTTATCAGCAAATGCTTTGTATTGAGCTCCTTCAAAATTGTGAACTAGTTTTTTTACAACCTCCCAAGACTCAAAAACGCCTGTTTTTTTCCCTTTCCAAACAACATAATATTTTTTTTTACTCATTTTTTACGAAAAAGTCTGTTCAATAATTTTTGGGTAATACTTATACTCCAATTCATGTACTTTTTGTGCTATTTCTTCTATGCCATCAGAAGGTTTTAAACTAGTTTTTGCCTGAAAAATAATTGCGCCATCATCATACTTTTCATTTACAAAATGAATGGTAATACCTGTTTCTGCATCATTATTTTCTTTTACAGCTTTATGTACATTCATTCCATACATTCCTTTGCCTCCATATTTAGGCAAAAGAGCAGGGTGAATGTTAATGATTTTATCTGAGAAGACCTGAATGATATTTTCAGGAATTTTCCACAAAAATCCAGCAAGAACAATAACATCTGAGGTTTCTATTAAATCTTTCAACACTAAAGAAGACTCAAAAAACTCGTGTCGTTTAAACACAAGTGACTTAAGATTTAAGCGTTTACACCGTTCTAAAACACCTGCATTGGCATTGTTGCAATAAACTTTAGAAATGATAAAGTTTGTGTTGTTAGAAAAGTAATTATAAATATTTTCTACATTAGAGCCAGATCCAGAGGCAAATAAAGCAAGACGTATCATATATTTAACAAGATTTACTCATTACAAATGAAAGAATTTCTAGAGAGAATCTCGTAAATTTCTAAAAACTTTACCAAGAAAATCATTACTTTTAAATTCATTATTTAAAGTAAAAATTCGTTTAAACTGTAAAGATTTGTATTTTTGCTCCGATTTTAAATTTAAAAATTAGAAAATTATGTCAGACATTGCATCAAGAGTTAAAGCTATTATCGTTGACAAGTTAGGAGTTGATGATAATGAAGTAACTGCAGAAGCTAGCTTCACAAACGATTTAGGAGCAGATTCTCTAGACACTGTTGAGTTAATTATGGAGTTTGAAAAAGAATTTGATATTCAAATTCCAGACGATCAAGCAGAGAATATAGGAACTGTTGGTCAAGCAATTACTTACATAGAAGAAGCTAAAAAGTAATCATACATGCAATTAAAACGAGTTGTAATTACTGGACTTGGTGCGTTAACACCCATAGGGAATAACATAAAAGAATATTGGGAGGGCTTATCTAACGGAGTTAGTGGAGCCGCTCCCATTACTCATTTTGATGCGTCCAAGTTCAAAACTCGTTTTGCATGTGAAGTAAAAAACTTTGAAGTAACCGATTTTATTGATCGTAAAGAAGCTCGTAAAATGGATAAGTTTACGCAGTATGCTATGGTAGCTTCTGATGAAGCCATAGTAGACTCAAACTTAGATCTAGATAAACTAGATAAATTACGAGTAGGGGTTATTTGGGGAGCAGGAATAGGTGGTTTAGAAACATTTCAGAATGAAATTCTGAATTATGCTGCTGGTGACGGAACCCCTAGATTTAACCCATTTTTTATCCCTAAAATGATCGCAGATATTGCTCCAGGTAACATATCTATTAAGAATGGATTTATGGGGCCTAACTACACAACAGTATCTGCTTGCGCATCTTCTGCAAATGCTATGATAGATGCTCTTAATTACATACGTTTAGGATATTGTGATGTAATAGTAACAGGAGGAAGTGAAGCTGCTGTAACTGCAGGCGGTATGGGAGGCTTCAATGCAATGCATGCACTTTCTACTAGAAATGAAAATCCAGAAATAGCTTCAAGACCTTTTGATGCAGAAAGAGATGGATTTGTTTTAGGAGAAGGAGCAGGAGCGCTCATTCTAGAAGAATATGAGCATGCAAAAGCCAGAGGAGCGAAAATTTATGCAGAAGTAATTGGTGGAGGTTTATCTTCTGATGCGTATCATATGACAGCTCCGCACCCAGATGGTATTGGTGTAATGGCGGTAATGAGAAATTGTTTAGAGAATGCAGGAATTAAACCCGAAGAAGTAGACCATATAAACACTCACGGAACGTCAACGCCACTAGGAGATGTTGCTGAATTGAAGGCTATTGCTGAGGTTTTTGGTGATCATGCACCTAATATCAATATTAACTCCACAAAATCGATGACAGGGCATTTGTTAGGAGCTGCGGGAGCAATAGAAGCAATTGCAGCTATATTAGCAATGCAAAACGGCGTTATTCCGCCAACAATTAATCATCAACATGTTGATGAAAATATCAACCCGCAACTAAACTTAACTTTAAACAAAGCTCAAGAGAGAGCAGTTAATGTGGCAATCAGTAACACATTTGGCTTTGGAGGTCATAATGCTTGTATTGCGTTTAAAAAGTTAGATTAGTTTTCTTACATGAATTTTATTAGAAAAATAGTGAAGTCGTCTTCTAAAAATGAAGATGAATTTGCTGGTCAGATACGTCAACTATTAAACTTTAAACCCAAAGACCTTGCTAGCTATAAAAGAGCGTTTACGCATCGCTCTCTCAAGCTAGAAGATTCAAAAGGAAAACCGTTTAATTACGAACGACTAGAGTTTTTGGGAGATGCTATGTTAGGCGCTGTGATTGCAGCATATCTTTACAAAAAAGTCCCAGACGAAACGGAGGGATATTTAACACAAATGCGATCTAAAATTGTGAGCAGAGAGCACCTAAATGAACTAGGAAAGGACTTGGACTTAATTCGTTTTGTAAGAAGTAATATTGCAGCAGAAAATGTAGGAGAAAATATTCATGGTAATATTTTTGAGGCCTTAATAGGAGCAATTTATTTAGATAAAGGATATAATTATTGCAGTAAATTTATTCATGAAAAAGTAATAGAGCCATACGTAGACATAGAAAAGCTAGAAGGTAAAATAACTAGTTACAAAGGGTTAATTATTGAATGGTGTCAAAAACAGAAAAAGCAATACGATTTTAATACTTATGAAGATACAGGCAATGAAACAGTTAAACATTTTAGTGTTAAAATCAGTATTGATGGAGAAGTAGTTGCAAAAGGAAGAGCAACCTCTAAAAAGAAAGCAGAAGAGCAGGCCTCAAAACGGGTATATTATGCATTTCAAAAGCAGATAGAAAGCGTTATTTAAGGTAACGATTTCGTTAATTTTTTGTAGTCTTCTGTACTTGCTATAAAACAATCAGTAACTTAGCGTAATTAAAAGTATAAGCTTAGAATGCAAGTACATGCTCTAGACATTAATGATTTTTGTGAAGACACTTATCACTTAATTGGCATTCATACTACATTAGAAGATTATAAGCTGGCTTATTTGCTAAATAGTACATTAAAAACAACATTTAAAAGAGCATCATATACCATAGAAACCACAAAAGATGTATCTTTTCCTGTTTTTTACCATTATGATAAAAAACAGGAATTTGATTGGTATTTGCTTGCAAATACTGTTAAATATCAGCAAGCAAAAAATTTAGCCAACTCTTTGTTTGAGACAGAAACAAAAGCTTATTTGCTACCAGAGAGAAAGAAGGTAGATTACTTTTTAAAAATAGTTGGCGATACAGATCATAATTTTCTTAAGAAGAACATAAATACTTTAAATAAGATATCACAAATAGTAACTTCTTATTTAATTGATATAAATACACTAAAATCTAAAGACTATCTAATTTTTTAATATGGGGTTGTATAAAAAAACGAAAATCGTTGCCACATTAGGGCCTGCTACAAATTCAAAAGAAATACTTACTCAACTAGCAACTGAGGGAGTTAATGTGTTTAGAATCAACTTTTCTCATGCTAATCATGAAACGGTTAAAAGGCAAATAAAAGAGATTCGAGAAATTAATGAAGAAAAAGGATACAACGTAGCTATTCTTGCTGATTTACAAGGACCTAAACTCCGTGTGGGAGTGATGGAAGATAGTGTTGAATTAGTAGCTGGAGATACTTTTGTTTTTACAACGGAAAAGTGTGTAGGAACAAGAGAAAAAGCCTATATGACCTATCAAAACTTTCCAAAAGATGTTAAAAAGGGAGAGCATATTTTAGTAGATGATGGTAAGCTGCATTTTGAAGTGCTCTCAACAGATAAAAAATCAACTGTAAAAGTAAAAGTACTTGTTGGAGGAGTGCTCAGCTCTAAAAAAGGAGTGAATTTACCAAATACAAATGTCTCTCTTCCTGCATTAACAGAGAAAGATCGAAAAGATGCCTTGTTTGCCATAGAGCAAAATATAGATTGGATTGCGTTGTCTTTTGTAAGAACGCCTGAAGATCTTAGAATGCTTCGAGATTTGATAGATCAGAACTCAGAATACAGAGTTCCTGTTATCGCTAAAATAGAAAAGCCAGAGGCAGTTGAAAACATAGATGCTCTCATACCATACTGTGATGGGTTAATGGTTGCCAGAGGTGATCTGGGAGTAGAAATTCCGATGCAAGAAGTACCGTTGATTCAGAAAAAACTAGTGCTGAGAGCTAAAAAAGCAAGAATACCGGTTATTATTGCTACACAAATGATGGAAACCATGATTGAAAATTCTGTTCCCACCAGAGCAGAAGTGAATGATGTAGCAAACTCAATTATTGATGGAGCAGATGCAGTAATGCTGTCTGGAGAAACATCTGTCGGGAAACATCCTGTCCGAGTTATTCAAAAAATGGTGCAAATAATTGTAAGCATAGAAGATTCATCTCTTATAAAAGTGCCACATGATGCTCCACATATAAGAACAAATCGTTTCATAACAAAATCGGTGTGCCACCATGCAGCGTTAATGGCAAACAACATTGGTGCGGCTGCAATTTGCACATTAACCAATAGTGGATATACAGCTTTTCAAATCTCTGCTTGGAGGCCTCATACATCTGTTTTAGCATTCTCTACAGATAAAAGAATCTTAGGAAAATTAAATTTACTTTGGGGTGTTCGTGCTTACTATTATGATGAAAATTTAAGTACAGATCATACAGTAGAAGATATCAACCAAACAATTAAGGATTTAGGTTATGTAAAGCCAGGCGATTTTGTGATTAATCTAACTTCAATGCCTGTTGAAGAAAGAGGAATGGTAAACACTCTACGTGTTACTGAAGTTAGGTAGCACTATAATTCTATTTTTTGTATACACATAATGGCGTCATTAGTAACAAATGGCATGGGCATCATTTTTTCTGATCTAGGCTGTATTTCAAATTGAGGATTTTTAAGAAGATCGTAAGAAATTTCATTTACAATAATTGTAGGGTTTACCTCATTACTGATTTCGAAAGAAAAATCAAGATTTCCATCAGAATTTCCCATGTGATAAATTAAGAAAGAACCCTTACTTGCTGTGAAAGAACGGTCTTTGTTTATAGATGCTCCATTTACTTTTGCAGAATAGAAAGTTAAAGAATCTAATACACTCAACTCATACTTATTAACTTTTCTTTGAGGGTGAATTAGTACACGAATATTTCTGTTCTTATCAATAACTGTGTCTTTTACAATTGAAATAATAGATTTAGGAATGTTTTTAATTGTAGCGTCGGAAAAATATCGAATAGGTGTATTGTATTTGCTTTTTGTTAATGCACTTTCAATGATTCCTTTTTTAGGGGTTTCTCCTAGTTTTTGTTTTGTGTAATCGTCTAGAACATGATTATATGTTGCCCAAAAGGCCTCATTATTATCTTCGATATAAACAAGACTGTTTGGCTTTTTTTGATCAACAGTAAAATCACTTTTAAGAGTAGCAATAACCGAGAAAATTATTACGGATAAAAAAGCTAAACGTGCTACTTTTTTTCTAATCTTTTCTTTAGAAAGAACAGGAAGAAGGATGCCAAATAGCAGAGCTATAAAGATGGAGCTAATAAAAAGATTTTTTAATCCTAATCCTACAGGAAATAGCACGACCATAGGAGAAAATATGTAAAGACTAGGAACTGACAATACAGCGTAAAGAAGAGTCTTTTGTTTTCTTCTGTCTTTTTTAAAGATTTCTATACCTAGAATTAATAACGCAATACCAACGGGAATAATAAAAAAGGCACCTCCTGTAAAGTTATTTAAAAGCAAGAAATTTATTAAAAGCCATATAAAAATAGGAGCAATAAACAAATTGATCGCTTCGTGTTTTTTATAAAATGGTTTATAGATAAAAAATGTTAAAGAAAGCGTTAAGAAAGAAAAAGCACCAATGTACCAATAGCCATTGTAAGTAAATCCATGAAGCACATCATTATATGAAGGATAAACCACTAGAAGAAGTTTCCACAAAAAATAAGAAAGAAGGCTACCCAGAACAAGAGCTAGAATAGCAGGAATAAAACCCACTAAAATATTTTTTAATTGCAATCGACTTAAACCAATACCCCAAAAAACAAGGAATAAGAATAGCAGAGAACATGCAATAAGAAAGGGCAAAACCCATGAAAAAGGAAAATGAATCATTTTAATAACAGGAAAATTCACATAAACATGATCAGTATCGCTATCAAGGCTGGATAAATCATGAAAAGAAAAATAATTCAACATCGCTGACAAATAATCTGCTTGATGTTGCAGTGTTTCCCTATCTAGACGCTCATAAGAATCTTGATCAGTATGATAGTCAAAATGATCGCCAATAAAAGCAAAATTGAATCCGTTAATGTTAGCATCCTCTCTAAAAACAGTTAAGTCGGTATCATTGGGCAGCTTTTTATACACGCTATACATAAGTGAATTGGCGGCAGGATTTTTAGGATTAGCAGCTAAAAAAGACGTTATTAATTTTTCGTTTTTACCGTTAGTTTCCATAAGCATATAGCTAGGACCACCACTTCCTCGTGCTTCAAAATTAAGCACTAAACCAACATCTTTTGCCCATGGATGATGATTTACAAAAGCTTTAGCGCCCAAAAGGCCAAGCTCTTCAGCATCTGAAAAAAGTATAATAATGTCGTTTTTTGGTTGTTTATCAGCAGCAAGAAAGGCTCTAACACCTTCTAAAATAGTAACAACTCCAGAGCCAGCATCACTTGCTCCTTTTGAAGAATGTGGGTTAGAATCATAATGAGATAGTAACAATAAAGCTTTTTCGTTATCTGTTCCTTTTATCCGAGCCACAATATTTTCAACTGTTGTAGCTGCAAACCACTTATTATTGGCAGCTGTTTGATATTGTATACTAGGGCTTAAGTCCATTTTTTCAAGCTCATCAAACAAATATTTTTGAACTTTTTTGTGTTCTATTGTTCCTACAGCATGTGGTTTTTCTGAAATTAACTTTAAATGAGACAGTGCATTTTCTATCGAAAAATCTGATGAAGATTTTGCTTCTTTAACTTGATGCGGCATTAAATCATAGAATCCCCAAAAAGCAGCTGAGCAAAGAATCAGGATCGCAAAAAAAGCACTAAATTTTTTCATTATGATTGAGTTTTCATAAAAGTAATAAATAAAAAATGATACACATAGTATTGCAAATTGTTTAAAATCAGTAACTTTAGTCAAATCAAAAATCAAACGTATGGGAATAATTAGTTTTCAAGGTAAGCGAGACAAAAGTATTTCAAAGGTAGAAGAACAAATTTTGGTGTCGGACCATATGACTACAAAACTGATTACGTTTAAGGCAAACCAAACAATTCATGAAGTGATAGAAATACTGACAAAGAATAAAATATCAGGAGGGCCTGTTGTAAATGATAAAAATGAATTAATTGGTATTATTTCTGAAACAGATTGTATTAAGCATATTGCCAAGAGTAAATACTATAATATGCCCATGGATAGAGACTATACAGTAGAAAAAAATATGGTTATAGACGTAGAAACAATTGATAAAAACATGAATATTTTTGATGCTGCGGAAAAGTTTGTAGATTCTAAAAGAAGGCGTTTTCCTATTGTAGAAAATGGAAAACTAATTGGACAAATCAGTCAGAAAGATATTTTAAAGGCAGCACTTAGCATGAGAGAAAATAACTGGAAGTAATGAGTTCAATAATTTTGGAGAAAAGACAGTTAGTTTTTAACTATTTACAATATTCTATCCTCACTGTTATCAATGGAATCCAACATTTAAGACAATCAAGGCACTAAAGAGGGTAATCAGAAAAATATAAATTAACTTAAAGTTTGATTGTTTTTCGTTACACTGCGTTATACCAAGAAAACAAAGTAAACTCAAAAAACCACATTCAAGCCTAGATATAAAAACGGCTATGATGAGTCCTATTAAGAAGTAATGTCTTATGTTCAAATTTTTAACCCTTAAAAAAACATAAAACACCAAAGACTCGAAAATTAAAATTGAGTAAGTATATATAAGGCTTATTGTTGAGATTATTTTTGGATTTCCATTTAATTGAATTGATTCTGTAGCATTTGGAACTTGGCTATTGAACTCAGTAATAATGGTTCGATTTGATGCAATATAATTTTGGCAGCTCTCAATTTTAGACAAAATAAGTTGAAAAAAGCCACCAGAAGTAAGGTATTGCCCAACAAAACTACCATCAATAAAAGTCGGAGAAAGTAATTTTTGAATAGAAGCAAAAAAGAGTAAAACCAGAAGAATAGATCTTCCATTATTTTGCAAATAATCTTGCTGTTTGTGTTTTGGTTGTCTAAGAACAAAGAAAAATAAAAGGCAGCAGAAAAATAAAACAAAATGATGATTAGCTACCCTATACCAATTTGTTGTGAGGTCAATACTAAGTATAATAATAGATGATACCCAAAATACGATTTTTGAGAGAATTTTCTGATTAAAGAATAAACTGAAAATAATAATTAATAAGAAAAAAATTGAAAAGCGTCTGTGAGGAAAATCACTTTTAAAAATATATATGAAGAATATTAATGAGAGTGCTTTAGTGGAAATATCGATCAAATTGAGATTTTGTAATAATTTTTTCATTGGGATCAATTTATTCTGTGATTTCTTTAAGAAGAACTCTTGAATATGATAAATTATCAATATTGATTTTAGGTTTCCACACCTGTATTGTTATTGGATAACCCTCATCTTTTTTTAAGATTTTCGCTAAAGCTCTAAGATTTCTATTATTAGGAAATGATTTTACTTTTAGAATTAAACGTCTTGATCTTCTAGAACTAATACCCTCTATTTTTTCATCATGTTTAATTTCCTTTATTTCTCCTTGGTAAGTAATCCAAACTTCATAGTAAGAATAATGTATTTCACTATACATACCATAACCCCCTCCTTTCCATCGAGTTAGACCGTCGTTGTTTACTTGAAATAACTGAAATGCAGCAACTAAAAACATAAGAATGGGGACGAAGTATTTTACAATCTTTTTTCGGTTTAGCGCCATTTTTATTTTTCTAGTAAGAACGAATTTACCTAATCTCGCTTAATTAACAAATACATTTCATTTTCTAAGGCAAGATATCCTTGGTTGTACACATAAAAATAAGTATTGCCAGATTTGGTAGTATATATTGATGTGAAAAGCTGAAAATCAAACCCTTTATCATATAACCGATTTCTAGAAGCTTTTGTTTTACCCAATGTATTTAACTCAGATAAGATTTTGTGATTTTTCTTTAAGCGATTATTAATGTTTCTAATCAAGTTTTTACTTTCCTTATTTATTTTGTTATTGTAGGTATTTCTACAATAATCTGAACAGAATTTTTTGTCAATTCTACCTTTAAGCACTTCGCCACATTCTAAACAAGTTCGATTTTCCATAGATTATGTTTCCTGATAAATATAAGAAATATTTGAACGTAAACGACTGCAATTATTTACAATCGAAAGTAATTAATTCTTAACCGATTGTGGTTGAGTACCTGTTTCATCTTTGTGCTGTCAAATCAAAAAATTGACAAGTCTTAACTGTTTAATTTAAAATAATAATAAAATGAACACACTTAAAAACAAAGTACAGTTGATTGGAAACTTAGGGAACAACCCAGAAGTAATTACTCTAGAAGACGGTAAAAAATTGGTAAAATTCTCTATCGCAACAAATGAAGTGTATAAAAATGCAAAAGGAGAAAAAGTTACAGATACACAATGGCATAACATTGTTGCTTGGAATAAAACTGCTGAAATAATTGAAAAATACTTGATAAAAGGAAGCGAAGTTATGATAGAAGGAAAGCTAACTTCTAGAAGTTATGAAACAAAAGAAGGCGAAAAGAGATTTGTTACAGAAGTTGTTTGTAACGAATTATTGATGTTGGGAAGTAAGTAAAGCCGATACTTTTTTAAAATACAGAAGCTGCAATATTGTTGTGGCTTCTATGTTTTAAGGAGAAAGAAATTTTAGGAAAACCCAACCAAAAACATTAACAAAAAATTAAGATTGAATCAGGGATAGAAGAATAGTTACTATTCTTAGTTTTGGCGTTAAAATTTACCTAAAAATTAAAACGTTTAATCATCAATGAAAAAACTTCTTTTATTAGCTTTTTTATTTGTTACTACAATTCACTTTATAACTGCACAAACAACGCAAGGAACATTGCAAGGATATGTTTTTGATTCTGAAAACAATCCTTTAGAAAATGCATATGTTTTTGATAAACAGACAAACAGTCATGCACATTCAGATAAAGGGGGAAAATTTATTTTAGCAAATGTTAGAAAAGGAGACACAATACAAATAGGATTATTAGGGTATAAGCAATATAAATTAATTGTAGAAAACAAGGATCTTCAAAAAGACGTTAAAATTCAACTAGAAACCAAAGTTTTTGAATTAGATGAATTGGTTATAGCAAATGAGTTGGATCCACTACAAACTATAGCAAAGTTAGATTTAAAAGTAAATCCAGTAAACTCTTCTCAAGAAATACTAAGAAAAGTTCCAGGGCTCTTCATAGGTCAGCATGCAGGAGGAGGAAAAGCAGAACAAATCTTTTTAAGAGGTTTTGATGTAGATCACGGTACAGATGTAGCATTATCTGTAGACGGAATGCCTGTAAACATGGTATCTCATGCCCATGGTCAAGGCTATAGTGATTTGCATTTTTTGATACCAGAAACGATTCAGAAAATTAACTTCGGAAAAGGAGTTTATTATGCTGATAAAGGAGATTTTAACACAGCAGGTTTTGTAGACTTTTCAACTAAAAAATCAATTAATCAAAACGTAATAAAAGCAGAAGTAGGAGATTTTAATACACTACGAACTCTTGGAATGTTTAACTTATTAGAGCCAACTAATACCAGCAAGTCGTACGTGGCTTTAGAATATATTGAAACGGATGGTCCGTTTGAATCTCCTCAAAATTTTAATAGAATAAATATATTTGGAAAATACCATACAATATTGAACAATTTAGATCAAGTTACGGTTGCTATATCCAATTTTACAAGTAAATGGGATGCTTCTGGGCAAATACCTCAAAGAGAAGTTGACAATGGAAATATTACTCGTTTTGGGTCAATAGATGACACTGAGGGAGGAAGAACATCAAGGTTTAATGTAAATCTACAACATCTTAAGAATTTAGAGAACAACGCTACAATTCATACAAATGTGTATTATTCAAAATATGATTTTGAGCTGTACTCCAATTTTACTTTCTTTTTGGAAGACCCAATAAATGGAGATCAAATTAAGCAAAAAGAAAGTAGAGAAATTTATGGGTTTAATTCAGAATTAAAGCGTCAGATAGATAAAGGAAACATACAGTTTCATAACAAAAAAGGTATTGGAGCCAGAATAGATAACGTAAACAATATAGAACTTAGCAAAACTAGAAACAGAACAGAAACGTTGGAACAGACACAATTAGGAGATGTACAGCAAACAAATATCTATGCTTTTTATGATTCTAAAATAGATTTTGGAAAGTTTGTAATAAATCCAGCCTTTCGTTTAGACTATTTTAACTTTCAATATGTAGATAAGTTAAGTTCAAGTTATCAAACGCTTTCTAATACTAAAACCATTGTAAATCCAAAACTTAACTTTTTTTATAATGCTGCAGATAATGTTCAGTTTTTTTTAAAATCAGGAATAGGTTTTCATTCAAACGATGCTAGAGTAGTTTTACAAGAAAATGCTAATAATATTCTGCCAAGAGCTTATGGAACTGACGTTGGTACAATATGGAAGCCCTTAAAAAACATGGTTTTTAACACAGCTTTTTGGTATCTGTTTTCAGAAGAAGAATTTGTATATGTTGGTGATGCAGGAGTTATAGAACCTTCGGGAAAATCAGAGCGTTATGGGTTAGATTTAGGTCTGCGGTTTCAATTAACCGATTGGTTATACTTTGATTCTGATGCTACATACACAGTAGCTCGTAGCGTAGATGAAATGGCAGGTCAAGACTATATTCCATTGGCCCCAGATTTTACGATAACAGGAGGACTCTCTGCAACTAATTTTAAAGGGTTTTCAGGAGGATTTCGGTTTCGTTATTTAGATAATAGACCTGCAAATGAAGATAATTCAATTGTAGCCAAAGGATATTTTGTGAATGATATTAACGTGAACTATACATACAAAAATATAACATTTGGTATGGTTATAGAAAATCTTTTTGATGTTGATTGGAACGAAACTCAATTTGAAACAACTTCTCGATTACAAAATGAAATAGAACCTGTTACGGAAATTCACTTTACACCAGGAACTCCATTTTTTGCCAAAGCATCGTTGAGCGTTAGACTCTAAAGTAATTGATTTAGCTATTTGATTTTTTTTGTAACTTAAAGCATTCAAAATCAAAATCAAATGCCAAATTACACCTTAAACGTTAATGGAAAAAACCTTACAGTAAGTGTAGATGCTGATACTCCTTTGCTATGGGTTTTACGAGACGAGCTAAACTTATTGGGGACTAAGTTTGGTTGTGGCATATCTCAATGCGGAGCTTGTACTGTTCACTTGGGTAAGACAGCAGTTAGAAGCTGCTCTATGCCTGTATCTATGATTCAAGGAGAATCCATTACTACTATTGAAGGACTCTCAGAAGATGGTTCTCATCCCGTTCAAAAAGCTTGGAAAGAATTAGATGTTCCACAGTGTGGATACTGTCAAGCAGGTCAAATAATGACAGCTTCAGCATTTTTAGAGGAAAATCCAAATCCGTCAAAAGAAGAAATAAGAGAAGCCATGCATGGTAATATTTGTAGATGCGCTTCTTATAACCGAATTGAAAAAGCAGTAGAGTCTGCAGCAAATAATATGTAATTCTTTCTACAGATGAAAACAGACAACACCAATTTACAGTTTAGCAGACGAAACTTTATAAAAACATCTGCACTAGCAGGAGGCGGAATCTTAATCGGGTTTAATTTATTTACAGCGTGTAAACCTAATGTTAGACCAGATATCTCTAAATTAAATTTTAATGATTTTAACGCTTTTATTAAAATATCTGATGAAGGATATGTAACTATTTTTTCACCCAATCCAGAAATTGGTCAAGGTGTAAAAACATCTATGCCAATGATTATTGCAGAAGAATTAGATGTAGAATGGAATAAAGTAAACGTTGCTCAAGGTATTTTAGACACAAAAAATTATCAGCGTCAAGTTGCTGGAGGTAGTCAATCCATACGTTTTGGTTGGGATGCTTTACGCCAAACAGGAGCTACTGCTAAGCAAATGTTGATTAATGCCGCTGCTGTAAAATGGAATGTAGAAGCAGCTTCTTGCTCAGCATCTAATGGAATTATTACAAATGCAAATGGAAATAGACTAAGTTATGGAGAAGTAGTAAAAGAAGCCGCTTTGCTAGAAGTTCCAGAAAATGTCAAACTAAAAGATCCTAAAGATTATAAAATTATAGGGCAAGATATTCTTAATATTGACCTTGATAAAATAATTACAGGAAAACCACTATTTGGTCTTGACTATAAGGAAGAAGGAATGTTGTATGCTTCTGTGCTAAGACCTCCTGCATTTGGTAAAAAGTTAGTGAGTTTTAACGACAGTAAAACCAAAGAAGTTGGTGGAGTAGTTGATGTGATAAAATTTGGAGATAAAGTAGCTGTTTTAGCAAAAAACACATGGGCAGCAATGAAAGGTAAAAAAGCACTGATTGCTCAGTGGGAATATGATGGAACGTTAGAAAGCACTGAAGATCATGATAGAGAACTCTTAAAAATTTTAGATGGAAATAAGTTTGAAACAAGAAGAGAAGATGGAAATATCAAAAAAGCGTTTGCAGAGGCAGATAAAGTAATTGAACGAACCTATGAATCGCCATTTTTGCCTCATAACTGTATGGAACCTATGAATTTTTATGCAGATGTTACCGATAAAAAAATTCATTTAGTAGGTCCTATCCAAACACCTCAGTGGACAGCAAGAAGAGTGGCAAATTTATTAAACAGAAAAGAAGAAGAAATTCACCTAGAAATGACACGAATGGGAGGTGGTTTTGGAAGAAGATTGTATGGTGATTTTGCTTTAGAAGCTGCAGAAATATCAAGTTTAGCAAAGAAGCCTGTTAAAGTTGTTTTTTCTAGAGAAGATGATATGGCAGCAGGCACATACAGACCTGCCATAAAGTATAGAATAGCAGCAGCTATAAAAGATGGAAAAATAACAGGTTATCATCTAAAAGAAGCTGCTATAAACGGAAATATGTATGGTCTTATTCCGCATTTTTTTCCTGCAGGATGTATTGCTAATTATAAAGTAAGCACAGGAAATTATAAAAGTAAAATAACTACAGGTGCTTGGAGAGCTCCGTACACAAATTTTTTAGCCTATGCAGAGCAGAGTTTCTTTAGCGAACTGGCAGAAGAACTAGGTAAAGATCATCCTGAATTACTGATTGAATTACTTCAAAACGTAAAAGGGACTACTGATGAAAAAATTGAATATTCTGGAGATCGAATGGAAGAAACCATTAAACTCGTATTAGAAAGATCTAATTGGGGTAAAACTTCCTCAGAAATTTATCAAGGATTTGCTGCATATTATAGTCATAATACACATGTTGCTGAGGTTGCTGATATTGAGCTAAAAGATGGAAATCCAATAATAAAAAAAGTTACAGTAGCAGTAGATTGTGGTATTGTTGTAAACCCAACAGGAGCCATTAATCAAATTCAAGGTGGTGTAATTGACGGTATTGGCCATGCAATGTATGGAGATTTTTCCTTTAAAAAAGGAACTCCACAAGCTGTTAATTTTGATAGGTATAGATTAATTAGAATGCAAGAAACACCACAAGTAGAGGTTCATTTTGTGAAAAATACAAAATCTCCAACAGGTTTAGGAGAACCAGGTTTGCCGCCTGCAGGAGGTGCAGTTGCCAATGCAATTAAGAATGCGATGGACAAAAGATTGTACAGCCAGCCATTTGTAAATGCACTACTGAAAAAAGCAGAGGTTTTAGGATAGTTTTAAAAGTTTTTGATACGATTCTTCTGTATCCACATCAAAATAAGGGATTGTAGTGTTTACTTCTACAATCTCTTTTTTATGTTTTTTCAATAGTGATTTTGCACCTTGTTCTTCTGACAAATTTTTTAAATCAGTGAAAAAAAGAGAATCAATCACAATCGGAACTCCTTTTACAGAATCTTCATATTGAGTAATTGCAATCTTTTTAGAATTGTTGATAAATGTTGATAGCAGATTTTGATAATGGTCAGCTGTTACTAAAGGTAAATCAACTAGTGTGATTAATAAACCTTGATAATTAGCTATTTTTTGAATTTTTTGTACACCAAAACGAATGGATTCTCCCATTCCTTTTTTCCATTCTGTATTGATAAATACCCGAACAGAACCAAGGTCTAGTTTTGAGAGAATTTCGTTCTTATGCGCACCTAAAACAACAAAAACATCAATATTATTTATTGAGTTAAGTTGATTAATTGTATGTTCAATTAATGTTTTTCCTTTGTAATTAAGAAGTTGTTTAGGTCTTCCTAATCGTGTTGAAGAGCCGGCAGCAAGAACTAAAGCAGCATATTTTTTCATTATTCGTGAATTCCTACAGGCTTATCTCTTAATGATTTTACTTCTTGATTTCGTATTACACTTAAAATTTCTGAAAGTATAGAAACGGCAATTTCTTGCGGAGTTTCTGCTCCAATATTAATTCCTGCAGGGCCATAAAGTCTATCAAAAAAATGATCATCTATATCTTCATTTTTTTCAATAAGATCGTTCATTAGTTTTTCACGTCTTTTGCTCGGTCCTAGCAATCCAATGTAAGGAATGTTAGCTGTTGTGATGGCAGATAAATATTTTAGGTCTTTTACATAGCTATGCGTCATAAAAACAACAGCGGTTTGAGCATCAAAAGAGAATGTTTTAAACTGATTTTCATCAATTGAAAGGTAATTGAAAGTCCCTGGAAAATTAACGATTGATTTTTGATCGTCTACTGGAGCAATAATAATTACTTCCCAGCCCATATTTGCGGCAAATTTGCAAAGTTCAACCGCATCGTGTTCTGATCCAACAATTATTAGCCTAAACCCAGGCTGAATTTTTTGATGAAAAACATCTAAACCTTTAGTTTTCTCTGCATTCATTTTAAACTGATTTTCTTCATTAAAAATAAATACAGAACTTCCTCTTAATCGATTCTCTTCTTCTTTGGAAAAGTAAGAGGCAATTTCAAATGCTTTTCTTGAAGAACATTGATTTTCAAATGCTTTATAGAAAGAGTTTTCAGGGGCAAAAGGCTCTATCAGAATATAAAGAATTCCTTCACAGCCTAAACGATATCTTCCATCGTATACCATTAATTTAGGTTGATTTGTTTCAAAAACAGTTTGAGATTGGCGTAGTATTTCTTTTTCTACACAACCGCCGCTAACGGCACCAATCATTTTTCCATCTTCTTGTATAGACATTCGAACTCCGGGTCTTCTATAAGAAGAACCTTCTAAAGAAACAACAGAGGCTAAAACTGTTTTAACTCCTTTTTCATGTGCAATTTTTGCTGATCTGACAATGTTTTTTATTTCATGAAGCATACTCTAAAAATAAGAAAATACCTCAATATCCGAATTGAAAAAGGTGTAGTTAATAAGAAAAAGACTAATGTAATCTTACAAAAGAGAAAGGAGAAAATTATTATACATAGAATAGGCAAATTGACGCCTATTCTATGTACTTTGTTTTAATAGAAATTATTCAGGAAGCTCTATTTCATCTGGGTCAAAATCGTCAGAATCGTAGTCATTGTCTGTGTCATCATTATTATCATTTTCTAAGTCATCTGCATAATCTTCCATTTTCTGTGATAACTTAAGGCCAATTTTAACTAGATAAATAGTGTCTGAGCTGCGAACTTCTATTGCTTTGACGGTTTCTCCTTTTGCATTTTGAAAAATAATAACATCATCGTCTCCATAACCATCAGGAAATCGCTCAACTAATAAATCTAACACTTCATTAGTAAGTTTAGAGTAATCTACAATTGCTCTTTTCATTATTGTTACATGTTTAGTAAATAGGCAAATAATAAAGGAGCTACAATAGTAGCATCACTTTCGATAATAAACTTAGGTGTAGTGATATCTAGTTTACCCCAAGTAATTTTTTCGTTAGGAACAGCTCCAGAGTAAGAACCATAACTCGTAGTTGAATCTGATATTTGACAGAAGTAAGACCAAAAAGGTATTTCTGTTTGTTCTAAATCTTGATACAACATTGGTACAACACAAATAGGAAAATCTCCAGCAATTCCTCCTCCTATCTGGAAAAAACCAATTCCGTTATCTGAGTTTTTTTGGTACCAATCTGCTAAAAAAGTCATATACTCTATACCAGATTTCATTGTACTAGCTTTTAACTCGCCTTTAATTACGTAGGAAGCAAAAATATTTCCCATTGTACTGTCTTCCCAACCAGGAACAACCATAGGCAGATTTTTCTCTGCAGCAGCAATCATCCAAGAATTCTTTGGATCAATTTCATAATACTGCTTTAAATCTCCAGACAAAAGCAATCGATACATAAACTCATGAGGGAAAAGACGCTCTCCATTATTTTCGGCATCTTTCCAAATTTGAAAAATATGTTTTTGTAATCTTCTAAATGCTTCTTCTTCAGGAATACAGGTGTCTGTTACTCTGTTTAGTCCTTTTTCCAAAAGTTCCCATTCGTCTTTTGGTGTTAAATCTCTATAATTAGGAACTCTCTTGTAATGAGAATGTGCAACCAGATTCATAATATCTTCTTCTAGGTTTGCACCTGTACAAGAAATGATATGTACTTTGTTTTGACGAATGATTTCTGAGAATATTTTTCCTATTTCTGCTGTACTCATTGCGCCTGCTAAAGAAACAAGCATTTTAGCTCCATTTTCTAACTGAGTTCTATATCCTTTTGCTGCATCTACTAAGCTAGCAGCATTGAAGTGCAGAAAATGCTTATCTATAAAATCAGAGATAGGCTTTTGATTAGTAGTCATATTCGTCATGATTTTTGTGCTTACTTAATTTATTTGAGTAGTCATCATCCTCACTTTCAAAATCACCATCAATGTCTTCATCATTTTCTCCTGCGAATTTATAGCTAAGCATTTTGTAATATAGTTTTGCTGCTAAAAAATCAGATGATTTTTCAGTTGGATTTGGGCAAAGCTCAACAATATCAAAGCCAACTACATTTTTTTGTTCAAATACTTTCTTTAGTAATTCTAACGTTTCGTAGTACAACAAACCACCAGGCTCTGGAGTTCCTGTAGATGGCAAGATTGACGGATCAAGCGCATCTAAATCAAATGTAATATATACATTGTTGGTTAACTGTTCAATAACCTCATCAATCCAATATTCATTCATTGCCAAATCATGAGCAAAAAAGACTTTGTCTTCATTCATTTCCAATTTTTCAGACACATCCATACTTCGTATACCAACTTGTATGAGATTGGTGGTTTGATTTGCCTCATACATGGCACAAGCATGATTAAAAGGAGTTCCTTCGTATTCTTTACGTAAATCAGCATGAGCATCAATTTGCAGAACAGTTAAATTGTTAAAACACTCATTAAAGGCACGAATACTACCAATAGAAATTGAATGCTCGCCACCAATTAAGGTTACAAACTTGTTCTTTTTAATGTAGCTTTTAGTTGTTTGATGAACTGTATTAACCATTGTTTCTGGAGATGATTTCTCTTCAACAGTTTCTGCTAAATAAATACCTTCTTTATATACTTCAAAATCTGTTTCAATATCATAAAGCTCCATATTTTCAGCTGCTTTTAATAAAGCTTCAGGACCTTTATCAGCACCTTTTTGCCAGGTACTTGTTTCATCATAGGTTACAGGAATTAGCACTACTTTAGCATGCTCTAATTTTGCATATTCCTCTGGGATATTTGCAAAAGTTTTATTCGTTTTCATATCCTAAAATTGATAATAATTCTTCACTTTTTTGTTGTTCTTTAAATATTTTGGTTACAATTTTTCCATCTGGATTTTTGTCTATTAAAATATGTTTTGGATTGGGAATTAAACAATGTTGTAAGCCACCAAAACCACCAATAGTTTCTTGGTAGGCACCTGTATTAAAAAAACCAATGTATAATGGTTTATCTTTCTCATAAACAGGTAAATAAATAGCGTTCATGTGTTGTTCTGAATTATAATAATCATCACTATCACAAGTAATACCACCTAAAAGAACGCGCTCATACTCATCATTCCAACGATTGATAGGCAACATAATGAATCGCTTATTAATTGCCCAGCTATCAGGTAGCGTTGTGATGAAAGAGGAGTTGATAATATTCCAACGCTCTCGATCATTTTGTTCTTTTTGATATAGAATTTTATAGATAGAACCTGCAGATTCTCCTACAGTAAAACTTCCAAATTCCGTAAAAATATCAGGAAAACCGATTTCTTCTTTTTCGCAAACTTCTTTAATTTGGTTTACAATTTCTTCTACCATATACTCATAATCGTACTCAAACCCTAATGAGTTTTTAATAGGAAAACCGCCGCCAATGTTAAGACTGTTTAGTGTTGGGCATACTTTTTTTAGCTCAACATATACATTCATACATTTTAGAAGCTCATTCCAATAGTAAGCATTGTCTTTAATACCTGTATTGATGAAAAAGTGGAGCATTTTGAGCTCTACTTGATTGTTGCTTTCAATTTCATTCTGATAGTAAGAAACAATGTTTTTATATCCAATTCCTAATCTGCTAGTATAAAACTCAAATTTGGGTTCTTCTTCTGAAGCGATTCGAATCCCTATTTTAAATTTTTTATCTGTTTGCTCTTGAATTAGTGATAATTCTTCGTAATTATCAATGATAGGAATACAGTTTTTGTGCCCTGAATTGATTAATTCTCCAATTCTGCTAATGTATTCATCTCGTTTAAAACCATTGCATAAAACAAAAGTATCGTTGTTAATCTTTCCACTATTTTTAAGAGACTTAACAATATCTAAATCGAAAGCAGAAGAGGTTTCTATGTGAATGTCGTTTTTTAGTGCCTCTTCTAAAACGTATTTAAAGTGTGAGCTTTTTGTGCAATAACAATAGTAATATTTACCAGGATAATTATGGTTTTTAAAAGCATTTTTAAACCACCCTTTTGCTCTGTTAATATTTTGAGAGATTAATGGCAAATAAGTAAATTTTAAAGGTGCTCCGTAAGTTTCAATTAGATTCATTAAATCAATACCATGAAACGAGAGAACATCTTCCTGAGTAGTAAACTCAGGTTGAGGAAAATCAAATGTTTGTTTGATAAAATCAATATATTTTGTGTTCATTTTTTAACTACAAAGACGTTAACAAGTATAATTTTAATAAAGATAGTTTTAACAAAAGTTAACCCTATATTAAATTGACTAAGAAATTATAAAATAATCAAATACGTAGCGTTAAGTATGTTCTACGATTGGAGATCAACAGTAATGTTGTTAAAAAAGAATGGGAAGAAAACTGAATTTTTTCGACGTATTTTCCAAATACCAAGTAAGAACGATTCTTCCACTTGTTCTTACTACCGAAAGAAGAAAAACTAAACATTTAACTTACTTAACAGTAAATCAAAGGTATATCATTTTTAATTAATTATCCTAAAATTTTTTTATAAAAAATGAAAGAAGGTTTTTGCAAAAAAACTGTACATGAGTTAAGCTAATCTGTAAACTTTATAAATATAAAATCTTTTGAAAAAGCGTTATAATCTGTCATTATGAAAAAGTCTTTGTATTTAAAGACAGTACTTCCTTTTTCACTATTAGTTCTGTATTTTTTCATTTTATCAAAAACATTTTCTTTTATCTCTCCTTTTATGTGATTAAAATCCTTGTCAAATAAACACTCAATTTGAGTTGACTTTGTATTAGTAAAAGAATTATATGCAAACATAGTAGGATTAAAAAAAAGATTTGCATTAACACTTCCTATTACTCCACCAACTCCTCCAAAGCCACCCATCATCATTGGAGCAGCAGGTCTTTGCTCAACATAACCACCTAAAGTAAATAAGTAATTTTCTTTGCTTTTGATAACAGAAATCCCAATTTTACCAGTTGTTATTTTACGTAAAAACTTTTTGGTTTTTTCTAACTCTCTATAACCATTGTAAAATCCTCCTTTTTGTATTATGGGAGAGTTTTTAAAAAGTATTTCTTCATCTTGACTAACAGCATATTCCTTTATGAAGTTACCAGTCAAATAATCTAAAACATGCATTGATAAAACATTCTTGGTAGCTGCAACTATTGCTATTTTATCATCATATATAAAAGAGTTTGTTTTTTTTCCACCCGATTTAATGTTTGAAAGCGGTTTGTTAAAAGTTGTTTTAGTTGCTTGTTTTGAGTTTAGATCTATGGTTAGTACCTGAGTTAGATTTTTATTTTCATCAAAAGTAATTACTAACTTCTCATCGATTAAGTACATTTTTGTTGCCTCTGAAACTGACTCTATAGAGTTTGGAGTATCTTTTTCAAACTTTTTTATAGGCGTAGAATTAAATGGAAAAAGTAAATCTGTTGCAATAACGTCCTTACCTCTCTTGTTTTTAAATTTAATATTGGTTAAATCTATAGGATAAAATTGTAAGTTATTATCAGTACTAATATGATTAAGGTATAAATTACCATATGTTTTACTTCCTGAAATGACGTAAAACTTATTATTTAAAGAAATAGCTTGAATAAATGTTTGTCCAGAGGGTAGTAAAAATTCTTTTATTGTATTTTTATTTTCATCGAATGAAAAGTTAGCAGCAGAAAATTGAGTTTTACTTTTGTTAGCTAAAAATATTTTATATTGATTATCAGTAATGCTACTTCCTAAAAGTACTTTATACTTTCTTCTTTTTGTTTCAGATGAAAGTTGATCAGTTAATTTAAATTTGTCATTAAATCTATATGCATATACTTTTTTAGCATCAGTAATTAAAATAACTAAGTCATTATTTTTAGTATCCACAACAGGAACAACATCTTCAATATCTGTTGAGTTTTCTTTTAAAAAGTTTTTAAAGCTAGTAATTTTTGTTTGAGCAAATAAAGAGCCGCACATACATCCTATTAAAAATAGAATGTTAATACAATTTTTTTTCATTTTTAGTTATTGAGAGGCGTAAAAGACCTCGTATTTTTTGCAAGGTCACGAATATAGTAAATGTTTATTTAAGCAATAAATTCTCCATTATTAACCTTTTGTGAAGGCTCTATAAAAGCTAGTTTTCCTTCAGGAGTGTCGGTCATTAAAATCATTCCTTGGCTTTCAACTCCACGAATTTTTCTTGGAGCCAAGTTTGTAAGTACAGTTACTTGTTGCCCAACAACCTCTTCAGGAGAAAAACTTTCTGCAATACCTGAAACAATGGTTCTAACATCAATGCCAACATCTACTTTTAATTGCAATAGTTTTTTGGTTTTTGGTACTTTTTGTGCTTCTAAAATTGTACCTACACGAATATCCATCTTTAAAAAATCATCAAACTCAATGGTTTCTTTTTGAGGCTCAATAGTTTTGTTAGACTGTTCATTTAGTTGCTTGGTCGCTTCTAATTTAGCAAGCTGTGTTTCTATTGTTTTATCTTCAATTTTTGAGAATAATAATTCTGATTTTCCAATTTGATGACCAACAGGCAGTAATAAATTTTTTTCAGAAACATCATTCCAAGTCAACTGATTCAACTGTAAAATCGATTTTAGTTTTGCAGATGTAAACGGTAAAAATGGTTCTGAAACCACAGCCAAACTAGCAGCAATTTGCAAGGCAACATACATAATGGTTTTTACTCGGCTTTCATCTTCTTTTATCTTTTTCCAGGGTTCTTCATCTGCTAAATACTTATTACCAAGTCTTGCCAAATTCATTAATTCTTGTGAAGCCTCTCTAAACCGATATCGTTCGATTGATTTACCAATAATGGCAGGAAAATTCTTTAAACTTTCTAGTGTTTCTTCATCAAAATCAGAAAAGTCACTAGGTTCAGGAACAATTCCGTTAAAATACTTATGTGTTAAAACCGCTACACGATTGATAAAATTCCCAAAAATAGCAACCAACTCATTGTTGTTTCTTGCCTGAAAATCTTTCCAAGTAAAATCATTGTCTTTATTTTCAGGAGCATTGGCAGTTAATGTGTAACGAAGCACATCTTGTTGATCGGGGAATTCTTCTAAATATTCATGCAACCAAACCGCCCAGTTTTTAGAAGTGGATAGTTTATTGCCTTCTAAATTTAAAAACTCATTAGCAGGAACGTTTTCTGGAAGAATAAAATCTCCATGTGCTTTTAGCATAGCAGGAAAAATGATACAGTGAAACACAATATTATCTTTTCCTATAAAATGAACCAGCTTTGTGCTATTATCTTTCCAGTAATCCTCCCAATTTTTTCCTTCTTTTTCTGCCCATTCTTTTGTAGAGGAAATGTAACCAATAGGCGCATCAAACCAAACATAGAGTACTTTGCCATCTCCGCCATCAACAGGTACAGGAATACCCCAATCCAAATCACGTGTAACGGCTCTTGGTCGTAAACCATCATCAATCCAAGATTTTACTTGTCCGTACACATTGGGTTTCCAATCATTTTTATGGCCTTCTAAAATCCACTTTCGTAAAAAATCTTCGTGTTTATCTAAAGGCAAAAACCAGTGTTTGGTTTGTTTAAGCGTGGGTTTGCTTCCTGTAATAGCAGATTTAGGATTGATTAAATCTGTTGCATTATGGCTTGTACCACAATTTTCGCATTGATCACCATAACTTTCTTCAAAACCGCACTTTGGACACGTTCCTATAACAAAACGATCGGCTAAAAACTGGTTGGCTTTTTCATCAAAAAGCTGCTCGGTAACTTCTTCTATAAATTCGCCTTTATTGTATAGGTTTAAGAAAAAATCTGAAGCTGTTTTATGATGAACAGGTAATGATGTTCTTGAGTAATTGTCAAAAGAGATACCAAAATCTTCAAACGATTTTTTTATGATTATATGGTATTTATCAATAATATTTTTTGGAGAAACACCTTCTTTTTTTGCCCTCATCGGTATTGCTACGCCATGCTCATCGCTTCCGCAGATATAAGCTACGTCATTTCCTGTTAATCGCAAATAACGTGCATAAATATCAGCAGGAATATAAACACCAGCTAAATGGCCAATATGAATAGGACCATTTGTATAGGGCAACGCAGCAGTAATGGTATATCTTTGAGGAGAACTCATAAGTTGTGGTTTTTGCAAGGCAAAAGTACAAAAACACTTTTGAAGATATTTTTGAATTTTTACCTAAAATGTCAAACAAATAACACGCTAGTTATTGTTCTAAACTGGCAATTAAATTTCTAATGTGAACAGATAAATCAGGCAAGCTATATTGTTCGGGCACTTTGTATCCATTAAGGAAAAAACTGGGTGTTGCAATAACTTCACTTATTTCGCACCATTTTAAATGTGCTTCAAATAATTGAGTCACCTCAGGAATGGTATAAGATGTTTGATATTGTTTTTGCCACTTTTTAAGATTTTGGTTTTTAAACCAAGCACTTAAGGCTTCAAAAGCTTTTTGAGATTCTCCTTTAAGCACATAACTTAAAAGTGTTTTAATAATGATGATTCCTGTTTCATCAAGATCATCAAAAGGAACAAATCGAAATACAATTTGCAATCCTTCTGGGAACTGATGTAGTAAATGCTCAATTTCCTGATGTGCTTTTTTACAAGCTTTGCAAGAGGGATTAGTAATTATCGTTAACGTAGTTTTAGCGTTAACATCTCCCAATTGCATTTCTGTAGAAAACAGCGCTGTATTTACAGGAGGTTGTTCTTGCAGTAAACTCATAAATATTTGTGAATTGTACTGAAATGACTTTAATTTTTTAGCGGTATGAGAAAGCTCAATACTTCTTTTTAGGATGGGTTTTATAAGAACCCAACCAATTAAAGGAGCGCCAAATCCAATTAGTATTGGGTATAAAGAAGTTAAAGAAATATTTGGAATTCCTTCTAAAAGAAACGGATAAGTCACTCCTAGCTCTAACCAAAAAACGATTTGTACCAACACACATAATGGGCACCATTGCCGTATTACAAAAGCTTGATAGCATAACGAAAAAAAACTGTACAGCACGCCCACAACACTCATTATGGCTAACGCCCATAATAAAAAAGAGGTGTTTACTGTAAATACACCAAGCCATAAGTTAAGAAAGCCGCCTATAAAATAAAGAATACCTAGCTCAGAAAAAGAAATGCCAGGCAACAAAAAAGCAGCTTTAGATTGCAGTACGTTAGCACAACTAGTTTTTTTACCACGCGTGCAAACAGCATCAGCAAATTTGCTAGTGCCGCCTAGGGTAAGTTTTACTAAGTTGTAAGTAGTAAGTATTCCTATTGTTTTTAGTGCAAGTAGTAGCCAATAATTGGTGCTAAAAAAGGTGTTTTTTTCTGTAAAAAAAGGAAAAGCAAATAATAACAGTGCAATTGTGGCAACACCAAACCATTTTATTTTTTTTAAAAAATGCTGTTGTTGTGTTTTTTTCCAATCTTTTTCTCCTGAGTGTGTGTTTTTTTCTACAAGTAATGCAACACCCGTCCATTTTTTTTCGAATTCTGCTATTGTTTCTTTTACATTGCCAAGAGAAGGATGTATGTAGTGTATTTCCTTAACACTAAATTGCGTAACAACCACAAAAACAGCTGTATCTGTTTGCAGATGTGCTAGTATAGGATACGTAACTTCGGTAAGATCTGCCAGATCTAATTGTACCGCTAGGTTTGGTATGTTCCACTGATGTAAAGCATCACTTATAGATGCCAAACTAGGATATGCCGGATGCGTTTGAAGGTAATTGTAAATGGTGTTTGCAGCTACCTTCAAACGCAGCCGTTTTATTAAGTTTTGTAGTGTAATTTCTACATGATTTTTCATGTTTGTATCTGTCAGTCAGCTAGTTAATTTCAAATATAATTTTTTTTTACTACTTTTACGCTATTGTGTGATGAAGTATTTAATTCAAAACAATTACAAAAATGAAAAATTTTCAAAACAAAGTGCTTAGCAAAAAAGCATTGACAAACTTTAACGGTGGAACTGACCAAAAACCTGACAAAAATAGCAGTTATTGTCTTTTGGCTAAAGCGGGTAAGGACTGTGGTTCTGCACATCATACTAGGATTTACAATACGTATTGTAAATAGCCTATGGCTTTAAAAAAAATACCCCTAAAAATTTTTAGGGGTATTTTTTTTAAATAAATTTTTATAATTGAACATTTTCTTAAAAAGAGAATGGAGGTGTTTTTACTTGAAGGGAGATTAATACTTATACGATTATCGAATCCTAAAAGCATAATCAAATTTTATCGCCACTTCATCAATTAGTTATTTTTTACTAACTTTAAGATGGCATTAAGTATTAATTTAAACTATTAAAATTAAACCCTCCCAAAAGTTTTAAAACTTTTGGGAGGGTTTTTTGTATACTGAAATCATATTTATATGAAAAAGAATACGTGATTTATAATTATTCTCTTGTGGGTATTTTTTTCTATTGTATTTGAAGGTAATTGTAAATGGTGTTTGCGTGTACCTTTACCTGCAGCCGTGTTATTAAGTTTTGTAGTGTAATTTCTACATGATTTTTCATGCTTGTTTCTGTAAGCCAGCTAGTTAATTTCAAATATAAATTTTTTTTACTACATTTGCCGACTAATGTGTGACGAAGTATTTAATTTAAAACGATTACAAAAATGAAAAATTTTAAAGACAAAGCCCTTACAAAAGAGCAATTAAATGTTGTTAATGGTGGAGATCCATTTTTTGGAGGCTCATGTGCTTCATGGGAGTTTAAAATTCTTTATCCTTTTACCTCACTACGAGGAAGGGTAAATTTGATGATGAGGTATTCGAGGTACTGCGTATAGAAGTGATTTATCTATCATAGTGGAGGCTAGGGGATAATTTATTTATTCCTGAAGGGTATTTAAAAATTATTCTTCACTCTAAACACTCCCAAAAGTTTTAAAACTTTTGGGAGTGTTTTTTGTATACTGTTACAAAATAAATACTTTTACAAAAACCAATTTACATGAAGAAGCGTACACGGTTTGTACCCATTCTTTTGTGGCTGTTTTCTTTTTTTATGGTATCTGCACAAAACAATGCGCAAAAAGATAGTACTCGCTTACTAGCACCAAACTACTTAAAAAAAGGAGATACTATTGCCATTGTAGCACCTGCCGGTATTTTACGTAACAAAAAACCGTATATAGATAAGGCAATTACAGTTGCTAAAAGCTGGGGTTTGCATGTAGTAGTGGGCAAAAATATGTATAACCAAAACCATCATTTTGCAGGCACAGATGCAGAACGAGCGTCAGATTTTCAAGCAGCGTTAGATAACCCAAACGTAAAAGCCATTTGGTGTGCTAGAGGCGGTTATGGTAGTGTGCGTATTTTAGATAGGTTAGATTTTACAAAATTTGCTAAACACCCTAAATGGATTATTGGATATTCAGACGTTACAGCATTTCATAATCACCTTAACAATCTGGGTTACGAAACCATTCACGCAATGATGGGTTCTAGCTTTTGGTTTGAAGAAGAAGAAATTCAGCAAAGTATTCAATCACTTAAAAAAGCTTTATTTGGCAAGGAACTTTCGTACCAAGTTTCAGGATCAAAATACAACAAAGAAGGAGAAGCCAGTGGTAAATTGGTTGGAGGAAACCTTACGCTTTTACTTACTATGCTGGGTAGCAAAAGCCAATTAAACACAGCTGGTAACATTCTTTTTATAGAAGAAATAGGCGAATATAAATACCATGTAGATCGCGTGTTACAAAGCTTAAAGCGTGCAGGTTATTTTGATAAGCTTAAAGGAGTAATTGTAGGCGATATGAGCAAAATACGAAGAAATACTACTAAATGGGGTAGCTCTGTTGAAGAGCTTATATTAGATGTTTTTGCTGAGTATAATTTTCCTGTTCTTTTTAATTTCCCTGCAGGACACGAGCCAGATAACCGAGCGTTACTTTTTGGAAGAGAAGTAACCATAAACGTTTCTAAAACCCAATCTACCCTACAGTTTAAATGAAACAATTTTTAGAAGACTTCTTTTCTTCTCTTTCTGATTTTATCTGGGGAATTCCACTACTGATTTTACTAATAGGAGGAGGTCTATATCTTCTTGTGCTTTCAAGATTTCTTCCGTTTCGGTTTTTTGGTCATGCTATACAAGTGCTAAGAGGAAAATATGACAACCCAAATGATCCTGGACAAATTAGTCATTTTCAAGCGTTAACCACAGCGCTTTCTGCAACTGTAGGCATGGGAAATATTTCGGGTGTTGCTGTTGCAATTGCCGTTGGCGGACCAGGAGCTATATTTTGGATGTGGGTTAGTGCCATTGTTGGCATGTCTACCAAATTTTTTACTTCTACATTGGCAGTCTTGTATCGTGGTAAAGATAGCGCAGGAGAACTCCAAGGAGGCCCGATGTATTTTATTACAGAAGGTTTTGGCAAAAAACGGAAGCCATTAGCTGCTTTTTTTAGTGTGTGTGCTATGGTAGGAGCTTTGCCTGTTTTTAACGTAAATCAATTAACCCAAGCAGTAAACGACATTGCACTAGTACCTAACGGAATTCAAACAGGAATCATTTCTAATCTTGTTATAGGAATTGTATTGGTTGTTATTACCTCTTTTGTAATACTAGGAGGTTTAAAACGAATAGGGCAAGTAACGGCCAAAATGGTTCCGGCAATGGTGCTGCTTTATTTTGTATTGGTTGCTATTATTTTGGTTGTTCATATAGATGTGGTGCCAAAGTATGTTAGTTTGATTTTTACGGATGCATTTCAGGCAAACTATATTAACCCTAACGCTGCATTTGGTGGCGTTTTAGGAGCATTAATTATACACGGAATAAAACGAGGTGCTTTTTCAAACGAAGCAGGTATTGGAACTGCACCAATGGCACATGGCGCAGCCAAAACAGCTGAACCTGTAAGAGAAGGTTTGGTTGCTATGTTAGGCCCTTTTATTGATACGATTGTTGTATGTACTTTAACAGCATTAGCCATTTTGGTAACAGGTGTTTGGCAAACAACAGATGCAAATGGTGTAACCTTAACAGCTACAGCTTTTGAAAACACAATGCCTGGCTATGGAAAGTATTTATTGTTATTGTGTGTTGCCGTTTTTAGTATTTCTTCTCTGTTTTCATATTCTTATTATGGTACAAAAGCACTTTCTTTTTTAATTGGAGCCAACAAGAAGAAATACTATAATTATTTTTATATAGTAAGTATTGTTTTAGGGGCAACAGCCTCATTAAAAATGATGATTAGTCTTATTGATAGTTTTTTTGCTTTAATGGCTATACCAACCATGATAACAACTATTTTTCTTGCACCAAAAGTGATGAAAGAAGCCCGAAGTTATATTGAGAGGTTGCACGAGAAAAACAGGCAAAACAATCTTTCTTAATGGCAGAACACTATGACTTAGGAAAAGAAGGAGAGCAAGAAGCGGTTTATTTTCTAGAACGAAACGGATATCAAATTTTAGAGAGAAATTGGCGATATCAAAAAGCAGAAATAGATATCATTGCAAAAAAAGAAGATAAATTAATTGTTGTAGAGGTAAAAACACGTTCATCCGATTTTTATGGAAACCCGGAAGAAGCCATATCATCTAAGAAAATAAAATTACTAGTTGAAGCAACAGATGCTTACATACACAAACATGATTTAGATTTAGAAGTTCAGTTTGATAGTATCGCCATTGTTAAACACAATAGCCAATTTCAAATTGAACATACAGAAAATGCGTTTTTTTACTTTTAGTTAAGTTGCTTTAAAACAGCTTTTAAATCATTTAATGTTTCTGGTATCGAGGTTATTTTTTTGTTTGCATCTAAAACAAAATAGGTGGGAGTTGCATTAATTTGATAGGTTCTAGCAACTTCGTTTTTCCACTTTCCTAATCCTAGTGCGTGGTGCCATCCTGGAAGTGTGTTTTTATAATTTTTCCATGTAGAAGCCTCTTCTTCCATAGCAAAAGCAACTACTTTTACTTTCGAGTTATTTTTTAAAAAATCAAATACCTGTGGCACTTCTCTTAAACAATGCGGGCATTCTGTACTGTAAAATATTAGCAAGTAATTAGAACTACCAGAAACTTCGGATAATTTAATGGTCTTGCCGTTTTCTTCCCACGAAAAATCAGGAGCAATTCTCCCAACTGCAGCAGCCATCTCTGCTAGAGTCTTATTTTTAAACTCTAAATTCTGATGTTTTTCTGGAAGCGAATCAAAATGTTTTTTAAATAAATAATCAACTAACACTGCATTTTTTAACACAGTAAATTGAGAAATCAAAAACTCAATGATATCAGCTTTAAAAGCAATGTCTTTAACTTCAGAAAGAATAAGATCAACAGCTTTTTTATAATTAATATCTTGCTCTTTTGGCGTAGTAGCAAAATTCATATAGAAAACATAATCTGAAATTCTATCAGATAAAAAAGAAGAGTTTCGTAAGTTTTTGTCATTTAGGTCAATATGATCAAAAAAATGACTAAGGGCATTGCTGATATATTCATCATACGTTTCTACAATAGTGTTTGAATTGTATCGTTTAGAGGCTTTGATAAAATGATAAGCAAACATACCTTCTGACTTTTTTAGGTATCTATTTTGAATTTCATTTAGCTTTTTTAAAGAAGCTGAATAGCCTGCTTTGCTATTTTGTTGCTTGTTTTTTATGTAAGCAATTTGAGTAGAATCCGTTTTATATTGACGAGCAGCAATTTCTCTCATATAATTCTGGTAGACTTCGTTTTCTTTTGATTGAATAATGTTTACTCCTATTTGAGGAGCGTCTGGATTTATAGTAAGTTCAATGTTTTCTTTGTTAAACAAAATATCAACAAAACCGCCATTATCTATATCATAAGTAATTCTATAAACACCTTTTTTGGTATCTGCAGGAAGTTGAAACTCAAAATAACCAACAGTTGTTTCTGCTCCAGCTATAGTTTTATTTGTTGCATTGATTTTGGTGTTTTGCAAGTAAGTTTGCTTTACTCCCTCTAGTTTATATAAAAGCATCCAAGAGTGTTTTTTAGGCGGATTTAAATGTCCTTTAATACTATATTGCGCTTGTATATATGTAGATAATAAGAGAAGAAATAGTGTGATTTTTTTCATGAATTTAAACTAAATATGTGTTTATAGGTGTTTTCAAGAAACATACCAAATGTACAATTTCTGATTGTAAGCTACTTATAACGGATTAAAAAAACCGATAGATTCAAAATACTGAACAATGGCTTCTTTCATCAATACTGTTTGTTCGCCTGGCTTTAAATTGGGAAGATTTTCTACTGTTTTGTAATGCGGCCAGCCATCGTCATCAAAAAAATCGAACTCATAATATCCATAAGGTTCTAGGAGTCTGCAAATTGCAATATGCATAAGATTTACTTTTTCATCTTTTTTAAATTTTCGTTTACCTTGACCCAATTCTTGTACACCTACCAAATAGATAATTCCGTCAAGGTTTAATTCCTCTCCGTCAGAAAACCGATCAGTAAGTTTTTCTACTAAGTAGTTCCATTTTTCTTTTAACAGGCTGTCTTTTTGCATTGCTTTTTAATTAAAGCAAAAATAAGAAGCAGTTTACTATATTTAGCCAAAATTTTGACGGAAGATGAACCTTTTTGATCTTTTTATTGCCGCTATTGTAATTTATGCTTTTGTAAAAGGGTTTTTAAAAGGGCTTTTTGTAGAGATTGCTTCTCTAATTGCACTTGTAGGAGGTGTTTATGGTGCTGTCCATTTTTCATATTTAGTTGCAGATATTTTAAAAGACTATGTGAATTGGAGTGAAAACTACATATCACTAACAGCTTTCGGAATCACATTTGTGGCTATTGTAATAGCGGTTTCTATGTTAGGGAAAGCTCTTACAAAAATTGCAGATCTTGCAGCACTGGGTTTTTTAAATAAAGTTTTAGGAGGCGTTTTTGGGTTGTTAAAAAGTATATTAATATTAAGTGTTTTGCTTGTTTTTTTTGATAAAATAAACACCACTGTTTCTTTTGTTAATAAAGAAACACTCAGTAATTCTATTTTATACCAACCTGTAAAGAGTGTTATTCCTACAGTTTTTCCTTCGTTATTTGAAGTAGATACAGAAGAGATCTAAGAAATAATAAAAAACCAGAGAAAACTTCTCTGGTTTATATTAAAAATTAACAAAAGTAATAAGGTTGATTTGGTCTCGACTTCCCGTTTCAAAGACTTGACTCATATAACCTACTTCAAACCGAATGCTGTCATTGAGTTTATATCCGAGACCTGAGTAAATTCTATTTCGATCAAATACATTTGAATCACCATTTAAAAATAGTTCATTGTATAAAGAGATATAGTAACTCGGATTTTTAAACGGAATATTAATTCCTAAAAAATACCGAAATCGAACTCTAAAATCATGCTCAATAAAACGTTGTTCAAACCGGTATCTGTGTTGTAAAGCAACAGAGCCAATCTTTTGTTTAGTTATAAATTGCTGATAAACTCTATGTTCTTCAACAGTGGCTTGATCTGCTAAATTTCCTGTAAAATTCTCAGAGTTAATATAACCATACCCTAATAATAAGTTAGAGTTAGTGCTTAGATTATATCCTAAGCCAGTTCTTATGAGTAGTTGCTCTAGATCGCCAATGGCATTGTAATTTCTGTACTGAACCTCGTGGTGTAAATTCCATTTGTTATTAAACTGTTTGTTACCAAAGTAAATAAGCCAATTCCCTAAACTACTTTGTGCAAAACCTAATAAAGGAGCAATAAAAAAAAGAATACAAAGATTTTTTCTCATTAAAGTTATCTATTCAAAAAAGGTTACAGATCCTGTACTAATATCATACATAGCACCAACAATTTTTATTTCTCCCGTACTCTCCATTTCTTTTAAAACGGGACTTTTCGCTTTAATATTATCAATTGTCATATGAACATTTTTCTCTGCAACTGTATTTACAAAATCAATATTTGCAGAGGTTCTCTTATTTGGCTCTGTAGGTTCTTTTGTAGCTTCTACAGCTGGTTTAATTTTGCTAATTAAAGTTGTAAGATTTCCTAATTTAGCATCATCACACGCACCTTTAACAGCACCACAACTGGTGTGCCCTAAAACCAACACCACTTTGGTTCCTGCCAATTTGCAAGCAAATTCCATGCTTCCTAAGATATCTTCATTAACAAAATTACCAGCAATGCGGACGCTAAAAATATCTCCAATTCCTTGATCAAAAATTAATTCGGAAGATACTCTAGAGTCAATACAACTTAATATAGTAGCAAAAGGATATTGCCCTTTGCTAGTTTCTTCAACTTGCTCAAGCAAGTTGCGATCTGCTTCTTTATTTTTTAAAAACCGATTGTTTCCTTCTTTAAGCAATTCTATTGCACCCATTGGGCTAATACTTGCTTGTGTTTCTTTTGTATGTGCTTTCATTTTGATTATGCGTTTTTGGGTCTTAGTTTAAAAAATTCAATATAGTTAGGAGGGTTTTCTACTATACCTCTTTCAGAAATTAACTTAATGTTGATGTTTCTATTTTTTGCTTTTAGTGAAAAATCATCTAAAATCTCAATAATATCGTTGTCTAGATAACGTGTTTTTCTAACATCCAATTCTAAATAAGAGTTTTCTGGCAAAGAATCTAGCTCTTTTAAAATAGCGCCTTTGTTGAAGAAAGTTACCTCTTCTGCTAATTCCATCTTTATTTTGTGTACACCATTGCTTACATCTTCAATGTGTAAGAAATGGGAGTTTTGAAAACTTTTAATTAAGATGATAACAATTCCAACTCCTAATCCCATTGCAATACCCATAAGCAAATCAGTAAATACAATTCCTAAAACGGTAACAATAAAAGGAACAAACTGTTTCCAACCAGATCGGTATATTTTTATAAACAAAGCAGGTTTAGCAAGTTTATAACCAACTACAAGAAGAATAGCTGCGAGTACAGATAACGGAATTTTATTTAATAACCGTGGAATTAAGATTATAGAAATTAACAAGAGGAAACCATGAATAATAGCAGACGCTTTGCTTTTACCTCCAGATTGAATATTAGCCGAACTTCTTACAATTACTTGTGTAATTGGAAGCCCTCCAATTAAACCAGAAATAATATTTCCTGTTCCTTGGGCTAACAATTCTCTATTAGTTGGAGTGACATTTTTTTCAGGGTCTAATTTATCAGTAGCTTCTACGCACAATAGTGTTTCTAAACTTGCAACTAGTGCAATTGTAAAGGCAACAATCCACACTTCTGGATTTGTTATCGCTGAGAAGTTAGGAAAACTAAATTGTTTTAAAAAAGAAGTTGCGTCTTCTGGAATAGGAACACTCACTAAATGAGATTGTGCAATAGCAAATGTTTCGTTAGATTTTGTTAAGACATAAAAAACAATTCCTAAAACTACAGCTACTAAAGGACCTTGCATAACTTGAAAAAATTTGGCTTTTTTGGCCAAAAAGTTATCCCATACTAAAATCACAGCAAGCCCTAAAAAACCAATAACCATTGAACCTATGATAATATTATCAGTTATATGCGCAATGGCAGAAAACGTATTTTCTCCTGATCTTTCAATAAAGCTGTCTGCCCCTTCGGGCTCTGCGTCATAACCAAAAAAATGAGGAATTTGTTTTAAGATGATGATGATTCCAATACCAGTTAGCATTCCTTTAATAACAGAAGAAGGAAAGTAGTAACCAATAATCCCAGCTCTTAGAATACCAAAAAGTAATTGAATAACACCTCCTAAAACAACGGCAACTAAAAAATTTTGATATCCGCCTAAAGAGGCAATAGCTGTTAACACTATGGCAGCAAGACCTGCCGCAGGACCACTTACTCCAATTTTAGATCCACTGAGAGCACCTACTACAATTCCGCCAATAATTCCAGCAATTAATCCGGAGAAAAGAGGAGCGCCACTTGCTAATGCAATACCTAAACATAAAGGCAATGCTACGAAAAACACAACAATACTTGCTGGTATATCGCTTTTAATAGTTTTAAACATATATGAAAAAGAAATATGTCTGAATAAAGAAAATGTCTTTATGCAGAACTAGATTATACTTAACGAATTTAATTTTGATTATAAAGGTATAGATTATAAAACAATCTCTGGAGGAGGAGAAAACAACTGTATGAATTCATTTTGATAATAACTAGAAACAGTTGTTGAATTGCTTTTAGCTTCAATCACTAATACATTACTGTAATGAGGATTTTCGTAAAAAATTTTCACTCCTATATCTTTAATGTCTTCTTTACCTTTCTCTTCTTCTCCAAAATCTGCTACTTCTGTAATATCTGTTGTTTTTTCTGTAAGAATCAAGAGAGTAGGTGTTGTTGCAGCTAGAAAAAATAAGAGAGTTAAGAGATATGTAATGATTATTTTTTTACTCATAAAACCTAAAAAACGAGTCGAATGTTACAAATATAAACTAAAAAAGAGTTAATAATTTTATGTTCTCATTAAGAATCCAACCAACTTTTCCATCAGTAATTCTAATTTTACTCCAATTGTCAATTGTATCTAACACATTAACTTTTGTTCCTTCATGGAGAACAAATACTTCATTGTTATTGTTTGTAGGAGCATCTTTTACACTGACTTCTTGCGAAAAAATAATCGCTTCTAGGTTAGAAGAGTTTTCATTGTATTCTTTAATAGTTATTATTAGAGATAGAGTGAGTAAAAAATAACTAAACAAGCTAGTTATAAAAAACAGTCTCTTTTTAGTAGGCTTATTCGAAAAGTAGAAAAATAGAAATAAAGCAGACCCTAAGACAGAAAGAATAACTGAAGTAACAGCCCATTGATTATAAGATAGTTTTTTAATAAAAGAATTATCTATCTTTTGCATAATAGTTTTAGGGAGCTCCTCAATATTATCGATCGTTAACCGTTTAGCAAACACTAAGTTGTTTTTTGCATCTTCATTTAAGGGATCAATCATTAATGCTTTTTCATAGTAATAGATTGTTGGAGCTACTTTGTTTAGTTTATACGAGCAATTGCCCATATTATAATACAGTTCTGTAGAAATTACACCTTGTTTTTCAATACTTTTATAGATGTCTAAAGCTTGCTCATATTTTTCATTTCTATATTGCTCATTTGCTTTGTCAAACAACTCATTAAGTGTTTGAGCAGTCACAAATTGTGTTATAAAAAGAAGGAAGAAAAGTAACTTTTTCATATTTATAACTGTTTGTCTATTTGAGTAATAGCAGACTTTGCTTTATCATAATCATCATTCATCATTACCTGTGTAACAGGTGTATACCTTGCTAAATCGCAACTATCAAAAACCTCTATAAATTGATGTATGGTTGATTTTTCAACTCCTTTACGAGACAGCAAACTTGATATTTTTTCTCTACTAATATCCGAAGTTTCTATTCCAAGTTTTGCTTTTAAATAATTATGCAATGCTTTTTCTAATGCTAGATAAAAAGCATCTGGATTGTGAATTTGTTTATTGGCTTCAGACAAGAATTTTCTAGCCAAACGATCTGCTTTTCGAAGTTTGTTTCCTATAACATCTTTGCTTCTTGCTTCATTTCTTTTAGCAACAACAATACTTGTAGGAATCATTGCTAAAGGTAAAATTAACAACAAATAAAAAGAGATAGATTGGTAAAAATCAGGCTCTTTTATAGCAGAAAAAGTTGTCTTTATTTGGATGTATCTAAAGTTTTTCCCAGTGGTTAAAACATCTTTTTTTATAGGGCTGTTCTTGTCAGAATTTGTAACTAGTTCTTTTCCTTCTAATACATCTATAAACAGATCTTCGGAAGTTATTGTATAGTATTTTTCTGTCTCTGGATTAAAATACGAAAAAGACACATTAGGAATTTTATACTTCCCTTTATATTGAGGAACTACAGTATATTCTTTTGAGACAGTTCCTCTAATCCCATTAGGTAGAACAGTTACTTTTTCTCTTTGTTCGGGTGAAAAAACTTCTAATTCTGCGGGTGTTTTAATTTCTGGAATTTCAAATAGTTTTAAATTCCCTTTTCCTTTAACGTTTACAGATACCAGTGCTGTTTCATTTGCTTTAAGAGTATTTCTACTGGTAGAAACGTCAAAAGAAAAATCACCTACAGCACCACTAAAATCATTAGGTTTTCCTTTTCCTGGTAATTCTTTAGGAACAATAATTTTCTTTGCAGATTGAAATGTTCGCGTAATATTTCTGGTTATTTGATTTCCAAAAAAATCTGATCTACCTGTAGGAACACCAATAACAATATCCATTTTCATAGGGTCTATGCTCAATTTTCCTGTTTTAGTAGGAATTAAAAGTGCTTTTTTTAGCACTACATAACGATATTGTTCTCCGTTGTAAATACCTGTGCGAATAGGTAATCCGTTTACTTTAATTTCTTGATTCCAGAAGCCATTATATTGAGGAGTTTCTGTAACTGAAAAATCATTTACGCTAATATTTTGACTAACATAGAGTTTATATTCAACATAAATTCCCTCACCAATGTAAGGCCTACTTTTTGAGACTTCTGCAACAAGATGAATGTTTTGTTGAGCAATGTAATTGGGGTCATTAGGATCTTTAGGTAACTTTACTGCATCTAAAACAATGACTTTTATTGGATCGGTTTTTAGCGTTTTCCCTTCAAGTTTAATAGAGGCAGAAGAAATGGTAAACTCTCCTTTTTGAGTAGGTTCAATAATGTATGTGTATGATTGGGAATAGCTTGCTTTACCATTAACCCAAGACTGACTAATGGATTGACTAGGACCAGCCACAATCTTAAAATTGCTAAAATTAGGAGGAGCAAAGTGATCTGCTCCTTGTTTATTAATAGAAAACTGAATGCGTAAACGTTGATTTACGCCTAATTTATTTTTACTAACAGAAGCAACAAACTCTGCTTCTTGAGCGTAAGCAAAAGAAGCAATAAGCAAGAGAAAACCTGTAAAAAATAAATGGATATGTTTCATGTCTTTGCGCAAAAATACAGTTTCTTTTTTACCAATCTTTTTCTTGTTTTATTTTTGGCCCTTTAGACTTTTTGGCGTTCATTTTTTTCTGTGTTTTTTTCTCCTCATTGTTTAAACTTTCTAACAATTGCTTTAGCTGTTGAGGAGATAAATTGCTTTTTGGCTTTGGTTTTTTCTTGTCTTTATTATCGTCTTTTTTAGGGTCTTTGTTCTTATTTTCTTTATTGTCATCATCTCCTTCATTTTTTTTAGGATCTTTTTTGTCTTTATCCTTGTCTTTTCCGTCGTTTTTATTTTTATCGTTTTTATTATCGTCTTTATCTTGCTTATCCTTTTTATCTTGTTCTTTATTTTCTTTTTCGTTTTTCTGATTTTGTTTTTGATCTTCTACTTTACTTTTTGCCACAGCTAAATTGTACCGTGTTTCATCATCATTTGGATTATTTCGCAAGGCATTTTTGTAGGCTTCTACAGCTTCTGGGTATTTTTTTAGTTCCATCATAGCATTTCCTAGGTTGTGATAAGCCTCAGCTTTTGATGGCTTATCTTTCGCATTTTTAGCAGCCAAGCCGAATTGAGGAGCAGCCTCTTGAAAATTTTTATTTTGATACAAGGCATTTCCTAGGTTATATGTAGCCTTTTCATAAGCTGCATTTTGACTCAATGATTTTTTATAGGCAACAGAAGCATCCGTAAATTTTTGTTGATTGTATAGCTTATTTCCTTCTCGTACAAACTTTCTTGCCTTTCTTTGTAACTGGACAGAGTCCAGTTTCTTTTGTGCTTGTACGTTACCAGAAAGAAATAAGATAAAAGATAAAATTGATACAATGTTTTTCATGATTCTTTTGCATTTTCTTCGTTAAACAAGTCAACTTTACGTAACCATTTTGTTTTCTTCTCTAAAAAGAATACATCTAGTAGTAAGAAAAGTAAACTAATACCTAAAAACCATTGAAACTGATCTTTATAATCAGAAAACTGTTTAGTTTCAAACTCACTTTTTTGAGCAGTTCCAATAATTTCTTCAATGGCCTCTACAGGTTTTTCAGTTAGATTTCCATCAATGTATGTGCCATTTGCAGCATCGGCAATTGCTTTTAAAACGTCTGGCTTTCTTTGCGTTAATACGGTTTCTCCTTTGCTATTTTTTTTGTAGCCAATAAGAGATCCGTTAACTTTTAAAGGAATTCTACTTCCTTTTTCTTGACCAACACCTACTGTGTACACTTTTATTCCCTCATCAGACATTGCTTTTGCTTCGTCAATAGTATCTTCTTGATGATCTTCACCATCAGAAATGATAATTAAAAAACGATTGGTTTGCTCATCATCATTGTAGTAAGACTTGGCTAGCTGTAGCGCCTCATTTATAGCTGTTCCTTGACTAGAAACCATATCTGGATTGGCATTTTGTAAGAACATTTTTGCCGCTGCATGATCAGTTGTAATAGGAAGTAGTGGATATGCGTTGCCTGCATATACAATAACACCTACTCGATCACTTCCTAATTTATCAATTATTCTAGAGATAATTTGCTTTGCTTTTTCCAGCCGGTTAGGAGCAATGTCTTCTGCCAACATACTTTTTGAAACATCCAAGGCAAATACAACATCTACACCTTCTCTTTTTAAGGTTTTCAGTTGTGTCCCCATTTTTGGATTTGCCAGAGCAAGCACTAAAAAAGCAATACCTAGACACAAAAAAATGAGCTTTATAACAGACTTAAAAACAGAACTGTTAGGAGCCAATTGTTGTAACACTTCTTCATTGGCAAATCGTTTTTGAGCTCGTTTTTTCCAAAGAAAGACCAAAAGAAAAACCAGCACTATTGCAGGAACGGCAATAAGCAAGTAAAAGTAAATAGGTTCTTCTATTCGATACAATTCTGACATTTATATAAAGCTTTTGAATAATGTGTTTTTTACTATAAACTCAAGTACCAAAAGACCAAGAGCAACAAAAATGAGTAATCGATATTTTTCTTGGTAATTGTAGTACTTAAACTCTTCTATTTTGGTTTTTTCTAATGTGTCAATTTCATCATAAATAGATTGCAGGCTTGTATTATTGGTTGCTCTAAAGTATTTCCCTTCGGTTTGATTGGCAATGTGTTGCAACAAATCCTCATCTATTTCTACTTGTTGCTTGGTAAATCTTAATTGGCCTGTTCTTGGATCTCTGCTATAAGGAAAATCAGCCATGCCGTTAGTTCCAATACCAATTGTATAAACTTTAATATTGAGTTCTTTGGCAAGATCTGTAGCCGTTTTAGGGTCAATAAAACCGGAGTTGTTTACTCCGTCTGTAAGGAGAATGATAACTTTACTCTTCGCTTTACTATCTTTTAGTCGATTTACGGCGGAACCTAGACCCATTCCAATTGCCGTTCCGCCATCTAATTGCCCCCATTTTATTTCAGAAATGGTTCTTTTTACAATGCTTTTATCACTTGTAATAGGAGTTTGCGTAAAACTTTCGCCTGCATAAACCACAATTCCTATTCTATCGTTTGGTCTTCTATTAACAAAATTAGTAGCAACTGTTTTTAGTGCTTCTAATCGATTTGGTTTTAAGTCTTTTGCAAGCATACTTGCAGAAACATCAATAGCCATTACAATATCAATCCCTCGATTGGATTTTGTTTTTTTACTAATAGAAACATTTCTAGGTCTTGCTAAAGCAATGATGATAAAACTGATTGCTAGTAAACGGAGTACATAAAGAACAAACCGGAGTTTAGGTAAAATAGATGTTTTTTGCCCAAAAGATTTCACAGAAGAAATGGTAAGGTGCGCAGTATCTTTTTTACGAACAAAAAAATACCATACAGCAAGTAATGGCACAATTAATAGTAGCCATAAAAACGAAGGATTGTGAAACTCAAAATTATCCCAATTCATCATTGTTTTCTTCTTCTTTTAATGTTGCTTTTAAGTTTTGTATCACTTCTTCTGCATCTTTTCGGTCTTCTTCTATTTCGTTGGCTAATGGTTTCGATTTTGCAAATTTTACCAAGTCAGCTTCCTGTAACAATGCCTTTAGTTTGTTGATAACTGACTGATTCGTATCAATTGTTTTAGCCGTTACAAAATCAGATAGAACAGAAATTAATTCATCTGTTGTTTGTTCTAATGCAGAAATTTGCAATTCACTCTCGATATAGTTTCTAACAATTTCTGTCAGTTCACTATAAAATTCCTTGATTGAATTGTTTTGCCAAAGTAACTTTTTATCTAATTCAGACAATTGATCCAATGCTATTTCAAGCGGAGTCTGTGTAACAACAATTGTTTTTTCTTGCGGTTTTGATTTTTTTCTTGTCTTGATTAAGTATATGAGTAAAACAATAATAGCAAGCGCAACAAGTCCCCAAATAAGATAGTGTTTGTAATCATCAAAAATAAGCGGCTCTTCTTTAATTGATTTGATCTCAAACATTTTAACTTTGGTTGTATCAATAGGAACAGTAGCTACATTAATTAGAATGGAATCCGTTAAAAAAGCTTTGTTTCTTATAAAAACTTGTTGTCTAGGAATATAAAAAGCACCACTATCAAATCCAGTTAAAATAAACTTTCTAATCAAGCTGGTTTTTATGGTATCAACTTGAGTGGAATCTACAATTTCTAGGCTTTTAAGGTCATTTAACTTTGGCAGGATAACATTTGCTGTATCGCTCACAGTTAACGTGTAGGTAAACTGCTCTCCAATTCTAATACTAGTTGTATCAACCTCTGCACGTACTGTTTGACTAGATACCTTGATGCCTACTATTAAAAGACAACCTATTAATACAAACTTCTTCATAATCTCTATACTCCCTTTTGTTTAAAGTATCCCAGTAGCTTGGTTACATAATTTTCATCTACTCTGGAATTGATAATTCCTGCTCCACTTTTTTTAAACGTTTGATAATAATAATCTCTTAGTTGTAAGGCATTTGCCTTGTATTGCATTCTTGTTTTTTTTGATGAGGTGTTTATAAACTGAACTTTTCTGGTTTCTGCATCAAGCATAGGCACTACACCAATATTGGGAATTTCCTCATCGTGTTTATCGTATACTCTAATACCTGTTATATCATGCTTGTTTCCAGCTATTTTCAATGTTTTTTCGTAATCATCATCCATAAAGTCGGATAACATAAATACAATTGCTTTCTTTTTTAGCACATTGGATAAAAATCGAAAAGCCTCGGCGATATTTGTTTTTCTACTTTTAGGAGAAAACTCAATTAATTCGCGAATAATTCGGAGTACATGACTTTTCCCTTTTTTAGGCGGAATGAACAATTCTATTTGATCAGAAAAAAGAATTAACCCAACTTTATCGTTATTCTGAATAGCAGAGAAAGCTAGTGTAGCGGCAATTTCTGTAACGGTATCTTTTTTAAATTGATGAGCCGTTCCAAAAAGTTCTGAACCCGATACATCTACCATTAACATCATGGTTAATTCCCGTTCTTCTTCAAAAACTTTTACATAAGGTTCATTGTACCGAGCCGTTACATTCCAATCAATTGATCGCACATCATCTCCAAATTGATATTGCCTCACTTCAGAAAACGTCATACCACGACCTTTAAAGGTAGAATGATACTCACCTCCAAAAACGTGATCTGACAACCGCTTGGTCTTAATCTCAATTTTCCGAACTTTTTTTAATATCTCTTTGGTATCCATTATTTGGCTGTTTGCTATTAGCAATGAGCTAACTACTAGGTGCTAGAAGTTAATTTTAAGGCACTTCAATTTCGTTGATGATAGAGTTAATAATATCAACAGAAGTTACATTTTCAGCCTCTGCTTCATAGGTAATACCAATTCTGTGTCGTAATACATCATAAACTACGGCTCTTACATCTTCTGGAATTACATAGCCTCTTCTTTTTATAAATGCGTAACATTTAGCTGCTTTAGCCAAATTAATACTTCCTCTAGGAGAAGCTCCAAAGCTAATTAAACCTTGTAATTTTGAAAGGTTATATTTCTCTGGATAACGAGTAGCGAAGATGATATCTAGAATGTATTTTTCAATTTTTTCATCCATGTATACTTCATTAACAGCCTCTCTTGCCTTAATAATTTGATCAATAGAAATAACAGGATTTACACTTGAGAACTCTCCTTTTAGATTCTGTCGCATAATTAGCTGCTCATCTTCTAATTTAGGATAATCAATAACGGCTTTTAACATAAAACGATCTACTTGGGCTTCTGGTAAAGGATAGGTTCCTTCTTGCTCAACAGGGTTTTGAGTAGCCATTACCAAAAAAGGCTCTTGCAAAGGAAAAGTATCATCACCAATAGTAATTTGCCGCTCTTGCATAGCTTCTAACAATGCTGATTGCACTTTTGCTGGTGCTCTGTTAATCTCATCTGCCAATACAAAGTTGGCGAAAATAGGACCTTTCTTAATAGAAAAATCATTCTCTTTTATGTTGTAGATCATGGTTCCCACAACATCTGCAGGTAACAAATCAGGAGTAAACTGAATTCGGCTAAACGTACCTTGAACAGCTTTTGATAATGTATTGATAGCTAATGTTTTTGCTAATCCAGGAACTCCTTCAAGCAAAATATGACCATTTCCTAGCAATCCTATTAAAAGCCTTTCGATCATTTGATTTTGCCCAACAATTACCTTGTTCATTTCGTTTGTTAAGGCATCTACAAAAGCACTTTCTATTGCAATTTTTTCATTTATGGCTCGAACATCTATATCCATTGTAAATAATGTATTTTATTATCAGTAAATAATTAGGGAAACAAAGCTACAATTTTAGCAATTTTATCGTTGTTAAAGATAGGTTAAAGCTAATTTGTTAGTTTATAAGTTGTTTCAATCGTTAAAAGATTCTAAAGAAAAAGTGTTGTCAAAAACACCATAAGTAAAATAAGTTATCCAATCGCCCAGATTAATATATTTACTTTTTTCGGATAGTGAAATTTCTAGAGGTAAATGTCTATGCCCGAACACAAAAAAATCATATTGTTTTTGCTTTAGCTTCCTTTTACAATATTGAACTAACCATTCGTTTTCTTCTCCTAAAAATGTAGCATCTTCATCACCAGAAATCATCTTGTTTTTAACAGACATATATTGTCCCAATCGCACACCTAAATCAGGATGAAGCCAGCGGAACAACCATTTAAATGGAGGAAAGGTAAACACCTTTTTCATTCGTTTATAGCCTTTGTCGCCAGGGCCCAAACCATCGCCATGACCAATGAGAAATATTTTATTGTTAATCAAAAACTCTTGTGGTTTGTGGTAAACGGGAATGTTTAATTCTTTTTGGAAGTAATCATTCATCCACAAGTCATGATTTCCTACAAAAAAGTAAATAGGAATCCCTAAATCTCTTATTTCTGCTAGCTTACCTAAAACCCTTACAAAACCTTTAGGAACTACTTTCTTGTATTCAAACCAAAAATCAAAAAGATCGCCTAAAAGAAAAATAGCTTCAGCATCTTGTTTTATTTGATCTAGCCATTTTACAAACTTTTTCTCTCTAGGAAGACTTGCTTCTGATGTAGGCGCTCCAAAATGCTGATCGGAAGCAAAATAAACCTTGTAAGATGGTTTTGTCTTTATCGAAATCATACACAAATAAACACTATTCCTGTTTACTGTCCAACTCTAAGACTTTTTGAATCATCTTATCGTCTAAATGTAGCACTTTGTACATACCAACATCGCCAAAAAGCTCATTAGCAATAGAAGCTTTTACATATTTTTTTAAAACAATTTGCGTTTTATATGAAGGATTTAAGTCCTTAATCCCGCTAAGATATTCGTTAAAAACAGTATTGCTTGCATCAAAATTTTTGAGAAAATCATCTATTTTCCACTGACTTGTTAATTTTTTTCGATTGCTGTCTACATAATCAAAAGCAAAACTATTAGCCGTTCTGAAATAGAAATTACCTAGATACGAAGTTGTGTCAATAGCCACAAAGACATCAGGAATAATTCCGCCACCTCCATAAACAACTTTTCCCTTTGGTGTTTTAAATTGTAGAGAATCTGCAACGGGAATGTTATTTTCATTAACTAACTCGCCGCTTTGAATTCTATTTTGATAATCTTTATAGTAGCTGTTATCTCCATTTTTATCATAAGGTCTTTGAATTGATCTACCTGTTGGCGTATAATATCTTGCTGTTGTAAGCCGCACAGCAGATCCATCTCCCAAACCCATTTCAACCTGAACTAATCCTTTACCAAAAGATCTCCGCCCAATAATAGTTCCTTTATCATTGTCTTGTAGAGCACCCGCTACAATTTCTGATGCAGAAGCTGAGCTTTCATCAATTAAAACATATAAATTGCCCTTTTCAAAATCACCCTTATCAGTAGCAAATGATTTTTGAATTGCTCCTTTGTTGTTTTTGGTGTAAACCATCAGCTTGCCGTCCTCCAAAAACTCATCTAAAATGCTTGTTGCCATATCAATGTATCCACCACCATTTCCTCTTAAATCAAGCACTAAATTTTTCATTCCTTGGTCTAAAAGCTTATTTAGAGCAGCTTTAAATTCAGAATACGTATTTCTGGCAAAACGATCTAGTTTTATATAACCAATGTGATCGTTAAGCATATAGGCAAGGTCAACACTTTTAATATTAACCTTATTTCTTACAAGTTCAACTGTAAATAAAGAATCATTGGTTTTACGATATATCTGAAGAGATACTGTTGTATTAGGCTCTCCTTTTAAAAACTTAGGAACTTGAGAACTGGCTAACTTCTTACCATACAGTGTGTCATTATTTGCAATTAGAATACGATCACCTGCTTTAATTCCAGCCTGAATACTTGGTCCTCCTTTTATAGGTTGGATAACTGTAATGGAGTCATTTATGATTCGAAACTGAACCCCAATCCCTACAAAGTTTCCTTGCATATTTTCTGTAATTGCCTGTAAGCTTTCTTTTGGAATATAAACAGAGTGAGGGTCTAGTTTTCCTAACATTTGAGTAATGGCCTCATCTAGTAAATCTTCTGTATTTACATCATCAACATAATCTCTTTCAATGTATTCTAGCAATCGTTTAATTTTTGCTTCGTTAGAAGTATTTGAGTTGAGTGTAAAGGCTTCTCCACCACTAAAAAAGGTGCCAATTAGGATTCCGAAAATGGTAGCTAATGATAAATATATAGGGAGATTTTTCTTATTCATTAGGTACATGTAAAAGTTCTACACCTGCTTTTTCTAAAAAATCTAAACCACTTGTGTCTTTGTATGCTTGAGAGTAAACCACACGTTTTATTCCTGCTTGATGAATTAGCTTACTACATTCTTTACAAGGAGATAGCGTAATATACAAAGTAGCTCCTTGAGAAGACTGAGTAGAGCCTGCTACTTTTAAGATTGCATTTGCTTCTGCGTGAAGTACTTCCCACTTAGTAATGCCATCTTCATCTTCACAACAATTATCAAAACCTGTTGGAGTACCATTGTAACCATCAGAAATAATCATCCTTTCTTTTACAATAAGTGCGCCTACCTGTTTTCTTTTACAATGTGATAATTTACCCCACTCATAAGCCATGCGTAAGTAAGCTTTGTCATATTTAAGCTGTTTCAAATCCATAGGCAGCAAAAGTACACAGAAATAAGAAAATGCGTCGTTAAGGTTTTACCAAAATATACGCTCTTGAATCATAGGGATTGTAATTCCTAATACGACGGCAGAACAAACCAATACCCAATCTTTTTTTGAAACTCTAAAAAAGCCTTGTAGAAGTGCCGCAACAATTAATATAGCTAACACAATAATTATTTGAGAAACCTCTATGCCTAAAGCAAATTCTATAAGGGGAAAAATTTTATCTTCTTCTTTACCAATCATCAATCGAAAGTAGTTAGAGAACCCTAAGCCATGAACCAAGCCAAAAAGTAGTGCGAAAAACAAATTGAGTTGTTCTTTTCCAGAAGAAGCTTTATTGGCGCGAATAATATTCATAAAAGCAGTAGCAAAAATAGTTACAGGAATTAGAAACTCAACTAAATTGATACTTACATTGATAATGTTATAAGCCGCTAAGGCCAGAGTTATAGAATGACCAATCGTAAAAAAGGTAATTAACCAAAGTGCTTTTTTCCATTGGTTAAAGCTATAAACTACAGATAAAACAATTAAAAATAGAATATGATCATAAGCACTAAAATCGAGCACATGATTTAGTCCCATTTTAAAGTAAAGAATAAAATTATCCATTGAAATATTGATTTAGAATCTTTCAAATATAGAAAAGCCTTTGGTTTGAAAGCATAAATAGAAGCAAAAAAGCTGCTTTTAAGCAGCTTTGTACCAAAGGTGGGACTCGAACCCACACGCTGTTGCCAGCATTGGATTTTGAATCCAACGTGTCTACCAATTCCACCACTTTGGCTAGTAGGACTGCAAATCTATGAAAATATTTTCTTGTAAAGACTGTAAATGATTCTGAAAAACTCACAAAATAAATTTATTTTTGTGGTTCCAAAACAACACATAACTAAACAAAACCACATGTCCTACAATCAATTAGAACCCAAACTTTTTGCTTGCGAGCAAAGTATTGTTTTAGCTGAGAAAATTGCCAAAGAATATGGAACCGATCTAGGAAAAGTAAAAATAACTCATTTTAGTGACGGCGAATTTCAGCCAGCCTTTGAAGAATCTGTTAGAGGAAGACGCGTTTTTATTATCGGATCAACATTTCCTACTGCAGATAATTTAATGGAAATGCTGTTGATGCTTGATGCCGCAAAAAGAGCATCTGCTAGGCACATAACAGCCGTAATGCCTTATTTTGGTTGGGCAAGGCAAGATAGAAAAGACAAACCTAGGGTGGCTATTGGGGCAAAATTAGTCGCAAATCTTTTGCAGGCAGCTGGAGCTACACGAATTATGACCATGGACTTACATGCCGATCAAATTCAAGGTTTTTTTGAAAAGCCAGTAGATCATCTTTTTGGATCAACTATCTTTTTATCGTACATCCACGGATTGGATTTAGATAATTTGACAATTGCTTCGCCTGACATGGGAGGTTCTAAGAGAGCATATGCTTACTCTAAGTTTCTAGGGTCAGACGTAGTGATTTGTTATAAACAACGAAAAAAAGCCAATGTAATTGGCAAAATGGAATTAATTGGAGATGTAAGAGGAAAGAATGTAATTCTTGTTGATGACATGATTGATACAGGAGGAACACTCACAACAGCAGCAGATTTAATGATGGAAAGAGGAGCGTTAAGCGTTCGGGCAATTTGTACGCATCCAATCCTTTCAGGAAATGCGTATGAAAAGATTGAAAAATCAAAATTAACCGAGTTAATTGTCTCAGACACAATTCCTTTAAAAAAGGATATTTCTAAAATAAAAGTCGTATCTTGCGCGCCCTTATTCGCGGATGTGATGCATAAGGTACAAACCAATACATCCATCAGCGATCAGTTTTTATTATAATAATTAAATAAGTAAATGAAATCAATTACAATCAAAGGATCTCAAAGAGAAAGCGTGGGCAAGGTATCAACAAAAGCCTTACGTAATGCTGAAAAGGTTCCTTGCGTGTTATACGGAGGAGACAAGCCAATTCACTTTTCAGCAGAAGAAAAAGTGTTCAAAAACTTGGTGTACACTCCAAACGTATACACTGCAGCGATTGAACTTGACGGAAAAACATTTGCAGCTATTTTGCAAGACATTCAGTTTCATCCAGTAACAGATAAAATTTTGCATGTAGATTTTTATCAGTTATTTGATGATAAAGAGGTAACTATGAGCATTCCAGTAAAATTAGTAGGGACTTCTCCCGGAGTTTTAAATGGTGGTTCTTTACGTTTTACAAACCGTAAGTTAAAAGTAAAAGCATTACCAGCTAATTTACCTGATTTTATCAATGCAGATATCTCTAAATTGAGAATAGGAAACAAACTATACATCACTGAGCTATTAAATGACGATTATACATTTATGCATCCAGATAATACGGTTGTTGTTCAAGTAAGAACGTCTCGTAATGCAGTAGAAGATGATATAGATGAAGAGGATGATGCAAGCGCAGGTGCAGAAGAAGAAACACCAGCAACAACTGCAGAAGAATAGAAAAGATTATATCTTGGAAGTAAAGCGCTACATTTGTAGCGCTTTTTTTATTTTCTTGTTGTAATGAGCTTTTTAAAAAGTCTATTAAATCGTAAAAAAGAAAACCAAATGAAGAAAATCTTATTAGTAGGTTTGGGAAATGTAGGAGAAAAGTATAAAAATACCCGTCATAATATTGGTTTTCAAATTGTGGATGCTATAGCAAGCGAGCATCAAACAACTTTTGAAACTGATAAGCTTGGTGATATAGCACACTTCCGGTTTAAAGGAAAACTGTTTATACTGTTAAAACCAAGCACATATATGAATTTAAGTGGAAAAGCAGTAAAACATTGGATGACTAAAGAAAAAGTGCTATTAGAAGACGTTTTAATAATTACAGATGATGTTAATATTGATTTTGGTACTATCAGAATAAAAGCAAAAGGAAGTGCAGGAGGACACAACGGATTAAAAGATGTTGAAGAAAAACTGAACTCTCAAAAATATGCGCGTTTTCGATTTGGTGTGGGGAATAACTTTTCAAGAGGAAGACAGGTAGATTATGTTTTAGGAGAATGGAGTAAAGAAGAAGAAAGCTTGTTGATAGAACGAATACCTTTTTCTGTAAAAGCAGCAGTTGCTTTTGGAACAGATGGTATTGCTAATACAATGAATAATTTTAATGGATCTTTATAAACAAAACATAGCAGTTGGTTGAAAACGTTTAAGCGTAACTCTGCTAAATACAAAAGCACAGCTGGCGTAGCAATTCAAAAAGCAGCTTTTTTCCCATTTAAATTAATCTTCATAATTTGAGAAATATTCTACTCTTATAGACATCTTGTCTTTATTGTCTCCACCAAACCAAAACGAGACCTCAAAGCCATCATATGGATAAGTTATATAAGAATAGTTATGGGCCGGAGTTCCAAATGTTTTTAGTATTTCAGATTTACTTTTTCCTAGAAACTCATTAATTCGCGAATCATCTATGCCTAAACTTTTTAAATACTTCTTAGTAGTATCATTATTAATATGAGAAGAAATCTCTGTTGACATTAAAAAATGATTGTTTTTGTAGTACATAAAGAACAAATCATCTCCATAAATCATCATAGTGAAATTTATATCTTCTTCTGTGCATGCCCAAGAAGAAGGTTTACCTATCCGATTGATAATATCTTCTTTAGTTGTTTTTTCAGTAAACCCCAAAAGATCAAAAAGTTCGCAGGCTTCTCTACGTGAATATTTATTACTGTTAATTTGTATGGCATTTACTAATTCTTTTATCTGGTTCTCACACTGCTCAAGCTTCTGAATTAATTGCAGGTTTTCGGTATTTAGTTTAGTTGTTTCCTTTGTGTAATAATGTTCGGAGTTTTTTAAATTTTGGTTTTGGGCAATAGTTTTAGTTTTTTTATGTGAAAGGGATTCATTTTTGTTTTGAAGATATTGAACACTAATTTCATCACATTCTTCTCCAGATTTACCTTCTCCAAAATCAAAAATAACATATGCGTTGTGATAAAGATATTGGTATGAGTATGAATTATCATTAGAAGGTGTGCCAAAAAGTTCTAAAATTTCTTTTTTACTTTTTCCTATAAAATCAACACGGTAGTCATATAAACCCATATTGTTAAGCTCATCCTTAAAATCCATAACGAAAGCGAGAAGCATAATAGAAAATAAAAAAGAAGACTCTTCAAGAAATCTGAAAGACAAACATTTATAATCTAAATAAACACTTTTATGTTTATAAACATATTCATCAGGTTCTCCCAACAAAGAAATTATTTCTTCTTTTGTTGTTTTATTGGTAAAACCTAGAAAGTCAAAAAACTCGTAAGCTTCTCTATGAACATAAGTTTTGTTTTCTAATGTATTTTGCAACTCTTTAATTTTAGCTTTTTTTGCTTCTAATCTTTCTGTAAGTAGTTTTTGTTTTGTTTTTAAGCCATTAAGTTTTGCAAAATCATCTTTTGACTCCATTTAAATCAGTTTTTTATAAAAAATCAGCTTTCGTATTTTGAGAAGTACTCTATCCTTATAGACATTTTGTTTTTATCATCTCCGTCAAACCAAAAACCAACTTCAAAATCATCATATACATAAGTTATGTAGGAATTACTATAGGTAGGTGTTCCAAACGCTTTTAATATTTCAGGTTTGCTTTTTCCTAGAAACTCATTAATTCGAGAATCATCTATGCCAAGGTTTTTTAAGTATCTCTTAGGAGCATCATCATTAATTTGGCAAGAAATCTCGGTTGCCATTAAAAAGTTGTTGTTTTTATAATACATAAAAGACAAACCATCGCTATAAATCATCATTGTAAAATACATATCCTCTTCGGTACATGCCCAAGAAGAAGGTTCGCCTAAACAATTAATAATGTCATCTTTTGTTGTTTCATCAGTAAATCCTAAAAGATTAAAAAACTCGTAAGCTTCTCTACGAGGATATTTATTGCTGTTAATTTGTAGAGTATTTACTAATTCTTTTATTTGATTTTCACACTCCTTTAATTCTTGAGTTAATTGATGATTTTCGGTATTTAGTTTAGTTATTTCTTTTGTGTAATAACGTTTGGAGTTTTTTAAATTTTGATTTTCAGCAATAGTTCTGGCTTCTTTATAGGGTATTGAATTATCTGATTTTAAAGGATATCGAACAAAAATCTCTACACATTTTTCTTCAGATTCTTCTTCTTCAAACCCAAATGTAACATACATATTGTGGTAACGATACTTAAAAGTATAAGAATCATCAGTATACGGTGTGCCAAAAAGCGTAAGAATTTCTTTTTTACTTTTCCCTATAAAATCAACACGATGGTCATAAAACCCAACAAAATCATTAAGGTACTCTTTGCATAAACGATAATCGATATAAGCAAAGATTCTAACAGATTGCAATTTTTTAGAATCTTTACAAAAAGTAAAGAATAATTTATCACTATAGTTTATTCCAATATCTTCGCTCCCTATCTTAGGATCAAAAATAGGATCTCCTAATAGAGAAGTAACTTCTTCTTTTGTTGTACGATTTGTAAAACTTAGAAAATCAAAAAATTCATAAGCTTCTCTACGCACATAGGTTTTGTTTTCTAATGTGTTTTGTAGTTCTTTAATCTTAGCTTTTTTTGCTTCTAATTTTTCTGTAAGTAATTTTTGTTTTGTTTTTAAACTATTGAGCTTTACTAAATCATCTTTTGACTGCACAGTTTTTTGTCTTTTAAATATTTTGAGTAGTGCTTTAAGCATTGATTATTTTAATTATCGCTTGCATACCATTCTGCAAAAGATGTTTCTGTTTCTTGAAGTTTTATTGAGTAAAGCTTAATGTTTTTAGGAAGCCGAGTTCTTATTTTTTTTGCAAAATCAATTACCATCATTTCACTAGTTGGCTGATAATCTACCAATAAAACATGATGTCCTCTTGCTTCTAATTCTTTGGCAAGTTCTATATGAGGCGTGTTTTTATTAAATACCGTGGCATGATCAAATACATCTACCACTTCTTCGTTCACAATTTTTTTTAGATCCGAAAAATCAATTACCATTCCGAATTTTACATGAGAATTATCTTTTATAGGTTCTCCAACTACTGTTACAGATAACTTGTAGCTATGTCCATGAACATTTTTGCATTTACCATCGTAACCATAAAGTGCATGACCCGTTTCAAAATTGAACTGCTTAGTAATTCTAATTGTACTCATTATTTCTTAAACTTTTGTAGTGCTTTTTTGGTAAAATCAGATAATACTAATTTACCTGAAACTTCGGCTCTTTCTGTTAGTAATTGCTTCCAGTTTTCTGTTCCTCTCCAAAGCGCTTTCTTCATTTTGTGTAACGCTTCTGGGTTGTATGATGCAAGGTTGTTGGCTAACAAGTCAATTTCTTTATCCAACTCTTCTACAGTTTCAAAAACTTTTGCAAATAATCCTTTTTCTTTTGCCCAATAGGCACTTTTCCATTCAGTTGCTGCTATAGTTAGCTCTGACAACCCTGATAATCCTATTTTTCGTTCAACAGCAGGAGCAATTACAAAAGGACCAATTCCAATAGTTAATTCTGATAGTTTTATGGAGGCGTGCTCTGTTGCTAAAGCATAATCGCAAGCCGCTGCTAAACCCACTCCGCCACCAACAGCTTTACCTTGAATACGGCCTATTATGAGTTTACCGCACCTTCTCATTGCATTAATCACATTGGCAAAGCCAGAGAAAAAAGCTTTTCCTTCTTCTAAAGAAGTAATAGCGGTGAGTTCATTAAAAGAAGCGCCTGCACAAAAAGCTCTATCACCTTCTGATTTTAAAACAATAATTGAAACAGCATCATTATTTGATAACTCATCGAGTTCATTTGTTAATCGATCTAGTAATATACTAGGAAAAGAATTACTGGCTGGATGACCAAACTCTACCGTTGCTATTTTATTGTTGATTTGTGTGTATAAACTTCCGTGTGTTGTATCTGAACTCATAATGGAATTTTGCCAAAATTACTTCTTTTCAACTAGTGGTAAAAACTTTCTCCTGAATTTGATAATTAGCGGGAGGCCTCTAGCTACAATCCACAACATGAATGTAAACCAAACTCCATATAATTTATAATCTAAAAAATCGAAAAGAAATATAAACGGAACGAAAACAACAACAGTAGCAAAAAACAGTAAGTTTCTTAAAAATGCCATTTCTCCCATTCCTTTAAAAATAGCATCAAAAATAAAAGTAAGTGCGCATATTGGTTGCATAATTAATATGATCCAAAACACATTGGTAAACTCTTTTTGTACGTCAATGTCATTTACAAACAAACCACCAACATAATTGTAAAACAAAAACCCAATAGCAGCTATTATAAACCCTGTTGCTAGTCCATATTTTATAAGCTGACTGCTAATTTTATTAACGTTTTATATTCTTTTGCACCTAATAATTTTCCTGCCAAAATGTCTCCTGCACTTGAATAACCATCAATTACAAAAGCACCTAAAAACCAAAGGTTAATGCCAATTGTATATGCGGCAATATATTCTTTTCCATACTCTGTAGAGAAAGAAGTGGCAAAATACAGGGCAAGATTTAAGAATAAGGTTCTGATAAATAAGTTAATTACCATCCCCAATAATCTTTTTATTTCAGGATTCCAGGGCATTTTGATTTTTAGGGAAATAGGAGTTTTATAGATCATTAAAATTCCTGCTAATATTGCCATTGCGATTTGAGAAACTACGCTTGCATAAGCTGCTCCTTCTATATTTAGAGGAGGAAACACACCTTTTATTCCATAGACTAAAACAATATCTAAAATAACATTTAGTATAGCTCCCATAATAGCAATAACCATTGGATACAGTGTGTTTTGCAATCCTCTAAATGTTCCAAAAACAGCAAAAACAAATAAAGAAAAAGGAAACCCAAAAATCCGAATTTGATAGTAGGAAACTGAATAGTCTAAGATAATGCCTGATGCATTGTAAAAAGAAAAAATCTGTTTTGCAAACGGATAAGTAACAAGAATAACAACAATACTTCCAGCAATAGCAATAGCAATAGCTTGAGCAGGAAGTGATTTGATTTCGTTTAATTTATTGGCTCCTAAATATTGAGAAACCAAAGAAGAAATAGCACTTCGTATTTGTCCAAAAACCCAAACTAGCATAGAAATAAATGCGCCAACAATACCAACAGCCGCTAAACTTTCTGCCGAATTGGTTTCTATATGACCAACAATTGCCGTATCTGTAATAGATAGTAAAGGCTCTGCAATGCCTGCTATTAAAGCCGGAATTGCAAGCGAATTAATTCGTTTAAAGCTAATATCTGTTGTTGACACAAAAAATTATTGGGCTACAAAAGTACAACTCTGCAAAACGATCCTCTGTGTGCTTTGATTAAAAAAATGTAGCTTTGTGCGAGAAAAAATGTAATTTTCTAGAATTAAAGTTTACACACAATGAAACACATTCTTGTTCTTATTGGCTCCTCAGAAAATGCTGTTAATACCTTGCAGTATGCAATTGATATGGCATCTAAGATAGAAGCCAATATTTTTGTGTTTAGAGCGTATAATGTTGTTTCTAGAGCAGGAACAATAATTAATGTAGAAGAAATTGTTTCTAGAGAAACGCAAGAATATGTAAAATCTATTGTAGACCAAGTAGATGTAAAAGATGTAGATGTAAAAATTATCTCAGCAAAAGGTTCTACAGCAAGTAGTATTTCTATTATTGAAAAAGAATTGGGTGTTGATTTGGTTGTTGTTGGTAATAAAAGTAATTCTATAAAAGAAGAAGTGTTTTTAGGAAGTACTTCTGGCAGCATTGTTAAAAACACCAATATTCCGGTTTTGGTCGTTCCAGAGAATTATACATTTAGCCCTTTTTCGGTTGCATTAATGGCTTTTAAGTCAGGGAAAATAGAAAACAAAGAGATTGTAAAACCGTTACATGAAATAGTTAATTCATTTCAAACAAAGGTAAATTTACTGCTGGTAAAAACACCTGATTACACTGAAGAAGATTCTGTTATAGATGATTCGCTAACCACTATGCAAAACACATTTAGTACTACAGAAAACATGACTATTTTTCAGGGAGTTTTAGAGCATTTTCAAGTAAACAATCCTGATTTGTTGTGTGTTTTTAGACGCAAGCGTGGTTTTTTTCAAAAGCTATGGGAAAAGAACAGCATTCTAAAATCTGAATTTCACTGCACCATTCCCATGCTTATTTTAAGTTCTCAATAAAAAGGGGCATTAGCTCAGTTGGCTAGAGCGCTACGCTGGCAGCGTAGAGGTCATCGGTTCGAATCCGATATGCTCCACTTTACTCAACAGCGCAGGCTTCTAAATCAAACATAATAAGACATTCTAATTGTTCCTCAAGCTCTCTTAATCTTTCGCGATCTCTAACCAAAGTGCTTTCGTTGTCATGAATAGGATCAGGATTATTAATTGTATTTTGAAGACTTGTTATTTGGCCTGTCACGGATGTTATCTGTGTGATAACCCTATCATAACATGCATCATTGTCTCTTGCTTGTAATTCTGCTTTAATTTTTTTTGATTTTTCAATCTCTTTTTCTAAATGGTTTGTTTCTAGGAAAAGAGTTGAATCGTCTTGAGAACAACCTGCTAAAAAAGCAAGCATAATGATTAAAAGTAAGTTTTTCATTGTGTTGGGGTTTTAAATTAGAAATCTTTTAAATTTAGAAAAAAGAATAAGATTAAAATTAAAAAAAGAATAGTAACGTATTTTTAAATGCGTTACTATTCTTGAGGCCTTTAATTACTCCATATTTGCATACTCAATGCAATCCATATATAATCTTTCTTTAAGCTGTAGTTGTCTTTCTTCTCTATATATATCTTGTTCGTATCGCATTACTAGATCTTCTTCAACAGGATGTAAATCATCCCTGTTCCCAACTCCAGCATTATTGTATATTTTTTGGATGGCGCTATTATAGATGCCTATAAGCCTTTCATGTTCCTTTATTTCACACCAAATCTCCCAACAATCAGATTCGGAAGGACCATCTGCAGCTCTTGTTTGTAAATTGCCGTTGTTTTCAACTTTGTTAGCTTCTTTAATAAGATTTTGTTCTTCAAAAAAATCAGAATTTTCTTGAGAACAGCCCATAAAAAGAGCTACGGCAATAATAATAAATACTTGTTTCATCACACAAAAATTTTAAGTTAATATGACGAAAAGTATTAAAAAATTATATAAAATAAATTAACTATAGTTAATTTATTAAACTATTATTTTTAAAAGTGATTGTTTTATCAAACATTTCTTTTAAAATAGTTGATAGGCTTAATAAAAATTGAGCTAGTTTTTTTTCTGTAATATCGTTTTGTTTATCGCTTTCAAAATAGAGTGGTAAAAAGCCTGTGTTTAGGTTTTTAAAAGAGATGTTCCCTGCTTGTATCGTTTTTTGAGTTGGTTGTTTTTGCGTATACATAGCGGCATACAAAAGCACTTGAATGGCTTTGCTGTATTTATAATCGTTTAGTTGCCAGTTTTCAGGAATTTTCATGTTGGTAGCAGTAACCAAACCTGTTTTATAATCTATGATCCGTTTTATGCCATTCAGCTTGTCTATTCTATCAATTTCTCCATAAAAATTAAAAGGAAAATCAAATCCAGGAATTTGAAAAGTAGCCATTAATTGCTTTTCTACTTCTAACACCTTAAGCGTGTTCCCTGCTTTAACGAGCTCCTTTTCTTGTTTTAAAAAACGATTAATATTTGCGCAAACTACTTCGTAAATCAGCTTATTTTTTCCTGTTTTGTAATTTCCTTTTTTAAGGTATTTAGGGTAAAGAAAATTCACAATTTCCTTTACCATTTGTTGCATTTCGCTAAAATGATTAGGCGTTAAAACGATTCCTAAATAAGGTTTATACAATTCTTCTAATGCACCATGTACAATGCTTCCCATTGTGTTTGCAGCTGTGGTTTCTTCTACCTCTTGTTTTTCTTGAAAACGTAAGATTTTTTGTTTGTAAAAATCAATTGGGTTGTATAGATAAGCGCCAATAGCAGAGGCAGAAAATCCTTTCTGTGCTTGTTGTTTTAGTAGTTCAATTGTTCTTTCATCTTTTTCAATTGTTACTGGCTCGTTTTTAGTGGTTTGAATAAGAGGACTTACCACTTTGTATTCAATATCAGATCGTAGGAGTTCTAATTGAGCAATAAATCGACTTCTTTCTCCTTTGCCAAAACTATCCGTTTCTGTATTATATAACAGATAAATGTTTTTGGCTCTTTGTAGAAGTCTAAAAAAGTGATACGAAAAAATGGCATCTTTTTCTTTATATGTTGGTAATCCAAACTGCACTCTTACATCAAAAGGGATAAAGCTTATGTTTATTGTGTTTTTAGGAATAACACCTTCATTAACAGAAGTAATAATTACGTTTTCAAAATCTAATCCTCTTGTTTCTAAAACGCCCATGCATTGTAAGCCGCTTAAAGGTTCTCCTTGAAAAGATAGTTTTTCGTTTGAAACAATCTGCTGAAAAAATTGATACAATGTTTTTAAATTGCCAAACACAGCATATTCATCATTTAAATTCTTAAGCTGAATAAAAGCATTGTAAAATCGGAAAATGTATTCTTTTTCAATTGTAGAAACAGCGTCTTTTATTTGAATAAAAAAAGCAAGGATTTGTTCTATAAATTGAGAAACGGAAATAGAAGCGAAAAACAAGTTTTTTAAAACACTTTCTTCAAACTGATTAGAAATGTCTGTAACAGGAATAAAAGAAATATTTTGATCTATAATTTCATCAATAAAATGGTCAATAATTTGCTTTTCTGTAGGGTTAGCGATTTCTTGAACAATTGGGTTTTTTAACAGCCGAATGAATGCTTTGTGGTAAAACGCATCTTGCTTTCCAAAAACTTCTTGTGTTGTGTATAATTGAAAATAATCTTTAATAAACAAATAGATAGGCACATCTTTTAAAGAATATCCCATTGTTATATTAATTGCCTCTACTTTTTTTGGAATTGAATTTAGAGTTACAGGCAATAGTGTTTCATCTCCCAGAACAAGCGCTGTGTTTTTGTAATCTGGAATGGTATTTAAAATACAGCCGACTTCTTTACACTGTGTTACATTTTTAGTAGCGCCTATAACAGTAATTTTTTTAGGCTTTATAAAGTTGTTGCTAATTGTTTTGATGGTATTTTTTTCGTAAAAAGACCATTCTTTTTTGTATTTTCTGATAAACTGTCCAGCTTGATGATTCGATTCTAAAAAAGTATTGTCAATATCCCAAAAAATGTCAGAATTACCTTCTTGTAAAAATCGCTGAATTAAAGTTTCTTCTGCTTTTGTAAGTGCATTAAAACCTATAAAATAGAAAGATTGAGAAGCATTTTTGTGTAAATAAACGTCTAAAAATTCAATGGCTTTTCTGTACAGAACACCTTGGTATCCTTTTTTATTTTTAACCATTTCTGAGTAAAGCCCTTGATAATAATTGCCTAGTTTTTCCATAAAAGAAAAATGACTTTTAACCAACTCCGTTTCCGAAGCAGTATTTTCTACAGACCATTTTTGGATTCGTTTAATATCTCGTAAATAGGCGAAAAAGTCGTTGGCATTTATTAAGTATTGATCTACTTCATTAAAATCTTGTAAAGCAGTAACTGCCCAGCTAGAAAATGCATCAAAATCTTGAAACTCTGTTTCTATTGATTGATATACCTTATAAAAGTAAAATAATAGCTGAATGGTATCAATCTTTTCAAAACCAGAAACCTCACTAATAAGCTCTTCAATATTTAGGATTCGGGGTAAAAATCCAACAGTCATTTTAGAAGTCAACTCTTTTTTTACAAATACTTTGGCTCTTTGAGAAGGAAGCACAATAACAACATCTTCTAAGTGCTTATGACTGGAAAGAATACTATCAATACATTGTGCTATAAAAGATTGCATTTTTAAAAATTTCAAACCAATTTACAAATAGTCTGCGTAATTTTAAACGATAAAAGAAGAATTACAGAATGTCAGAAATTTTAGAAGTAGTAGGAATACAAAGCGAGCTGTTTTGGGAAGATGTTGATAGAAATTTAGATCATTTTACTAAAAAATTAGACACGATTTCAAATGCAGATCTAATTGTTTTGCCCGAAATGTTTTCTACAGGATTTACAATGAATCCTGAAAAGGTAGCAGAAACAATGCAAGGAAAATCCGTTTATTGGATGGTACAACAAGCACAAAAAAAGGCTGTTGCAATTACAGGTAGTTTGGTTATAAAAGAGAAAGAATCTTTTTATAACAGAAGCGTTTTTGTTTTTCCTGACGGAAGTGTACAATACTACGATAAAAGACATCTTTTTACATTAGCAGGAGAGCAGGAAAAGTACACATCGGGCTCTAACAAGCTTGTTGTTACCTACAAAGAATGGAAAATCTGTCCGTTAATTTGTTATGATTTGCGTTTTCCTGTTTGGTCTCGAAATACAGAGAATTATGATGTGTTGTTATATGTAGCAAATTGGCCTCAACCTAGAATTACTGCTTGGGATACTCTTTTAAGAGCGAGAGCTATTGAGAATTTATGCTACAGCGTAGGAATAAACAGAGTAGGAGTTGATGATAACAAACATAAATACTCAGGTCATTCTACTATTATAAATCCAATAGGAGAAATACTTTCTGAGCTGCCAGAAAATGAAGAAGGAATTATAAAAGCTACATTTCGCAAATCGGAATTAAAGGCGATTAGAAACAAACTAGGTTTTTTAAACGATAAAGACCAGTTTACGATTAAACAATAACATGTTCTTTAATAGTTGATTCTAATTTTTGCAAAGCCATGTCTACATCTTGATTTTGTAGCGGAATAGGCTCGTGGGCTGTTACATGGATTGTGCTAAACAAACCAAGAGGAAATTTTCCGTATCGATATATTTTCCAAGAGTTATTGATACTAATTGGAACAATATAAGAATCAGGATTATATTTGATAATTGTTTTTAATCCGTTGGTAAAAAAACGTTTGGGCTTTCCATCTCTACTTCTAGTTCCTTCAGGAAAAATAGCTGCAGACCAATTATTTTTTTGAATTCGTTTACTAAACTCTTCCAATTCTTTAATCGCTTGATTGGAATCTTTTCTGTCAATAAGTGCAGCACCACTTCCTCTTAAATTAATAGAAACACTAGGAATACCTTTGCCGAGTTCTATTTTTGCAACAAATTTAGGATGATGTTTTCGCAAGAACCAAATAATAGGAGGAATGTCAAACATACTTTGGTGATTCGCTGCAAAGATGAGTGTTGTGTTTTTAGGTAAATTAGTTTCTTTTTTAAAAACCACTCGCGTACCTATGAGTAACAAAGATTGAATAACTGTCCAGTTTAAAGCATCTGCAACTAATTTATGAGCCTTGTAACTTATACGTAATGCAATCCACTGTAATGGATGGTAAAAAAGTAAAATCAGAATTAAGATAATCCCAAAAATACCTGATAGTATGTAGCTGAGCAGTTTAATCAAAATACAACTAAATAAACCATTGATTCCAAGGAATCATAGCTAAAACAAGAACCAGAGCTAAACCGTAAAAAACTACAAACGAAGCAAACTTACTTCTATCTTCTGTTTTCTTTTTATGTCTAGACCAACCTACTGTAATAAGAGCAATTGCAATAAGCATAGTTAATGGGTGCTCTAAAGCAAGTTTTCTTAACTCGCTATTTTTCATCACTTCTGAGGTGTTACTCGTTAACATTTTAAAGTACGGACTCGAAAAATAAACAGCAAAACCAATAAGTAATTGAATGTGATTAAAAATTAGTGTAAATAGCCCGATTCGTAAATCTTTATTTGTAAAGGTTCTTCTTTTTGCAAGGGCAAAAATAGCATTAAAAACAGCTAACAAAAGAATAATAAGTGCAAGATAAGCCCAATAAGAATGAATTGTTTTTAACATGAGTTGGTATAATAGTTTACGGTAAAAGTACTAATTTTTTAAAAAGAAAAACCACCTCATTTGAGGTGGTTTTTTATGATAATTGATATCTTCTAGGTTAGAAGTTGTAACGAACGCTAAAGTTCCAAGTTCTACCATAACCAAAGAATACTTTGTTGTCTGTATTAATCCCTTGGAAAGTTCTATCTCCTTCTTCGGCTGCATAGTTTGTAGCAGATTCAGCGATATACTCAGTATTCCATAAGTTGTTTATGTTTAGACGTAAATTTAATCTAGAATTATTATTTAAGTTAATTTTGTAACTCATACCTAAATCAGCTAAAGCATAACCAGGTAATCGTAAAGAACCATTGTGATCAGCATCATCAAAATCTTCTGCATTAATTCTAGCATACAGTCTATCTACAAAACGTTGATTATAATCAATTTTGAAGTTTTCAAAAGGTTTAATATCTAAACCGAGTCTAATTGTAGTTTGAGCTGCATCACCTACCCTAACATCTTCTAAGTATAGAGTTTCTACTATAGGATTATTATCATCATCTAAAATAGGGCTATTATTATTATCTAAATACCTGGCGGATACTGTTGAACCATATTTCCAATCTCCATAAGAAAACATACCTAAAAATGTAATATCTTCAGTAATGTTATAGGCAAAATCTAACTCTGCTCCCATATGAATTTGCTCAACACCTTGTATGTCAGCAGTTGCATTTTCTCCATCAAATCTTGAAGAAATAGAAATAAATCGATCTTTCCAACTAGTTCTATATAGGTTTACATTGGCTCTAAAACGGTCATTTTTATAACCATATCCAGCCTCTACACCTATTACCTTTTCGTTTCTTGGATTTGAATTAACATCGTTTGTATTATTTAAGAAAATTGCATCAAATAGAGGTTGCTTAGAATAATATCCTCCATTAGCAAAAACGTTATGGTTTTCGTCAATATTCCAGTTTATACCTCCTTTAATATTACCTCCAATAATATTTTCCCAATCGGTTTCTTGCTCAGGTTCAGAATCTAAATATCTGAAATAATCAATTCTTTTAAAACCTTGTTGAGATACAGCACCTTGAACGAAAGCAGAAACCTCATCTCCTACATATTCTAACTGACCAAATGCACCAAACCAACGCACTTTTCCATCGTTATAATAAGTGACTTTTTCTTCATCATCAGAGCTTTTAAATACGTTCCACAAACTCCCTATTGTTGAAGAGTACTCTGTAGTTTGTACAGCTAATGGATTATTGATGTCATCATTATCACGATATCCATCTGCTCCTAATAAATTATCAATTCTTTGGTAATGAATTCCAGTGTAAGATCTTAAATCAATACCAAAATCTAATGCTAAATTATCATTTAACTGTGTGCTGAAGTTTGATAAAACTCCATACCAGTTATGAGAATTAATACCAGCTCTACGAACAAGTCCATTTCTTCTCTCTAATCCAGCAGGAAGATCATCACTTCTCAACTCATCATCATTTACTATAAACTGACCAGTAGTTGGATCTACAGGATTTGTATATGTAAATCCATTGCTAAAAGTGCCTTCTTGTCCAGAGTTAGCTTTTACAATCTCATCCCAAAGAACAAGTCCTGTGTTTGGATCTCTAAAAACTTTATCACTCGCAAATCTTCCGCCTAATCTACCTAGGTCTCCAGTTCCACCACCACGTCCAAAAGATGCATATGCAGAAGTAGTTAATGTAGAATTTTCATTAATATCCCAAGTCCAGTTTAATGAAGTAAGAGGCTTATGATAGAAATTTTTTCTCCAGTTAAACTCTGTTCCGTTTAAATAACCGTGATTGTAATTGTATGTTTTACCATATTGTATATAATCTGCAAGAGTAGCCATATTAAAGAAGCTTGTTGTTCTTTGATTATGTACTTGTGGAGCTCCAGTTAGCATAAACTGGAAGTTATGATCACCTTTTTGTAATCCCAACCCAATAAAATAATTGTATCCTTCAAATCGAGTTCCATCTACATAGCCATCTCCCGCAGTTCTACTTAGTAAAAAAGACGCTGCAAATCCATTTTCGTTCATTCCTGTATTGTAAGAAAAAGCATTTTTAAAATACCCATTATTTCCTACAGAAGAAGTTACAGAGCCGCCTTCTTTTAAGTCGGTAGACTTAGTAATTATATTAAGAGTACCACCTACAGAAGAAATAGCTAACTTAGAAGAACCTAAACCTCTTTGCATTTGCATAGCAGTAGTTACATCAGATAAACCAGCCCAGTTTGACCAGTATACAGCACCATTTTCCATGTCATTTACTGGTACTCCGTTAATTAATACCGCCATGTTTTCTTGAGAAAATCCACGAACATTAATTCTAGCATCTCCAAATCCACCTCCTGATTTTGTTGCATATACGGAAGGAGTATTGTTTAAAATTTCAGGAAATTCTTGAGACCCTAATTTTTCTTGAATTTCTCTCGCTTTAATTGTAGATGCTGCTACAGGTGTTTGCCTGTCTTTTACAACATCAATAATTCCTTTAATTACAACCTCATCTAAAAGATTACCACTTTCTTTTAGTTGAATGGTTCCTAGATTTGTTTTAGAAGCATCAAAAGCAATCTCTACTTTTTCATAACCAATAAAAGAAATTACAATTGCTCCAGAACTTGCTTTGGTGTTTAAAGTAAATTTACCATCAAAGTCTGTTTGTGTACCGTTAGACGTTCCTTTTTCAATAACGTTAGCACCTGGTAAAGGCTCATTAGTTTCGTCAACTACTGTCCCCGTTAATCTTGTTTGTCCAATTACAGTAGCAGATATTAATAAGATTGCTACAGATAATAATTGTTTAAAATTGTTCATCACTAAATTTTAATGTTATTAATGCTTGGCAAAAGTCTTAGTTTTTACGATGTGTTGTGTTAAGCGAATGTTAAGGTTTAACAAGCCTTTAACAAGATTTAGTGACTTGTTTTGTTGCTAAAATTAAGATTTTAATTAGTGAGTGTTTTTTCAATTAAAAAAACAATAAATATTTAACTAAAAAGGAAGAATAAATGCAAAAAGTAGGCAGGTTATTTAGAAAGTATTTTTTTAGCTAATTCTTTTCCTAATTCCACTCCAAATTGGTCATAACTGTAAATATTCCAAATAATACCTTGAACAAAAATTTTGTGTTCGTATAGTGCGATTAATTTTCCTAAGCTTTTTGGAGTTAGTTTTTCAAAAAGAATACTATTGCTAGGTCTGTTTCCTTCAAAAACTTTATAAGGCATTAGTAGGTTAATTTTGTTCATTTGCCCGCTAGATTTCAGTTCTAAATGAACTTCTTCTTTTGTTTTGCCAAAGGCTAGCGCTTCCATTTGAGCAAAATAATTAGCCATTAATTTTTTATGATGATCTGTTAAGCCATGCAACGATTCTTTGTAACCAATAAAATCTGTAGGAATAAGTTTAGTCCCTTGGTGCACTAGTTGCATAAAAGCATGTTGCATGTTGGTTCCTGTACTTCCCCAAATAATGGTTCCTGTTTGGTAATTTATTGCATTTCCGTTTCTATCTACGCCTTTTCCATTGCTTTCCATAATGGCTTGTTGTAAATAAGCAGGAAGTTTGGATAGATACTGAGCGTAAGGCAATATGGCTTCTGTTTCTGCATTAAAAAAATTATTATACCAAATGCTTAATAAAGCAAGAATGACAGGAATATTTTCTGCAAAAGGAGTTTCTTTAAAATGAATATCCATCATTTCAGCTCCGTCTAATAACTGTCTAAAATTATCATACCCTACAGATAAACTTATGGATAAGCCTACAGCAGACCATAGAGAAAAACGACCGCCAACCCAATTCCACATAGGGAAGACATTGGTTGAATCTATTCCAAAGTCAGAAATTGCTTGTAAGTTGGTAGATACCGCAACAAAGTGTTTGGCGATATCTTTAGAGTCAGCTGTTTTAAGAAACCAATTTTTAATCGTGTTGGCATTAGTAAGTGTTTCTTGTGTAGTAAATGTTTTAGAAACAATGATAAATAATGTAGTTTCTGGATTAAGTTTTTTTAGTATTTCAGAAACATGATCTCCATCTATATTGGAAACAAAATGTGTTTTTAGGTGATTTTTATAAAATTGAAGCGCCTCAACAACCATATCTGGACCCAAATCAGATCCTCCAATACCTATATTTACAACATCGGTAATGGGTTTTCCTGTATATCCTTTCCAGCTGCCAGAAATTACTTTTTCAGAAAAAGATTGTATTTGTTTTAAAGTGTGTTGTATTTCTTTTCGAATATCAATTCCATCTACAAATAAAGTGTCATTCTCATTACTTCTAAGAGCTGTGTGTAAAACAGCTCGTTGTTCTGTTACATTAATAGTTTCGCCGGAAAAATAACTTTTTATAGCATCTTGTAACCCGACTTCTTCTGCCAATTGAATAAGTAACTGAATAGTTTTTTCAGTGATTCTATTTTTAGAAAAATCTACCGATAAGTCTTCGTATAAAAGGCTGAATTTTTCTTTTCTATTGGAGTTTTCTCTAAAAGCTTTTTGGATGGTAAATGAAGAGAATTCTTTAAAGTGATCGGATAACTTTTTCCAAGCTTTTGTTTGAGTTGGATTACTATTTTTTAAAGACATGGATTAGGTTAATCTTTAAACGTAAGATTATTGTTTTCTATGATTAATTCTTGCTGAGAAATATTATCTAATTGAATTTTTAAAGGTCTAATATATTCTAAATAATCAGGCATTAAGTTTTTGTTAAGAGGCTGAGCAGAAGGAAGCTTTTGTTTAAATGGATCTACTTGCCTTCCGTTTTTCCAGAAGCGATAGCAAACATGCGGACCACTTGTGTTACCCGTCATACCAACCCAACCAATAATGTCTCCCTGCTTTACATAATCACCCACTTTAACTTTTCTGCTTCTCATATGAAGATACTGTGTTGTGTAGGTGCCGTTGTGTTTAACTTTTACATAGTTGCCATTTCCTCCTCTTCTAGCAGATTCAACAACGGTTCCACTTGCAGTACTCATAATAGGCGTTCCAATTCTAGCAGCAAAATCAGTACCTTTATGAGGTCTTACCCGATTTCCATAAAGTGCGATTCTTCTTCGCATGTTATAACGAGAAGAAATCCTGTATTGAAATTTTATGGGAGATTTTAAAAACTGGCTACGTAACATATCTCCATTTTCATCATAATATTCAGCAATTCCTTTTATAGAATCAGGAATGTATTTATACGCGTATAAATCTTGGCCTTTATGCTTAAAAACAGCTGCTTTTACATCTCCATAACCTACAAAAACAGAATCGTTAATATATTTTTCTTCAAAAATCAGTTTAAATTCATCTCCTTTTTGAAGTTTTTGAAAATCCAATGTCCAAGCATAAATATCATCAGCAACGGCATATACTAAATTCGGTTTTAAATGAAGGCTATCCATAGATTCAGATAAAGTGGAGTAAATTTTACCAGAAACTTCTCTTTCTACAATTTTGATTGGTTTCTTATGCTTGTGTGCTGTTATGGTAGAATCTCTAAAGTCGATAATTGTTGCTACTGCTTTGCTGTTTTTATAAATAAATACCTGCGCTCTCTTGGTAGAATCCTTTGAAGTTAGAATCATGTAGGGTTTCCCAGCTCTTATTCTTCTTACATCAAAAGTGTCTTTTACACGCTCTGCTATTTGGTTTATTTTTGGGTAAGGAACATGGTGACGATCTAAAATAATACCAAAACTCTCTCCGTCTTTTATGGTATCTTTTATAATTTTAAAATCATTAAGTCTGTAGCCGTAATCATAAACAACTCTGGAAATTCTTTTGATTAAAACAGGTTCTTCTTGTTTTTGCGCAACAGAAGCATTACCCTTTTCACAGGCTGTTAAAGCAGAAAAGGTAATTGTTATTAAAACTAGGCTTATTAATAAAAAAAAATTGTTTTGCTTCATCTCTAAATGCAAAAATACAATTTAATCAAATATGATTGGGAATGAATTTGCAAGCCCTTTAAAAGCATTTAGTTCTGCTCGTAACGACCCAACAGAAAGATCTGCTTTCATTTTAATTGGGATTTTATTATTATCATCAGAAATCCAAATAGTAACGCTTTCATTCGCTCTAAAAACCCTGCCAGATTTTACATAAGGTCTAAACTTTAATGTTTTTATTTTACCGAATGACGTTTTAATGACTTCTCGTTTTAAAAGCTTTAAGCGAAAAGGAAATGTATCTGCATCAAAAAACATATTTACGGTTAATATATCTCCTGGTTTTAATGCGTCAGTTTGTTGCCTTCTTAAGTAATAAAAGGCCGAAATCATATCTTGTACGTCGTTAAACTTAACGTACTGTATGGTATCTTTCCTAAAATCTTCTACAATAGCCGTGTTGTCAGAATAACGAAACGTGGTATTTCTTTTAATAATATGACCTCCTTCATATACATCTCGTTTAAAAAGATAGGGTTGATTAGTTTCTTTATCAAAATAGGTTTGGTACTTATCATTTACTTTGAAAAACAAGTTAATAAACTTAGACGTCCAACCAGAGCCCATACCATGGTACACTTTTTTACCATTTAGTTCTTTTTCGTACACTTCCATAATAGCAATACCAGCTTTTAAAAAGCCACTATAACTCATTTTATACCGAAGCCATTCTCCAGATTTAAAAGGAATAGGTTCTGATCTTTCTTGTGAGAATAAACAAGAAGAGAATGCTACTAGCAGAAATAGTAAAACTATCTTTTTCATAGTTTCAAACATACGCAAAAACCATGACAAAGATTTAGTAAGAGTACTAAAAAGGAAAAGAATTTACAGAAAGATGGTAGTTTTAACGTTTATTTAAAATTTTAAAATGTGCCCCAATTATCTAGTTCTTCTTTAGACCATAGGTACGGATAAAAAATTCTTCGTTGATATTTAGGATGCAAATATTTTCTCCAGTTGCTTCCTCCAGTTGCTTGTAGGTCTTTTTCACTTCCTCCTAAGTATTTACCTGCGGCATTATAATGTGCCAATACCCATTTTACATTTACGGTGTAATCATAATGGCGCATAGCTTTAACCAGTTCTTCATTTTTCTGAACATCTTTAGGAAGTTGTTGGAATTTTTTAGAGAGATTACATTCATTATAATCTTCCATAAAATCAATAAATTCACCCATATATTTTTTCTCAAATAATTTTAAGAGTGTAGTTTTTTGACCAGTCGTATAATTTTTACCAGCTGCTTGCCAGTACAAATGATCGTAAGCATTTTTAAAGGAAGAGTTTCTATCTATTGTATCTCTAAATCGCGAATCGATTAGGTTAATGAGTTCGGTAGAAGCAAATTCAATTTTTCTGTATTGTGCACTTTGAAAGCCACTAGCAGGAGTAAGTGTGTTTCTAAATTTTAGATATTGTTCTGGGTCCATGCCATCCGCCATTACAGTAAAAGAGCTACAAAGCATATCAAAATAGCGGCTGATTCGCATAAGGTGCTTTGTAAATTTTTCTGCGCTTACTTCATCTACTTTTGCTACTTGATCAATTTCCCATAAAATCATTTTAAAGATGAGCTCATTTACTTGATGGTACATGATAAAAACCATTTCATCAGGTTGAGTGGTTCTCGGAATTTGTAATCCTAACAGTGCGTCTGTTTGAATATAGTCCCAATACGTAATTGGTTTACTCCACAACAAACCTTCTAACATTGAATCTGCTGGAACGCCTAACTGATTGTATTTTTCTTCTATGGATTTTAAAACCTCTTCTCTTTTCATGTGATTTATTAATAAAAAGATAAAAAAGGAATCAAGTTATTACTATCAAAAACACTTGATTCCTAGTTTTATTTTTAAAATTATAATGTTCCTCTTTTTTGTTGCTCTCTTTCTATAGATTCAAATAATGCCTTGAAGTTTCCAGCACCAAATCCGCGAGCTCCCATTCGTTGAATAATCTCAAAGAATAAAGTAGGCCTATCTTCTACAGGTTTGGTAAATATTTGCAATAAATACCCTTCTTCATCAGCATCTACCAAAATAGAAAGATCTTGAAGTTTAGAAATATCTTCTTTCATTATTTCCATGTGTTCTCCTAAACGTTCAGGAATCATATCATAATATGATTGAGGAGGAGGAGGTAAAAACTCAACTCCTCTCGCCTTTAACTGAGAAACAGTTTCAATAATATCGTCTGTAGCTACAGCAATGTGTTGCACACCTTCGCCTTCATAAAAATCTAAATATTCTTCAATCTGAGAACGTTTTGCTGCTTTGGCAGGTTCATTAATAGGGAATTTGATTCTTCCATTTCCATTACTCATCACCTTACTCATAAGCGCAGAGTATTCTGTGTGAATTTGCTTATCATCAAATGACAAAAAATTTACAAATCCCATAACATCCTCATACCATTTTACCCACTTATTCATTTGACCCCAACCAACATTTCCTACCATGTGGTCAATGTATTTTAATCCAACAGAAGATGGGTTATAGTCTGATTCCCATTTTTGAAAACCAGGCAAGAATGTTCCGTTATAATTCTTGCGCTCAACAAACATATGAACTGTTTCGCCGTAAGTATAAATACCTGCTCTTACAACTTCTCCATGCTCGTCTTTTTCTACAGTGGGTTCCATAAAAGATTTAGCACCTCTTTTTGTAGTTTCTTCATAAGCAGATTTAGCATCTTCAACCCACAATGCAATAACTTTAACACCATCACCATGTTTAACAATATGATCGTTAATTGGAGATTTGCTATTTAACGGTGTGGTTAAAACTAATCTGATTTTATCTTGCTTTAAAACATAACTAACTGATTCTGTAGAACCAGTTTCTAAACCTTTGTACGCATAAGATTGGAATCCAAAGGCTGTTTTATAAAAGTGAGCAGATTGTTTTGCATTGCCCACATAGAATTCTACATAATCGGTTCCTAAAAGGGGTAAAAAATCTTCTGCTCCTTCAAATATTTTTTCTAATCCGTAGTTTACTGACTTTATTTCTTTACTCATGATTTCTGATTTTTTGATTGTTATTACTCCAGCCAAGATTTATGATAATCTTCGTCTGCAATTTTCATAGCTTCTTCGGTTACCATTAAAGGTTTAAACGTATCTACCATCACCGCAAGTTCTTGCGTTTCTGTTTGTCCAATACTTCTTTCAGTAGCTCCTGGATGTGGACCATGAGGAATGCCAGCAGGATGCAATGAAATGTGCCCTGCATCAATATCATTTCTACTCATAAAATCACCATCTACATAATACAAAACCTCATCAGAATCAATATTGCTGTGGTTATACGGAGCAGGAATTGATTCTGGGTGATAATCATACAAACGCGGTACAAAACTACACACAACAAAAGCATCTGTTTCAAACGTTTGATGCACTGGCGGTGGTTGATGAATTCTGCCAGTTATAGGTTCAAAATCATGGATGGAAAACGCATAAGGATAATTATATCCATCGTACCCAACAACATCAAAAGGATGTGAGGCATATACCATTTCTATAATCTCATCTTGTTTCTTAATTTTCATTAGAAACTCTCCTTTTTCGTTGTAGGTTTCTAACTCTTGTGGTTGGCGAATGTCTCGCTCGCAAAAAGGCGAATGTTCTAGTAATTGTCCAAACCAGTTTCTATATCTCTTAGGTGTATATATTGGTCTGTATGATTCGACAATAAATAATCTGTTATCTTCTGTGTCGAAATCGATTTGATAGATAATTCCTCTGGGAATTAGTAAATAATCTCCATATTTAAAATCTAGATTACCCATATGAGTTCTTAGTTTTCCAGATCCTTTATGGATAAATAGCAACTCATCTGCATCAGTGTTTTTATAAAAGTAATCTCTAAAAGATTTTTTTGGAGCTGCCAGAATGATGTTGCAATCAGAATTTGTTAAAACTGTTTTTCTGCTATCTAGATAATCTTCTTCAGCGGGTACTTGAAATCCCCGAAAACGATAAGATTTTAAATTATTTGATTTGGCAATTTTTGGAGCAACAGAATATTGTTTTTTTATTTCTTTAACCATTGTAGGTCTTTGCTCATGATAAAGATTGGAAGACATACCATCGAAACCAATGGTTCCAAATAACTGTTCGTAATACAGGCTACCATCTTCTTTTCTAAACTGAATATGTCTTTTATGGGGAATTTTCCCAAGTTTATGATAAAAAGGCATGATTTAATTAAATAATAAGTTAACGAAATAGTGCAAACGATGTAATTAGATGCACTGATAAATTTCCTGATTGTTACATTGAACAATTTACTCTGGATTCCTCTTGATTAAAAGCTTTAGTAAAACAGGTAATTCTAACCAATACATTACTTGCAATGTTTCTGTATAATCGTGCTTTACAAATATAAGTAAAAGAATGAATGGCTATTCATTGTTCGGTTATTAATTCTATGGTTTTAAATCGTCTGTGAAAATTATTTAAAATAAATCTAAATAAAAATTGTATGTTTTTCAATGATGATTTACATTTGGCGTCGATTTCAATATAAATAAAAAATGAAGCTAAAATTAACAACACTACTAATCGTTTTTATAACAGTAAGCTCTGTAGCTCAGAGTACAATTAAAGGAAGAATTATTGATAACACAAAATCACCATTAGAAGGAGTAAGTGTGTTTATAAAAGAGACATTAAAAGGATCACAGACCGATGCCAATGGTTACTTTACAATAACCAATGTAAAAGACGGTAAGTACATTTTGACTGTGTCTTCTATAGGTTATAAAACAAGAGAAATACCGGTAAGTACTCCTTCCTCTAATTTAGAATTGGTTTTATACGAAGGAAATGAGTTACTGCAAGAAGTGGTTCTTGGTTCAAGAAATAATAAGTTCTCTCGTAAAAAAACAGCTTATGTAGCTAAATTGCCTTTAAAAGATTTAGAAAACTCCCAAGTTTACTCTACAATAACATCAGATTTATTAGAATCTCAAATTGTGACTAATTTTGACGATGCTTTAAAAAATGCCACTGGAGTGGACAAACGTTGGGAAGCTACAGGACGTTCTGGAGATGGTACAGGTTATTATAGTATTAGAGGGTTTACTGCGCAACCACTACTTGTGGATGGAGTTCCTGGATTTACTTTTAGTGCTGCAGACCCTTCTTATATTGAACGTATTGAAGTACTAAAAGGTCCTTCTGCAACTTTATTTGGAAGTACGGTTTCCTCTCTAGCAGGGTTGATTAATGTAGTTACCAAAAAACCCTATGAAGGTTTTGGAGGAAGTGTTTCTTATACGGCAGGATCATTTAACTCACATAGAATTTCATTAGATATTAATACTCCTTTATCAGAAAAAGATGGACTTTATTTTAGATTAAATACCTCTTATTTAACACAAGATAGTTTTCAAGATGCTGGATTTAAAAATACTTTTTTTATTGCACCATCTTTTTCTTACAGAGCAAGTAATAAATTGACTTTTTCAGTGGGGCTAGAATATTCCAGAACAAAACAAACCAATCCAAGCATGATCTTTATTAGAAGAGGTTATCCATTAGTATCAACCAATGTTGATGATTTTGGGTTGAATATAAATGAACCATTTACTAACAATGACATTTACTTAAAAAACCCTACATTCAATACTCGTTTTATTGCGGATTATAAAATATCAGACCAATGGACATCTCAAACCATTCTTTCTAGTAATAGATCTGAAAGTAATGGATACTACCAATTTGTTATAGAAGGAGCTGCTGTATATTTATTACCCAATCCATTTATTGAGCCTTTGCTTCAGCAAGATTTGTTAACTAGGATTATTTCTATTCAGGATTCACATATCCAAAATTATAATGTTCAACAAAATTTTATTGGTGATTTTAAAATAGGAAATGTTCGAAATAGGATGGTTCTTGGGTTAGATTTTGCACATAGAAAACAAACGGATAATAGTATTACTCAAGACCCGATGAACCCTTATTTCCCTGTATTTTACGGATTCTTTCTTCCTGATGGTACTCCATTTGACAATCCGTTTACTACGGATGTAGTTGAAACTGAATATCCTATGAGTAAAAGTATTATAGACGGTTTTTTCCAGGGGGCAACACCTGCAGGAATAAAAACAAGATCAAAAACGCTAGCAGCATACATGTCTGATGTAATTAATTTTTCACCTAACTTTTCTGCTATGATAGGTTTACGTGTAGATCATTTTATTCAAGATGGAAACCTTTTAGATGATACAGATGATAGTGAACAAACAAGATTTTCTCCAAAGTTTGGTTTAGTATACCAACCTATATTGAACCAAGTATCTTTATTTGCTAATTATCAAAATGGATTTATCAACGTAGATCCAATTATTGATCCTGATAACCCTGATCCTAATCAACGTTTAATGACAAGACCTCCTGTACGCTCAAATCAATTGGAAGGAGGAGTTAAATTAAACTTATTCAAAGGAAAATTAAACACAACGCTAAGTTATTATGATATAAAAGTAGAAAATCGATTTGCGATAAACCCCAACGCGCCAACAGGCTCTATAATAGTAGACGAAATTAGGAGTAAGGGAATAGAACTAGAAATAAATACAAGTCCTGTCGAAGGATTAAACATTAGAGCTGGATATGCTTACAATGATAGTGAGGTCACTAAAGTGAATCCAGAATATATTGCAGTATTAGGAAGAAGACCAGAAGAGTCTGGACCAGAACACCTCTATAACATTTGGGCGGATTACAAATTTCAAGAAGGAATGTCTCTGCAAAACCTAGGATTAGGGTTAGGTATTGATGGAGCCTCAGAATATCTAACTGTGAACAATGCTATCTCGGGTCAATTCACTTTACCAAAGTACACCTTATTAAATGCTTCTTTGTATTATGAGGCTGAAAAATTCAGGATTGGAATCAAAGCAAATAATATTACAGATGCACAATATTATAAGGGTTGGAGTACGATTAATCCGCAAGCACCAAGAGCTTTTTTAGGGTCTTTGGTATATAAGTTTTAATCAGTATTACTGTTAAGTATTATTTATTTGAATTAATCTAAAACGCTGGATTACAAAACCAGCGTTTTAGTGTTAAAAAAATTAAAATAGAATTAAGACAATGATCAGTATAACAATTAGCTTTCTTTTTATAGGGTGTTTTGCTTTGTATAACACATCAAAAAAGGCATTTTTGAGTAGTGATAATAAACTTCAACTCTGGCTCCAAAAAAATATAAAATGCTCTAACATTATTGGTCTAGCACTATTGATTGTATCGTTTTTTACAGCGATATTTTACTTAGGAGTTGCTACAGGAATTGTTTTTTGGCTACTAACCTTAATGACTATCCTTTCTTTGCTGATAGTAGTAGCTCCTACAAGAATTGCTAATTATAAGCATATAATTGTCTTGTTTACGATTCTACTTACTACAGAACTTATTTTTTATTATGCCAGCTAATCCTAAACACCTAACAAAATCTACTTGGCAGCAATTTGCTAAAATATCTTCAGGTTTATTAGGAGGTTATATAATCTCTTCTTTATTCCATATGAGTCTGGCATTATGGCTTCCATATTCAAAAGAAGTGTTAATCACAGCCATTTATACACATTATATAGTTTGGTGTGGTTTGCTAATTGTGCCTTTCTTATTTAAAAATGGATGGAAGGCTTGGGCTTTATACGCAGCAGTTATTGTTCTGGTTTATGTGATCTATTATTTTGGTAACCAATATAATTCGTTTGTATGATGAGTAATAGGAATTACAATGTGTTTTTTAACATACACACAGTTAGTGGTATTATAATAAGTGTTGTTTTATATATTATATTTTTTGCAGGAGCATTTGCTTTATTTAGAGAAGAAATCAGTTTATGGGAAACAGGCAAGCACTCACAAAATATAGCCAGAAAAGATATTGATTTTGATACAATCTTGAGCCAAATATCAAAAAAACATCATTTAACAAGTAGAGATATTCACTTTAATTTAACCAATAATGATGATGATATTTATGTTTTGATAAATCCTGCAAAAGACACATTAAATGTGCCTTCTGCAGCCAAAGGATTTACCTATTTTGCAGTGAATATACACTCAGGAGAAACATCAACTTACCAAGAAAGATATAGCTTAGGGGAATTTCTATATTATTTACATTTTTTAGAACAGTTGCCCTTTTTGGGAGTTTACTTATCAGGGTTTGTATCCTTATTTTTCTTGTTTGCCATTGTAACAGGAGTAATTGTTCATTGGAAAAAGATCGTTTCAAATTTTTATAGTTTTAATCCTAAAAATGCGCTAAAACGTGTGTGGACAGAAGCACATACCGCTTTAGGTATTATTGGACTGCCCTTTCAGTTTATATACGCTGTAACAGGAACCTATTTTTGTTTGAGTATTTTAATGCTTATTCCCGCAAATTTTTTATACAAAGGAGATCAAAACAAGCTTGCTGAGGATATGCAACCAGAGCGTAAGACTTATGAATGGATCGCAAAATCTAGTAAAGAGCGGCCAAGCATTAACACTTTTGTAAAAAACGCTACTAATCAATGGAACCATTTTTATCCAAAGTCTTTGTATTTAAAAAATTATCAGGGAACCAATGCTAAATATCTTTTGGTAGGAGAACTAAGAGATAAAGACCAGTTTTTAAGTACAGGAAGGATTTCTTTAAACGTTACATCTGGGATAACAGAAGTTCATAGAGATCCTTATGATGTCAACTATATAGAAGACATTCAGCAATCTGTAGAAAGGTTACACTTTGCTAATTTTGGAGGAATCTCAATAAAGCTGTTGTATTTTGTATTATCATTAATTACATGTTTTGTAATTATTACTGGAGTACTTATTTGGATAGAAGCTAGAAATAAAAAAAATATACCTATTAAACAACGTTTGTATACAACTAAAGTGGGTCATATTTATTTGGCGATATGCTTGTCATTATACCCTGTAACAGCCGCATCTTTTCTTGCGGTTAAATTGTTGCCAGCGTTTTATCCAGTCCATAAAAAATCGATTATATACTTGTTGTTTTTTGGTCTTTGGCTTATAGCTACAATATATTTTCGTTTTAAACGAAACAATTATTTTACAAACAAAGTAACGTTATTGTTCGGTTCAATTTTAGGATTATTGATTCCAGTTGCCAATGGCTTAGTCTCCAATAACTGGGTGTGGAATACATATAAAAATGATCAATTTGAAATTTTGATCATAGATATACTATGGATATGCTTATCAATTACTGGTTTATCGTGTTATTTTAAGATTAAACCAAAAGTAAAACTACAAAGTGCATTTGCAAAAAACCCGATAGAATATCATAAAAAATAGAAAGAAAACTAATCGTTACCATTACAATTATTAGCTTTCTGGGGCTAATTCTACCTCTAATCCATTTAGTTCTGGAGTGATAGGAATCTGACAGCCCAGTCTGCTATTCTCTTCTACATAAAAAGCTTCAGCAAGCATTAAATCTTCATCAGCACTCATTTCTGGGAGTTTATGATCTGATTTTATGTAACACTGGCATGATGCACACATTGCCATTCCGCCACAAACACCAATTGTTCCTTCTGGTGCTAACCCATAAGAGCGAACAACTTCCATTAAGTTCATGGCCATATCAGTAGGTGCTTTAACTTGGTGAGTAACACTTTCTCGATCGGTAATTGTTATGGTAATATCAGACATTACTCTATTTTCTTTACAACTGCTTTTGGTGCTTCTTTTTTAGTTCCATCAAAACCCTCTACACCTCCTACAGTGGTATATTTCATTACATATTTTTTATCAGGATGAATACGCTGATAGGCGCTTTGACACATTAAAGTTGCCTCGTGGAATCCACAAAGAATCAACTTCAGTTTTCCGGGATAAGTATTTACATCACCAATGGCATAAATTCCAGGAATGTTGGTTTGGTAATCTAATGCATTATTTACTTTAATAGCGTTTTTTTCGATTTCTAAACCCCACTTAGCGATAGGACCTAGTTTTGGAGAAAGCCCAAAAAGCGGAATGAAATGATCTGTCTCTAAAGTGATTTTCTTATCTCCATCCTTGATAATATTTACCCCAGTTATATGATTTTCTCCTTGAATCTCTTTTACTTCGGCAGGTGTTATTAGGTTAATTTTTCCCTGATTTTTAAGTTCTTGAACTTTCTCTACAGAATCTAAAGCACCTCTAAATTCATTTCTTCGATGAACCAATGTTACTTCTGAAGCAACATCTGCTAAGAAAATAGACCAGTCTAAAGCAGAATCTCCTCCTCCTGCAATCACCACTTTTTTATTCCGATAGATTTCTGGATCACGAATAATATATTCAACGCCTCTATCTTCAAAATTAATGATGTTAGAAATAGGTGGTTTCCTTGGCTCAAAACTTCCCAAACCTCCGGCTATTGCCACAACAGGTGCATGATGTTTTGTTCCCTTATTAGTTGTCACGATAAATGTTCCATCGTCTAGTTTATCAATTGTATCTGCACGTTCGCCAAGTGTAAATCCAGGTTCAAAAGATTTAATCTGCTCAAGCAATTTATCAGTTAAATCTCCTGCAAGAATTTCTGGATAAGCAGGAATATCATAAATAGGTTTTTTAGGATAAATTTCAGAACATTGACCTCCTGGCTGAGGTAAGGCATCTATTAAATGACATTTCAGTTTTAATAATCCTGCTTCAAAAACAGTAAACAACCCTGTGGGTCCTGCACCAATAATTAATATATCTGTTTTTATCATTTTTCTATACTATTCAACATTTTTCCTTTCGCAATAAACAATATAATATCTAGGTGTGAAATGTCTTAATATAGGTCGTATACCTACTTTTCTCCAATCAGAAGAAGTCCAAGTTTCACTATCTTTTATTTCCCAGCCTGTTTTTTCTAAAAGAAAATTGAATTGTTTTTTTTCAAATTCGTGGTAGTGTTTATCCCAATCGTCATTTTCATTCCAATATGCGTCTGTAAACCAAAGTTTTAAAGGAACTGATGCAATGAGCTTATTTGTTTTAAAAGCCCTTAGTATATTAAAGGGAGCCAACATGTGTTCAAAAATTTCGAACGCAGTTACATAATCTACATCTGTGTTTATGTAAGGTGAATAATTAATATCTAGGTTTTCTCCATTCGTGTTTTTTACATCATACCCTTCATTTTTCATGATAAGTGAAAAAGGATTTTCAGTTCCTAAATCTAATATTTTTGATTTTTCAGAAGTGTGCTTTTTAACAAAGGCGAGTGTTTTATCATATCTCCTTTTTAACAATCTGTTTTTCATAAAAAGCGAACTATTCAATATTGATTACTTCTTGAATGTGAGGTGCATGTTTTTTAATAGTTGCTTCTACACCGTTTTTTAGCGTCATTTGGTTTACAGAGCAACCAGTGCAAGCACCTTCTAATTGTACTTTTACAATATTGTTTTCTATAGATACGAGCTTAATGTTTCCTCCATCGCTCTCTAAGAAAGGGCGAATCTCACTCAGCGCTTTTTCTACATTTTCAAGGGTTTCTTGTGTTGTCATACGATTTTAATTTTTAACAGCGCTACATCCGCTCATTGTAGTAATTCGTACTATTTCTGTTGGAGGCAAGTTAGTGTTTCTTTTTATTAATTCGGATACCATTTCCTTTGTAATAGTGTCAAATGCTTTTTCTAATGGTGAGTTTTTTTGCAACGCAACAGGATGCCCCACATCTCCACCTTCGCGAATACTTTGCACTAATGGTACTTCACCTAAAAAAGCAGTGCCAGAATCTTCTGCAAGATGTTTAGCACCTTCTTTTCCAAAGATGTAGTATTTATTATTCGGTAATTCTTCTGGAGTAAAGTAAGCCATGTTTTCTACAATTCCTAAAACAGGAACTTTTATGCTTTCTTGCTGAAACATAGCAACTCCTTTTTTTGCATCAGCTAATGCAATATTTTGAGGAGTACTAACCACGACTGCTCCAGTTATAGGAACAGCTTGGACAATTGATAAATGAATATCACCTGTGCCAGGAGGTAAATCAATTAATAAGAAATCTAACTCTCCCCAATCTGCATCAAAAATAAGTTGATTTAATGCTTTTGAAGCCATGGGTCCTCGCCAAATAACGGCTTGATTTGGATTGGTAAAGAAACCTAGAGAAAGTAGTTTTACCCCATAATTTTCTACAGGTTTCATTTTTGATCTACCATCTACGTTAACAGATAAAGGTCTTTCCTTTTCAACATCAAACATTAAGTGCATGGAAGGACCATACACATCGGCATCTAAAACCCCTACTTTAAAGCCCATATTGGCTAGAGTAACAGCCAAATTAGCTGTAATAGTAGATTTCCCTACACCTCCTTTTCCAGAAGCAATGGCAATAATATTTTGAATGTTCGGAATTTCTTTTCCTCGGATTAGATTAGGTTTTTCTTTTTTCTCTTGAGGAGTGGTTGTTACATTTACTTTTACATCTAGTTTTTGATGCACCTGTTTATGAACAGCCTTCATAATTTCAACCTCAACTTTCTTTTTTGCTTGTAATGTAGGGTTACTAATTTCTACATCAACAATCACTTCATCTCCAAAAATTACAACATTTTTGATGGCATTATTTTCTGTCAAACTTTTTCCTTCTCCTGGCGCAGTAATGGTTTCTAGCGCGTTATATATATCCTGTTTTTTAAAAGACATATTTCCTTTTTAAATTCATTCTAAACTGCAAAGATAAAGCTTACAACTTACATTGAAAAACTAGTGAATCTTGTTTGTTTATAGCAGAATCATAAAAACTTATTTGAGTGCTTTGCTAGGATCCCAAAACAAACTTTCAAAATTTTGAATTTGATTTTCTACAACAGAAATTCCTTCATTTTCTAGAAGTTGTTGCATTAAATTAGAGCCACTAAAGTGATGTTTCCCAGTAAGTATTCCTTTCCGATTTACTACACGATGCGCAGGTACATCATCGTATTTTCCAGAATTGTTCATTGCCCAACCAACCATTCTGGCAGATCGAGCGGCTCCTAAATATTTGGCAATAGCGCCATAACTGGTTACTCTTCCGTAAGGAATGAGGCGAGCTACTTCATATACTTTTTCAAAAAAATTATCAGAAGAGTTCACAACAGCGCTAATATTTTAGTTTAAACCGAATGTAAGTTATGGGTTTTGCTTGCTCTAAATATTGCTGTTCGTAAAACGTTTGCGTTTCTGTTACTTCTTTTGGGGAAGATAAGTTTTTATATATATGATGGTTTGCATGCAAAACCTCATGCCCTTCTCCATGTAGTAAACCCAGTGTGTAACCATGCATAAACTCACTATCTGTTTTTAGGTTTACAATACCATTTGGCTTTAAGATATGGTAATATTTTTTTAAGAAAGATTGATTGGTTAGTCGATGCTTTGTACGATTGTATTTAATTTGAGGATCAGGAAATGTAATCCAGATCTCATCTACTTCATTTTCATCAAAAATGAAATCAATAAGTTCGATTTGTGTTCTTACAAAAGCAACATTGGTTAATTTTTCTTCTATTGCAGTTTTGGCACCGCGCCAAAACCGAGCACCTTTTATGTCGATTCCAATAAAATTTTTAGTCGGATTTTTTTGTGCAAGAGCGATTGTGTATTCTCCTTTACCACAACCCAACTCTAAAACAATAGGGTTTGAGTTATTAAAGAACGTGTGCCACTTTCCTTTGTGCTGAAAATTATTTAAAACTTCTTCTCTGGTAGGTTGAATAACATTAGAAAAAGTTTCGTTTTCTTTAAAACGCTTGAGTTTATTTTTGCTTCCCAAAACAAAAAATTAGACTAGTCTTCTGTGCCTTCTCTTAAAAACTTGGCAGATTCTTTCATCCAATAAGCAAATAGCACTAAAAGAATAAAAAGGAAAACCCAATTAATGGCATTAGTTGTCCACCAATCTGAGCCACTTAGACGAATTTTTTCAAAGGTTACACTAAAAGTCCATTGAAAAAAATCTCCAATCCATTTAAAAATATTCAATGCTGTCATAACTTAAGTATATTTACCCTGCAAAAGTATAAAAACGAATCATGTTAGCCAATTTTTTTGGAAAATCTAGCCCTGTAAACTTTCTTATTATTTTTGGACTTCTTACGGTTTATTTTTTATCAAACCTTTTAATAAATCAGAATACTATTTCCTTTTTTGATATTAGTATTTTGTTGCTAGAAATTTCAGGTATATTCTTTATATACAACTTTATTCTATTTAAAAATAAGCTAACTCTATACAATTCTTACGGGTTTTTGTTTTTTGCCGTCTTATTTGGAGCTTTCTCTTTTTCAATCTTTGATCAATATAAGTTGCTGCAACACATAATACTTCTTTTATTTCTCAGAAGAGTGTATAGCATTAGAAGCGCAAAAGACCATTACAGTAAATTATTTGATAGTGGATTTTGGTTGGGCATTTTTTTTCTTTTTGAACCCTTTTCAGTAATATTTTTTGTGCTGATTTACACTGCAAATAGTGTTTTTCAAAAAACTAGTTGGCGAACAATAATTATTCCTTTAATTGGATTTTTAATGCCTTTATTTTGTATCTATTCCTTCCTTTTTTGGAATGGAAATACTGATTCATTTTTGTCAGATTTTTCGTGGCAAATAGACTTGAATATTTCATTGTATTTACAATCGGGGTATAAAATTCCTATTATTTTGGCAGGAATAATCACTATTTTCTCTTACATAGTAAAAACCCCCAAAGTACTTCGTATTAGTGGAGATTACAGAAAGTATTGGACAATGGTGTCTGTTAATTTAATTTGTGCGGGAGGATTTATTTTGTTGATAAGCCCAAAAACTGGAGCAGAGATTCAATTTCTTTTCTTTCCTACTTCAATAGTTATTACAAATTGGATAGAATCTGTAAAATCTAAACTAATAAAAGAGTTGGCAATTATTGCAGGCCTTGTGCTGCCGATTATTTTACTTCTAATTTAGAACCATAAGCTAAGTCTCCAGCATCTCCAAGACCAGGAACAATGTAGCCTTTTTCAGTGAGTTTTTCATCAATAGCTGCAATCCAAAGATGAGTATTCTCAGGAAATTTTTCAGCAATATAATCAATCCCTTCTTGAGCGGCTATTACACTAGCAATATGAATGTTTTTAGGAGCTCCATATTGCTTTAGAATCTCATAAACACTAACTAGAGACCTTCCTGTTGCCAACATAGGATCTGCTAGTATTAATGTTTTATCTTGCAAGTTAGGAGTTGCAACATATTCGGTTATAATTTCAAATTCAGTGTCGTTTTTAGGATGATGTCTGTATGCCGAAATAAAAGCGTTCTCAGCACGATCAAAATAATTAAGCAAGCCTTGATGAAGAGGTAACCCAGCTCTTAAAATAGAGCAAATTACAGGCTGTTCTGAGATAAAACTGTCTTTTTTCCCTAATGGAGTAACAACTTCTTTTGCTTTATAGTCAAAAGTTTTACTCATTTCATAACTCAAAATCTCACCAATACGCTCTATATTTCTGCGAAATCGCATGGAATCTATCTGAATTGTAATATCACGCAGCTCTGCTATAAAATTATTGAGAACAGAATTAGTGCTTTGTATATGATGAATTTTCATTGTTGTCTTATATTATTAATCATTCAAATTTAGTATTTGTAACGATTTTTCTACAATGTCTGAAGGATGAATTGACTCCATAACCTTTTCGTAGCCTTTAAAAACAGTCTTTCCAAAAACGGAACAAGGCAATAAAGGATACTTGTTTAAATCGGGTAGAATTTGATTTTTATTAGGTTGATTGTAAGGAACAAACCCAGCAAAAGGATGTGTTACACCCCAAACAGTGAGTGTTTCAACTCCAAACATAGCGGCAAGATGCCCGTTGCCAGAATCCATAGAAATCATTAAATCGAGTTGAGAAATAACTGAAAGCTCTTCTTCAAAACGGAGTTTTCCTGCAAGATTAATTGTATTTGGAAATAGAACTGCTATATTTTCTAGTTGATTTATTTCTTCCTTACCACCTCCAAAAAACATGATTTTAACAGGTTGCTTTGATAGTTCCTCTACCACTTGTTTCATTAAATGAATTGGATACGTTTTTCCTTCAAAAGCGGCAAATGGAGCAATGCCAATCCAATATAAAGTTTTTGAACCTGTTAGTTCAGCAGTTTTTTTAGAAATGATCGGAGGCTTTTTAGAATTAGGGCTTAACTGAATAGGAAACCCTAGTTTAAAAAATACATCAGCATATCGCTGGTGTGAAGACTTTAAAGGTTTTCGTGTCTTTTTGGCTTGCTTGGTAAGCTCTTTTTTTTCTTTTCGTCCCTTATCTATTTGCGCTGTTGGGGTATTAGTTAAGCGAAAGAAAAACCGAATAATTTTAGATCGTAAAACATTGTGCAGATCTGCAACATGTGTAATATTGAGTTTTTTAATCTCTTTAAAAAGCTTGTACAAACCAACAAAACCTTTATGTCGATTTTTTACATCAACAGGAAAGAAATTAACACTGGGAATATCTTTAAAAAGAGGTTCAAAAAAAGGCTTAGAAACAATGGTTAGTTTTAGTTCTGGATGTTGTTTAACAAGATTTAAAAGTACAGGAACAGTCATGGCAACATCTCCCATGGCAGATAATCGCCAAACAAGAATATGTGATTCTTTTGTTCTCAATTCTGATTTTGATAGTAAAAGTAATCTTTTCTTAAAAACAAAATGTCAATCAGATTTAATTCCTCAACTTTGTGATTATGAATACTCGAACACTGGCAATTGTAGCTCTTTTTCTAGCGGCTATTATCTACGGAGTTACATTCACGATTGCTAAAGACGTAATGTCTTTTTATATAAAACCTTTTGGCTTTATTTTGGTTCGAGTAGGCTGTGCTACAATTATCTTTTGGCTATTAGGCTTGTTGGTAAAAAATGCAAAAAAAATTGAAACTCACGATTATAAACGTATTCTTTTATGTGCTTTTTTTGGAGTGGCATTTAACATGCTAAACTTTTTTAAAGGCTTAAGTTATACAACTCCCATTAGTGCTTCTGTCATTATGGTTATGTCTCCAATCTTGGTGCTGATATTTTCTAGCATTATTATTAAAAATCGTATTCCTAAAAAAAGAATTTTAGGAGTTTTTGCAGGATTAATTGGAGCAATTATTCTAATTATGTACGGAAATCAGCAAAATTCGGAAGGGAACAACCTAACTCTTGGCAATTTTTTAGTGTTTGTAAATGCAGCTTCTTATGCTATGTATTTAGTTTTGGTAAAAGGTATTATTCATAAATACCATCCAATTGTTTTTGTAAAGTGGCTGTATTTGTTTGGATTTATTTTGGTTTTACCATTTAGTTATGCAGAGTTTTCCGAAGTTCTATGGACTAGCTTGCCCGTAAATATTTTTCTTAAAATAGGTTTTGTTGTCCTATTTACAACCTGTATCACTTATCTTTTTAATTTATACGCTTTATCAAAGCTAAAACCAACAACAGTTAGTGTCTTTATTTATTTACAGCCTGTAGTTGCTACAATTTATGCTTTAATTGTAGGCAGTGATTCTCTTAATACGATTAAAATAATGGCAACGCTGCTAATTTTTGTAGGCGTATTTCTAGTTACTCGTCAGCCCAAAGTATCGCCTAAATAAAAATGTATCTTTGTAGTTCATTTTAAAAAAATTGATGCATGATTCAGTCCATGACAGGATATGGCAAAACAGTTTTACAGCTTCCTAACAAAAAAGTAACGGTAGAGGTAAAGTCTCTTAACAGTAAAAATTTAGATATAAACGTTCGCATTCCTTCTTATTACAGAGAAAAAGAATTAGATGTGAGAAGAAAGATTGCTAGTGAACTGGTTAGAGGTAAAGTAGATTTTTCTATTTACATTGAGATGACTGCTGATGAGACTACTGCTACAGTAAATAAAGGAGTAATTACAGAATACATTAAGCAACTTAGAAATGTAGTACAAACAGGAACATCTGATGATGTTGAGCTGTTAAAAATAGCTGTAAGAATGCCTGATGCTCTTAAAACGGAACGAGAAGAGTTAAATGAAGAAGAATGGCGGCAGATAAACGCAGGGATTGATGTTGCTTTACAAGAAATCAATCAGTACAGAACAGATGAAGCGTTGTCCCTAGAATCTGATTTTAAAGAACGAATAAAAAGCATTAAACAATTTTTAGAGAAAGTTGAAGAAAAAGATGAGGATCGTATTGATCATGTAAGAGTTAAATTGAAAAAAGCGATTGATGATTTAAAGGTGGAGATTGATCAAAATCGTTTTGAGCAAGAGCTAATTTACTATCTCGAAAAATTAGATATCAATGAAGAAAAAGTAAGGTTAGCAAATCATTTAGATTATTTTTTGCAAGAGTTAGAAGCATCAACTTCCAACGGAAAAAAACTAGGATTTATTGTTCAGGAGATTGGTAGAGAAATTAATACTATGGGTTCTAAAGCGAATTATGCTCCTATTCAGAAGTTGGTTATTCTTATGAAAAACGAGCTCGAAAAAATAAAAGAACAAATACTTAATATTCTTTAAAATGAATGATTTTAAAGGGAAACTTTTTGTATTCTCAGCGCCTTCTGGATCAGGAAAAACAACTATTGTAAGACACCTTCTAACACAAGAGCGGTTAAATTTGGAATTTTCAATATCGGCTGCATCAAGAGAGCCGAGAGGAAAAGAAGAAGATGGTAAAGACTATTATTTTATTTCAAGTAAAGCATTTAAAGAAAAAATTAAAAATGATGAGTTTCTAGAATGGGAAGAAGTTTACCGAGATAACTTTTACGGAACGCTGAAGTCTGAAGTAGAAAGAATTTGGAAAAAAGGGAAACATGTCATTTTTGATATTGATGTTGTAGGAGGTTTGCGAATTAAGAAAAAATTCCCAGAACAAACATTGGCTGTTTTTGTAAAACCACCTAGTGTAGATGAACTTAAAATTCGACTTAAAAAAAGAAGTACAGAGAGTGAAGACAAAATAAATATGCGGATTGCCAAAGCATCTATAGAAATGGCAACGGCGCCTCAATTTGATAAGATTATTAAAAACTACGATTTACAAGTAGCTCTTAAAGAAGCAGAAAATTTAGTAGAAGAATTTCTTAATCAATAATTATGAAAGTTGGGTTATACTTTGGCACATTCAATCCTGTACATATTGGCCATCTAATTATTGCCAATTATCTTGTGGAATATTCTGATTTAGATGAGGTTTGGATGGTTGTTACACCTCATAATCCACACAAAGAAAAACGATCTCTTTTAGACAACCACCATAGACATCAGCTTGTATATATTGCTACAGAAGATTATCCAAAAATAAAGCCATCAGATATAGAGTTTAAACTACCTCAGCCCAATTACACGGTAACTACTCTAGCTTACATAGCTGAAAAATATCCAGATTATGAATTTGCCTTGATTATGGGAGAAGATAATTTAAAAGGATTTCATAAATGGAAAAATTATAACACCATTTTAGAGAACTATGCTGTATATGTATATCCAAGAATTGCAGAAGGACAGGTGAAACCGAAATTTAGTAATCATAAAAATATTCACAAAATAAATGCGCCAATTATTCAAATTTCTTCTACACTAATACGACAAGGAATTAAAGAAAGAAAAAATGTAAAACCAATGCTTACTAAAGAAGTTTGGGAGTATATTGATGAAATGAACTTTTATAAAAAATAGTACAGGCATTTTTTCGTTTATATTTGTGAATCAATGTTTTTTAAATGACAAAAACAAAAAACAAACAAAGAAAGTTTAGGAAAAAATTAACCGACAAATACAGGTTAGTAATTCTAAATGAAGATACGTTTGAAGAACGTTTTTCTATAAAACTTTCTCGCCTTAATGTTTTTGTTTCCAGTGGGTTGTTTTCAATAATTTTAATTGTTGGTACTATTCTGCTAATAGCTTTTACACCCATTAAAGAATACATTCCTGGTTATTCTTCAACCAAACTTAAAAAACAAGCAAGAAACCTTGTGTTTGAAAGCGATTCTTTAAAAGCAAGACTAGCAATGCTAGAACAATTTACGGCAGCAATTAAGCCTGTTTTAACAGGAGAAATAAAAGGCGAAGAACAAATAGACTCCATTCAAGAAGAATCTAAACGAGTTTTTTTAGACAGTGTGAGGTTAAATGCAACAGAAGAAGAGTCATTATTTCGAGAGAAAGTAGAAGAAAAAAATCGCTTTTCTGTTTCAGAAAATATAACAGATCGTGCTAAAGTTGTGTTTTTTGCTCCAATAACAGGAACCATTTCTCAAACGTATAATGCCAATAACAAACACTTTGCTCTTGACATTGTGGCTAAAACGGGTGCGCCTATTAAAGCAATTGCAGATGGCACAGTTATTTTTTCAGAATGGACAATAGGAACAGGTTACGTAATTATTCTAAAACATGCGAGTAATTTTGTTTCTGTATACAAACACAATGGCGCACTATTAAAACAACAAGGAGATTTGGTTAAATCAGGAGAAGTAATAGCTAGTGTAGGCTCCACAGGAGAACTCACAACAGGTCCTCATTTACATTTTGAGTTATGGAGCAATGGATATGCTGTAAATCCGTTAAATTATATTGATTTTAAATGAGCTTAAAATCTTTATTGGCTGTACCATTTGCCAAACTTGTTCGAAAAAAAGTGTATAAATGGGCGTATCAGCCTCACAAAACTCAGCAAAAAGTATTTAAGAACCTGATTCAAAATGCCAAGGATACTGCTTTTGGAAGAGATCATAATTTTGAGCAAATTCATAATTATGCTGACTTTATAAAAAAGGTACCTATCAATGATTATGAAGGGTTAAAATTATATATAGATCGAGTTGTGAAAGGAGAAGAAAATGTGCTATGGAAAGGAAAACCGATTTATTTTGCTAAAACTTCAGGTACAACCTCAGGAGCTAAATATATTCCGATTACAAAAGAATCGATGCCCACACATATTAAGGCAGCTAGAAATGCTTTATTATTTTATATAGCCGAAACAGGAGATGCTAGTTTTGTAGATGGAAAAATGATTTTTTTACAAGGAAGCCCGGTTTTAAATAATAAAAACGGAATTAAATTGGGTCGTCTAAGCGGAATAGCAGCACACTATGTGCCAAAATATCTTCAAAAAAACAGATTGCCAAGTTGGGAAGTTAATTGCATAGAAGATTGGGATACAAAAGTAGATGCCATTGTAGAAGAAACTTTGCCAGAAAACATGACGGTTATTAGCGGAATTCCTTCTTGGGTACAAATCTATTTTGAAAAGTTGATTGCCAAAACGGGTAAAAAAGTGAGTGAGATATTTCCAAACTTTAATTTCTTTGTTTATGGCGGAGTCAATTTTGAACCTTATAAGAACAAGTTTGAAACGCTTATTGGCAAAAAAATAGATTACATAGAACTATATCCTGCATCCGAAGGGTTTATCGCGTACCAAGATTCTCAAAAAGAAAAAGGAATGTTATTACAGCTCGATAGTGGAATTTTCTATGAATTTATTCCTGCTGATGAGTTTTTTGATGAAAACCCAAGACGATTAACCATAGAACATGTAGAATTGGGCATTAACTATGTAATTATATTAAATACATCTGCAGGATTATGGGGTTATAATATTGGAGATACTGTAGAGTTTACATCATTATTACCTTATCGAATAAAAGTTACAGGAAGAATTAAGCATTTTATTTCTGCTTTTGGCGAACATGTAATTGGAAAAGAAGTGGAAAAAGCATTGCAAGACGCAATTGCTGGAACTCAAGTAACTGTTAGCGAATTTACAGTAGCGCCACAAGTAAATCCAGAAGAAGGATTACCATATCATGAGTGGTTTATAGAGTTTGAAAATGAACCAGAAAGCATAGAAGCGTTTGCTGCTAAAATAGATCAGTCTATGCAAAACCAAAATATCTATTATTTTGATCTAATAGAAGGCAAAATTTTAAAACCCTTAATTGTTAGAAAAGTACAAAAAGGCGGATTTCATGAGTATATGAAATCGATAGGTAAGTTTGGTGGTCAAAACAAGATTCCTCAATTATCAGATAACAGAAAAATTGCTGATGTATTGGTAAATTACGTAAAAAACTAAATTTACTGTGGGTTATGAAAATAGTTTCTACAAATATTGGTGAAAGAAAAGAGGTTGATTGGAAAGGAAAAAAAGTTGTGACAGGAATTTTTAAATTCCCTGTTCAGCAACCTATTTTTTTGGATGGTGAAAATGTTAAAGAAGATGTTATTTGTGATCGAAAACATCATGGAGGAATAAACCAAGCAGTTTACGCATATTCGTTAAAGCATTATGATTACTTTAAAAATCTATTTCCAAATTCAGATTGGGTTTTAGGAATGTTTGGCGAGAACCTAACAGTTGATGATTTAGATGAAACGACCATTCATGTTGGTGATCAGTTTTTGTTAGGAGAAACTATTTTAGAAGCCACAACTAGTAGGCAACCATGCATGAAATTAGGAGTTCGATTTAATGACATGAAAGTTGTAAAAGCTTTTTGGCAAACAACAATGTGTGGAGTGTATTTTAAAGCTTTGCAAACAGGCAATGTGAAAATTGGAGATACATTTAAAAGCTTAAAAAAATGTCCGGAAAACCCAACAATTGCTCAAGTGTTTGAGGGTAAAAAATAAGGTGAGATTATACTTTTTCTTCCTTTTTATGCAAGAGTCGTGTAAGTTTCATAGAAAGATCAGTAAAAACAATTTTTGCATTGGCATTTCTCTCTATATGATAAAGCGCTTCTTCCAATTCTTTTTGAATATCTAGAATGTTATTCGCATGTACAAAAGGAGCAAACTTATTCAGATCAAAGTTAGGAGTTGTTGTTTCCAAAAACACCAAATCTGGTTGCTGATAGTTTAGCAAAAGAGCTTGCCTAAAAAATTGCAAACAATATGCTAAGAATTGTTTTTGCGTCTCTCTCCCTTTACCGGCAATTGTATCTCCCCAAGAAACCAGTTGCTTAACCACAGAAGCATTTCCCTTTGCTTGAAAAGCTGTTCGTATCCATGCAATAAACCACTGCTCAAAAACCAAATCGTTAGAATCTTCATGAAGTAGATGTATAGCTTTTTCAAAATCTCCCTCTGCTTTGTGTGCTATTTTTATTGCTGCATTTTCAGATACAGCTTCTAATTTCATTAACCCTTTAATAATTTCGTTTTCGCTTAGCGCCGGAAAATGGAGTGCTTGACAACGAGATTTTATGGTGGAGATAATTTGCTCTTCGTTTTCAGTAACTAACAGAAAAATTGTTTTTTCAGGCGGCTCTTCTATCAGCTTTAATAGTTTATTTGCAGCAGCTAAATTCATTTTTTCTGCCATCCAAATAATCATTACTTTAAAGCCACCTTCGTAAGATTTTAATTGAAGTTTTTTTACAATTTCTTGCGCTTCATCTACATTAATTAGCCCTTGTTTATTTTCTACACCAATGTATTGAAGCCATCTAAAAAGACTTCCATAAGGCTGTTCGGCTAAAAATTCGCGCCATTCTTGTAAAAACAAATCACTAATAGGATGCTTTTTTACACGATCGGTTGTGGTAACAGGAAAAGCAAAATGCAAATCAGGATGTTGTAATTTTTCAGCTTTTAATTTACTGGCTTCTGAATTGTTAGAAAATTTAGTGAGCAGAAACTGAGCATAAGCAATTGCCATAGGTAGCGTTCCATAACCATTTTTTCCTACAAAGAGTTGGGCATGAGGAATACGCCCATTTTTGGCAGAAGTTTTTAAATGATTTATAATATGATTTTGCCCAATAATATCTGAAAATTGCATAAAAACAAAGATAGCTTATTCAACAGAATTTTAATCTATGGTTAAATTAAGATTCTCAATTTTAACAAGCGTCTAGAAATAATTATGTTTGCTAAAATTTTTATACATGAAGACCATTCACGACTTTAACTTTCAAAACAAGAAAGCGTTAATTCGCGTAGATTTTAATGTGCCATTAAATGATCATTTTGAAGTAACGGATGCTACAAGAATAGAAGCTGCAAAACCAACAATTATTAAGGTTTTAGAAGATGGCGGTGCGGCTGTTTTAATGTCTCATTTAGGAAGACCTCAGGGTTTTGAAGATCAATATTCATTAAAACACATTGTAGAGAAGGTTTCTGAAGTTATTGGTGTTCAGGTAAAATTTGTTGATGATTGTATTGGAGAAAAAGTTTCGGATGCTATTGAAACTTTAGAAAATGGAGAAGTATTGCTGTTGGAAAACTTACGGTTTTATTCAGAAGAAAAAAACGGAGATTTGGCTTTTGCAGAAGACCTTTCGCAATGGGGAGATATTTACGTAAATGATGCCTTTGGAACGGCTCATAGAGCACACGCCTCAACAACAATTGTAGCTCGATATTTTTCAGATAAAAAATGTTTTGGCGACTTACTAGCTAAAGAAATTGAGAGTATAGACAAAGTGCTTAATAATAGTCAAAAACCTGTGTTGGCAATTTTAGGCGGTGCTAAAGTATCATCTAAAATTACGGTTATAGAAAATATTTTAGATAAAATAGATCACTTACTTATTGGTGGAGGAATGACTTTTACTTTTATAAAGGCTCAAGGAGGAACTATTGGAAACTCTATTTGCGAAGATGATAAATTAGATCTTGCTCTAGAAATATTATCGAAGGCTAAAGAAAAGGGCGTTCAAGTTCATTTACCAGTAGATGCTATTATTGCCGATGCTTTTGATAACAATGCAAACACGCAATTAGTTAATGTTGATCAAATTCCAGAAGGATGGCAAGGGTTAGATGTAGGACCTAAATCATCAGAAATTTTTGATGAAATTGTAAATCAGTCTAAAACTATTTTATGGAACGGACCTTTAGGAGTTTTCGAACTAGAAACGTTTTCAAAAGGAACAATCGCTCTTGGAGAATCTATTGATAAAGCAACTAAAAATGGAGCATTTTCTTTAGTAGGCGGTGGTGATTCTGTAGCAGCGGTAAAGCAGTTTGGCTTTGCAGATAAAGTAAGCTATGTTTCTACAGGAGGAGGTGCAATGCTAGAAACTCTTGAAGGAAAGACATTGCCAGGAATTGAAGCAATTCTTAAGTAATTTATTTTTTGTTTTTAAATTAGTCAGATGAAATACACAACGCTCCCCAATACCGATATAAAAGTTAGTAAAATTTGCCTAGGAACCATGACTTGGGGAAAACAAAATACCGAAGCTGATGGTCATAAGCAAATGGATTATGCTTTAGAACAAGGAGTTAATTTTTTTGACACAGCCGAGCTATATGCAGTTCCTGCTTCTGCAGAAACTTACGGAAAAACAGAGGAGATTATTGGAACTTGGTTCAAAAAAACAAGAAATAGAGATAAGGTAGTTTTAGCAAGTAAAATTGCTGGAGCGGGTCCTTATACAGCTCATATAAGAAGTAATGGTTTTGCTAAAGAAGCTATTATTGAAGCAGTAGAAGGAAGTTTAAAAAGATTACAAACAGACTACATTGATTTGTATCAATTGCACTGGTCAGAAAGAGGTGTGAATTGTTTTGGGGTTCGTGATTATCCTTTTGCAACATCTAGAAAAGAAGCAGAAAATCATCTAGAAATTCTTGAAACGTTAAATGGATTAGTGAAGCAAGGAAAAATTAAATATGTTGGTTTATCTAACGAAACTCCTTGGGGAACTATGAAGTATTTGGAAACTGCCGAGAAATACAATTTACCTAGAATGATTACTATTCAGAATTCATATTCTTTAATTCACAGAGCTTACGAGTATGGAATGTCTGAAGTTTCTTTAAGAGAAAATATTGGGTTGTTGGCATACTCACCATTGGCTCAAGGTGTTTTGTCTGGAAAATATTTGAATGGAAACCAGCCAAAAGGAGCCAGAGGAACATTATTTCCGCAATTTATAGCCAGATATAAAGGTCAGGGAGCAACAACAGCGGTAGAAGCATATCAAAAACTTGCTGCTAAATACAGAATTACATTGACTGAATTATCACTGGCATTTATCAATCAGCTACCGTTTGTAACTAGTAATATTATAGGTGCCACAAAAATGGATCAGTTAAAAGAAAATATTGGAAGTATCCGTATTGACTTATCAGAAGAAATATTGCAAGAAATAGAAGCAATTCATTCAGCTATTCCAAATCCTGCGCCGTAAGTTGCATTTACTTTTTATCAATTAGTTTAATTGAAGTTGCTTTAAAACGATCATCTTCAATTTTACCAGTGATTTCTGCTTTTCTGATAACTTCACAAAACCCAGTTTCTTTATCGTGAGCATCGCCAAAATCGTCTATATGAAAACCATCTACAAAATAAGCAGTGTTATTCATTTTAACAGCCAGATCACAACCATCTTGGCTTGTTAAACCAAACTGGCATTGCCCGCAAGATATATCAGCAATTAAGACTTCTTTTTTCTCATTAGAGCAACTAATAAAAAGTAATATCCCCGCTATAATTAGTACATTTTTCATGCTTGTTTAGTATTACTGTTTTTTAGCCCAAATATCTCGTAATCCTACTGTTTTGTTAAACACCAGTTTTTCTGCGGTAGAATCATTATCAACTGCAAAATATCCTAGTCGTTGAAATTGAAAACGATCTCCTACTTTAGCATTTTGTAAGCTAGGTTCTACGTAAGCTTCAATAATTTCTAACGAATTAGGATTAAGAAACTCCATAAAATCTTTGTCTTTATGACTGTCAGGAGCTTCATCAGAAAACAGTCGATCGTATGCTCTTACTTCTGCTTTTTTAGCATGTTTGATAGAAACCCAATGTAGTGTTCCTTTTACTTTTCGTTTGCTTTCTTCAGTTCCACTACCAGATTTACTTAAAGGATCATACGTACAATGAATCTCAGTGATACTTCCTTCATTATCTTTTACAACACTTTCTCCTTTTATAATATAAGCATTTTTTAAACGCACTTCTTTCCCTAAAGAAAGTCTAAAGAATTTTCTATTTGCTTCTTCTTTAAAATCTTCACGCTCTATGTATAATTCTCTCGAAAAGGGAACATTTCTTGAGCTTGCACTTTCATCTTCAGGATTGTTTTCTGCAAGTAAAATTTCCTCTTGATCTTCTGGATAGTTTGTGATAACTAATTTTACGGGATTTAAAACCGCCATTGCTCGATTAGCTGTTTTGTTTAAATCTTCACGAATTTTAAATTCAAGTAATGCTACATCAATTACATTTTCTCGTTTAGAAACACCAACTGTTTTTACAAAACTTCTTATAGAGGCAGGAGTGTAACCTCTCCTTCTAAGTCCAGAAATAGTTGGCATTCTAGGGTCGTCCCAACCAGAGACAATTCCTTCATCTACCAAACGCATTAGTTTACGCTTGCTCATTATTGTATAACTTAAGTTTAAGCGAGAAAACTCACGTTGTTTCGGCGCTAGAGGTAAATCAGCTTTGCTGATTTCGTAGACCGCATCTCGAAACCAATTATACAACTCTCGATGAGGCTTAAACTCTAAAGAGCATAAAGAATGTGATATTTGCTCAATATAATCACTCTCGCCATGCGTCCAATCATACATTGGATAAATATTCCAATCATTACCTGTTCTATGATGCTCTTTAAAAAGGATACGATACATAATAGGATCACGCATTAACATGTTAGGACTACTCATATCGATTTTTGCACGCAAAACATGCTCTCCTTCTTTAAATAGACCATCTTTCATTTTTTTGAACAAGTCTAAATTTTCTTCAACAGTTCTATCTCTAAACGGACTATTAACTCCCGCTTGCGTTGGCGTTCCTTTTTGGGTAGCAATTTCTTCAGAAGTTTGACTATCTACATAAGCCATTCCGTTCTTTATAAGCATAACAGCCCAATCATATAGTTGTTTAAAGTAGTCTGAAGAATAACATTCATTAGCCCATTTGTAACCCAACCAAGAGATGTCTTCTTTTATCGCATCTACATATTCCTGCTCTTCTTTAACTGGGTTTGTATCATCAAATCGAAGATTTACAGGAGCATTGTATCTTTCTCCTAATCCAAAGCTAATACCAATTGCTTTGGTATGTCCAATATGCAAATAACCATTCGGTTCTGGAGGAAAGCGAAAGCGTAAAGCCTTTTTTGACATTCCGTTGGCAAGATCTTCTTCAATGATTTGCTCGAGAAAGTTGAGCGATTTCTTTTCTTCAGACATTCGATTTTCTTGTTGAATTACAAGCCACAAAATTAGTGAAATTACAGATGAAACGCTTTTTTCTTTTTATCGTATTTTTGCCGTGCAATTTTATGGGAAAAATACACGTTACAAACATTAGGGTTTACGCTTATCATGGTTGTTTAGAAGAAGAAGCCATGATTGGCTCTGACTATCGAGTCGATCTAGAAATTTCAGCAGATTTGTCAGCTTCAGCAAAATCAGATAACCTAGAAGATACAGTTGATTATGTGCATCTTAATCATATTGTTAAAGAAGAAATGAAAGTACGTTCTAAATTGTTAGAACATGTTGCTCAACGAATCTTAGATCGTATTTTTCTAGAGCTTCAATTAGTTACGCAAGCTAAGGTCAAGGTAACTAAAATAAATCCGCCAATAGGAGGAGATGTTCAAGAAGTTACAGTTGTACTAAACAAAAACAGAACTTGAAAAAGTATTGCAAGAAATAAAAAAAATGTAAATTTGCACTCCCATAAGGTGTCGTGGCCGAGTGGCTAGGCAGTGGTCTGCAACACCATCTACAGCGGTTCGAATCCGCTCGACACCTCAAAAAAGCACTTTAACCCCTGACAATTAAATTGTTAGGGGTTTTGTTTTCTATCAGATTGTCCCGTCTCTTTAATAGGTAGGATAAATAAACTTAAATATAGAGGGTGAATTTTTTAACGACAAAAAACCATCATTTTTATTTCCCTGTTTTATAAGAACTTTTAAATTTGCCTACTTTAAAATCATTTGATAAAAAATTGCTAGTAATCCCCCAATCTTAAATTTTACATCTCTATGAAAAGACCGTTGTTACTGCTTTGGGCAGTGTTGTTTTGCCTTGTTTTAAAAGCTCAAGAGTTGCCTGATATTATTCCTTCTCCACCTAGTATAGCCGGTTTAATGCATTTTGAAGAAATGCCTGTGAATAATTATACAGGGCAGCCCAATATAACGATTTCTTTAGGGAGTCTTCCAATAACTAAAAAACTACCATATTTAATTGCCCTAAGATATAATACCCAAGGAATTAGAATTGATGAGCGTTCAGGATGGACAGGTACTGGTTTTTCAATGGAATCAGGGGGCGTTATTACAAGATCTATCATAGGGCTTCCTGATGAGCTCAATGATATTGTAAAAGGTAAAGGAATTTATCATAACCCATATTATGCTTTTAACACTATGGATTCACATCAAAAGCAAGAGTTTTTATGGAATAGTTCTTATGGTAAGAGGGATAAAAAATGGGATACCAGTCAAGACTTATACCAATACAGTTATATGGGTAATACAGGTAGATTCATAATAGTTAAAGAATTGGGGGCTTTAAAAGCTATCATTGTTGACTCGGAAAAACAAGAAAAAATTAATTTAAATTACGATTCAGACACTTATGATATTACGAGTTTTGAAATTATTGATACTAAAGGGTATAAATATATTTTTAAAGAAAAAAATCAGAATAGTATAATTTCTGTAAAAACATCTACTTCTCAATCTGGAAATTCAACTCGTGTTGAACATGACTACTCAGGGACAAATAATGTTCCAAATGCTTGGTATTTAGAAAAAATTCTTCAGCCTAATAATGAGGAACTTTTAAAATTTGAATATCAAACAATCTTAGAACAGTACAGTACTCCAAAATCATCAACAGCATATAACCTTGTAAATCAAGGTGATTACAATTATGGAGCGACAACAGAATTAAAAAATGGTAATAATGCACTTTTAATGCCTAAGCTCATTTCGACTCATCAAAATATCTCCAGTAACCAAAAATATCCAAATCTAGTAATCTTTAAAGATGGTTCAAAAATAAAATATAATATATCTCAAGATCATCCTGAATTTGAATCAAATAATGGAGCTAAATTAAATTCAATTCAGATTTTTAACCCTAGTGGAAATGAAAATAAACGAATTGAGTTCGATTATGAAACTACTTCTAATAACCGTCTATTTCTAACGAGAATCAAAGAAGTGTTTTCTGGAGAAAATTCTCAATCTATGTCTTATAATGTTGGCTATACTAATAAAGAAGAATTACCTAGTTTTGGAGATGAAAGAAAAGATGCTTTTGGATATTATAATGGAGCTGAATTACTCAATACTCTTTCTATAATATCAAGATTTAAACCAGAAAAATCAGTAGTAGGATCTATAAGCTCTATTACTTATCCAACTGGTGGTAGAAAAGAGTTTGCCTTTGAGGCTAATTCTTATGGTTATCAAGGAAGTCAAAGAATAGATCCCAAAACTATTCTAGATAATAGAATTGGTCAAAACAGTATTGGAAATTTGAATATCGATTTACAAACACAAGTTTCTAATAATAAGTTTCTTCTTTATGCAGACACTTCACAAGAAATTATAATCAATTCCTCTATATTATCTAGTAATAGTTTTTCAGATCCTAATAAACATCTTATTAGAATTCGAGAAGCATTACCAAAAACAGGAACTAGTATAGTAAATCCTGAAGGGACTTTTAATTATTCGAACTATAATGTTGATGATTTTCAATATAAATTAAATGGCAGTATTCGTAACTTCCCGATAATAAATCACAACACAACTTCAACGATAACAGCTGGTTGGCATATAGTCGAATTAATAACTCCTTCAGTAGTACTAACTCCAAACCCAACGAATATAAATTTGAGTATAACAATAAACCACTCTGTATTCGAGCTAAATACAATTAATAAAAAAGGAGGCGGAATCCGCATTAAGGATATTATTTATAGAGATTACGATGGACAGGAAAAAAGCAAAACATCTTACACATACAAAGATAATCCAAACATTGACTTAGTAGGAATTGAAGATCATACTTCAAGTGGTTCTATGGAATTGAATTCAAATTCTAGATACTATACTAAGACAAAAATTCATCCTTTCATATCCAATATTTTTTGTTATTCAGGAGTGGGAAGCGTAAATAGATCTCCTAGAATAGTCAAATATGATGTTGTTAGAGATATAGCTGATGTCTATACCCCTCTAGTAAAAGGAAATTATGTAGGATATAAATATGTGCAAGTATATAGTAATGGTAGTGAATTTTTTGAATATATCTCTCCTAGAGAAATACAAATACAAACTGATTTATCTAAAAATTATCCTTTCAAGACGCAACAAAACACGGATTACAAAAGAGGTAAATTAAAAAAACATGAAGTTTATGACAATACATTGAAAAAATTAGAAGAAAATATTTACGACTACTGGGATATATCGAGTGTAGCTGCACAATCTTTTTTCATATATGAGACTCAATTTTCTAGCTGTCCATGGAATCAATTTTATACAACCTTTGAAAATTATAAAAATAATTTTATAGATATTCCATCTAATGTGTGTGGTATTGGGTCAACACAAGAAAATAGTGTAGGTACATGCTATAATGGAATGACGAACAACCCTGATGTCGCTTATTTAACACATAATTATATTAAGGGAATTAGGTTACCTAAAGAAGTTACTAGAAAAAAGTTTTTTTACAAAAACAATGAACTTTCTCAAGTTACTATTCAAAAAGAGACAATGAGTTATGATGACAAAAATAAACTTAATAGAAAAACAATAGTTGTTGACGAGAATGGTGATACAGTTTCTTTTATAGAGAACTTTTTCTATTCTTATAACAAACCTGATGAAGTATACACAAATCAAGAAAAAACTATTTTTGATTTAATGGTAGATCAAAATATTATAGAGTTCCCTGTTTATAAAGAACTTTTAAAGAACAATGCTCTTATTCAAAAAACAAAAAGTACATATAAAGAATACTCAGACAGTAATTTTCAAAAAGAAACTATCCAAACCAGCAAGGGTTTAGGGAGTTTAGAACCGCGATTAATTTACCATTCTTATGACAACAAAGGCAACCCACTAGAATTAAGCAAAGCTGATGGCACTCGTGTGGTTTATATCTGGGGTTATGAACAGACCCAACCTGTAGCTAAGCTAGAAGGCATTACTTTTAATGAGATTCCTACGGCATTGTACAATGCAGTAGTTGCTGCCTCCAATGCAGATGATGATCGAACGATCGGTAATTTAGGCAAAGAAGGAGAACTTAGAGAAGCTTTACAAAGTTTACGAGATGCCTTACCTAGTGCAATGGTCACGAGTTACACCCACGATCCGTTAATTGGTGTTACGAGTATTACGGATCCTCGAGGCGCTACGGTTTATTACGAGTATGATGATTTTAATCGGTTGGTTCGAGTAAAAGATCAGGAAGGCAATGTAGTTACCGAACATGCCTATAACTACAAAAACAACAACTAAGCGCTATGAAAAAGTATTTGATTCTTACGTTTTTAGTAGGTGTTTTTGGGGTTACTTCGGTTTTAGGGCAAGGCTTTGAGTTTCCTGATGACCGAGAAGATGATGGCGATCGTGATGGCAGCACCAGTGTTTTTCTCACAGGTTCTACACAAGTAAATGCAGGTGATATTGACACCTACTATGCCTTGGTATCAGGATCTGGTGTTTCTGGTGTCAACTGGAGAGTTACAGGTGGAACGATCACTTTTCAAGCTGTAGATCGTGTTACGGTTCGTTGGAACTCCAACCCAGGGAGTGTGCGTTATACAGCCACTTCTACTACGGGTATGCTCGTTGCACAAACCAGACTTGTTTCAGTAAATGCTGTAGCTCCTGCTGTTCCCAGCATCCCAATTATTAGCAGTAACTGTGGTAGTGCTGTAATTACTAGAGGGATACCCCCTAGTGGTGTTACATGGTATTGGCAAGAGACAGCTACCGGTACAAGCACTAGCAATAGTGCATCTTCAGTTACTCGTACTAGTGGCACAACCTATTACTTAAGAGCTAGAGACAACAGCAGTGGACTGTGGAGCGCAGCTA
>JAUIEK010000005.1 GCA_030428865.1 Bacteroidia bacterium | reverse complement strand
CTGGATTGTAAAACCCATCACTCGATAAACTCGGTACATAGAGTTTTTGGGTTTCGTTATAGCTTGTATTGGCACGATACAAACGCACTTCGCTTTCTCCATTGGCTTGGTATTCAAACTTGATGCTATGTCCGTTAAAGTATTCTTTACCAGCTACCTTCTCCGTTCCTTTTTGCCATTTCTTCCCAGGAGCGGTTTGTTCAAAAACGCGGTTTAAGGGTGAGTTTTCCAGCACCTTCTCGGCATAGGGGTTTATTGCCATCGGATCGGTAATGTCTGCAAAGTCTTTTGCATATTTATTAGCATAAAACTGATGGGTTTGTGCTTTGGCATTTGTTTTATACTGCCCGCTAATGCTTTGTGAGGCATACGGTAGGTAGTCTTTACTTTTTCTACCCAGCTCGTCGTATTCAATGTGGGTTACCAGATCACTAGGTATGGCAGTAGGCGTAATTAACTTGGCGTAGTTTTTAAGTGCTGATAAAGACAGCTCACTACCGTCTAGCTTTTGTACCACAGGGTTCCAAAAGTATTGACGTACATCAGTGCTTGTACTATAGAACAAGTAGTTTCGAAGACGAGTAGTAGTAGCGCCTTCGCGCCAAACAAAATCTCGTCCATTTAATACTTTGTTTCCTTGTGTATCATACACGCCACTAACACCTGTATTACCTCCTGTATAGCCTGCTGGATGTACTACGCCTACCAGTAAATACCAAGTATCTAATATGGGAAGATCTCCATGCCAAAAATACGGATTAGGATGTTCTCCTCCTGATAAGTAATTGACATTGGCTGGTCCATGATAGGTTCTTCCTTCCATACCACCGGTTCGTTTTACCCATACTGAAAAACGATAGCCTTTACTGGCATCAATACTAAAATAACGCGTGTTCCATCCACCATCTTCTTCACCATCTCCACTAGGAATACATTCCCATAAAAGATCTTGATTGCCAAAAGGCGTAATACCATTTACAATTCTATTTTCTTCCTCTATTCCATTACGAGCAAAAAAGCTGGTCCCTGATTGATCTAAGCTCCAATCATAGCTAATCGTGTTGTTTTGTACCACACCGCCTCCTCGAATGGCAATGGATTGTTTGGGTCTACCCAATCCATCATAATAGGTAACCGATTCAATCTTTTGGGCGGCTGTTAAGTTAGCTGTATTTGAAACTCCTACCTGAGGTGTGAGCGTATGTACATAGTTCTCTGTTGTGGTTAATCCGGCTGTTACTGGGCAGCCATCGTCTGTTCCTTGTCCGTCTAATAGCGGACAGCTATCATTTGCATTGGATACATATCCTACAGGTTGACTACAGGCACTGAGTGTGGTAGCAGGATCGCCCAGTCTATCTCCATCCTGATCACGGTACCAAACCTGAGCTTGTAATATGGAATAAGAAATTGTTCTAGCGGCACTCCAAAGTCCACTACTGTTGTCTCTAGCTCTTAGGTAATAAGTTGTGCCACTAGTACGCGTAACTGAAGGCGCACTGTTACTGGTGCTTGTTCCGGTAGTCGTCGCTTGCCAGTACCATGTAACACCACTTGGTGGAGTACTTCTAGTAAGTACCGTACTACCACAGTTTGAACTAACAGTTGGTGTACTAGGAATCGCTGGTGGTAAAGGTACACTGACTGTTACGCTAAACGATTCAGAGATTCGACCAGATTCTAATCTTCCTCCTGAGGTGTAGGTGCCAAAATACCGAACAGTTCCTGGATTGGAATTCCAACGAACCGTAACAAGATTGTTGTCTTGAGAGATAATTGTACCCCCGGTAACACTCCAACTACCATCATAAAGAAAACTACCTGATACTGAAAGGATATAGGTTTTCGTTTCTCCTGCTAGAGCCGTGTTGTCTCCTGAAATCCGTACACTAGGCCCTTCGCGGGTATCGCCATCATCTTCTCGGTCATCAGGAAACTCAAATCCTTGCCCTAAAACCGAAGTAACCCCAAAAACACCTACTAAAAACGTAAGAATCAAATACTTTTTCATAACTAATTGTTGTTTTTGTAGTTATAGGCATGTTCGGTAACTACATTGCCATCCTGATCTTTTACTCGAACCAATCGGTTAAAATCATCATATTCGTAATAAACCGTTGCACCTCGAGCATCGGTGATACTCGTGACACCGATTAAAGGGTTTAAATAGCTGAAGGAAGTAATTTTAGAAGACGGATAGTGTGTTCTTAGATTTTCAAACAAAGGTTGACAATTGGAAGAACTACAATTTTCTATGTCGATTCCATAAACATTCATTGCAGTATTTTTTACATTTGAATATGTTTCATTCTCTATTTTAGCAATTAGAAAATCTCCTGACCAAACAAACGATGTAATTTTTCCTGACCGATCTCTTGCTTGTGTTGGTTTGTGGTTTAGATACGAATCATAGGAGAGATATTCCTCATATGGATCTGAACCTGAATACCTATTCATAAGTTTTCGTATTGTTGTATCTGGATTCAGTTCTTTTCTTTTTCCCTCAATATAAAATTGATCATTAGGAGTTTCTACAATTTTTTCTGATTCTATTAAATATGATAAATAATTCGTTTCTAAAAGTTTTAGAAGGCCATACTCTTGATATCTGATATCGTTGGCATATGTATACTTTTCTGTAGCAGTTTTGTTTGCATCAATTTCTGAACGTATAGAAGATAACATTCCTATATCGTTATAATCATAATGTTTATCAGTAGATATAATACCGTTATCTGTATAATCAACTGTTGTTGTACTTCTCAATTTAAAGGTGTTCTTTACATATGATTTAGATACATCAATAATATTTTCATAATCATGCAATTGACTACCTCCGTCGGACCTCCGTCTTAATTGAAAAAACCTCTTTGTATATCGATCTGTATCTAAATCTTCATTTTCAGAATAATGATTTATTATTTCTTTTTTTAATCTAGCGTTTTGATCAAAAAACTTTTTATCAATCAACTGCCCTCTTTTAAAAGAATTATCAGTATAAAAACTTAAGCCATAAGCGCTATTGTTAATTATGCTATTTGCTCCGCAAGCTTGATGTGTAAAACTATTCAATTGTTCTTGCGTTGGTTCTGTTCGTTCATAACCGTTTCCGTTTATATCGTTAGAAATAAAACGGCTAACAGAATATCCTCCATTTGATTCTCTTTCTATTACTCTTGAATACGTTATGTAATTTCCCTTTGTTAAATCTGCCTCTATTTTAGGTTCTTGATTAGTATTAAAGGCATTATATAATGAATTTGCATTCCATTGGGATAAATCTGTACTTGGTGATGAAAAGTCAATGGCAGGCCTACCATAGATTGGAATATTTACAAAAGTACCAGAACTTTTTCCATCTTCTAATGCATAATCGTAATTGATTGTTCTGGAAATATTATTTTGATCTTTAATTATTTGAGAGGAAACCCTTAACCCTGATGCAACAACATCTTGACCGAAGATATTTATACTATTCAATTCGTATTCAATTTCGGTAGAAGCTCCTGTAGGATATTCTATTTTGTTTAAAGTCCATTTTCGTATATCTTCTAATGAAGATGCAGGATTATAATCTCCTGGAATAAAATAATTAGCTGTGTTGGGGATTTGAAAAGGAAGAATTGATTTATCTTGTTTGTTTGGATAGAAATACAAATTGGGCATTTTTGTTCCGTCTGGAGTGATATCTATAACGCTATGATTATAACCTAAATAATCTTCTTTTTTACTAGCAATTGGAGGAAAGTTTTCAAATTCATTATCATAATGAAATTTGTAAGGAGATTTCCCCTTTTCTTCTAATTCTTTTAATTTTAGTCTTTTACATTTATAAGAATCACCACAACCAGAATCAAAATACTCATGAGTAAATTGAAATCTATTAACTAATTGATTTGTACTAGAAGATGTATCATATATAGAAATGTTAGAAAGTATTTTTTCTTTAAATAAATCTTCTCTATCTCCAGACCAGTTAAAAACTACCTTTCCTGATTTAAATTTAATTTCTTTTAATCTATTTTTTATGATATGCCTTACGGTGGATTTTGAAACTCCCAAAGCTTTATCATTGTAACTTCCAAAAAGACCAAAAGCTCTACCAGGGCAATTACCCAAAGAACTTAGAAAAGTATTCCAAGGCAACGTTCTGTAACTTACATAAGTAATTAATCCTGGAGGATCCGATGGACCTACTGGAGTATATTCATAAGGATCAGCATTGTACTGCTCATACTCAAAAGTAATTTGATCTCCGCTTATTAAATCTTCTATTTTACTAATGTGCCAAGTAGAGATTTGGGGGCTGTCTGATCGATAAGTATAAATTGCGCTCAATCCGGGGTAATTTACTGATGTGTTTATTACCACATCAAAATTTTCGAAAGTATACTTTATTCCCTCATTGCTTGTAATCTCAATTTTTGTAAAATCATACATTGGAAAATATGGAGAATTAGACGTTTCTTGATAAATAGGATTATCGTAATTTTCTTTTGTTTTTAAAGCATTAATTATGGAAGAATTTTCAGTCAACTCTATAGGCGTTCCTTCATCTTTAAAGTAGAATTTTGTTTTAAATCCACTGTTTGTAATAAAGTTATAGATGTCGGGCATCTCATCCACATTTCTAAAAAAAGAAGTACTTGCTTTAATATTTTCCTTCTTTTTTAAAAAATAACCTACATATTTTATTTCGGCTTTAAGGTGTTGAGACGCTTCCTCACTTCCCGAAGCAAACCCTCCTCCTTCAGGATCTAAAAATTGATTTCCAACATTATTAAAGTCATTACCATCAATTATTTTTCTTGTTATTACTGTTTTCGAAAGGCTCCAGCCTAAACCAACTTCAGATGCTTGTTGATCAACTTTTATTCCGCCTGAATTATAGGTTAAACCAATAGGATAGTTTAACCTGCCGCTTTTAATTGTATATATAGGAATTGAAAAATCTAGTTTCCCTGTAGATAAATCGTTGGGGATTAAAGAAACTTTCTCGAAAGATATTACTTCTGGAGGAGCAACATCCATTTTTTCATAACGATCAAAGGTTTGAGTATGTTCTAAATCTTGGCCATGAAAATTAACACCCATAAATACTGCTATTAACAGCAACAACGATTTTCTCATATAAAATAAATTATTTGGATTGGGGGATTACTAGCAATTTTTTGTCAAATGATTTTCAGTGGGCAAATTTAAAAGTTAAAACAGAAAATAAAAGAAGAATCTAGTTTTTATTTTTCTCTGTATTAAAGAAATATAATAAAAGAGCTTTAGTGATTCACTAAAGCTCTTTTATTACTAAAAAGTTATATTTTTACATTGTTAATCCTTAATCGGAATTTCCATTTGATTGAGTAAAACAGGTTTCCCAAATCCTAGTTTTTCCATTCGTTTTAGCTGTGTTTTGGCATCGCCTACAACTAGCCAAACCATCTTGTTAGGATCAACATATTTGTTTGCTAATTCCTGAATCCGTTCAATAGTCATATCATTAACAATTTTCTCCCGATCTTTTACATAATCAGGATTCCAATCATATGAACTGATGTTTTCTAACATGCCTAACTTTGCCCAGTGAGTTTCAAAAGCTCTAGCATTACTTTTAATTAAGAATCCTTTGGTAGTAGCCAAATCTTTCTCATTATAATTTTTTGCATAATTTTCTAAAATTTGTTTTACTAGCTGAGAGGCTTCCAGTGTAACATTGCTTCTAACACCACTTGAGATGGTAAACGTTCCTTTAGCGTTTGAACCAGAAAAACCAGATCGTACACCATAAGTATATCCTTTGCCTTCTCGTAATTGTTGTGTTAGTTGAGAGGCAAATCCGCCGCCGCCTAAAATATAATTCATTACAGTTGCTGGGTAATAATCAGAATCTGTTGCAGCCAAAGCAGGTCTTCCAAAATTTAATACAGATTGTTTTGCGTTTGGAACATCATAAAAATATACAGTACCTTTTTGAGGTGCTTCTGGTGTTTTGTATTCAGGAATAACTACTTCTTTTCCCGTCCAATCATTGTTGATAGCAGCTAGAGATTTGATAATTGTTTCTTTTGGTAAACTCCCTACAACATGCATTGTGGCAACTTTTGGAGAGATATAGTTAGAATAGTAACTCTTTAAATCGTCTAATGTGATTGATTCTACACTTTTGATAGAACCTTGTGTGTTTTTTGATCGGATATTATCTTCTCCATAAATCAGCTTATTATACTCGTTTCTGGCAATTGAATTTGGACTTCCTTTTTGTTGTTGAAGACTGCTAACAGTACTTTTCTTTATAATTTCGAACTCATCAGCATCCCAACGAGGCGCTAACAACATCTCTTTAACTAAAGATAATGTTTGGTCGTAATTTTTAGCCAAAGTAGTTCCGCTAACCCTAAAGTTTTCTTTAGAAGCGTTGATAGAAATTGAAGCACCTAATTGAGCAATAGCTTCTTCTAGTTCACTTACTGATTTCGATTGCGTTCCTTTTTCCATTAATTGCGCAGTTAGGTTTGCAACACCCAACTTATCCATTGATTCTACAAGTTGACCTCCTTCAATAACAATATTGAATTGAACTAGTGGAACTTCGTTGTTTTCAATTCCAAAAACACTCATTCCGTTAGATAGTTTTTCCTCCCACACATTTGGAATTGCTACTTCTGGAGCTTTTCCGTAAGGAGGTTCTACAGATCGATCAAAAGAAGAAGGAGTTTTTTCGTATGTAGCAGCAACAGTTGCATCAAATGTGTCTTCTGCACCAATAACAATTTTTTCTTCTACAACTTCTGCTTCTACAGAATTTTCTAGAGCGAGGTCAATGTTATTTCTAGGAACGAAACTCGTTGCAATAAAGTGTTTGTCTTTAATGTATTTATTATAGACACGCATAACATCTTCTGTTGTTACAGCAAGTGTTTTTTCTATATCTGTAGTTACATATCCAGGATTATTAGCGTAAGTATTGTATGACGCTAAACGAGTTCCTTTACCAAGGACACTCGATAAGCTTTGGTAGAAATTAGTTTCTTGTCCTGCTTTAATTCGATCTAAATCTTTTTGAGAGATGCCATTTTTTTCAAACTCTTTTAAAGCTGTATGAATTCCTTCTAAAGCATCATCTAAATCTACTCCGGAAAAAGTTCTTACAGCAAGTTGCATTTCTCCAGCCAGTTCAGAACTCCAATTAAACATCCTCGGGTTTGCAGTTAGTTTTAAATCATCTACTAATATCTGGTTTAAAGGAGCTTTTTTCCCTTCAGACAAATATTGTGTTAGTACATCTAAAGCATACGAATCTTCATGATACAATTCTACAGTTGGCCAGGTAAGTGTAAGTTCTGGCAGACGAGCAAAGTTATCTTCATAATAGAGATATTTTGTTTTTTCTACTACACCTGATTGTTTTTCTAAAGATTTAATTTCTTCTCCTCTAGGAATTTCATCAAAATATTTATGAACCCATTTTTTGGCTTGCTCTACATCAAAATCACCAGATAGTACCAGTGTTGCATTGTTAGGAACATACCATTTTTTAAAAAAAGTTTTTACATCATCTAATGTAGCATTTTGTAAATCTTCTAAAGAACCAATAACCTGCCAGTTGTATGGATGATTTTTAGGATATAGATTTTTATCAATAACATATTGTGTATGACCGTAAGGTCTGTTATCTACACTTTGTCTTTTTTCATTTTTCACTACTTGTTTTTCTTTGGCTAGTACAGGATCTGTAACTGTATTGATAAACCAACCTAGTTTGTCGGCTTCTGCCCAAATCATTTTCTCAAGAGCATCGTTAGGAACTGTTTGTAAATAATTGGTTCGATCTCTGGAGGTAGAACCATTAGCTCCAGAGCCGCCAATTCGTGCACTCAACTTATCCAAACCTCCTTTTCCTAAATTTTCAGATTCTAAAAAAAGTAAATGCTCGAACAAATGAGCGAATCCTGTTCTCCCTTCAATTTCTCTGGCAGAACCAACGTGAACCATAAGTTCTACAGCAACAACAGGATCTGATTGATCGGTGTGGAAAATAACATCTAATCCATTGCCTAATGTGATTTTCTCATAATCAACGGAGAGTTTTGGGGTTTCTTTTTTTGATGACTTATTGCAGGCTATAAAGCAAACTAGTGCAATAGCCAAGGTAATTTTTTTAAACATGGTTAAGTAAATTATAAGTCCATGAAAGTAAAAAATGCAGGAAAATAAGAATCTAAAAATTTTGTTAAAGAAACTATGTTATTGTCTTTTTTGCCATTGCCATGCAGAATCTAATGCTTCTTCTAGTGTTTTTTCTGCCTTCCACCCTAATTCTTTATTTGCTTTAGAAGTATCAGCGTAAGCAGAAGCGATATCGCCTGCTCTTCGTTCTGTAATTATATAGTTGAGGTTTTGTTGTGTAACTTTTTCAAAAGCATGAATTATTTCTAGTACAGAGTTCCCTTTTCCTGTGCCAATGTTATACACTTCAAAGGATTCTTTATTTTTATTTGAGAGAAGTCTTTGCATAGCAGCAATGTGGGCTTTGGCAAGGTCAACCACATGAATGTAATCTCTAACAGCAGTCCCATCTGATGTAGGATAATCATTACCAAAAACAGATAATTGTTTTCTAATGCCAGCAGCAGTTTGGGTTATATATGGAATTAAATTTTGGGGAATACCAATAGGTAATTCTCCAATTTTAAAACTTTCATGTGCTCCTATTGGATTAAAATAGCGCAGAGAAATTGTTCTTAAGTTCGACGATTTGGTAATATCTCTTAGAATCTCTTCTCCAATTTGCTTGGTGTTTCCATAAGGAGATTCAGCAGGTTTTATAGGTGCATCTTCAGTAATAGGTAACTCGTCTGCTTGGCCATAAACAGTACAAGAAGAGCTAAATATAAAGTTTGCAACACTTCTCTTTAGCATTTCTTGTAAAATGTAGATAAGTGAAGAAACATTATTTTCGTAATAAAGTAGCGGATTTTCTACACTTTCTCCTACAGCTTTTGATGCTGCAAAATGAATGATTCCATCTACAGAAGTAGTATCAAAAAAACTATGGATTGCGTTACGATCTCGTAAATCGATTTGATAAAACTCAGGCTTCTTATTTGTAATGGAGGTTATTTGATCTAAAACTTCAATTTTAGAATTTGAAAGGTTATCGATGATAACAACATCATAACCAGAATTTTGCAACTCTACAACTGTGTGAGAACCAATAAAGCCCAAGCCTCCTGTTACTAAAATTTTTTTCATGTAGTCGTTTGTTCGATGTTGTTAGTCTACAAACTCATTTATAGTTTTCGTTATGTATTGCAATTGCTCATCATCTAATTCTGTATGCATGGGTAAAGAGATAACAGTTTTGGTTAGCTCATTAGTAATAGGAAAATTCGCTTCTTTATAGCGATCATCTTGATAAGCTTTTTGGGCATGTAATGGAACAGGATAGTAAATCGCATTTGGAATTCCTTTGTCTAATAAATGTTGATGAAGTTCATCACGTTTCCCATTGGTAATTTTTAGTGTATACTGATGAAAAACATGGCAATCACAAGAATCGCAAATTTCTCCACAGCAAGAAGAGGTCGGAGTTATAATATTTGAATTATTAGCAAAAGCGTTGTTATAAAACTTTGCGGCATTTCTTCTAGCATCACAATAATCATCTAAATAGGGAAGCTTTGCTTTTAATACAGCTGCTTGAATACTGTCTAGTCTAGAATTTACACCAACCACATCATGATAATAACGTTTGTACATACCGTGGTTTACAATTCCGCGTATTGTATGCGCTAATTTATCATCATTAGTAAAAATTGCTCCGCCATCTCCATAGCAACCTAAGTTTTTAGAAGGAAAAAATGAAGTAGTACCTACATCTCCAATTGTGCCCACTTTTTGTTTTTCCCCGTTTTTAAATGTGTAGTTAGCGCCTATTGCTTGCGCAGTGTCTTCAATAACGAATAAGTTATGTTCTTTGGCTACTTCCATAATTGCATCCATATTAGCTGCTAATCCAAATAGATGTACGGGCACAATAGCCTTGGTTTTTGGAGTAATTGCTTTTTTAAGAGCATCAATGTCAATATTAAATGTATCGCGTTCAACATCTACCAAAACAGGAGTAAGTTTTAATAACGCAATTACTTCTACAGTTGCAGCAAAAGTAAAATCGGCAGTAATAACTTCATCACCTTGTTCTAACCCCAGCCCCATCATGGCAATTTGCAATGCATCTGTTCCGTTTGCACAAGGAATTACATGCTTCACATTTAAATAATTTTCTAAATCTTTTTGAAATTCGTGAACGTAAGGACCATTAATGTAAGCGGAAGATTCTAAAACTTCTTGAATCGAATTATCAACAACATTTTTTATTTTTTTGTACTGACCTTGCAAGTCAACCATCTGAATTTTTTTCATGTATATGAGCTAATAAGAAGCTCAAAAATACAATATAAATCCGTTATCTTTGGATGAAACCAAAATACTTCATTATGAAATTTATCAAGAAACTTCTTGTTGTGCTTATTAGTTTAACTGTTGTAGTTGTTTTAGGAGCATGGTTGTATTCTTTTAGCTTTCATCCAACTTATGAAGGAGAGTTAGAGCTAAGTAAATTAAACAGTGAAGTTTCAGTTCATTTTGATGATTATGGTGTGCCACACATTAATGCTCAGAATCAAGAAGATGCTTACAGAGCATTGGGTTATGTTCATGCTCAAGATCGGCTTTGGCAAATGGAATTAATTCGTAGGGTTGCAGCGGGTCGGTTATCTGAGGTTTTTGGAGAGAACAAAGCAGTGCAAGAAGCAGATATTTTCTTTTCAGGTCTTGGCATAGAAGAAGATGCTGAAAAAAGTATAGAACAATTGGATAAAAATTCTGATAGCTACATTTTAGCTACTGCATATCTTGATGGAATTAACCAATTTATAGAAGAAGGGTTTACTCCTGTAGAGTATAAATTAACAGGATTGAAAAAAGAAACATTTACATTGAAAGACATGTATAATGTATTGGGTTATATGGCTTTTAGCTTTGCCTCTGCACACAAGACAGATCCGTTGCTAACAGAAGTAAAAGAGAAACTTGGAACAGCGTATTTGCAAGAGTTAAACATTTCTGCAGAAAATACAACTTTGATAAGAAATGAAAAAAATCCGATGTTGAAAGCAACACTTGCAAAGGCAGTTAATAATTTGTATGAAGCGTTGCCTGTTTCTTCTTTTATTGGTAGTAACTCTTGGGTTATTGGTTCTGAAAAAACACAATCGGGTAAAGTTATCTTTGCAAACGATCCGCATATTTCGTATGGTCAACCGTCTGTTTGGTATGAGGCTCATATTAAAACACCAGAATATGAAATGTATGGGTATCATTTGGCATTAACACCATTTCCTTTGCTTGGCCACAATAGAGGTTATGCGTATGGCTTAACCATGTTTGAAAATGATGATGTTGATTTTTTCTTTGAGGAGAATCATCCTACAAATCCTGATCAATATAAAATACCAACTGGCTATGAAGATTATAAAATTATCAATAAAACATTAAAAGTAAAAGATAAGCCAGATAGTACGTATCAAATAAAAGTAAGTAGGCATGGTCCTATCATGAACGATTTAATTACGCACATAAAAGATGAAAGACCCATTGCAATGTGGTGGGTATATACGCAATTTCCCAATAAAATATTAGATGTAACGTACAAATTGTCTCATTCTCAATCATTGGTTGATTTTAAAGAAGGAGTAAAATTACTTCATGCTCCAGGACTTAATATTATGTACGGTGATAATGATAATAATATCGCTTGGTTTGCTGCAGGTAAATTATACAAATACAAAGAAGGAGTCAACTCTAAATTGATTTTAGATGGAGCTAGTGGAGAAAATGAGATTGTAGAAATGATTGATTTTGAAGAGAATCCTCAAGCAATTAATCCTAGTTGGAATTATGTATATTCTGCCAATAATCAGCCAGACACAATTGCTGGATTTTTATACCCAGGATATTATTTGCCAGAAGATAGAGCAGAAAGGATTGTAGATTTTCTTGAAGCTAAGAATGATTTTACAAAAGAAGATGTTATGGAGATGATTTTTGATGTAAAGTCTAATATAACTCCTAAAGTTGTTCAGGAGCTGGCAAATGTAATTGCTTCAGAAAACTTAAGTCAAAAAGAGCAGGAGGTGCTAAATAATTTACAGGAATGGAATGGAGATTATTACAAAGAAAGCACTGCGCCTACTATTTATAATCGTTTTTTATATGAATTTTTATCTGCTACTTACAAAGATGAAATGGGGGAGGCATATTCGCAATTTTTAAATACGCACTTGCAAAAAAGAATGATTCTGCCTCAAATATCTAGAGAAAATTCAATTTGGTGGGATGATATTGCTACAGAAAAAAAAGAAACTAGAAAAGATGTTTTGAAAAAAGCTTTTCAAAAAACGGTTTCGTTTTTAGAAAAACAATTAGGAGAAGAGATTTCTAGCTGGACGTGGAATCGAGTAACTTCGTTAGAACACAAACATGCTATTGGGGAAGTAAAACTTTTGAGAAAATATTTTAATGTAGGGCCTTTTCAAATAGATGGTGGAAATGAAGTAATTAACAATCAATTATTTAAATTAGATAGCACAGGCTATTATAAAGTTACTGCGGGTCCTTCTACAAGAAGAGTAATTGATTTCTCGGATGTGGAGAATAGTATGAGTATTTTACCAACAGGTCAGTCAGGAAATGTGTTTAGCCCTCATTACAAAGATCAAGCTGAAAAATTTATAAACGGAAAATTTATAAAGATGGTAATGAATCCGAATGAAATTCAAAAGATTAAAAACAAACTCATATTTAAAGCTAAGAGAAATTAGTTTTTAAGGAAGACAAGCGTTCCAAATAGGATCTATAGGTGTATTTGCTAAAACGCTAATTTCTTCCTTGCTAACTGGATGAATGAATTCAATTTTTCTAGCGTGTAAATGAATGCTTCCGTTTTTATTAGATCTAGAAAAACCATATTTTAAATCGCCTTTTATAGGGCATCCAATATAGGCAAGTTGCGCTCTTATTTGATGATGTCTGCCTGTTTCTAAATTAATTTTCAAGAGATAATAATGATCTAATTTTTTCAATATTTTGTAGTGTAATATTGCTTTTTTGCTTCCATCTAACGCTTCTTTAAATACAGAAGATTTGTTGTTTTTCGGATTCTTTTTTAGGAAATTAATAAGAGTTGCTTGTTCTTTAAAAGGTTTTTCTTTTACAATTGCCCAATAAGTTTTTTCAATTTTTTTATCACGCAGCATTTTATTCAGGCGCTCTAATGCTTTTGAGGTTCTGGCAAAAATAACTGCCCCAGACGTAGGTCTATCCAACCGATGAACAACACCTAGAAAAACATTTCCAGGCTTGTTGTACTTTTTTTTGATGTATTGTTTAACAACTTCACTTAGAGGAGTATCGCCTGTTTTATCTCCTTGAATAATATCTCCAGCTCTTTTATTAACAATGATAATGTGATTGTCTTCGTATAAAACTTCAATATTTTTAGAATTAGAAGGCATTGTTATTAAGAGTCGATAGAAAAGCTTTCATTCACTCCATCAATAAATTGTAAAAATTCTTCTCGTCCCATTCCGCTAGTAGAGGAGGTAATAAAACTTGTTGGTACTTCTTCCCAATATTGCAATAACTTCTTTTTATAAGAGGTTACTTGTTTGTTAAGCGAAGAGCTTCCTAGTTTATCCGCTTTAGTAAATACGATGCAAAAAGGAACTTTATTTTCACCCAGAAACTGCATAAAATCTAAATCAACTTTTTGAGGATCATGCCTAATATCAATAAGAACAAATGAGCAAACTAGCTGCTCTCTTTGCAAAAAATAATCTTGAATAAATTTTTGAAACGATTTTCTTTTTGATTTTGAAACCTGCGCATACCCATAACCTGGTAAATCAACTAAAAGCCAAGTATTGTTAATTTTAAAATGATTTATGAGCTGTGTTTTTCCTGGTTTTCCAGAAGTTTTAGCTAAGTCTTTTCGCTGCATGAGCATATTAATTAGCGAAGACTTTCCTACGTTAGACCTACCAATAAAAGCATATTCTGGCAGCCTGTCTTTTGGGCATTTAGAAACATCTGTGTTGCTAATGATAAATTCTGCAGTATGAATTTTCATAGGCTAGATATTTCGTTCTCTCAGCCAATTGTGTAGAAGTTTATTAAACTCATCAGGAGTTTCCATCATAGCTGCATGTCCGCATTTGTCAATCCAATATAAATCAGAATCGGGCAAAAGTCTATGAAAATCTTCAGCTACTTCTGGAGGCGTTACATTGTCTTGTTTGCCCCAAATTAAACAAGTTGGCTGCTTCATGTTAGGAAGATCATTTGCCATGTTATGTCTAATAGCACTTTTTGCAATAGCTAATGTTTTAATTACCGAATTCCGGTTATTAACAATATTATAAACTTGATCGATTAACTCTTTAGTAGCGATATTAGGATCATAAAAAACATCTTTTGTTTTTTGCTCAATGTATTGGTAATCTCCTCTTTTTGGGTAGCTATCTCCCATTGACTTTTCGTATAATCCAGAACTACCTGTTAGCACTAATGCTTTTACATCTTCAGGGTAATGTTTTATGTAGTAAAGAGCAATATGACCGCCGAGAGAGTTGCCCATCAAAACCACATTTTCAAGCTTTTTAAATTGAATAAAATCATGCAAAAATTTAGCTAAATTTCTTACGTTAGTTTTAATTAAGGGTAAGGTGTATAGCGGTAATTCGGGTATTAAAACTTTATATCCTTCCTTAGAGAAGTATTGAAAAGTTTTGTCAAAATTACTTAAGGCTCCCATAAGCCCATGAAGCACAATGATAGCTCTTCCTTCACCTGCTTCTGCATAGGTGTATTTACCTTCTGTTTTTAAGAATTCTGTCATCCTTTTTCTACGTTGGCATCACCGCAAATGTAGTTTTTTTTTATTAGATAAGCATTGATTTCTCTCTTGGTTGATTTTCAGTTTTTTAACGCGATAAGGAGTGTGAAAAAGAAATAAGTGTTAAAACTTATCAACAAAGTGGTATAAAGTGGTAAAATGTGGTGATTTTTTTCTATTTTTGAATCAATAGCTAAGCAGTAAATCTTGATTAATCTAACGGGAACATACGAATGTAAAATAGATGCAAAAGGAAGGTTGATGTTATCTGCTGCTTTTAAAAAGCAATTGGCTTCTGTTTTGCAGGAAGGTTTTGTGGTAAAAAGAGCTGTATTTCAACCTTGTTTAGAGTTGTATCCTATGAAGGAGTGGAATGCTATGATGCTTAAAATAAGTAAGCTAAATAGGTTTGTTAAAAAGAACAATGATTTTATTAGGAGGTTTACAGCAGGGGTTAAGATTGTGGAAATGGATGCGGCAGGAAGATTATTGATTCCTAAAGATTTGTGTGTTTTTGCAAGTATAGAGAAAGAAGTGGTGTTGTCTTCGACAATTAATATCATAGAGATTTGGGATAAGGGTGGTTATGAAAAAACGATAGATGAAGCTGCTTCTGATTTTGCTGAGTTGGCAGAAGAAGTAATGGGTAATACGCAAGAGGATGAGTTATCATGAGGCTGTTTTATTAAAAGAAAGTGTTGACGCTTTAAATATTAAAGAAGACGGGGTATATGTAGATGTGACTTTTGGTGGAGGTGGTCATTCTCGAGAGATTTTGAAAAGGCTTGGTAAAGGAGGAAAGTTGTTTGCTTTTGATCAGGATGAGGATGCTGTTCAGAATAAAATTGAAGATGATCGGTTTGTGTTGATTGAAGAAAATTTTCGCTTCATTTCACGGTATTTGAAATTTTATGGAGTGCAAAAAGTTGATGGAATATTGGCGGATTTAGGAGTGTCTTCTCATCAGTTTAATCAGGCTGAAAGAGGTTTTTCAATTCGGTATGATGCAGATTTGGATATGAGAATGAGTCAATCTGCTAAAGTAAACGCAAGGCAGGTTGTGAATGAATATAGTGAGCAAGAGTTGGCAGATGTTCTCTATTTGTATGGAGAATTGAGAAGTTCAAAAGCGATGGCTAAAGAAATTGTTCAGCTAAGAAATGAGCGAGAGATAAAGACAAGTTTTGAGTTGAAAAAAACGTTAGCTAAATTTTTGCCTAAAACAAGAGAAAATAAAGTGTTAGCTCAGGTTTTTCAAGCAATTAGAATTGAAGTTAATCAAGAGTTAGAGGTGTTGAAAGATTTTTTAAGTCAAGTTCCTGGTTTGTTGAATCCTGATGGAAGATTGTGTGTTATTTCTTATCATTCTTTAGAAGATCGTTTGGTAAAACGGTTTATTAGGTCTGGGTTATTTACTTCTGAAGAACCAGAGAAAGATTTTTTTGGAAACAGTAGTGTTCCGCTAAAGAAAGTGGGAGGATTAATAGTTCCTGATAGTAGAGAAGTGCAAAATAATAATAGGGCACGTAGTGCTAAATTAAGAATAGCAACTCTTGTGTAGCAGTTTATGTCTAAAGTAAAGAAAAATATATATCAAATTCTAAAAGGAGGCTTCTTGATAGAAGAAGGTTCTCTTAAGAATTGGAGAATGATTTTGTTTGTGGTTTTGTTGCTTCTTATGATTTCAAGTGCACACAGCGCTGATAAAAAAGTAATAAAAATAGCAGAATTAAATAAAGAGCAAAGAGAGCTCCGTGCTCGATATGTTGATACAAAAACTCGATTAATGCGAATGAAGATGGAATCTAATATTCGGGAAAATGCGAAAAAGCTAGGTCTGCAATCAGCAGATGTGCCTCCAAAAAGAATTGTTGTTAAGCAAAAAGAATAGTGTGTTTTGAAAAATCATAAAAAGAGCATATTAACTAAATTCTACTTTTCCGCTGCTTTTATGGTTCTCTTGCTGTTTTCAGTGCTGTTTCGAGTGTTTTATATTCAAAATTCGCAAGGAGAAAAATATAGAAAACTGGCAACAGATTTAACCGTAAAGCAAGACACGGTATATGCAAATAAAGGAAATGTTTATGCTGCTGATGGAAATTTGTTGGCAACATCTATGTCAAGATTTACTATTAGAATGGATGTGATGTCTGTTGAAGCTAGTGTTTTTCAAAGCGATGTTTCAAAGCTGTCAAAAGAATTGTCAGAACTCTTGGGTAAACCAGCGCATCATTATAAGAAGAAAATGCAAAATGCTAGAAAAATAGGTAACAGATATTTATTGATAGCCAGAGATGTAAGTTATAATGATTATGTAAAAATTAAGTCATTTCCAATTTTTAATCTAGGTGTGTATAAGGGAGGTTTTATAGCGGAGCAAAAAACGGTACGAGCGCATCCTATTGGTAAAATAGCGGAAAGAACAATTGGGTATAGTGATTATAGAGGTGGTGCGGGAATAGAAGGTGCTTATGCGGATTTCATGGCTGGAGAAAATGGTTTGCGCTGGAAGCAACGAATTGCAAAAGGGCAATGGAAGCCGATAAGTGATGTAAATGAAAAAGAACCTGTTGATGGAAGAGATGTTGTTACAACAATAGATGTAAACATGCAAGACATTACTCATCATGCTTTGTTAAAGCAGTTGGAATATTTTGAGGCAGATCATGGTTGTGCAGTTGTAATGGAGGTTAAAACAGGAGAAATAAAAGCTATTGCCAATTTAGGAAGAACAAAAAATGGTAAATATTATGAAAAAAGGAATTATGCTGTTTGGGAATCTCATGAGCCAGGTTCTACGTTTAAGTTAGCTAGTTTAATGGCTGCTATAGATGATAAAGTAATTGATACTTCAACAGTTGTAGATGCAGAAAAAGGAAAAATATTTATTCATGGAAGAAAGGTAGAAGATTCTGAAAGAGGAGGTCATGGAGAAATTTCAGCGGCACGTGTTTTTGAAGTTTCGTCAAATGTTGGAATAGTAAAGCTAATCCGTAAACATTATGATGATAAACCAGAAAAATTTATAGAAAGGTTAGATCAATATCATTTAACAAAACCTTTAGGACTTGTAATAAAAGGAGAAGGAAAACCTGTAGTTCCTAAGCCTAACGATAAGAATTGGTATAAAACCACTTTGGAGTGGATGTCTTGGGGATATGGAGTTGCGGTTACGCCATTACAAATGCTTACGCTTTATAATGCAGTGGCGAATGACGGTGTAATGGTGAAACCGCGTTTTATTAAAGAAATAAAAAGGCAAAATAAAATAGAGAAAACTTTTGAAACAGAAATTCTGAATCTGGAAATAGCATCAAAAGAAACCATCAAGAAAATGAAAAAAGTGATGGAAAATGTAGTGATAAAGGGAACGGCAGATAATATTTATACACCCAATTTTTCAATGGCAGGAAAAACAGGAACGGCTAAAAAATTTGTTCCTACGCATGTAAATAGCCAAGGAGATACTATTTATGCTGGATATTCAGATGATAGATACGTAGCTTCTTTTGCGGGATTTTTCCCTGTAGATAAACCAAAATATTCTTGCATTGTGGTAATTCACGATCCAGATAAAAAGAAAGGATATTACGGAGCAATTGTAGCTGCACCAGTTTTTAAAGAAATTGCTCAGAAGATATATACAAGTAGCCCAAAAGATTCTGAAGAAATTAAAGAAGTTCAATCTTTTCAAGAAGTTGATGAAACGTACTTGGCATATCAAGAAAAGGCGGAGAAAATAAGCAACAAAATTCCTGACGTTGTTGGGATGCCTGCTATGGATGCCATCTCGTTATTAGAGAATTTAGGGCTCAAAGTAAAGGTAAAGGGTTTTGGTAATGTGAAAAATCAATCACTTGAAGAAGGGCTAGAAATAGCAAAAGGTCAAACAATTCTATTAACACTTGCTTCATGACAAAATCGTTGAAAGACATATTGTATAAAGTGACGGTTAATGCAGTCTATGGAAGTACAGAAATAATGCTTTCAGGAATTAGTTTTGATTCTCGAAAAATTGAGAAAAACTTTTTATATGTTGCTCAAAAAGGTGTTCAAGTAGATGGTCATGATTTTATAAATGACGCAATTAAAAGAGGAGCTAGTGCAATTGTTTGTGAAAAGATCCCTGATCAAAAAACAGCAGAAGTTACCTACATAGAAGTCGAAAATAGTCAATCAGCATTGGCAGTAATGGCTGCTAATTATTTTGATAATCCATCAAAAAAACTCCAACTAGTAGGCGTTACAGGAACTAATGGTAAAACAACTGTTGCATCATTGTTGTATGAACTATTTAAAAAAGCAGGATATAAAGCAGGACTTTTATCAACAGTAAAAGTTATGATAGGTGAGAGCGAATATCCCGCAACACATACAACACCTGATTCTGTAAAAATTAACGAGTTTTTAGATCAGATGGTTCAAGAAGGTGTTGAGTATTGTTTTATGGAAGTCAGTTCTCATGGAATTCATCAGAAAAGAACAGAAGGGTTGTTTTTTGCTGGTGGAATCTTCACAAACTTATCTCATGATCATTTAGATTATCATAAAACATTTGCTGAGTACAGAGATGTAAAAAAATCATTTTTTGATTCGTTGTCAAAATCTGCCTTTGGGCTCACAAATATTGATGATAAGAATGGTAACATCATGTTGCAAAATACAAGAGCAAGAAAGAAAACGTATGCGCTAAAAACGCTGGCAGATTACAAGGCTAAAATTATAGAAAAACAACTTTCTGGAACTCTAATTAGTATAGATGGAACAGAAGTTTGGATAAAACTGATTGGTCAATTTAATGTATATAATATGTTGGCTATTGTTGCTGCTGCAGATTTGTTGGGAATGGATAAATTCATGATGCTTACCGCAGTAAGTGAATTGGATAGTGTAAGCGGTAGGTTTGAATACTTTATTTCTGATACCCGAGTTACGGCAATTGTTGATTATGCGCATACACCAGATGCTCTTAAAAATGTGTTAGAAACCATTAATGATATAAGAACAGGTAACGAGAAGTTGATTACAGTTGTAGGTTGTGGGGGCGATCGAGACAAAACCAAAAGACCAAAAATGGCACATATCGCCTCGCAATTAAGTGATCAGGTTGTTTTTACGTCAGATAATCCAAGAACGGAAGATCCGCAATCAATTTTAGATGATATGGAGAAAGGAGTTTCTGCGGAGAATTATAAAAAAATAGTAACAATAGTAGACAGAAAACAGGCTATTAAAACAGCTTGTAAATTCTCACAAGGAGGTGATATTGTTCTAATTGCAGGAAAAGGTCACGAAACTTATCAGGAAATTAATGGAAAGCGAATCCATTTTGATGATATGGAAGAAGTAACACAATGTTTTAAACAGTTAAGCAAATAACATGCTCTATTATTTATTTGAATATTTAGAATCTCAGTTTAATTTTCCAGGTGCAGGATTATTTCAGTTTATTACATTTAGAGCAGCGTCTGCCTTTATTTTAGCATTGTTGATTTCTTCAATTTATGGTAAACGGATTATTACCTATTTGCGAAAACAACAAGTTGGAGAAACGATTCGAGATTTAGGCTTAGATGGTCAAAACCAAAAAGCAGGAACACCAACAATGGGTGGTTTAATTATCATTTTTTCGACTTTAATTCCTGTTTTTTTACTTACTAAGCTGGATAATATTTATGTAATAATCTTATTGATCACAACTATATGGATGGGTTTAATTGGGTTTTTAGATGATTACATTAAAGTTTTTAAAAAAGACAAGCAAGGCTTAAAGGGGAAATTCAAAATACTAGGTCAAGTAGGTCTTGGCTTAATTGTAGGTTCCATGCTTTATTTCCATGGTGATGTTACCATAAAACAACAATTGCCTAAAGAACAGCAAATTGAAAACCAAGAAGGGAAAAAAGTGTTGTTTGGTAAGGCAGAGAAGTCGATTAAAACAACCGTTCCATTTTTTAAAAATAACGAGCTAGATTATGCTAGTTTACTATCCTTTTTAGGAGAAAAAGCAGAAAAATATGGTTGGATTGTTTTCATTTTCATAACCATTTTTATTGTTACAGGAATTTCTAATGGTGCAAACCTAACAGATGGTATTGATGGATTAGCGGCTGGCTCTTCAGCTATAATTGTTATTGCATTGGCCGTTTTTGCTTGGGTTTCTGGTAATATCATTTTTGCAGATTATTTGGATGTAATGTACATTCCTAATTCAGGAGAAATGACGGTTTACATTCTTGCTTTTGCAGGAGCCTTAATAGGGTTTTTATGGTATAACACGTATCCTGCTCAAGTATTTATGGGAGACACGGGTAGTTTAACTATTGGAGGAATTATAGCGGTAATTGCAATTGCGATTCGAAAAGAATTACTGCTTCCTATTTTGGCAGGAGTTTTCGTTGTAGAGAATTTGTCGGTGATTTTACAAGTCTCATATTTTAAATACACCAAAAAGAAATTTGGCGTAGGAAGACGAATATTTAAAATGTCACCATTACACCATCATTATCAAAAGCTAGGATATCATGAAAGTAAAATTGTTGTTCGGTTTTGGATTGTGGGGATTTTGCTAGCGGTTTTTACTATCGTAACCTTAAAATTAAGGTAAATGAAAAAGTTGGTGGTTTTAGGAGCTGGAGAAAGTGGAGTGGGAACAGCCATTTTGGGAAAAAAGAAAGGATATGAAGTTTTTGTTTCAGACAAAGGAAGCATAACGGAGAAGTATAAAAACGTTCTTATACAACACGAGATAAATTTTGAAGAAAATCAGCATTCAGAATCAAAAATTATGGATGCAGATTTGGTAATGAAAAGCCCAGGAATACCTGATAATATTTCTTTGGTTAAACAGCTTTTTGATCGTAAGATTCTAGTTGTTTCAGAGATAGAATTTGCATCTCAATACACAGATGCAACTCTTGTGGGAATAACAGGGTCTAATGGAAAAACGACTACTACATTGCTAACACATCATCTTATTAAACAAGATGGAATTGATGTAGGTTTGGCAGGGAATATTGGGCAAAGTTTTGCGCAACAGGTAGCAGAGAGAAACCATAGAAACTATGTGTTAGAGATTAGTAGTTTTCAGTTAGACGGAATTACAGATTTCGCTCCACACATTGCTATGATTACCAATATTTCTCCCGATCATTTAGATCGTTACCAGTATGATTTTGATAAATACATCGCTTCAAAATTTCGAATTACAATGAATCAAAAAGAAAGTGATTATCTATTATATGATGCTGATGATGAAGCGATAAAAAAAGGATTAGATAAACACATTTCTAGAGCAATAAAAGTTCCGTTTTCCGCTAAAAAAGAGTTGGAGTATGGAGCATTTTTAAAAGGAACAGAGTTAATAACAAGAGTCAATTCAGAAGAATTTATTATGGATACAACAAAATTAGTCCTTCAAGGAAAACATAACTTAAAAAATGCAATGGCAGCTACAATGGCTTCTCAGTTGCTTGCGGTTAGAAAAGAATCGTTGCGCGATAGTTTGTCAAATTTCGAAGGAGTAGAACATCGTTTAGAATATGTTCAAAAGGTAAATGGAGTACGATTTATCAACGATTCAAAGGCAACTAATGTAAATGCCACTTTTTATGCGTTAGAATGTATGGACAAACCAGTCGTTTGGATTGTAGGAGGAGTTGATAAAGGAAATGATTATGATGATTTACTGCCTTTAGTGAGGGAAAAGGTTAAAGCAATTGTTTGTTTAGGAGAAAATAATACTAAAATTATTAATACGTTCGGCAATATTGTAGATGCTTTAATAGAAACGCGTGGTGCAGAAGAAGCAGTAAAGGTTGCGTATAAACTTTCTGAAAAAGGAGATGTGGTTTTGTTATCTCCAGCATGTGCAAGTTTTGATTTATTTGAAAATTACGAAGACAGAGGTCGTCAATTTAAAAATGCCGTAAGAGAGTTATAATTTTGAAAATGCTGCTAAAACATATAAAGGGAGATAAGACAATTTGGGCTGTTGTGGCTCTTTTGGCTTTGTTTTCGTTTATGCCTGTTTATAGTACAAGCACAAATTTGGTATATGTTGTAGGTAAAGGTTCTACAGTAGGATATTTAGTAAAACACATTGTGCTTTTATTAATGGGCTTTGCTATCATTTACTTGGTTCATAAAATACCTTATCGATACTTTAGTGGTAGTTCAGTTCTGTTATTGCCTGTTGTTGTATTTCTGTTGATTTATACGCTGCTGCAAGGCACTACAATAGGAGGCGCGAATGCAAGTAGATGGATACAAATTCCTTTTGTAGGTATTGGATTTCAAACTTCAACACTAGCAGGTTTGGTTCTAATGGTGTATGTGGCTCGTTACTTGGCTAAAAACAAGGATGCTAAAATTGTATTTAAGGAGAGTCTGTGGCAGTTGTGGTTGCCTGTTGGTTTAATATTAGCGCTTATTTTGCCAGCAAACTTTTCTACCACAGCAATTCTGTTTTTCATGGTTCTGGTATTGGTGTTTATAGGTAATTATCCAATAAAATACATTGGATATATTATTGGGGTTGGATTGGTAGCGCTCACATTATTTGTTCTGGTAGTAAAAGCTTTTCCTGGAGCAATGCCTAACCGAATTAATACGTGGCAAAACAGAATTGAAAACTTCTCACAAAAGAATGATGTAGAGCAATATCAAGTAGAAAAGGCAAAGATTGCAATAGCAACAGGGAGTTTGATTGGAAAAGGTCCTGGAAAAAGTGTGCAAAAAAACTTTTTGCCACAATCTTCTTCAGATTTTATTTATGCTATCATAGTAGAAGAATATGGTTTGGTTGGCGCTATACTTGTTGTGTTTGTTTACTTTTTGTTACTATTTAGGATAGTAATTACAGTGCGAAAAGCCAATACGGTTTTTGGTTCTTTGCTTGTTATTGGAGTAGGATTTCCAATTGTTTTTCAAGCAGGAATAAATATGGCAGTTGCTACAAATCTGTTGCCTGTTACAGGGCAAACATTGCCGCTAATCAGTAGTGGAGGAACTTCAATTTGGATGACATGTTTTGCTTTAGGAATGATCTTGAGTGTAAGTGCATCTAAAAAAGAAACAGAAAAGTCTATTTTAGATGATAATCCATTAGAAATTTTGCATGAAACAATCGGTTAATATACTAATTAGTGGAGGAGGTACAGGAGGTCATATTTATCCTGCAATTGCAATTGCAAATGAAATTAAAGTCCGTTATCCAAACGCAAATATTTTGTTTGTTGGAGCAAAAGGGAAAATGGAAATGGAAAAAGTGCCACAGTCTGGCTATAAAATAGAAGGGTTATGGATTTCTGGAATTCAACGAAAAATAACGCTTCAGAATTTGATTTTTCCTTTAAAATTGTTTGTTAGTTTGCGAAAAGCAAGGAAAATTATTAATCGATTTAAGCCAGATATTGCTATTGGCACAGGAGGTTTTGCCAGTGGTCCTACATTAATGGTTGCTAGCAAGAAGAAAATACCAACACTTATTCAAGAGCAAAATTCGTATCCGGGAATTACAAACAAATACCTGTCTAAAAGAGCAAATAAAGTATGTGTTGCTTACGATGACTTAGAGCGGTTTTTCCCAGCTGAAAAAATAGTTAAAACAGGAAACCCTGTTAGAGAAGATTTGCTTTCTGTTCATATAAAAGAAAAAATAAAAAAAGGAAACAAGCTGTTTGACTTAAAAAATAAAAAAACTACATTATTGATTTTAGGTGGCAGCTTAGGAGCAAGAAGAATCAATCAATTAGTAAAAGAGAACCTAAAACTCTTTAAGGAATTAAAGGTTCAGGTTTTATGGCAGTGTGGTAAACTTTACTACGAGGAGTATAAAAAGTATGGAGAAAAAAAATATGTAAGAATTCATCCATTTATTAATCAAATGGATTTGGCATATGCATCTGCAGATATTATCATTTCAAGAGCAGGAGCAAGTTCGGTTTCTGAATTGTGTATTGTTGGTAAACCAACAATTTTTATTCCGTCACCTAATGTTGCAGAAGATCATCAAACAAAAAATGCAAAATCAGTAGCAGATAAACATGCAGCAATTTTATTAAAAGAAAGTGAGTTGGATGGTTTTCCGCTACTTTTTGAAACACTTGTAAAAGATGAAGGAAAGCAGCAAAATCTAAGTGAAAATATAAAAGAGTTGGCATTGCCCAATGCAACCAACTTAATTGTAAATGAGGTAGAGAAGTTATTAGATATATGAATTTAAAACATATACATAATGTTTATTTAATCGGTATCGGAGGCATTGGTATGAGTGCTTTGGCTCGCTATTTTTATGCTGTGGGGAAAAAAGTTGCTGGTTATGATAAAACACAAACTCCTTTAACTCAACAACTAGAAAAAAGTGGTATTCTCATTCATTATGAAGATAATAAAGAGCTGATTCCTGAATCGTTTTTCTCTTTAGAAAACACACTAGTGATTTATACACCTGCAATACCTAAAAGACATACTGAACTAAACTTTTTTGTAAACCACAAGTATACAGTTTTGAAACGATCGGAAGTATTGGGTTTGATTACCAAAAACTCATTTTGTTTTGCAATAGCTGGTACGCATGGAAAAACAACAACATCAACAATTTTAGGACACATATTAGAACCTTTAAAAGCAACAGCTTTCTTAGGTGGAATATCAGAAAACTATAAGTCAAATCTTATTTTGGGAGAAAATAAAATAACAGTTGTTGAGGCGGATGAGTTTGATCGTTCTTTTCTTAACCTTTCTCCAAATATTGCGTGTATTACCTCTATGGATGCAGATCACTTAGATATTTATGGAGATGCAGATGCGCTTGAAGAATCATTTCAAGATTTTTCAAAATTGGTTTCTGATCAGTTAGTAATAGCAAATGGATTGCCTATTAAAGGAATCACTTACGGAATAGAAGATCAATCAGATTATACTGCTACGAACGTAAGAATTAATGATGGAACGTATGTTTTTGATGTAAACACACCAAATGAATCTATAGAAGATATTGAGTTTTCATTACCTGGAGCTCATAATATTATGAATGCTATGGCGGCATTAACAATGGCAAATCGTTACGGTGTGAGTTTGTTGGATATAAAGAAGCGATTGCTGACTTTTAAAGGGATAGAAAGAAGGTTTTCTTATAGAATTAAGAGAGAAGATCTAGTGCTTATTGATGATTATGCACATCATCCAACCGAAATTGAAGCAGTTGCAAAATCAATACAAGAAATGTACCCAAAAGATAAGTCGGTAGTAGTTTTTCAACCACATTTATTTAGTAGGACAAGAGATTTTGCGGATGATTTTTCTAAGGCGTTATCACTATTTGACGAGGTATTGTTGTTAGATATTTATCCAGCAAGAGAACTTCCAATAGAAGGAGTAAATTCTGAGTGGCTTTTGAGTAAAGTTACTGTAACAAGCAAAAAACTGAGTACTAAAGAATCTTTAGTTTCAGATATTAAAGATAGCGGTGCAAAAATAGTAGCAATGTTGGGAGCTGGTGATGTTGGACTTATGGTTGATGAGGTTTGCAAAAAACTCTTAAAACTCTCTGGTAATGAAGTTTAAAAGAATTATAAAATACCTGTTTTTAGTTTTGCTATTTATAGCGTTAGGGTTTTTGTATGGTTTTACAAATGCGAGAAATAATAAAAAGAAAATAACAACAATTGGAGTTAAGTTTGAAAACAGAGAAGCACGATTTTTGACAGCTTCTATGGTTAATAAATTGTTAATACAAAAACAAGACACGTTACAGAACCTTGCAAAATCTAAAGTAGATTTATACCATCTAGAAGAACGGCTTTCATCCAACCCTTATATAGAAAGTGCAACCGTTTACACAACAATAAACGGACAGTTTTTTGCAACTATAAAAGAACGTGTTCCAATAGCACGAATACTAAAAGATGAAAGCTCTTATTATATTGATTCAAAGGGATTTGAAATACCATTGTCTCAAAATTTTTCGGCTAGAGTTCCTGTTGTTTCAGGAGTATTTAAGAAAGAAAATATAGAAGAGGTTTATGACTTACTGCTATTTATGAGTAAGGATAAATTTCTCAAGAAAGAGATTACAGGAATTAATAGAAAAGCGAATGGGGAATATCTTTTTACTGTAAGAAGCGGAATCTATATAATTGATTTTGGATCAAAAAAAAATCTAGAAAACAAGTTTAAAAAACTAAAGATATTCTATAGTAAAACACTGACTGATAAGTCAATTTATAACTATAAAACCATAAATCTAAAATTTCACAACCAAGTTGTGGGAATAAAATAATCAACAATGAAAAATGAAATGATAGCAGTTGGTTTAGATATAGGGACTACTAAAATTGTAGCCATGATTGGTCGTAAGAATGAATATGGCAAACTAGAAATTTTAGGTATTGGTAAAGCCAAAAGTTTGGGCGTTAAAAGAGGTGTAGTTAGTAATATAACTCAAACTATACAATCCATTCAGCAAGCTGTAGAAGAAGCAGAGAGTGTCTCAGGTCAAAAAATAGATGATGTTGTAGTGGGTATTGCTGGGCAACATATTAGAAGTCTTCATCATAGCGATTACATTACAAGAGAAAATGCAGATGAAGTAATTGATGAAGCAGATATTTATAAGCTAGTAAATCAGGTTCACAAGCTTGTGATGTTGCCAGGAGAAGAGATTATTCATGTACTGCCTCAAGAATTTAAAGTTGATAGTCAGCCAGATATTAAAGAGCCTGTAGGAATGTACGGCGGCAGATTAGAAGCAAATTTTCATGTTGTTGTAGGGCAAGTTTCCTCCATTAGAAATATTGGAAGATGTGTAAAAAGTGCGGGGTTGAATCTCGCTAATATTACATTAGAGCCTCTTGCATCTGCTTCATCAGTTCTTAGTCAAGAAGAAAAAGAAGCAGGAGTTGCTCTTATTGATATTGGAGGAGGAACAACGGATTTAGCAATTTTTAAAGACGGAATTATAAGGCACACAGCTGTGATCCCGTTTGGAGGAAATGTGATTACCGAAGATATTAAAGAAGGATGTTCCATTATTGAAAAACAGGCAGAATTATTGAAAATAAAATTCGGATCTGCTTGGCCAGGAGAAAATAAAGAAACAGAAATTGTTTCTATTCCAGGTTTGCGAGGTAGAGAGCCTAAAGAAATTACACTTAAAAACCTGTCAAAAATTATCCATGCAAGAGTACAAGAAATTGTTGAACATGTGTATGTAGAAATAAAGAATTATGGGCACGAAACGCAAAAAGGAAAATTAATTGCAGGGATTGTTTTAACAGGAGGCGGATCGCAGTTAAAACACCTACGCCAGTTGGTAGAATATATTACAGGAATGGATGCTAGAATAGGCTATCCTAATGAGCATTTGGCAGGAGACTCAGAAGATTCACTTTCTAGTCCTTCTTATGCAACAGCAGTAGGTTTACTAATGGAAGGGCTTAAAAAAGAAAAGAAAGAAGAAGAGGAACTGGTAGTTGTTGAAGAACAACCAAAAAATATAGGAAAAGAAGAAGAGATTAAAAAAGAACCAAAACCTAAAAAGAAATCATTCTTTGAGAAGTTTACGGAAGGATTAAAAGATTTTTTAGATAACGCAGAATAAAAATATAAATCAATAAAAAAGTTATTATGAGCGCAGAATTTGATAACATTTTATTTGACATGCCAAAATCACAGTCTAATACAATTAAAGTAATTGGTGTTGGTGGTGGTGGTAGCAATGCTGTAAATCACATGTTTCAGCAAAACATTAGGGGAGTAGATTTTGTTATTTGTAACACCGATGCTCAGGCATTAGAAAATAGCCCTGTTCCAAATAAAATTCAGTTAGGAGCAAGTTTAACTGCTGGTTTAGGGGCGGGAGCCAACCCAGAAGTTGGGGAGCAAGCCGCAAAAGAAAGTATAATTGAGATTCAGCAAATGCTGAATACCCAAACAAAAATGGTATTCATTACTGCTGGAATGGGAGGCGGTACAGGTACAGGAGCTGCTCCAATTATTGCAAAGATTGCTAAAGACATGGATATCTTAACAGTTGGGATTGTAACCATGCCGTTTCAGTTTGAAGGAAGAATGCGCTCAAAACAAGCTCAAATAGGAATCGATGCATTACGTAAAAATGTAGATTCTTTAATTGTTATCAACAATAATAAGTTAAGAGAAGTCTATGGAAATCTAGGCTTTAAGGCAGGTTTTTCAAAAGCAGATGAAGTGCTTTCTACAGCTGCCAGAGGAATTGCGGAAGTAATAACGCATCACTACAAACAAAATATTGATTTACATGATGCCAAAACAGTTCTTTCTAATAGTGGTACAGCTATTATGGGTTCTGCAAAAGAATCAGGAAAAGAACGAGCTAAAAGTGCAATTGTTAAGGCGTTGGATTCTCCTTTGTTGAATGACAATAAAATTACAGGAGCTAAAAACGTATTACTTCTTATCGTTTCTGGAAGTAGTGAGGTTACTTTAGATGAAATAGGAGAAATTAATGACCATATTCAAACAGAAGCAGGATATGAAGCTAATATCATTATGGGTATTGGAGAAGATGAAGAGCTGGGTGATGCAATATCTATAACTGTGGTAGCTACTGGCTTTGCGGCAGATCAGCAGAGTAATATTACGAATACTGAAGTGAAAAAAATCATTCACACATTAGAAGATGAGCAAAAAGCTACCTATGATTTTTCTGAGGATACTGTTTCAAAAACATCAGAATTGGACGAATTACCTCAAGCAAAGAAAAAAATAGTACATGTTTTAGAAGATGAAGAATCTGTTGAAGAGTTAGAATCAAACTTGATTCCTACTACAGAGGCTATAAAAAAGATCAATGTAGTGTATGAAGAAGTGTTCCCAAATACCATTTCTGATGATGATTTTGTAATTACAGACGTAACCACGATTAAGCAGGAAATAGAGCAAGTAGAAGAAATTCAAGCTGATTTGTTATTTGATTTACCTTTGAATAGTTATGAAGAAATCAAACCAAATGGAACAGAAAAAAAAGTAGAAAATAAGGAGACTATTTTTGATATAGAGGTTGTGGATCCGGTAGAAGTTGTGATTAAAAACGAAAAAGCGATTGAAAAAAGATATGTTTTAGAAGACTTTGATGTAAAACCTACAATTAATAAAAGTTCTTCTATTGAAAAATCTTCAAGTATAGTTGAAGAAGAATTACAATTTGAATTTAAAACGAATAAGACCCAAAAGGAGATTAATGAAATTGAAACAGAAAGTGAAGAGGTTTCTCCTTTAAGCTTAACGATTGCTGAAATTCAAAAAAGAGCAGAAGAAAGACGTAAAAAAATGAAAGGGTTTAACTATAAGTTTACTGATCAAATGAATAAGAATATCGATGAAATTGAGCGTCAACCTGCATATAAAAGGATGGGAGTAGATTTAGAAGGTAATGAAACTGCTATTAGCAAAACAGAAACATCATTAAAAAAAGATGAAGATAAAGATGATGTTCAGATTCGTACTAACAATTCTTTCTTGCACGATAATGTAGATTGATTTTGATAAAAAAGGTAAAGATTTTTGAAAGTGCTATTTTGAAAAAAATAGCACTTTTTCGTTAAAAAAATCTAAAAAAAGAAATATGTTATAATGTGTGACGGTATATTGTTTTGGCAATTAAAACACTGATTTATAATTAATTAAATCATTTTTAAATAACATTCCTTCTGCAAGGAGCTGCTATGCTACATGTAACAAAAGATTTTTAAATACGTCTTTAGAGTATACTAACAAATTAAAATAATGAATTATGAAATCTTTTGCACACCCACGAGTCATTGAAAGAGGAATTTTAACTTCTGCTTATAAGCAAGAAATTCGTCAAAGTATAAGAGATATGAAATCAAAATCAGTATCTCAAATGAAATCTTCTTTTCTAAATTATCACGATAAATTAGCAAGCCAAACAGGAGCTATTTTAAAAGTATCACTTTTTACTCTTGTTTTAGTTTTGGTGTTATTCTAAACTCTTAAGCTAGAACGTTTTTTATCCTTGTAATAGCTTCTTTAAGTTGAGCTTCAGAAGCGGCATATGAAATTCGAATACAGTTAGGAGCACCAAAAGCATCACCAGTAACGGTAGCAACATTCGCTTTTTCTAATAAGAACATTGAAAAATCATTTGCATTTTGAATGGTTACTCCGTTAATAGTCTTTCCAAAAAAATCAGAGATATCTGGAAAAATGTAGAAAGCACCATCAGGAATATTAAGTGTAAATCCTTTTATCTTTCCGAGTAAATCTAGCACCATATTTCTGCGACTCTCAAACGTATCTACCATGTATTGAATTTTTTCTACAGGTGCTAAAACAGCTGTAATGGCAGCTCTTTGTGCAATACAATTTGCACCAGATGTAATTTGACCTTGCATTTTTGTACAAGCTTTTGCTATCCATTCAGGAGCGCCAATATAACCAATTCTCCAGCCTGTCATTGCAAAGGCCTTTGCTAAACCATTAACGGTTATTGTTCTATCATACATAGATTCTATGGCAGCAAAACTAAAAGGCTTTTTGCCGTAATTAATATGCTCATAGATTTCATCAGATAATATAAAGATGTCAGGATATTTTTCTAAGACTTTAGCCAATGCTCTAAACTCACTTTCAGAGTAAATGGTTCCACTAGGGTTATTAGGTGAATTGAAAAAAACCATTTTTGTTTTAGGAGAAATGGCAGCTTCCAATTGCTCTGGAGTAATTTTAAAGTTATTATCAATAGTTGATGGAATCTCTACAAACTTTGCCTCACATAAAGTAGCTATTGCAGAATAGCTAACCCAATAAGGAGCGGGCAACAGTATTTCATCACCCGGATTTAGCAGCACTTGTGCTACATTGGCAATAGATTGTTTTGCGCCTGTAGAAACCACAATTTGATTAGGGTTATAACGTAATCCATTATCACGATAGAATTTCTCACAAATAGCCTCTTTTAATTCTACATAACCATCAACAGGTGTATAAGAGTTGTAATTATCATTAATGGCTTTAATAGCAGCATCTTTAATGAAATCTGGAGTATTAAAATCAGGCTCTCCCAAACTAAGACTAATAATGTCTTTTCCAGCAGCTTTTAGCTCTCTAGCTTTCGCTGCCATTGCCAATGTTTGAGATGTTGGTAAACTTTGAATTCTATCCGATAAATACTGCTTCATGCTTACGCCATTTGAGGTTTTTCACCTAAACTACCAATGTGTCTAAAATGTTCAATAATTGCTTTCCTTGTAGATTGATATTCATTGTAAGGAAGATTAAATTCTTTAGCTGTTTTCTTTACAATTTTAGCTAATTTTTTATAATGAATATGAGAAATATGAGGAAAGATATGATGCTCTACTTGGTAATTTAATCCACCTGTATAAAAATTGATAAACCAGTTTGTTGGTGCAAAGTTAGAGGTAGTGTATAATTGATGTACAGCCCAAGTATGTTCTATATTTCCTTCTTTATCTGGTAGTGGTGTCTCTGTGTTCGGAACAATATGAGCTAGTTGAAAGATTAAGCTTAGAATCATTCCGGCAACATAATGCATCACAAAAAAACCAATAAGGACTTTCCACCAAACAATATTCAGTACTGTTAACGGAAGAACGATCCAAATAGCATAGTATACTATTTTAGCAATAATTAGTTTTGTCCATTCTTTTGCAGGATTTGGAGCTTTTCCTTGGTATAATTTTCTTTTTAAATAACCGTGTAGTTGTTTAAAATCTGTTGTGATTGCCCAGTTAATCGTTAAAAGTCCGTATAGTAATATAGAGTAGTATTTTTGTAAGACATGAATTCTTCTCCATTTAGCATGTTTTGAAAAACGAATAATTCTACCAGCATCCATGTCTTCATCATGATCTTTTATATTGGTAAATGTGTGGTGTAAAACATTGTGCTGCACTTTCCAGTTAAATACATTTCCAGCTAATAAATATAAACTGCTTCCCATAAGTTTATTTACCCATTTTTTACTAGAAAAAGATTCGTGGTTGCTATCGTGCATTACATTCATGCCAACGCCCGCCATTCCAACTCCAATGATTACAACTAATAGTAACTGTAACCAATTAGGCATAGAAATGGTAAGAATTAACACAAAAGGAACTAAGTAAAGAGCAAACATGATAATTGCTTTAATATACAATTTCCAATTACCTGTTTTTTTTAAGTTATTTTCTTTAAAGTAACTATTTACCCGTTTATTTAATGTTCTAAAGAACTTAGCTTTATCTATTCTAGAAAAAGTGACCGTCTTCATAAATTTTATTAATATGTTTAATTGGCAAAAGTAAGCCTTTTATCATTTATAGCTAAGGGATTAACGAAGCTTTTTTCAATGAATTGTATTTTGGAATTTTTACTTTTGTATCACAATGAACGCACAGATTATTTATAACTACTTTTCTAACCTTACTGATTTTCAAAAAAAACAGTTTGAGAAGTTGCAAGAACTATATCAAGATTGGAATCTTAAAATCAATGTTGTTTCTAGAAAAGACATTGATGAATTATACTTACGTCATGTTTTACATTCGTTAGGAATTGCTAAGGTTATGAGTTTTTTGCCTAAAACTAATATTCTCGATGTAGGAACAGGAGGAGGATTTCCGGGTATTCCGTTAGCTATTTTATTTCCTGAAACGCAATTCCATTTAGTAGATAGTATTGGTAAAAAAATTAAAGTAGTAGAAGAAGTTGCTGCAGGGTTAGAATTAGAAAATATAAAAACAACACACGGACGAGTAGAAGAGGTTAATCAAGTTTACGATTTTATTATAAGTAGGGCCGTTGCCCAAATGGAAACTTTTGTAAGATGGACAAAAGATAAAATAGCAAAAAAATCTCGACATGAACTAAAAAATGGAATTCTGTATTTAAAAGGAGGAGATTTGCAAGAGGAGCTGAAAAGCTTCCCAAAAGCAACAATTTATGATCTATCCAATTTTTTTTCTGAAGATTTTTTTGAAACAAAAAAAGTGGTGCATTTGCCATTAAAATTTAAAGGCTAATTTGCTAATTCTTGAATAGCGTAATTGTATAGGAGACCAATAGAAACAGCAATTCCAAAACTAAGTAGTGTGCCTATTAACACGTACTCTGTTAGTTTTCTATCTTTAGCTTTGCTAAGATCACCAAAGCGAAAAACAGATTTTGCAGTCATCAGTAAACCAATTGCTGGCCATTGATTTATAATAATAAATCCAAACACAAATAACCGCTCTAAGATTCCAATATATTTTCCTGCATTTTTTAGTGAATCTTTTGATTGATCTTCCTTAAAACTCCACGAGCTCATCAATAATTTTAATATTACAGAAGCAATGGAAGTGATGGTTAACAGCGCAAGTATTAATATTAATGATTTTGTTTCATATAATGCACTTAAATGAAATACATAAGGTTGATAAAAGTAAACAACTAACGCAATTACAATAAGGTGTGCTAATTGATCTAGAACAAATAATTGTTTTTCATTTACACTTTTATACAAGTTGATTTTCATCAAATCAATGATAAAATGACTGACGATAATTACTAAAATACCTAGCCAATATTGAAAATTGAATTTTAGAACTATTAATAGAGATAATGTGTGGACTAATAAATGATAATACAGATATTTAGATTTGTGCTTTTTCTTTTTCTTGTTTTTAACCCATTTGTCAGATTGAAAAACAAAATCACCTAAAATATGTGCAATTAAAAATTTTAAAGCAAGAGAAATCATAGAGCTGAAAGTTGTTTTTGATAGAAGTTGTTGATTTTCATGATTTCTTCAAATCCGCCTCTTTTTAAAGCTTCACTAACACTGCTTTGCGATTTACCAATAAGTTTAGCAATTTCTTTTTGATTTTTATTAGGATGTTCTATAGCAGCAGTGATTACTTCTGCTACCACACTTGTCCAACTATTTGCTGTAAGTAGAGCTAAATTGAACATAATGTTAAGAGTTTCATTCATGGCAATATTTTCTGATTTTATACCTAGTGTTTGCTTTTTTAGAGACTCAAAGCATTCGCCTGAATACACATAGGCAGATCCGTTTGATTCAGTAATTCTATCAGCTTGATATGTTTCTGATCCTAGTCCAATAGCAATTCGAATGTCTTGTTTTTCAGTTAGTTTTATTGCAGCTTTTATATGAAAAGCAGCCAATAGCGCTTTTTTAGACTCTATAGAAAGCTGAAAACTATCACCTCTAAATATTTCCCATTGTTTAGGAGATTTTCCATACATATTTAATACAGTTTTCAACCTATCTATCCAAACAATGGCTACACTATCTCTTGAGTTGATGATATCTCCTGTTAGTATTGCAATCATAATTTTATTTGCATCAAAAATATCGGTTTTACACACGATAAACAAAAATATCGGCTTAAAAAACGATATTTTTGTTTATCGGCTTAAAGACAGATAAATCAAAAAGTTTCTTTGAGTTAAGAAATGATTCATATACATTTTTAGTAGCCCTTATGTTTTTTGAACAAACTTCCATTGACTTTAATTTCATATGTCTGTGGTCTTAACGCTCCAAAGAGAACAGATCGAGAGTGTGTTATTTCTATAGCATGCTTTTCTTTATTACCCACTTCAAATTTGTGTGTTTTTTTAAAACCAAAATTAAGTTGAGTAGCAATATCAGAAGGACTTTCAATTACACTTTCAACTCCATTTTCGAAATAAACAAATTTACCAGTGAACGAATTTCGTTCAATAACTAAGGATGTTTTTTCAGATTTGCCTAGCTCAAACTCAAGTTTCATAAATTATTTGAATTAATAATAAGTAGGTTAAATTTATGATAAACGACTCTGAAATCAAAATAAAACTGAGATTTCAAAATGTCTGTATCTTTACGGTAAATAAAAAATATGGCTCTTACACCTTCTAATATTTTTGAAAAAGGAACAAATGCTCCTGATTTTAAATTAATTGATACAATTTCAGAAAAACAGCTGTCTTTATCCGATGTTCGGGGAAATAAAGGAACGGTAATTATGTTTATTTGTAACCATTGTCCGTATGTAATACATATTAATGAGCAATTGGTGGCTTTAGCAAATGATTATCAATCAAAAAGAATTGGTTTTGTTGCAATCAGTAGTAATGATATTGAAAACTATCCACAAGACGCTCCCGATAAAATGAAGCGACAAGCAGAAAAACTAGGTTATCCTTTTCCGTATTTGTATGATGAAACTCAGGAAGTAGCAAAAGCATATGATGCTGCCTGTACACCTGATTTGTATGTTTTTGATAATGATTTACGATCCGTATATCATGGACAATTAGATGATGCTAGGCCTGGCAATAATATTCCTGTTACAGGGAAAGATATCAGGAACGTACTAGATTACTTATTGAGTAATAAAGAGTATAATGGTCCTGAAAAACCGAGTATGGGCTGTAATATAAAATGGAAAGAGTAATAAATTACTCTTTCAAATTAATTAGAAAGTAAATCTATATCCTCTTTAGGATCTGGACCATATTTGTTAGAACCTCTATCTCCCTCAATACAATAAAAGATGAGCAACACAATGCTTCCTATATAGCTTATAATAGGGATCACACATAATAAGTACCACCAACCAGATCTACCTGTGTCATGTAGCCTTCTTACTGAAACAGCAATGGTAGGAAGTGCAGAGAGCAATATATATATTATTGCTATTAACAAAGAAAATTTGTCTAGTGCTGTAAATTCAAATATTCCGTAGAGTAAAGCCACAAAAATAAACATCAACATATGTACAAGGAAAGAATACCAATATTCAGACCTCCTTGCTCTGCCACTAAAATTAGCATAATTATTTATGTAAACCTTTTTCCACCAATCAAATATGTTGTATTCAGATTCAGATTTTATTCGCTCCATAGTATTCTAGTATTTAGAATTAATTTCTACAAAAAGCTTATCGTCGGTTTTTTCAACTTTTGCTAGCTTGTTTTTAGTTAAAGATTTAATGGCTTTATCCCATTTTTTATTTGATAAACCAGATTGAGTTTTCAAGTCATTTAGATCTATTTTTTCTGCTTTTTGAAGAATAGTAAAAACAGCTTTTTCATCGTCGTTCAATTCTACTTTTGGAGCTTGTTTTTCTGGTTTCATTTGTGGGAAGAATAAAACTTCTTGAATTGATTGATTGTTGGTTAAAAACATAATCAACCTGTCCATTCCAATTCCTAAACCTGATGTTGGAGGCATTCCATATTCTAAAGCACGTAAAAAATCTTGATCAATAAACATAGCCTCATCATCTCCACGATCAGCCAATTTTAACTGCACTTCAAAACGAGCTCTTTGATCGATAGGATCGTTTAATTCGGAATAAGCATTTGCTATTTCTTTACCGCAAACCATTAATTCAAATCGTTCAGTAAGCTCCGGATTGTCTCTGTGTTCCTTACAAAGCGGACTCATTTCCTTTGGATAATCTGTTATAAATGTAGGCTGAATGTAGTTTCCTTCACATTTTTCTCCAAAAATTTCATCAATTAGTTTTCCTTTACCCATAGTTTCATCTACTTCAATTCCCATAGAAAGAGCAGCTTTTCTAATCTCATCTTCAGATTTCCCATTGATGTCAAAACCTGTAAAATGCTTGATAGAATCTGCCATCGTTACTCTTGGGTATGGAGCTTTAAAGTCGATTTTATGTCTTCCAAAAGTTGCTTTTGTAGTTCCATTTACCGCAATGGCACAATGTTCTAAAAGCTTTTCTGTAAAATCCATCATCCAATTGTAGTCTTTATAAGCTACATAGATTTCCATTGCTGTAAATTCTGGATTATGCGTTCTGTCCATTCCTTCATTTCTAAAGTTTTTAGAAAATTCATACACACCATCAAAGCCGCCAACAATTAATCTTTTAAGGTATAATTCGTTAGCAATCCTCATATATAAAGGGATGTCAAGCGAGTTGTGATGTGTTATAAATGGTCTGGCTGCAGCTCCCCCAGGAATTGGTTGTAAAATTGGAGTTTCTACTTCAAAATAACCAGCATCATTAAAGAAGGAACGCATTGCGTTAAACAGTTTTGTTCTTTTTACAAAAACATCTTTCACATGTGGGTTTACTGCTAAATCTGCGTAGCGTTGTCTGTATCTTAGTTCTGGATCATTAAATTCGTCATAAGTATTTCCTTCAGCATCTGTTTTGGGTAAAGGAAGAGGTTTTAAAGCTTTACTTAATAGTGTAAAGTTTTTAACCATCACTGTTTTTTCTCCAACTTTGGTAATAAATAACTCTCCTTCAACACCTATAAAATCACCTATATCTAGTAACTTTTTGTATACATCGTTGTACAAAGTTTTATCTTCTCCAGTGCAAATTTCATCACGGTTAAAATACACTTGAATTCTACCTTCTGCATCTTGTAATTCAGCAAAAGAAGCTTTTCCTTGTATGCGTCTAGACATTAATCTTCCTGCAACCACAACTTTTTTTCCTTCTTCAAAATCGCTTTTTATTTTTTTTGAATTAGAATTTACAGGAAATAGGTTTGCTGGGTAAGGATTAATTCCTATTTCTCTTAGTTTGACAAGTTTTTCTCTACGTACAACTTCTTGTTCTGATAATTGCATTGTTACTGATTTTCAATATGACTTTAGACGCGCAAAGATAATTAATTGTGTAAAAAGGTGGATTCTTAAAAGCGTAAAAGAATCTTGTCATTAATGATAAAAGAATTATATTTGTCGGCTGCTTTAATTATAGGCAGCAAAGTTGTGTTGTTTTGATACTTTTAATAAGTATCGTGGTTTTGTTAACCAATGGAAAGCTTCCCTGAAACGGGTTGCTTTTTTTTTGACTTAAAAAAAACTGGATTTATATTCCCAAAATTGGGATAGGAAAAGTCCGGCAAAAATTAAACCCACTACAAATTTTAATCCTGTAGAAAATAAAAAACCAATAAAGGAGCCAAAAGCTGCTTTTAGCGCACGTTTACTGTCTTTGCTGTCATACATAAGTTCTCCTAAATAAGCTCCTGCAAAAGGACCAATAATAATTCCGAGTGGACCAAAAAATAACAGACCAATTAGCAATCCAATAGAGGTGCCCCAAATTCCGTACTTACTGCCTCCAAATTTTTTGGTTCCTAAAGCCGGAATAACATAATCAATTAAGTAAACAAAAATAGCAACAGCTAATGTGATTCCTAAAAACTGCCAATCTTTTTCTATTACGGAGGTAAGATGTAGTAGCAATAACCCAACCCAACCAGTTATAGGTCCTGGTAAAACAGGTAAAAATGCGCCAATTATACCTAAAATGATGAAAATAAAACCTAAGAAAAGAAGCAGTAAATCCATGTTGAGTAATTGATAGTAAAGGTAAAACGAAAAAGTAAATAATTTGTTACGTATTTTTTAACTATAAAATTAGTTTAATTAAAAAAATAAATTACATTTGCTTTTCAACTAAAAAAATAGTTTTAAAACTATCTTGCAAAATATTCATGAAGAAAATTCTATTATTTGCCATTTTTATTTTTCTGGTATCTATATTAAATGCCCAAGAAAAAGATCCCATAAAAGGTGAAAAAATATTAAATATCTCTAGGGGGGTTTGTTTGAGTCTGAAATCTATTGAGTATGAAGTGCATCAGAAACCGGCTAGAGGTAGGAGTAGTAAGCATTGGCCATTTATTAAAGCAAAAATATACCAGCAAAGAGCAGATGTTAAAGACGTTAATTTTGATAAGGCTTTAATTTATGCTCATGGAACTATGAAACTCAATCGTAGAGAGAGCGAATTCAAGTTTTCTTATAATGGAGATAAAATAGAATTACAACGAAACAAAAGGCAAGCTGTAAAGAGGGTTAACGCTGTAAATAGAGAATCTACGGCTGCTATTTTTGGACAGCATTTGACAATGTTGCGAATAAGGCCTTACATGGAAGAAAAGACCTATAGATCTCCTAGTCGTGTTTTTTATTTAGGAAAAGAATTTAAAAATGGAGGAGATACATATAAAATACAGTGTGAATATGATATGTATTTCCAAGTTGGAGACTCTAAGTCTAGTAGCAAAAGAACATTTATTGATATATGGTGGATAAATACTATGACTTTTTTGCCAGTGGCCTATTCAGATAATGTTGTCTATAAAGATATTTCAATAGTTAGTGTAAATAAAGAAAAACCAATATCATTTTTTTCAGTAGTTAGTAAAAAGGAGAAAGTAAAAGATTATAATTCTGCAGAGTTAGAAAAAGAAATGCACAAAAATGTGTTGTTAGAAGAAAATTCAGTAGCTCCTAAGTGGCGTTCAGTTTCTCAAGATGGAAAAGAGTTTTCATCAGATAATTTAAAAGGTAAAGTTGTATTGCTAGACTTTTGGGGTACTTGGTGTGGTCCTTGCATAGTAGCGATGCCTAATATAGAAGCTATACATAATTCATTTAAAAACAGAAAAGATGTTGTGGTTATAGGAATTTCTGCAGGTGAAAAAAAACCGAATGCTGCCGAAAATTACTTTACAGAAAAAGGATATACCTATATTCATATTCCTAAAGGAGATGAGATTGCCAAAAAGTTTAAGGTAAAAGTATATCCTACTGTTTATATTATTGATAAAAATGGAAAAATAGTAGATGCAGCTGCTGGATATAATGAAGAAAGAGACACAAAAAGGTTTAAACAGGTAATACAACAACATCTTTAGAAATCAAACTTTTTTAAATGGAAAAACAACTAACAAAAGCAGAAGAGCAAATTATGCAGGTTTTGTGGATTCTTAAAGAGGCTTCCGTAAAAGAAGTAATCAATGAATTGCCAGAGCCAAAACCAGCATATAATACGGTGTCAACAATTATACGGATACTAGAATCTAAAGGATTTGTAAGTCATAAGCCTAAAGGTAGAGGATTTATTTATCATCCAATTGTAGAAAAATCTAGTTATAGCAATCAAACGATTCACAAATTGGTAGATGGTTACTTTAATGGATCTTTTAAAAGCATGGTGTCTTTTTTTGTGAAAAAAAATGGCATGAATATGGATGAATTAGAAAGCATTTTAAAAGAGATTAATAAAAACAAGTAGCGAGTATGATTAATTACATAGTTCAAGTTCTTTTATTCCAAGGATTGTTTCTGATTGTATACGATTTGTTCTTAAGTAAAGAGACTTTCTTTACTAAGAATAGATGGTATTTACTTGGAACATTCACTATTAGCTTTTTAATCCCTCTTCTAAGAATTCCAACATTACAGAAAATAGTATCTCAAGAAACAACAAGTGTTGTTTTGCCAGAAATTATTATTTCTCCTCAAGGAGTTATAGAGCAAACATCATTTAGAGAAAGTTTACCTGTAGGAACACTTGTGTTTTGGTTAGGAGTCCTAGTGTTTTTGAGTATTTTTTTATTGAAAATTTACAGACTCATTAAAATTCTCAAAAAAAATAATGTAAAAAAATATCAAGGTTATAAATTAGTATCACTTTCTAATTCAAGAGACGCCTTTTCATTTTATAACTACATTTTTTTAGGGGATAATATAAATAATGAGGAAAGAGGAAAAATTATCAAACACGAACTGATCCATTGTTCTCAAAGACACTCGTTAGATCTTTTGTTTTTTGAAATCTTAAAAGTTATAATGTGGTTTAATCCGCTAGTCTATCTATATCAAAAGAGAATTGCTGCTGTACATGAATACATAGCAGATGATATTGTAGTGCAAGCATCTAGCAAGACAGAATATATAAACAAATTAATGAATGAGTTATTTGGTGTAGAAAATATTTCGTTTGTCAATCAGTTTTCAATCCAATCATTAATAAAGAAACGAATATTTATGATTACAAAAGAAAAATCGAACCCAATAAAACAATTAAAATACTTATTATTTATTCCTTTAGCAGCTGCTACAATCATTTATAGTGCATTTACGAAGGTTGAACGCTCTGAACTACTAGATAGTAAAAACGCTATTCCTGTTTTAGAAAAGTCAATTGTTAGTATGGGCAAACAAAGCATAGATGCAGTACCAAATAAAAAACCAACTCCCGTAAAAATAGAAGTACTACATTCTATCCATGAGTTAGATGTTCTGCCAGAATTCCCGGGGTGTCAAGAAGGAAATAAAGATTGTTTTAATAAAGGGATAAAGAAACATTTTGCTAATAAGTTTAATGTAGAAATACCCATAAAACTAGGTTTAAAACCAGAAATGAAAAGACTACTTATGATGTTTGTTATTGATTGCGATGGTAGTATTTCTGGCATTAGAGTTAAAGCACCTCATCCTAAACTAGAAGAAGAAGCTATAAGAGTGCTCAAACTTTTACCAAAAATGAAACCAGGTGTAAAAAATGGATGTTGGGTAGCTACAAAATATATATTACCTATGAAAATCGATGTTAAATGAAACTAAAGTTAAAATAGAATGGAAATTAAAAAGAACCCCAAAGCAAACCTAGAAAGTTACACTAAAATTTTTTGGATGCTTGGTCTTGTATTAGCGCTGTTTATCACGTATGTTTCTATAGAGAATAAGACCTATGATAGAAACTTTGAAGGTCTAGCAGTAGCAGACATGAGCGCTTTAGAAGAGGAAGACATTCCAATTACGGAACGAGACATACAAAAACCACCTCCACCACCTCCACCACCAGCATTAGAGCAGGTTGAAGCAGTAGAAGATGAGAAAGAGATAGAAGAAACCATTGTTGAGAGTACAGAAACAGATGAGACAGAAGCTGTTGTAGTAGATGAGATAGAAGAGGTAGAGATAGAAGAAGAAGTAATAGAAGATGTTCCTTTTGCAATTATAGAAGATGTTCCAGTTTATCCTGGTTGTAAAGGGAGTAAAGAAGAGTTGAAAGAATGTTTTAGTAAAAAAGTACAAGCACATTTTAACAGAAAGTTTGATGGAGATTTACCCAATGAGTTAGGTCTTTCTCAAGGAAAGAAAATTATTATTGTAGGTTTTAAGGTCAGTAAAACAGGAAGTATTACAGATGTTTACATACGAGCCCCACACCCTAGATTAAAAAAAGAAACAATGCGAATCATGGAATTATTACCTAAAATTAAACCTGGTAGACAGCGAGGCAAACCAGTAGGTGTTAAGTATTCGTTCCGCCTTGCTCTAATGGTTGAGTAAGTAGAATATAAAAGGGGTAATAATTGTGAAATAAGAGATGCTGTAAGTTATATTGCTGATGAAAATAATTATGTATGAACAATAGAGTAACGCTGATAACTAATGACTTAAAGATTTTAATAATTGTTTTATTTTTCACTTTAATTCAGCAAAGTTATGGACAAGAAACTCAAAGTTATAATAAGATAGATAGTCTTATTTTAAGAGGAAGAGTTCAATTAGCTATTGAGAAGTTAAACGATTTGGAAGATTCTTTTAAAAAGAATTATACAATTGCTTCACTGTATTACCAATTAGATAAAACAAAAGAAGCTGTAGAGTATTACAAAAAAGCGCTAAGTATTCAGGATGATTACAGAACAAAAGTTCAAATAGGAAAAGCTTATCAAAGGCTAAAAAGATACAATGAAGCTATATTAGTATTTGAAGATATCTTAAAAGATGATCCTCAAAACCTATTAATTAAATATCAGTTAGGAAAGTTATATCTGCTTAAAAGAAAAGCTAATAAAGCAATTAAAGTTTTTAATGAGTTGCATACTGTAGATACAAATAATCCTGATTATTTATATCAAAAAGGTGTTGCTTATGCTATGAAAAAGAGTAGAAATAGTATGATTAATAGTTTTTTAGAAGCTTACAAGATTGATTCTACCCACATAAAATCATTATTTCAACTAGCAAATAGCTTTGCAAAGCTAGTAGATAGGAAAGATTCAACGTTTCTTTTTTTAAATAAAGGGCTTAAGCTAGATCCCAATCACATTTCGCTTAATAAATTAAAGGCTGCTCAACTATTCAAATACAAAGAATATCGTAAAACAATTTCTATTTTACAGAAGTTGGATAGCATTATGCCAGATCAATTATTCTTAGCTGATTTGTTCGGGAGAACATATTTTAACCTTGAAGAATATAAAAAAGCAAAAAAATATTTTGAACTATCTACAAGATTAGATCCAAGTAATTATAAAACATTTACGCTTCTAGGTCATGTTTATATGAAATTAGGAGCTTATCAGAAAGCTTATTTTCAGTATTCTATTGCTACTATGTTGGCAAAAAAAACGTTGGATGAAGAGTATTATGGTATGGGAATGGCTGATTTAAAATTGAACAAAACAGAGGAAGCAATTAAAATGTTTGAAAAAGCAAATCGAGAAAATAGAAATAATTATAAAGCATTATACCAATTAGCTAAAACTTCAGACGATTATTACACCAATAAAAAGAAAGCATATAGGTATTACGATAAGTATTTAAGGCGTTTTGGTAAAAATGATTCAAGTTTTACCTTATACGCAGAGCGTAGAATTAAAGAGATAAAGAAAGATTATTTTATTAGAGGAGAAAAATTAGAGGACTAACTCAGTCAAATTTTAGTAAATTAACACATTGTAAATTGTTTACAATGCGTTTTTCTATTGTATTACTTTTTGTTGTAACATTTGTTTCTTGTGACTACTGGCCTTATCAAAAGAAAGAGCAGTTACAAGAATTAGATACGATTGTTGATTATACATCGGTTGACACACCACCTTTGTTTGCAGCATGCCAAGAAACGATAGAAAGATCAGTTCAGCTAACGTGTTTTCAAACAACTTTTTCTGAGAAATTGACCAAATTATTGATTCAGAGTTCTAATGAATTACAAGTAAGTTTCAATATTGATAAAACAATTATTGTAGAAATTTTAATATCTAACAAAGGAAATATACAATTTCAAAAAATAGACGGGCTGAATAAACTATTACTAGAAGAATTGCCAAAAATTGAAAAAGTTATAAAAGAAGCAATTGATAGTATGCCAAAAATACAACCAGCTATAAAAAGAGGAATTCCTGTTGCAACAATTTACAAAATCCCTGTTCGAATTAAGTTGAAGTACTAATTAAGCATTTCCCAAAGCTTATCCTTCAAATCTGTCAATCCTTTTTGAGCTACGGAAGATATAAAAAGATAAGGAATTTCTTTTGGAAGTTCTTTTTCAATCTCTTCTTTCAGTTCATCATCTAACATATCTGATTTAGAAATACCTAATAAGCGTTTTTTATCTAGCAGTTCAGGATTGTGCTTTTTTAGTTCGTTAAGAAGAATTTGATATTCTTTTTTAATGTCATCTGAATCAGCCGGAATGAGAAATAATAATGTAGAATTACGCTCAATATGCCGTAAAAAACGGTGTCCTAACCCTTTTCCTTCAGCAGCTCCTTCTATTATCCCAGGAATATCTGCCATTACAAAACTTTGAAAGTTTCTGTACTCTACAATCCCTAAATTTGGCTTTAATGTTGTGAACTCGTAATCTGCAATTTTAGGCTTTGCAGCGGTAATAACGGATAAAAGTGTAGATTTTCCTGCATTTGGAAATCCAACGAGGCCCACATCTGCTAATATTTTCAATTCCATTAAGAACCAACCTTCTTTTCCTTCTATTCCAGGTTGTGCATATCGAGGTGTTTGATTTGTAGGTGATTTAAAATGCCAGTTGCCACGACCGCCCATTCCGCCTTCTACCAAGATTTTTTCTTGAGAATCTTCTGTTATTTCAAATATGATTTCGTTGGTTTCAGCATCCCTTACAATTGTGCCTAAAGGAACATCAATATAAACATCTTCACCATCTTTACCAGTGCTTCTACTTTTTCCTCCATCACCACCATGCTCAGCTTTAAAATGTTTTTTAAACTTCATGTGGTAAAGCGTCCACATATTTTTATTTCCTTTAACAATTACATGACCGCCACGTCCTCCATCACCACCATCAGGACCTCCTTTGGCAATAAATTTTTCACGGTGCAAATGCGCAGATCCTTTGCCTCCTTTTCCAGAAGTAGCATGAATTTTTATATAGTCTACAAAATTGCCTTCAGTCATGGAGTTTTTATTATACCTATAAAGTATCGAAAATTTTTGAAATACGAGCTGTTATTTCTTCTATACTGCCCACACCATTCACACCATAGTATTTGTTCTTTTCTTCATAAAAATCTTTTAAGACAGCTGTTTTGGTGTTGTATTCATTAAATCGATTTCTGATTTTACTTTCGTCTGTATCATCCGATCGGCCACTAGTTTTGCCCCTTTCTAACAATCGCTCTACCAGTAAGTTTTCTGGAACTTCTAGAGCTACCATGCCATTTACTTGCTCTCCTTTTTCAGCTAAAAAATCTTCTAGCGCTACTGCTTGTGATTGCGTTCTAGGAAAACCATCAAAAATAAATCCGTTTGCATTTGAGTTTTTGTTTACCTCTTCTTTAAGCATGTTAATTGTTACTTCGTCAGGAACTAAATCGCCAGCATCAATATATGATTTTGCTAATACACCAAGTTCAGTTTCATTTTTAATATGTTCTCTAAAAACAACACCTGTAGAAATATGAATTAAGTTGTATTTATCTTTTAAAATTTCTGCTTGTGTTCCTTTTCCTGCGCCAGGAGGGCCAAATAATACAATATTTTTCATGTTGGGTTTACTTGTTAGTTGATAAACAGAAGGTAAATTCCTTCCATGTCCGTTATAATCCAGACCGTATCCTACAATAAATTTATCTTCAATACTTTTACCAATATAGTTAATAGGTAACTCTTTTTTATATACTTCGGGTTTAAAAAAGAGTGTCGCTATTTTTAGTTCTTTTACGTGTTTATTTTTGAAAATTTCATAAATCTTTTGTAAGGTATTTCCTGTGTCAATGATATCTTCTAAAATAATAACCGTTCTATCCGTTAAATCTTCATTAATACCAATTAATTGATCAACTATTTGAGTAGATTCTGTTCCTTGATAGGATGCTAATTTAACAAATGATACTTCACAGTTTCTGTTAAATTTCCTAATAAAATCAGCAGCGAATAGAAAAGATCCATTCAGAATCCCTACAAATAAAGGAACTTCATTTTTAGGTAGATCATTATAAACTTCTTCTACAAGAGATTCAATAATGCGATCAATCTCATTTGAAGAGATGTAAGGTTTAAAATATAGATCGTGTAACTGAATCAGACTCATAGAAATTAAACACAAAACCGTTCTGAAATTAATAATTTAACATCAAAACGGTTTTTAGTATTTTTTTAATAAAAATTATTTTTTCTTTTTTTCTTTTTTAGTTGTGTCATACATAATTGGAGTCGCAACAAATAGAGAAGAATATGTTCCTACTAAAACACCTATAATTAATGCGAACATAAATCCTTTTATAGAGTCACCTCCAAATAAGAAAATAGCCAACATAACAAGAAGTGTTGTTAATGATGTATTAATTGTTCTTCCAAGTGTGCTGCTCAAGGCTTTATCTACAACTTCACTGTAAGACCATTTGGCATGTGCTCCTGTAAACTCTCTAATTCTGTCAAAAATAACCACAGTATCGTTTAACGAATAACCTACTACAGTTAAAATTGCCGCAATAAAAGATTGCCCAATTTCCATATCAAAAGGCATAAACTTATATAGGATAGAGAATATACCTAACACGATTAATACATCGTGGAAAACAGCAATTACAGCACCTAAACTGAATGATACTTTTCTAAATCGTAACAGAATATATAAGAAAACAACTAATAATGAACCAAACACAGCCCAATAAGCCGATTGTTTAATGTCATCTGCAATTGTTGGTTCAACTTTAATATAACTCATGATTCTATTTCCTGTTTTTTCAAAACCAGGCTTAAAATCTTCGTAAGTTGTTCCTTCTGTTAAGTAAGACTTTAGTCCAGTGTATAGTGTGTTTTGTACTTCGTCATCTACATCTTTTCCTTCTTCATCAATTTTATAAGCTGTGGTAATTTTTAATTGTGAACTAGAACCGTATGTTTTTACCTCTGGAGCTGTACCAAAAGCATCTTTTAAAACACCTGCTACTTCAGTAGCATTCATAGTTTTATCAAAACGCACAATGTAAGATCGACCTCCTTTAAAATCAACTCCTTGTTTTAGTCCAACTGTTGCAATAGAGGCAATTCCCCCTAAAATAATTGCACCTGATATGATATAAGCAATTTTACGCTTACGTAAAAATTGAACATTGATATTCTTAAACCAATTTTTGGAAATTCCAGTATTAAAAGTTAGGTTTCCTCCTTTGTTAATAGCAGTGTCAATCATTAATCGAGTAATGAAAATAGCTGTGAATAAAGAAGTTCCAATACCAATCATTAGCGTTAAAGCAAAACCTTGGATAGGACCCGTACCAAATACAAACAAAATAACACCTGTTAAAAACGTTGTAATATTTGCATCTATAATAGCAGATAAAGCTCCTTTAAAGCTAAATCCTTCATCAATAGCTTGTTTTAATCCTTTCTTTTTAGATAACCCTTCTTTGATACGCTCAAAAATAATCACGTTAGCGTCAACCGACATACCGATTGTTAAGATAATACCTGCAATACCAGGTAACGTCAATACAGCATTGAAAGAGGCTAATACCCCAAAAATTAGTAGAATATTTATAACTAGCGCAACATCTGCATAAGCACCTGCTTTACCATAGTATAGCATCATCCATAGTAAAACAAGTAATATTGCTAACCCAAAAGATAGGAAGCTGGCATCAATTGCTTCTTGACCTAGAGAAGGTCCAACAACTTCTGCTTGAATAATTCTTGCAGCAGCAGGTAGCTTTCCTGCCTTAAGTACAGTTGAAATATCTTTAGCTTCATTAATTGTCATACTTCCGCCTGAAATAGACGTTCTACCACCTGTAATTGGTGTGTTAACAGATGGAGCTGTATATACATAATCATCTAAAACAACAGCAACGAACTTTCCAACATTATCTGTAGTCATCTTAGCCCAAAGCTTAGTGCCTGTACTGTTCATCGTCATGCTAACCTCAGGATTATTTAATTGGTCAAATACCTGAGCTGCATCAACAATCACATCTCCTTCAATTGGCGCTGTGTCTGTTCTGTTCGATTTTATAGCGTATAATCCAATTACTTCATTTTTACCGTCGGTACTTGTCTTAGATTTATAATCCCATAAAAACTTTACATAGCGTAAATTTTGAGGAAGTAAATTTCGTACTTCTCTCATTGCTAGTAAACGATTCACTTGTGCTGTATCTTGAACTCTTGCTTGTGCAATTAGAGAGCTAACTTGGTTCTGATTTTGAGCTACGTTGGGCAGTAAATAAGTAAATAAACTTTTTTGATTAACAGCTGTAGAGTCTGTATCCTCACCTAATAAATCATCAATTGATTTTGTTTTTGTGGTGTCTTTCTCTACAGTAGTTTCTACTTTTAATATCTCTGTAACTTTTGCATTTGCTTCAAATAAGAAATTTTGTACTTCATTATTGGCAAATACCTCCCAAAATTGAAGTTCTGCTTTGCTAGTAATTAGTTTTTGAACACGTTCAATATCTTTAGCTCCAGGTAATTCGATTTGAATTCTTCCTGAAGTTCCAATTCTTTGAATATTTGGAGAAGTAACACCAAATTTATCAATCCTGCTACGTAATACCTCAAAAGCAGTATTAATTGAGCTATTTATTTCTTCTTGCAGAACACTTTTTACTTCTTCATTCGTTTTGTTAAAGTCGATTTTATCACGAAGTAATTTGTTACCAAATATAGCAGGATCACTTAATTGAATTGTTCCGTTGCTAATTCTTTCAAACTCATCAAAGAATAATTGTAAGTAATTTTCATTACTATTTTTTAGTTTTTCATCTGCAGCAGCAAGCGCCTGATTAAAAACAACACTTTTTGAATTATTAGATAAACCAATTAAAACCTCTTTTACAGATATTTGTAGAATAGCATTAATACCACCTTTTAAATCTAAACCAAGATTCATTTCATTCTTTTTGATGCTATTGTACGTAGTTGTAAAAACACCTAAGAAATTTTGATCTAAATTGGCAATACTATCTAAATACTTTCTTTCATATTTCGCAATTGCTCTTCCATCATTTTCATCAGCTATAGATTTAGCATAAGCCTCAGCATCTTTCTCTACCTTATTGGCAAAAAAGGTATAGGATAATTGGTATATGCTAACTGCAGCAAATAGGATAGCAAATAATCGAATAAGTCCCTTGTTTTGCATGTTTATTATATTTAATCGACTTCTTTTTTTAAAACGTGCAAATATAGTATTTCAATTAAGACTAGCCTAATAAATTGCTTATATTTACCCGCTTATATAGAAATAACAAATCAAAATAAATAACAAATTAAACGCACAAAATAATGTCACATTTGTCGGATATTGAAATTGCACAAGCAAATGAGTTAGTACACATTTCTCAAATAGCAGAGAAGCTTGAAGTTAGTGAAGAGGATGTAGAAATGTATGGTAAATACAAGGCTAAGCTGCCTTTAAAGCTAATTGACGAAAACAAGATAAAAAATAATAATTTAGTATTAGTAACAGCTTTAACACCTACACCAGCTGGAGAAGGTAAAACGACTGTTTCAATTGGTCTAACAGAAGGGTTAAATAAAATAGGAAAACAAGCAACAGTGGTTTTAAGAGAGCCTTCTTTAGGACCTGTTTTTGGAATTAAAGGAGGAGCTGCTGGAGGAGGATACTCACAAGTAGTGCCTATGGAAGATATCAACCTCCACTTCACAGGTGATTTCAACGCGGTTGAAAAAGCAAATAATTTACTATCTGCTTTAATTGATAACAACTTACAAAGCCGAGAAAATAATTTAAATATAGATCCGAGAACAATTTTATGGAAGCGTGTTATTGATATGAACGATCGCGCTCTGCGTAACATTACAATTGGTTTAGGTGGCACAGCCAATGGAGTTCCTAGGGAAGATGGATTTAATATTACACCTGCTTCTGAGGTAATGGCCATTTTATGTATGGCGACAGATTTCAATAATTTAAAAGAACGTTTAGGTAATATTTTTATTGGTTTTACGTATGATAAAAAACCAGTTTTTGCTAAAGATTTAAAGGCTGAAAATGCGATGGCTATTCTTTTAAAAGATGCTATTAAACCGAATTTAGTACAGACTTTAGAAGGAAATCCAGCAATTATTCATGGTGGTCCTTTTGCAAATATTGCCCAAGGAACAAACACAATTATTGCAACAAAGATGGGCTTATCGTTATCAAACTATGTAGTTACAGAAGCTGGATTTGGAGCAGATTTAGGAGCCGAAAAGTTTTTAAACATTAAGTCCGCTTATGCCAAGTTAAACCCAAAAGCAGTTGTGTTGGTTGCAACAATTAGAGCTCTTCGTCATCATGGTGGAGTTGAAAAAGAGGAATATAATACTCAAAATTTAGAAGCAGTACAGCGTGGATTTAGAAATTTGGAGAAGCATATTGAGAATATTAGAAAGTTTAATATTGAACCTGTAGTGGCAATTAATTCTTTTGTTTCAGATACAGAAGAAGAAATTAATTACGTGATTAATCAATGTGCAAGCATGAATGTTGAAGCAGTGGTTTCTAAAGGATGGGCAGAAGGAGGAGAAGGAACAAAAGATTTAGCAAAAGCTGTGGTAAATGTGGTTGAAAACAAAGCAACGGTATATCAACCCTTGTATAATTGGAATAGTTCTGTAAAAGAAAAAATAGAAAAAATTGCCAAAGAAATTTACGGAGCAGACGCAGTTGAGTACAGTGGTAGAGCTAGGTTGAACCTAAATAGAATTGAGCGATTAGGCTTTAGCAATTTTGCTGTTTGTATGGCTAAGACACAAAAATCATTTTCTGATAATGAAAAATTAATTGGAAGACCAGAAGGGTTTACTGTAACTGTTAGAGAGATTGAAATAGCAGCAGGAGCGGAGTTTATCATTCCGATTTTAGGAAAAATGATGCGAATGCCTGGATTACCATCTGTGCCAGCATCTGAAAAAATGACAATTGATAGTAACGGAACTATTTCAGGTCTATCCTAAAAACAACAAAAAGACCAGTAAAAACTGATCTTTTTGTTTATTAAAATGAGAATTAATTACTAAATATCTAGTAATCCGTTTGTTTTTTTAACACCTTCTGCAGATTCTGCCATGTGTGCTTTCTCAGCATTGTTTAAATCAATTTCTACAATTTTTTCGATTCCGTTTTTTCCTAATACAACAGGAACTCCAATACATAAATCAGACAATCCAAACTCACCATCTAGCAATGCAGAGCAAGGGAATATTTTCTTTTGATCACAAGCGATTGCCTGTACTAATCCAGAAACAGCAGCTCCTGGAGCATACCAGGCAGAAGTTCCTAATAATTTGGTTAATGTTGCACCACCTACTTTAGTGTCTTCTAAAACTTGTTGTAATCTTTCTTTAGAGATAAACTCAGAAACAGGAACTGAATTTCTTGTAGCTAAACGAGTTAAAGGAACCATTCCTTTATCAGAATGCCCACCAATTACCATTCCGTCAACATCAGAAATTGGAGCTTCTAAAGCTTCAGCCAAACGATATTTAAAACGAGCAGAATCCAAAGCTCCACCCATTCCAATAATTCTATTTTTTGGTAAACCAGTAGTTTTGTGTACCAAATAAGTCATCGTATCCATTGGGTTAGATACCACAATGATAATTGTGTTTGGAGAATGCTCAATTAAACTGGAAGAAACAGTTTTTACAATTCCAGCATTAATCCCGATTAACTCTTCGCGAGTCATGCCTGGTTTTCTTGGTATTCCAGATGTGATTACGCAAATATCAGAATTTGCAGTTTTAGAATAATCATTTGTTGTTCCAGTAATTTTTGTATCAAAGCCATTTAAAGAAGCTGTTTGCATTAAGTCCATTGCTTTTCCTTCTGCATATCCTTCTTTAATGTCTAACAGAACAACTTCTGAAGCAAAGTTTTTGATTGCAATATATTCTGCACAACTAGCACCTACGGCACCTGCACCAACTACTGTAATTTTCATGTGTATATGTTTTTAAGATGTGTTATTTTAAGTATCGCAAAGATAGAAGAAAGAATTGAAAAATTCCTGTATAACCATAATGAAAAAGAGGCTTTTTAAGCCTCTTTTTTACAGAAGTATATTTTTTTGATTATCTAAAGCTAAGAGCAATTCCAGCATTGAATGTATTGTATTCTTGAAATGTGTAACTGCCAAATATTTTAAAAAATCCTAGGCTAATTCTGGCTCCTAAGGTAGTTTTAAAACCGCTAGCATCAAACTCCATGTTTAGTGGATCTACCACAGTATCAGTAACTGTATCATTCGGAGGAGGATTGCCCGTGTCATATTCTAGTTCGTATGTTCCTAGCATTTTGAGGTCAGAGGTTCCAGTGCTATATCCAAATCCTCCATAAATATTGATGAAAGGAAAATTTAGAGATCCAATGGCTTCTACAGTATAAGCAGATAAATCAAATTCTGCTCTTTGATTACTACCGTTTATGGAACTTTCGTTTTGAATATTATAGTCAACACTCATGCTTGTATATGCAGCAAATAATGATACATGCAGTGGTGTTTTATCCATAGGTCCAAACCAACTTGTAATTTCTTTTTTTACACCTATCCCAAGTAAATTACCTTTAACATCATCATCTCCAACTTGAGGAACCAAACGAAGTGTTCCTTCTAGCTTCCAAGGTAAACCTACAGCTACTTGTACAGCTGGAGTAGGCATTGCATTTAATGGAACATCATCTTTAATACCACCTGGCATTGTAAAAGTAGCTGAAACATTTTGGTTATTAACGGTTCCATTAAAAGTTACATTTGCTAAATTACTATTAGGACCACCAACTGTGGGTGAATCTGCTCTGTCTGCGGAGATGTTTCCTGATAGCCCTAAATCAGCAAATCTAAAGATTTCATCTTCTGTTGGCACTACAGATGCATTAAGACCAATAGTGATGTCAAAACCTAATACTTTATGTACTTTAGCTGTGTGGTACCAGCCTGAATTCATCCCGAAAATTAATCCTTTCATGGCAGGATTCATATAGGCTTGGACTAATTTTTCTGTGTCGCCTCCTGCTAAAAGAATAGCTTCAAGTCCATCTCCTTCTTGTGCTTTTACATTAGTAAATAAAGCAATAGTTGCAATTACTAAAACGAACTTTTTCATGGTGTAAGTATTTGATTAATATAGGCTAATATAAGAAAAATAGAAGAAGGAAAGTGCTATGTTTCTAATTCTTAATGCCTTTTACCTCTAATTTAGTCTGCTTATTGCAAGATCATGCCCGCATATTGACATATTTGACCATTATTGAACAATATGCCTTCAACGTGATTAAAATCGTTATCTGATTTTACCTTTGTGTTTAAATCATGTAGAATTTTTTTGTCGGGCGTATTTTGTGCTAAAGCAATTAGAGAACAGGCTCTTACTAGTTTTGAGTCGTTATTTAAGTGATTTCTGATAAAGGAAAGATCTATTGTTTTTTTTAACTGCTTTAAGACAAAACCTATCGAAAGAATTGTATTACCTATTTCAATTTCATCATCTGCTGTATTCAGATGATCGATAATTTCATTTAAAAGTTCGTTAGCATATTCTGGAAACCATGAAATCGCATATAAAGAAGCTTCGCGAGTTTTTTTATCTGAGCTTTTGAAATATTTCTTAACTATTAAGATATTATCTTTTACTGCTTCATAACAGTTGATTAAAATTTTTAAATCATCAACATAATCGTATGAGTCTGGATTTTCACTTTCTGTAATTTGTTTGAGTTCTGTTTTATAGGTCTCAATTACAAATCCATCAGGCAAATACTCCTCTTCATATCCAAAAGCTAGGTTAATAAGTAATAGAATTATTTCGTGTTTATCTCTAGTAAACTCAGATTGAAGTAATTCATATAAAAAAGGAATAGTATATACAGTTGCTTGATACCTAGTTCCTTGGTGAAAGACATTTTTTTGTAAGTTGTTTATGGCTTTTTTTCGTGTGCTTTTGTCAATGCTTGTTAAATCTTTTAAATCATTCGGAATGTCTGCAGCAGAGCCATATGCGTGCTGCAGATTTTTCCAATCGATTTTATTTAAGTCATCTAACATTATAACCTAAAGTAATTATAAGCTTTAGTTAAGCATCAATGTTTGCGTAAACCGCATTTTTTTCAATAAATTCTCTTCGTGGCGGAACATCATCTCCCATTAGCATTGAAAAAATTCTATCAGCTTCTGTCAGGTTGTCAATAGTTACTTGGCGTAAAGTTCTGAATTCAGGGTTCATGGTTGTTTCCCATAACTGATCAGCATTCATTTCTCCAAGACCTTTGTAGCGTTGTATAGTTACACCTCCGCCCATTTTTTGAGCAATTAAATCTCGTTGATTATCATCCCAAGCATACTCTCTTTTCTGTCCTTTTTTAACTAAATATAGAGGCGGTGTTGCTATGTAAACATAGCCCTGTTCTACCATTTCTTTCATGTACCTGAAGAAGAAAGTTAAGATAAGTGTGGCGATATGAGATCCATCCACGTCGGCATCACACATAATTACTACTTTGTGATAGCGAAGTTTAGAAAGATTTAGAGCTTTACTATCTTCCTCTGTTCCAATAGTTACACCTAAGGCAGTAAACATATTTTTGATTTCTTCATTTTCAAAAACCTTGTGCTGCATGGCTTTTTCTACATTCAGAATTTTACCACGAAGTGGTAAAATAGCTTGAAAATTTCGATCTCTACCTTGCTTTGCGGTTCCTCCTGCAGAATCACCTTCTACTAAGAAAATTTCGCATTTCTCTGGATCAGTCTCAGAGCAATCGGATAGTTTCCCAGGTAAACCGCCTATACTCATAACCGTTTTTCGCTGAACCATTTCACGAGCTTTTCTTGCAGCATGGCGTGCTTGAGCTGCTAGAATTACTTTTTGAACAATGGTTTTTGCATCATTTGGGTTCTCCTCCAAATAATCTGTTAGCATTTCTGAAACCGCCTGAGAAACAGCAGCTGTAACCTCTCTGTTTCCTAACTTTGTCTTGGTTTGTCCTTCAAACTGAGGTTCAGCAACTTTTACAGAAACGATAGCTGTTAGACCTTCTCTAAAATCATCACCAGATATTTCAAATTTTACATTTTTTAGCAAGCCAGAATCATCGGCATACTTTTTAAGAGTACTGGTAAGCCCTCTTCTAAAGCCAGAAAGATGTGTTCCTCCTTCGTGAGTATTGATGTTATTTACGTACGAATGTAGATTTTCTGCATAAGAAGTGTTGTAAACCATAGCTACTTCTACCGGAATGCCACTTTTTTCGCCCTCCATAGAAATAACACCCGCTGTTAATTGCTCCCGAGTTCCATCTAAAAAGCGAATAAATTCAGGAAGTCCTTCTTCGCTATAGAATGTCTCTTGGATATCATTTCCTTCATCATCTTTATTTCGTTTATCAGTTAAAGTAATGGTAATTCCTTTATTTAGAAAAGCCAGCTCACGTAGTCGAGTGGCAAGCGTGTCATAATTGTATTCTGTGGTTTGGGTAAAAATAGATTTATCTGGTAAGAAAGTAACAATAGTTCCGTTAATGTCCGTCTCACCTATAGTTTTAACAGGATATAATTTTTTACCTCTTTCATATTCTTGCTGCCATATTTTTCCTTCTCTGTGAACTATTGCTGTTAAGTGATCGGATAATGCATTTACACAAGATACACCAACACCATGTAGTCCACCTGATACTTTATAAGAATCTTTGTCAAATTTACCGCCAGCACCAATTTTTGTCATAACAACTTCTAGTGCAGAAACACCTTCTTTTTTATGAAGTCCTACAGGAATACCACGCCCATTATCTTTTACGGTAACAGAGTTGTCTTCGTTTATAAGTACATCGATATGATCACAGTGACCTGCTAAGGCTTCGTCAATAGAGTTATCTACCACTTCATATACTAGATGATGTAATCCTCTCACGCCAACATCTCCGATATACATGGATGGACGCATACGAACGTGTTCCATTCCTTCTAATGCCTGAATGCTGTCAGCTGAATAATTGTGTTTTTTTATCTCTTCGCTCATTGTTAGTTTTTCAAAAAAAATCGCCATAGCTTGGCGATTTGGTTCTGTAACAAATTTACAAAAATAAAAACGTGTTTTTAAAAGATATAAATCGATTTGTTGTTAAATTATCAACAATTATCAAAAGATGAAAAACCTCTTAAAACGCCTAAAAACAGCCTTAAATTGGATTTTGATTATTGTTGTTGAGATTGGCGAATTTCAAATTGATAAAAATAGCTTAGAAGGGTTTTTACGATGTTTTCGAAATTTGTTTGGTGCTAAATTTTAGATAAAGCTTTAACAAAATTAAAGTAGCAAAAGATGGAAATAATCCTTTAAAAAGTGAAAAGTAAAATTCGTTCCAACCCGTAAGATCTGTTTTTGAGGCAATTGAAAATAGCATTTCGCCATAAGGTTGCGATTCAAAGAAACAGCTCATAACAAAGTTGTAACCCAAATGAAATCCTAGAGGCAATAGGATTGATTTTGTTTTGTAAAACGAGTACGCCCAGACATATCCTGTAAATCCTGTAATTAAAAGAACGTAGGCTAAGAGGATATATCTTTCATTAATTATTCCGTAGGAGAACCAATGGTAAATTCCAAAAAGAATGGCAGACAAAAAAATGGCTTTATTAGTGCCAATTCTTTTAATAAGAACGTAAAGAACGCCTCCTCTAAAAACTAAATCTTCAGTTAAAGCAGATTTAAGATGATAGATAAAAGCATTCCACAAGGTTGAGTAGCTAAACTCGTTAGTTTTCCATTCAATATCAAGAATTATAGTTTTAATATAAATATTAACAAGAACAAGAAAGCAAATGGAAGTAAACCCAAGAAAGAATTGAATGATTCTGTTCTTTGTAGGGATGATCCCTAAAACACTGATGTGTTTATTTTCGATAAAAAATAATAATCCCCATGAGATTATTATTATGACTAATAATCCTAACATTTGATACCAATTAAATTGAGGTTTTATCTAGCTTTTAAAAACGAAATAGATAATGGATAATAACATGTGCCCCGATTCAAAGCTGTTGAGAGATTTCTCAACATAGTGAAGATAGTGAACAAAACAATTCCTCCTGTTAGAAAGAAATTAAATCCTGGTAAGATAAAAAACGAGATGAAAGAAATAATTAGGTACAATGTCATAGAGATTTGAAAGTTTACAATAGCTCTTCCATGGTCGTTGTAAATTTTATTGTCTTCAGCTTTATGAATCCATAGAAATAATGGAAATAATATGTTTCCAAACGGAATAATAAGTCCTAAAAAAGGAATTCCATGAAGTAGTAACATCCATTTTCTTTGGATGTTCTCTTCGTTTGGATTGTCTATTGGAAGTAAATCATTGACTTCTATATCCAAACCAACAGCTAATAATTTGACAGTTTGCAAATGCGGTTGAGTTTCTCCTTTTTCAATTCGTTGGATAGTTCTTATTCCTACGGTGGTTTTTTCAGAAAGATCTTCCTGAGTATAACCTTTTAATTTTCTTTGATAAATTAGATTTTCGCTTAATGTTGTTTGTCTCATTTCTTTAATTTTAACACAACAAAACTAAATCGAACTATTTGTTTTTGTCACGTCATTTGCATGTCACCTTTCTGTCAAGTTAAGCTTTTAGAAGGTTTCTTAGAGTGTAAGGTAAAATAAAATCCCGTAGAATACGGGATTTTTAAACTAAAACATTTTTTAATAGGCATCTTCATGAACGGCCTTAATTGCTCTTCCGCTGGGTTCATTCACATTCTTAAAACTTTGATCCCACTCAAGAGCTATTGGAGAACTACACGCTATTGATGGAACAGAAAGAACTGTTTTGGCTGCAGTTTCTGAAGGAAAATGTTCTTCAAAAATAGATCTATAATAATACTCTTCTTTTGTTTTAGGTGTCTGAAAAGGAAAACAATAAACAGCATTTTCCATTTCTTTGTTAGATACAGTGTTTTCTACTAACGCTTTCAAGCTATCAATCCAGTTGTAACCAACGCCGTCAGAGAATTGTTCTTTTTGACGCCAAACAACAGAATCGGGCAAGTAATCTTTAAAAGCTTTTCGTAAAACCCATTTTTCCATTCGCGTTCCTTCAATCATTTTGTCTTGTGGGTTTATGCGCATGGCTACATCCATAAATTCTTTATCCAAAAAGGGAACTCTTCCTTCAACTCCCCAAGCAGCAAGACTTTTATTTGCACGTAAACAATCGTATTGGTGTAGCTTTTCTAGCTTTCTTACGGTTTCTTGATGAAACTCTTTTGCATTTGGAGCTTTGTGAAAATACAAATATCCTCCAAAAATCTCATCGGCACCTTCTCCTGATAAAACCATTTTTATTCCCATTGATTTGATTACTCGGGCCATTAAATACATGGGTGTTGAAGCTCTCACAGTTGTTATATCATATGTTTCTAAGTGATAAATTACATCACGAATAGCATCTAAACCTTCTTGAATGGTAAAAGTGATTTCATGATGAACGGAGCCAATATGTTCGGATACTTTTTTTGCAGCAGCTAAGTCAGGCGAATCCTTTAACCCAACAGAAAAAGAATGAAGTTGCGGCCACCAAGCCTCTTGTTTATCACCAGATTCAATTCTTTTTTGTGCATACTTTTTTGCAATAGCAGATATAATTGATGAGTCTAAGCCACCAGATAGAAGCACGCCATAAGGAACGTCAGACATGAGTTGCCTATGTACAGCTGCTTCTAAGGCAGCCCTTAACTCATCGATGGAAGTTTGTGTTTCTTCAACCGTTTTATATTCTGCCCAATTTCTATAATACCATTTTTTCAAAATCCCATCTTTACTAGACAGTAAATGGCCAGGAGGAAAAATCTCAATTCTACTACAAAACCCTTCAAGAGCTTTAAGTTCTGAAGCAACATAATACGTTCCATTCTTATCCCATCCTTGATATAAAGGAATAATTCCCATGTGATCTCTAGCAATTAAATACTCGTCTTTAATATCGTCATATAAAGCAAAAGCAAAAATACCATTAAGATTATCTAAGAAATCAATTCCTTTTTGTTGATACAACGCAAGAATTACCTCGCAATCTGATTGAGTTTGAAATTCATATGAATTTCCAATTTTACTTTTTAATTCTAGATGATTGTAAATTTCACCATTAGCAGCAAGTACTAATGTTTTTTCTTTATTCAATAAAGGTTGTTTCCCAGAGGTAGGATCTACAATAGCAAGTCTTTCATGAGCTAGGATAGCTTTTGTATTACTGTAAATTCCGCTCCAATCTGGACCTCTATGTCTAATTTTTTTAGCCATTTCTAAAACTTGTGGTCTTAGTTTTTCTTCTGATTCTTTAATGTCAAAAGCACATACAATTCCGCACATAATAATTTATTTTTAATGCAAAGAATGTTTTTTTGAATACAAAAAATAAGTATTTATTATTTTTTGGTTTTAAAATATTAGTATAAAATATTTTTTGTGATAAAAATGTAACTATCTTTTAAGTAAAAATAAGTTTAGACTTTCTAATTGTAAGAAAAAAGATTTCATAAAATTTGTTGCATAAAAAAACTGTTTTTACATTTGCCTAGAATGAATAGACAACAACATACTTGGTGGTGGAAAACTCATAACTTACGTTAGTGAGACCATCTTGTTATGCAACAAAATAACTAAAAAAGGCTTATCTCATGATAAGCCTTTTTTGTTTTAGTAAAATTGTAAGAATTAGTTTGTATGCAGCATTTATCCTTTAAAACAAATAGTAAAAAGCGAATGTCAGACACAGTAACACCTGTTGGTTTGTATCTTAGATTTCGAGATCAATATCCAAATACTTTGTTGCTAGAAAGTTCAGATTATCATAGTAAGGAAGAGAGTTATTCTTTTATCTGTGTAGAGCCTTTGGTGTCATTAAAAGTAGACGATTTTACTTTTATCATTAATCAAAAAGGAGAACGAGTTTTTGAAGAGAAAGTAGATAAGAATTTTTACGATTTGTTTACTCTTTTTGCAAAAAGCATTGAATTAGAATGTGATGAAGAACTACAATCATTTAATGGATTATATGGGTACACAACCTATGATAGTGTTCAGTATTTTGAGAACATTCAACTGAAAAACCCAAAAGCAAATTCTTCAATTCCACATATGCAATATAGCTTTTACCGATTCATTATTGCGATTAATCACTTTAATGATGAAATGATTTTGCTTGAGAATCTAGAAGTCGGGGAATCTTCTCGACTACAAGAGATAGAAGCCATTGTAAATGCACAGACATTTAATACACAAGAGTTTGAGGTAATAGGAAATGAAACTTCTAATTGTACGGATGACGATTTTATTAGCTATGTGCAAGCAGCAAAGTTACATTGTAAAAGAGGAGATGTTTTTCAACTTGTATTGTCTCGTCAGTTTCAGCAAGCGTTTAAAGGGGATGAATTTAATGTGTATAGAGCATTACGATCTATCAATCCATCACCTTATTTGTTTTATTTTGATTATGGAAATTTTAAGTTGATGGGTTCTTCTCCAGAAGCTCAAATTAAAGTAGACTCAGGGAAAGCAATTATCAATCCAATAGCTGGAACGTATAGAAGAACAGGTAATATGTCAGAAGATATAAAATTGGGAAAAATTCTTTCTGAAGATAAAAAAGAAACAGCAGAACATGTGATGCTGGTTGATTTAGCAAGAAATGATTTAAGCAAACATGCAGACAATGTAAAAGTAGAAGTTTTTAAAGAAGTACAGTTTTTTAGTCATGTAATTCATTTAGTTTCTACAGTTCAAGGACAAGTAAAAGGAAGTGCGATTAAAGTAGTTGGAGATACATTTCCTGCAGGAACTTTAAGTGGAGCACCAAAATATAAAGCAATGCAGTTGATAGATAAATATGAAAATCAGTTACGAAGTTTTTATGGTGGAGCTGTAGGAATTATCGGATTAAATGGTTCTGTAAATCTAGCTATTGCAATTCGCTCATTTGTTAGTAAACAGAATACATTGTATTATCAAGCAGGAGCTGGTATTGTAATTCATTCTGACGAACAAAAAGAATTACAAGAAGTAAATAACAAATTAGCCGCTTTAAAAAAAGCATTGATTTTAGCAGAAAAAATTTAAGATGAAAATACTTATTATAGATAATTACGACTCGTTTACCTACAATCTAGTTCATATGGTTGAGAAAATTACAGGAAACCTTCCTGTAGTTTATAGAAATGATGAGATTAGTGTAGAAGCGGTAGAAAATTACGATTTAATAATTCTTTCTCCTGGGCCAGGTATTCCAGATGAAGCCGGTATTTTAAAGCAGATTATTAAAACATATGCAAACCGCAAACCTATTTTCGGAGTTTGTTTAGGTCTCCAAGCAATAACAGAGGTATTTGGAGGGAAACTTATAAATCTAGATCAGGTTTTTCATGGAGTAGCAACTTCAATGAAAGTTGTACAATCTGATGCAATTCTTTTTAAAGATATTCCAGAAGAATTTATGGCTGCTAGGTATCATTCTTGGATTGCATCTAAAGAAAATTTTCCTGAAGAATTAGAAATTACTTCTGTTGATGAAGATGAAAATATAATGGCAATTCGTCATAAGGAATATCCAATTAGTGCTGTTCAGTTTCATCCAGAATCAATTTTAACAGAAGTAGGAGAAAAAATCGTATCTAATTTTATAGAAACCTATAAAAAATGAAAGAAGTCTTAGAAAAACTCTATCAAGGAGAGAGGCTAGCTGAATTAGAAGCAAAACAGCTCTTAATCAATATTGCTCAAGAGAAGTACAATGAGGCTCATCTATCGTCTTTTATGACTGTTTTTAGAATGCGTCCAATAACCGTTCAGGAATTGTTGGGTTTTAGAAATGCACTAAAAGAATTAGCAATTAAAATTGACTTATCAGATTATAATACGATTGATATTGTTGGTACAGGAGGCGATGGTAAAAACACTTTTAATATATCGACTTTAGCGTCTTTTGTTGTTGCAGGTACAGGGCAAAAAGTAGCAAAACATGGTAATTATAGTGTTTCCTCTAAATCGGGTTCTTCCAATATGTTAGAAGTTTTTGGATATAAGTTTACGAATGATGAGAATATTCTAAAAAAACAATTAGAGACTACTAATATTTGTTTTTTACATGCACCTCAGTTTCATCCAGCGATGAAAGTAGTTGCTCCAACAAGAAAAGCATTAGCTGTAAAAACGTTTTTTAACATATTAGGCCCATTGGTAAATCCGAGCTCTCCAAAGAATGCTATGTTAGGAACATTCAATCGAGAAATAGCACGTTTGTACAACTACATTTTACAAAATGAAACTACTAATTTCGGAATTGTACATGCTATAGATGGTTATGATGAAATATCATTAACTAGTAACTTTTCTTTTTTTACAAAAAAAGGAGAAGATTTGATAGATCCAGAAGATTTAGGCTACAAAAAGATTAAGCAAACCGAAATTTATGGAGGGAATTCTGTAAGTGAAGCAGCAACTATTTTTAGTAATATCTTAGAAGGAAAAGGAACAGATTCACAGAATAATGTAGTGTTGGTAAATGCTGCATTTGCACTTACAATAGTTGATAAAACCAAATCGTTTGAACAAGCATTGCAAGAAGTTACAGACTCTTTATTTCAAGGAAAAGCAAAACGATGTTTAGACAGACTAATTACGAATTGAGAATTACGAATTAAAAATTTATGCTGTGAAAAAGGATAATATAATACAAAAGAAAAGCTATGAGTTTGCAATAAAAATTGTTGAACTGTATGAAGAAATTTTAGAACAAGAAAAAGAATATGTACTAAGTAAACAATTATTGCGGTCAGGCACATCTATTGGAGCTAATATTGAGGAGGCTATAGGGGGTCAAAGTAGAAAGGATTTCTTTGCCAAATTAACAATTGCTTACAAAGAAGCTAGAGAGACGCATTATTGGCTTCGGTTAATGAAAGATGCCAAATATATCGCAGAATATAGGGCAATTAGTTTGCTCAATGATGTAGAAGAAATATTAAAGATAATAGGGAGTACTCAAAAAACCATTCGTAATTCATAATTACAAATTATTAATTGAACAATATGACAATTTTAGATAAAATAATAGCATTTAAAAAGAAAGAGATAGCGAGGGTTAAGGAAGAAGTGCCAGTTAAAAAACTAGTAGAAAGTCCTAATTTTAAAAGAGAACCTATTTCTTTAAGAAAATCTTTATTAGAATCATACTCAACAGGAATTATAGCAGAATTTAAAAGACAATCTCCCTCTAAAGGAATTATTAATGATAAAGTAAGTGTTGAAGGAGTTACAACAGGTTATTTAGAAGCAAATGTAGCGGCTTTGTCTATTTTAACAGATACTTCTTTTTTTGGTGGAACGATGGTTGACTTAATGCAAGCAAGATCAATTAACACAACAAAGCCTATTTTACGAAAAGATTTTATTGTTGATGGTTTTCAGATTGTAGAAGCCAAAGCTATTGGGGCAGACGTTATTCTTCTAATTGCTACGTGTCTTACAAAACAAGAAATTAAAAATTATGGTCAATTAGCAGAAGATTTAGGGCTTGAAGTGCTGTATGAAGTTCATTCACAAGAAGATATTGATAAAATTGATTTAAGTAATAAAATCATTGGGATTAATAATCGAGATTTAAAAACTTTTAAAGTTGATTTGGAGCACTCAATTAAGTTATCAAGTCAGATTCCAGAAGACTGTGTTTTAGTTGCAGAAAGCGGAATCAGTGATCCAAGAATTGTAACAGGATTAAAAGAGTATGGTTTTAAAGGATTTTTAATTGGCGAAAATTTTATGAAAGAGGAAAATCCAGGAATAGCTTGCGAGGCATTTATTAGTCAGATATAATAAAGAATGTCATTCCTGCGTAGGCAGGAATCTCATAACAGATAATAATAAAATAGATTCCGCATTAAGTGCGGAACGACAAAAAGTATGAAGTTAAAAGTTTGCGGAATGAAATATATAGACAATATCAAATCGGTTGCCGATTTGAAACCTGATTATTTAGGGTTTATTTTCTATGAAAAATCCAAACGAAATTTTGAAGGAATTATCCCTGAGTTGCCAAAAAATATCAAAAAAACGGGAGTGTTTGTAAATGAAGCTATAGAAATTATTGTCTCTTTAACAGAAGAATATCAGTTGCAAGCAATTCAATTACATGGTAATGAATCCGTAGAATATATTAAAGAGTTAAAAAATTATTTAAAAAAGATTGAATTTATTAAAGCCTTCAGTATAAACGATACTTTTGACTTTTCAATTTTAGACCCTTACAAAAGTGAAGTTGATTACTTTTTATTTGATACTAAAGGAAAAGAGCAAGGAGGTAATGGGATTAAATTCAATTGGTCAATTTTAAAAAATTATTCTCTGTCTAAACCTTTTTTTCTAAGTGGCGGTATTAGTTCTAATGATGTAGATGAAATCAAGAAAATAAAAAAAACAGGTTTGCTAATTTATGGGGTAGATATCAACAGTCAGTTTGAGATAGAGCCTGGATTAAAAAAAGCTGCAGAAATAGAACAGTTTAAGAAAAAAATAGTGTCTTAGTTTATGAAGTCAAAATATCAGCCCAATAAAGATGGGTATTTCGGTCAGTTTGGAGGAGCTTTTATTCCTGAACTACTATATCCAAATGTAAAAGAAATAGAAGATAACTACATTCAAATTATTGAATCAGAGGAATTTCAAAATGAGTACAAAAACTTGTTGAAAGATTATGTAGGCAGACCGAGTCCGCTGTATTATGCCAAGCGTTTATCAGAAAAGTACCAAGCTCATATTTATTTAAAGAGAGAAGATTTAAATCATACAGGTGCGCACAAAGTAAATAATACAATCGGACAAATTCTCATTGCCAAAAAATTAGGGAAAACTCAAATTATTGCAGAAACTGGAGCAGGTCAACATGGTGTAGCAACTGCAACCGTTTGTGCATTGATGGGGTTGGATTGCACGGTTTTTATGGGTGAAAAAGATATTGAACGGCAAGCGCCCAATGTAGCCCGTATGAAAATGTTAGGAGCAAAAGTAGTTGCTGCTACCAGTGGTAGTAAAACGTTGAAAGATGCAACAAACGAAGCCATTCGTTATTGGATTCAAAATCCGCATACCTTTTACTTAATAGGTTCAGTTGTAGGGCCACATCCACATCCAGATATGGTAGCACGTTTGCAAGCTGTAATTTCTGAAGAAATGAAATGGCAGCTAAAAGAAAAAACTGGGAAAGAAAATCCTGATACAATCATTGCCTGTGTTGGTGGTGGGAGTAATGCTGCAGGAGCATTTTATCACTATTTAGATGATGAAGATGTAGGATTGATTGCCGTAGAGGCAGCTGGTTTAGGTGTAAAGTCAGGCAAAAGTGCAGCAACTTCTCAATTAGGAGAAGTGGGAATTATTCATGGCAGTAAAACCATTTTGATGCAGGATAAGTATGGTCAAATAGTTGAGCCATATTCCATTTCTGCTGGTTTGGACTATCCTGGAGTTGGACCTTTGCATGCATTTTTACATGAAACCAAACGAGTACAATTTATGAGCGCAACTGATAGAGAAGCTTTGGTTGCTGCTTACGAACTAACAAAAACAGAAGGAATTATTCCTGCATTAGAAACAGCGCACGCTCTAGCAATTTTACCTAAACTGTCGTTCAGTAAAGATCAAGTAGTAGTGATTAACTTATCGGGCAGAGGAGATAAAGATTTGGAAACATACATTAAACATTTAGAAGATTAATAAGATGTAAATCAATAAAATTGTCATTCCTGCGAAGGCAGGAATCTAAGAAAAAGAAAATGCTCAAGACAATTCATCAATATTATGTGTATGTCATTACAAATAAAAAAGATGGTGTATTATATGTGGGAATGACAAATGATTTGGAGAGGAGAATGTTTGAGCATAAAAATAAATTAGTTAATGGATTTTCTAAAAAGTACAATTTGACAAAACTCGTTTATTTTGAAATATATCCACAAGTAAAAGATGCTATTTTGAGAGAGAAAAGACTCAAAAAATGGAAAAGATACTGGAAAATTAATTTAATACTAAAAGAAAATCCTAACTGGAATGATTTGTCATTAAATTGGGATAATTAAAAGAGATTCCTGCCTTCGCAGGAATGACAAAGAATTATGAATTCAATTAAAGAGTTATTAGAAAAAAAAGCAGCTAATGTTTTATCGATTTATTTTACAGCAGGGTTTCCTCAGTTAAATGATACGGTTCCGATAATTCAAGAACTAAGTAAAAGTAGTGCTGATTTTATCGAAGTTGGGTTGCCTTATTCAGATCCTTTAGCAGACGGAACTACTGTACAGAATAGTAGTCAGCAAGCATTACAAAATGGAATCAATTTAGATGTTGTTTTTGATCAGTTGATTGAAATTAAAGAAACCAATTCAACTCCATTAGTTTTAATGGGCTATTTGAACCAATTGATAAAATATGGAGAAGAAAAATTTTGTCAGAGAGTAGTTGATTGTGGAATTGATACGGTTATTATACCCGATTTGCCAATGGTAGAATATGAAAATCATTACCAAGCTTTGTTCGCTAAATATGGAATTAGTAATGTATTTCTGATAACTCCTTTAACTTCTGAAGAGCGAATTCGTAAGATTGACGCCTACTCAAAAAGTTTTATTTACATGGTTGCATCAAGCTCTATTACAGGAGCTAAAGGAGAAATTTCTCAAGATCAAATTGATTATTTCGAAAGAATTAAATCGATGAACTTACAAAGCAAACTCATTATCGGTTTTGGAATTTCTAACCATACTACGTTCTCAAAAGCATGTAAATATGCAAATGGAGCCATTATAGGGTCAGCTTTTATTAAGTTTTTAGAAAAGAATGGCGTACAGGCAATTCCTGGTTTTATAAAAGAAATTAAACAATAAGGTTCGAAAATTATTGTTTTTTTATTATTACTAACTTAGTAAACCTTCTCGCCATTTAAATAAGTAGCTATAACTTTTGTTTTAGGAATGTTGCTTTCTTCTACTTCCATAATATTCTGATTTAGAATTACAAAATCAGCAAACTTCCCTACTTCAATACTTCCTTTTTCGTTTTCTTCAAAGTTTGAATAGGCTGCCCAAATGGTCATTCCTTTTAAAGTTTCTTCTCTACTCAGAGCATTTTCCATTTGATATCCTTTTTCAGGGTAACCTTTTAAATCTTTTCTAGCCACAGCCGCATAAAATGTTAAAAACGGATTCACTTGTTCTACAGGATAATCAGTTCCTAAAGCCACCATTCCGTAAGTGTCTAGTAGTTTTTTGTAGGCATATCCGCCTTTAATTCTCTCTGAACCAACTCTATCTTCTGCCCAATACATATCTGAGGTTGCATGAGTAGGTTGTACGCTTGGAATCACATTTTTAAACAATTCAAAATCTTGCTCATCTACAATTTGAGCATGCTCAATTTTCCAACGCCTATCTTTTTTTCCTTGTAAGACTTCCTTGTAAATTTTTAGCAACCAACAATTGGTAGAATCTCCAATAGCATGTGTATTCATCTGAAAGTCTGAATTGGCAATTTGATTCGCGATTTCTTGGTATCGCTTGGGCGAGTAAATCAACGCTCCATAATGCCCTTTTCTATCAGAATATGGTTTTTTCATTGCAGCACCTCTTGATCCAAGAGCTCCATCTCCATACACTTTAAAAGAACGCACATTTAACAAATCTGTTTTGTAGATTCCTTTGTTAATGTAATAATCTAAGTTTTTTTGTGTAGCAGATACCATTGCATACATACGGATTTGTAAATCCCTAGCTTTTTGCAAACTATCTACCAGATCGATTATAGGTTTTGATAAACCAGCATCATTTACAGTTGTTAATCCATAAGAAAAATTGATTTTCTCAGCTTCTTTCAGACCAGCAATTATCTCTTTTTTTGAAGGCTCTGGTGTTTTGATAACTTCCATTGCTTTGTCTATTAAAACACCTGTTAGTTTTCCATTTTCAGTAATAAACTCTCCTCCAGTGATATTTTTAGGATATTGTGTACTACTTAATCCTGAATATTGTAAAGCGGCTTCATTAACCAAAGAAGCATGACCATCAATTCTAGTTAAAACAACAGGTATGTTTGGAAATAGTTTGTCTAAACTTTCTTTGCTAGGAAACTCTTTTACTTCCCAGTCATTTTGATCCCAACCTCTTCCTAAAATGAAAGAAACATTTTTTTCTTTTTGAAAAGAAACGACTTTATCTAAAACCTCTTGATAACTTGTTGTTCCAACAAGATCTACACGTTGTGTGTGAACACCAAGATTGTAAAAGTGACAATGGGCATCAATTAATCCAGGAACAATAGTCTGTCCTTTAGCATCTATAGTTTCTGCTGAAGTATATTTATCTGTAATTTCTGAAGCAGATCCCACAGCTACAAACTTCCCGTTTTTTATAGCAAAAGCTTCGGCTTTTTTGAATTCATCATCAACAGTATAAATGGTTGCATTGGTAATGATTAAATCAACCTTTTGCTGCTGACAAGCAACTAATAATGCGAGAATAAAAAATAGGGCAAGAATTTTTTTCATAATTAAGCGTCTGTTAAGAATAAACAAAAGAGTTTTCTAAGGTTTAATAGGAGTGTTGTTGTATAAATATTTATCCATTAGATAAATTAGGCTAGCCATGGAAGCGCTACCTAATTCTAACTCACGTTTATTAACCTTATCAAAAGTATCTGTAGCTGTATGATGATAGTCAAAATAACGCTGACTGTCAGGTCTGTAGCCAACCAAAGTAACAGTCTCATTTTTTAACGGAGAAATATCTGCCCCACTACCACCTTTTACTAAATCGTGTAAACCATAGGGAGCAAGGAGTTTATTCCAGCTCTGTAAAAGTTTTGTGTTTTTATCATTAGCTTGGATAGAAAATCCACGAGGTGTATGTCCACCCGCATCAGATTCTAGTCCAGCAATATGATTCTCTCCATTTTCTTTAGCGAGTTGTGCATATTTTTTTGCACCTCGAGTGCCGTTTTCTTCATTCATAAAAAAGACAACACGTAGGGTATTTTTAGGTCTGATTTTATTTGCGTTAAATAAATAGGCAACTTCTAGTGATTGAACAACTCCTGTTCCATCATCATGAGCGCCTTCTCCTAAATCCCAAGAATCTAAATGGCCGCCAACTACAATAATGTTTTCTGGAGTTTTTGAGCCCTTTATTTCTCCAACAACATTAAAAGAAGGAGCATCAGAAAGTGTTTTACAGCTTTGTTTGAAGTAGAACTGTAAATTTGGATTTTTCTTTAAATCAGCACTCAAATTTTCGGCAGCTTGTGTGCTGATAGCAGCAGCAGGAATCTGTTGCTCTTTGGGTAAATTTCCGTAAGACATAGTTCCTGTGTGAGGATAATCATTTATACCATTTGTCATGGATCGAACAATTACTCCTTTTGCTCCAAACTTACCACAAACAGCCGCACCTCTAACACGTTGTCCTACACAACCCCCGTAAGCAGCGAATGTGTTTATTAATGTATTATCAAAAGGTCGATTAAAGAATACGATTTTTCCTTTCATTTTATCACCTAAACTCTCAGCCTCTTCTAAACTTTTTACTTCTATAACTTCTGCTGTAATACCTTCTTCGGGAGTAGCAATTGAGAATCCTAAGGCGCAAATTGCTACATTTTGATTTGTTCCATTTACCGTATAATATGCTTTTTCTTTTTCGCCACGAATCCAATGCGGAACCATTACGGGCTGTAGCCATACAGAATCTAAACCTACTTCTTTCATTAGCGTTTCTCCCCATTTAACAGCCTTCTCTGCTTCTGGTGATCCTGATAAACGACCTCCAATATTTTGAGTAAGATCTCGCAACCATTCATAAGATTTTCCTTTGGTTAGAGCCGAATCAAAAAACTGTTTAATATGAGTGGAATCTAATTTTTCTTCTTTTGTAGCTATTTTAGAAGCTTTGGACTTGTTGTTGTTTTTGGATTGACAGGCAACTATAGAAATTATAATTGCACAGAAAAAAATGTTTTTCATTTAACTAGATTAATTTTGGAAAGTCAAATGTAACGAAAGTATTTAAAAGTTGAACTTATAGGTTAATCCTCCTAATATTTGAAAACCTTGTACGTTAAAATTAGCAAATCGTTGATAATCATTATTCAGGATGTTATTCATCTTTAAGAAAACGGAAAGCCTGTTGTTAAAATGATAACCACTATTAATATTTATATCAACATAAGAATCTAGTGTTTGTGAACCGTTTAGTGCAGAAGGGTAAGTGTCCGAATATAATACATCTTTTCTTTCTCCAACCATAAAAATATCAAATCCAGTATGCCACTTATCGTGCTGATATTTCCCTGTGATAATCGTTTCGAAATTAGGTAGATTCCAAGCTTCTTGTTGATTGGTTAGGTTGTACGAATGAAAATAAGCTTGTCCGCTTAAAGAGAATTGCTTGCTAAGTTCCAGCTCCATTTTTGCACTGATGGATAAAGTTTTAATATCATCGTAAAAAACACTAAATGAATTTCCATATTCAAATCCTCTAAGAGTATTTGGACTACCAGCGATAGTGCCATCGGATTTTGAATTATTTCTGACAAACAAAGGCTGATCTTCTGTGTTTTTATAACTGGCTTTAAAATTAAAGCTCATATTATCAGCTAATTTTCCTGAAATACCTCCATAAACATTGTATTGTTCATTTGTTTGCGTCATAAATAGAGTAGGTGAGACAAAAGGATTTCTTTCTACGTATTGCTGAAAACTATTCATGTACAAATCTCCGCCAGCGCCTAAATACATGTTTATGTAGTTTTGCAAAAGAGGATAAGATATCTCAACATCAGGATACAGTAAAAAATCAGTTATGCTGTTTTCGATATCTGAGGTCAGATATGCTTTTGCTCCTAATGTAAAGTTGAAATTATTATAAGAGAATTGATAAGTAGGGTGAGCTCCCAAATTTAAAAATCCATACTCTATAATGGCATCTGCAGCATAGTTGAGTAAAAAATCGCCTTGTAAATAATGTATTGAAGTTGATAAATTAAGATTGTTTAGCTTTTTTGATACAGATTTTAAAGGAATTTGAAATTCTGATTTAAGCGTAAACTCAATTTCATCACTATTAAATTGATCATCAAATAAACTTATTTTAGATTGAATTTTGTGTGCAACAGAGTCTTCCAATTCGATTGCTCCTTCTAGCTCATAAAGAGAATATTTCTGGTCTTCATCAATCTGACTAATTACAGCTGGATCAAAATCATTGCTTGGTAAACCATACCAATTAAACTGTTTTTGCTGGGCATTCAAACCTACTTTCCATATAAGCTTTTTTTCTTTTCTTGCGTAAAAACCTCCAGCTTTAGCACGATAAAAACCATTATCTAAAACAGCGTTTTTTACACCATCTTCAGATGATAAATAATTAAAATAACCGCCAAAGGTGTCATATTTTTTCTTTTTGTACAGAAAGGCATCTACAAAAGGAGTACTAAAATTACCATAGCCAGCAGCTACATAACTATTGTATAACTGTTCTTTTTTATTTAGGTTGATGCTTTTTAGTGTTCCGCTTTTAGGAATAAATGTAGAAGCAACCGGAGCAGAGAAAATTTTATACGTTAATTTTTTCTTTTGATTTTTTTTGTCAAGTTCTATACTTGGCTCTTTTTTAATTTTAGTGGCGTCTGAAATTGTAGGATTGTATGTGCTTACCACATTAATTATTTCAGTCTTTACAGAATCTTTAGGAGTTTTTATCTTGTTTTTTTGAGCAAAGGTGTTGAAACCAATTGCTAATAAAATTAGAATCAATATTTTTTTCATCTGAAATAAATTAGTTTTTAGGTGTAACAGACGTGTTGGTTTTTGCTTCGTTTGCTTTTATTTTTTGAAGCTCCTTTTGAGCGTCCTTAACCACATCTTCAAACTGGCTAAAGTTTTTAATAATATTTTCAAGGATATATGTTGCTTGATAAGGATCTGAATTTTCTAATGCATAATAATTTTTAGCCATGATTATAAAGCTTTTGGCTCCCCAGTATTTATAAGCAGAATAATCGGCAGTGATTTGTTGAATTACCTTGTTAGACTCTTCATGTTTTTTGCTTTTATTTTTGAAAAAAGCGTTGTAGTAAAGAGCTTCTGCTTTCAACTCTCCAGAAGCATTTTTCTCTACCTCTGTAAAGTATTGTTCAGCTGTAGTCCAATTTTGAGTTTGAAAAGCAGAACGAGCCAAAATAAGCTTAGCATCGTTTTCAATTCGTTTTTCTAGCTTATCAGTACGCAAGACTTTTTCTGCATAGGTTACAGCTTTTGAATAATTTTTAGATTGATAATATCCTTTCATCAAATTACTTTGTGCATATAACTTATTTTGAGATGAGTTTGCTTCTAACTCTAAACGTTCTAAAAGCGGAATTGCTTTTTCCCAATTCTCTTTTGTCAAAAGTATTTGACTAAGCTTATTAAGAGATTCTTCACTAAATTCACTTTGCTCTTGGCTAATAACATATTGATAATGTGAAATTGCTTTTTCAGGTTGCTTTATTTTAACATATAGTTGAGCCAAATAAAAGTGAGTTTTTAGTGAATATAAACCTGTTGGAAAACGTTTTAAGTATTTTTCAAAACCATCAATGGCTTTAGCAGTATTGTTTTCTAAAAACTTGTTCTCCGCAGCATTATACATGGTTTTGTCTAGCTCAGAATCAGTAATATTTACAAAACTTAAGGTTTTTACCCAAGAAGCGTAAGCATCTACATTGCCCATATCTATATACACATTTTTAGCACTTCTAACAGCTTGTTCGGCTTCAGAAGAATTAGGATATTTTGCTGCTACCGTTTTGAAATTTTGAATTGCTTTTTCGTTTTGCCCTTCATTGTAATACAATAATCCTTTTCTTAATAGAGCTTGTGGAATGTATAAACTTTTACCATGTTTATCTATCAATCGTTGGTATGCTTCATGTGCTTTTTCGTTATTTCTTTGAGCAGCGTAGGTATTTCCTATTTGGAATAACGCATCGTCTTTATATGTAGATAAAGCAAACATATTAATCAGATCCATTAATGCCTTTATTTTTAAATCATCTTTATTAATAAAACCATAGCTCATTCCCATTTGAAATTGAGCATAATCAGCATCAGGAGCTTTTACGCCAACCACTTTTTTATAGGTTTTAATTGCGTTTTTGTAATCTCTTACAGCATAGTAACTATCACCTAACCGAATAGTGGCGTCATTTAATAGATTCTGATCTTCAATTTTTGCTTTTAAGAATTCTTGAAAAGCATTAACTGCTTGTTGGTAATTTTTTAGTTTGAAGTGCGTATAGCCAATATTGTAAAAAATATGATTGTATTCGTCAGTTTCTTTACCAATTTTTTTAAAACTGGTAAATTGCTTCAAAGCTTCATCATAATTGTCTAATCTGTAATTAGTTTCTGCTAGCCAATAATTAGCTTTTGCACGAATATTTATATCTGTAGACTTTGTTCCTTCTGTGAAATAAGGCAAAGATTTTTGTAGTTGGTTTTCTGCAAATAGCTGAATTCCTTTGTAATAAGAAATTTCCTTTGCTAAAGCGGCATTTTGTTTACTGTTGTTTTTAGACAAATAATCAAGTGCGCCAGTATAATCTTTTTGATGCAGATAAGAAGAGATTACTAAGCCATTAATTTCTTCATAATGGGTTGATTTAGGATATGTTTTTAAAAAATCTTGTAAAACATCTGCTACACTTTTGTACGGATTACCTTCTTCATAGCTCAATTTTGCGTAGTTTAGAAAAGCATCTTCTTGAACGCGAGGGGCAAAACTCATTTCACTAGCACTTTTAAAGGCGTTTAGTGCTTCTGATTTTTTGTTTAGAGAAAGATAACACTCACCTAAATTGTAGTAAGCATTCTGAGAAATTGCACTTTTTTCACCAAGAATACGATTAAAATTACGAACAGCATTTTCGTAATCGTTCTGTTTAAAATAAGCAAAACCTAACTGATAATAATCTGTGTTGTCCCATTTCCCTCTTTTTCCTTTATACGCTTTTAGATAAGGAATGGCTTCTTTGTATTTTTTTAGATTGAAATAACTTTCTCCTATAATTTTAGAAATTTCGGATTTTTCTCTAAAACGGGATGTCTTTAAAAGTTCTTTTCCTATTTCAACACATTTTTCAAATTTTCCTGTTTTAAAGTTAATATCTAGTAAGTAGTAAGCTACTTTGCTCTTATATGTTGGGTGGTTAGCGAGTTCTGATAAATTTTTTTCGGCAACTTCGTATTCTTCTTGTTTATAAGAGATGTAACCATAATAATATTTAGAGTCACTTCCGTATTTAGAATCATTTAATAGCGAAGAAAATTCTTTTTTAGCAGATTCTAGATCCTGACTAACCAATAAACAGTAGGCTGTTTTAAAAGTGATGTCTTTTTTATCAGATTCTGATAAAGTATAGACGTTTATTTTTTGAAACCATTTAAGTGCACGTGTTGCTTTTCCAGTTTTATAGTAATGATTTCCGGTGTTTAAATAAGCCCAGTTTTTTCTAGGACTATTAGGATATTGGGTTGTAAAATCTGATACTTTTTTTTCTGCCTTTTTTTGATTTAAATAAACAGAACACATAGCATCATAATACGCAACATCAGCCTCTAAATAGGCACTTGCCTGGTTGTTTATTGAAAACTCAGAAAATGTTTTTTGAGCTGCTGCGTATGATTTATTGTTGTATAACTTTAATGCGTCATTATAGGTAACTAGTGAATTAGCATCTATTTCTGTTTGCTGAGCATTTACGAGTATTGTTGATAAACAAATAAGTAAAAAACTAAAAAAGCAATGTTTCATTATAATACGATTTTTTGCCATCTAAAAGAGATAACGATCAATTTTTAAATTTGTTGAGTAGATTTTAAAAAGCTTTTTTAAAAGATTTCAAAAATAGAAATTACAAGTAAGATTAATAATGATTCTGTTATGTAATCCTACTTAAATCTTTCTTAAATTATGTAGGTTTGTAGAAATCTATTTTTTTATGGATAATGAACCTATTTTACATTTAGACCAAGCGGATATTTATCAAAGAGATAGCTTAGTGTTGTCTAAAGTAGACCTGATTATTAATAAAGGCGATTTTTACTATCTGATTGGAAAAACAGGAAGTGGCAAAAGTAGTTTGATGAAAACACTTTATGGTGATTTAAAATTGCAAAAGGGCCAAGGTTCTATTGTTGGATTCAATTTAAAAAAGCTAAAAGAAAAAGATATACCTTATTTGCGAAGAAGAATAGGAATCGTTTTTCAAGATTTCAAGTTGCTGAATGATAGAACAGTGTACGATAATTTGCTATTTGTTTTAAAGGCTACAGGTTGGAAAGACAAGGTGAGAATTAAAGAAAAGATAGAAGAGGTTTTAGATAAAGTAGGAATGAAAACAAAATACTTTAAAAAACCTTTTGAACTCTCTGGAGGAGAACAACAAAGAGTAGCTATTGCAAGAGCGTTATTGAACGATCCTGATCTAATTTTGGCAGATGAACCTACAGGGAATTTAGATCCAAAAACCTCGTTAGAAGTGATGGAACTTCTCAGTCAAATACATTTAACAGGAAAAAGTATTTTGATGGCAACTCATGATTATGCCTTGATTGTAAAATTTAAGCATAAAACAGTAAAGTGTGAAGGAGGTAAAATATTTGAAGTAGTACCTAAATTACCTATTTAAAAATAATATCTATTATTTTTTGAGCACCATCAAGCGGATGCATTATAGCCAATTTTTCCAGACGTTTTTTTCGATCATTAATAGTGAACTTTTTTCCCATTAACTCTTTGGTTTTATTCAAAAATTCAGAAGAAGTATTTGCAAGCGCGCAAAGTTCTTCCAATCCAGTATCCTCTATCATACAATCATTGGCAATAATGAAACGTCCTTGATACAAGGTGTTGAGTAATTTTAATTTAATGCCTGTTTTTTGAAAGGTAGGAAGAACATTAATTTGAGCTTTTTCAAAAAGATGGAGTAATGTAGAAGGTTGATCAATTTTTATGAATTGTATATCGTTATAGCTATCAATTTTTTCTAATACGGTTTTGTTAATATAACTACTGGCTATTTTTAATTTAAAACCAGAATTTTTATATGTATCAATCAAAAACAAAGCAGTTTTTACGTTTTCTGAAACGGATAGATTTCCGTGATATAACAAAAACGGTTCACTTTCAGTAAGTTTTGTTTCTATATTATGATTGTGAAAAGCAGGAATATATACACAATGAGTGCCGTATTTTTTCAGAAAATAATCTTGCTCGTGCGGAGCTATTGTAAAAACACCATTAACATTTTTTAAAACTTTCTCATAGCGTTTTAGTTTCTTAGCTTCTTGATTAAAAAACTTTTTTTTAAAAACATTCAATTCACTTTTTTCAAGTCCTTTGTAAAATTCGTGTTCTATGTTGTGAGCTCTAATGTATATCTTTTTATTACGTAATTGTTTTGAGTGAATTGGGAAAGTAGTTTGTAATCCTTCAAATAGGATAGGGTATTCATCTTTGTTTAGATTCTCAATCATATTCGCGTTAGCTCTCGATTTTGCAGTAAAAGGTTCTCGAGACAAAAAACTCGAAACAAATGGATTTCTAGGATAATAATATATTTCCTTACAATATTTCTTTAACTCTTCTTGTTTTCCTCTACCATATTCAAAAGTGTGGAGAATAATGTCTATTCCAAGTGAATGAAGAGCTTTTAGTTTATAAAAAACATCGATAACACCTCCATAGTTTGGAGGATAAGGAATATCAAAAGAAACAATATGAAGTGATTTTTTAGACAGCTTTCAAGAGCTTTAAAAGGTTGATTTGTTCGCGGTTCCAATTTAATTCTTTCTTGGCATTTTCTAAAAAACTTGAATAATCTTTTTGTTCCATTTTCAGAATCAATTTAGACAAACTTTCAGATGATCTTTCAACCAAAATTTCTCCTATTTTATACTGTTTAACCAAGCTACTCATGTTAGGTAAACTAGAAGTAATTACAGGTACATTGGCGTGAATGTAATCAAAAACTTTATTAGGTAAAGCATATCTGTAATTAAGACCTAAATCTTCTTCTAAACTAACTCCTATTGTAGCATTTGGAGTAAGCTGTTTGAGCTCTTTTGGGTCTAATTTTCCTAAAAAAAACACTTTATTTTCTAGTTTATCAGAGAGAACTTTTTGTTCTAATTGATCTAGAATATCTCCATTTCCAGCAATAATCAACACATAGTTTTTTAATAACGGAATAGTTTTTATCAACAATTCTAGCCCTCTACCAAGGTTTACAGCTCCTTGATACCAGATTATTTTTTTGTTTTTCGGTATTTCTTTCAATTCTTTTTTTATTACTTCTTTCGTTATAGGGACATTTTTAAGAATTGTGCTTTCTACGTTATACAGAGTTTTATAATGTCTTTGAATTCCAGGGCTAACCGTAATGATATTTTTTAGCTTGGGAATGATAAAATCTTCAATTTTTCTCCATACTTTTTTTTGAAAAGGTCTATTGACTAATTCAGGAACTTCAGAAAAAAGTTCGTGACTGTCAAAAATTAAAGGTTTGTTTTGTATTCTACTAACAAAAAAATTAGCTAGTAATGTATCTGTATCATTAGCGTACAAAATGTCTTTTTTAGTGAAGAGGAGAAAAAAGAAAAGTTTAATATTAAAACTAGCATAGAATAAAAAACCTTTAGAAAAAAGCATTGAAAATCGATAGGTTTTGTAACGGTACTTTAAAGATTTTGAATCTTGTTTCTTTCTGCCAATAACAAATACATCATAGTTATTTTGATGTAGCATTTGACAAACTCGATTCAAGCGTTGATCATTTGTGATATCATTAGAGACAGAAAGAACAACACGTTTCAATAACAAAGTATTTTATTTGGCAAGATAATGAAAGATTATAAGCTTAAAGAGTTGTTCTAAAAAAGGTTGATTGCTTGCTGAAAATATACGAATCTTAATTAAAGAGAGCCGATAGAGGGACTCGAACCCACGACCTGCTGATTACAAATCAGCTGCTCTAGCCAGCTGAGCTATATCGGCTTTTTTTTATTTGCTTGTCGGGATGAGAGGATTCGAACCTCCGATCTCTGGTCCCCCAGACCAGCACTTTAACCGGACTAAGCTACATCCCGAATTAGGGATGCAAATATAGAACTCCCACAAAAATAAACAAAAGCTCTGGTAAATAAAATAACAGAGCTTTTTAGTTATTGTGAAATGCTTTACAAAGCTTACATGTTTTCCATGCCTTCCATATCATAGAAAAATTGCTCATTAACAATTTTTCCATCTTTTACTTCGAATACCGCAACTTCTTCCATTTGCTGTCTGCCTCTGTCTTTAAAAGTAACATCAAAAGTCATTTTTGAAGTAAAATGATTTCCTGCTACAATAGGTTCACTAATTTCTCCTGAATGAAATTCTTCTACAGAATCTAACCATTCTTTTGATTTGTTGTAAACATTTTCTTTACCAGACATAACTTCTCCATAAGGAACTCCAGGCATTTCTTTACTCACAATAGTATCAGCATATAATTCATTAATACACTCTAGGTTTTGCCCTTGCTGACACATAGATTGCCATTTGTTTGCAACTTCTTGAGTTGTCATTTTTACTTGTGTTTCCATAATTTGTTGGGGTTTTGGGGTTTAAATTTGTGACTACAATTTAACGAAAAGTAAGAAACAAAGTATTAAGAAAATGTTATCTACTTAGCCTAGCGCTTCTTTGTATGTTTTTAAACAACGTTCTCTGGCAAACTTGTGATCTACTATTGGGTTTGGGTATGTGAGTTCTTGAAAATCAGAAACCCAACGTTTTATGTATTCTTGTTTTTTATCAAATTTTTGAATTTGAGAAGTAGGATTAAAAATTCTAAAATAAGGAGCGGCATCAACTCCACAACCAGCAACCCATTGCCAATTCCCTATATTGCTAGCCATTTCATAATCCAACAGTTTCTCTGCAAAATAGGCTTCTCCCCATCTCCAATCGATTAAGATGTGTTTGCACAAAAAACTACCTACTACCATTCTAACACGATTGTGCATAAATCCGGTTTCATTTAGTTGTCTCATTCCTGCATCAACAAGAGGAAAACCTGTTTTTCCTTCACACCACTTTTGAAATTCATTTTCATTGTTTCTCCATACAATTCTATCGTATTGTGGTTTAAAAGCCTTGTTTTGTGTATGTGGAAAATGCCAGAGAATTTGCATAAAAAATTCTCTCCAAATTAATTCTTTCAAAAATGTTTGATTGGGCTCCTGCTTTGCTTTTTTTACAATTTTTCTTATGCTAACGGTTCCAAATCGCAGATGAGGTCCTAGTTGAGAAGTATTGTTTAAAGCTGGATAATTTCTTGTTGATTCATATTGACTAAGTAGTGAGGAAGAAATATTATGTTCGGGAACTTGTATAGTTGAAGGTTTAAACCCAATACTTTCTATTGATGGAAAAGAAAATGAATTATTACTTACTAAATTAGCTAAGTGTTTTTCTGAATTATAAGACTGAAGTTTGTTTTTGTTGAAATGCTCTAGCCATTTTTTTGAATAAGGAGTATAAACAACGTAAGGCGTTCCATCATTTTTTATGATTTCATTTTTTTCATAAATTACTTGATCTTTAAAAGATAAAAAACTAATGCCTTTAGTTTTTAGGTATTCTTTAATCTGTTTATCTCGCTCTCTGGCATAAGGCTCGTAATCATGATTGGTGTAAACTGTGCGAATAGAATACTTGTCTATTAGTTTCTTAAATGCTTCTAATGGAGTTTCATTAAAGATAAAAATAGAAGATTGAAATTGCTCTAGCTGAGTATTTAATTTGACGAGTTGTTGGTAAATAAAAGATACTCTAGCATCGTTTTTAGGAAGTGTGTGAAGTATTTCTGTATCGAAGATAAAAATTGGTAAGACTGGCTCTTTTGAGGTTAGTGCTTTATATAACCCATGATTATCGTGTAACCTCAGATCTCTTCTAAACCAAAAAACAGCAACTTCTTTCATATTGGCTTGTATTCACCAAATAATTCAATTAATTTTTTTTGTCTGTAATTAAAAATCTCTTCTAGTTTTGGCTTTACTAAAATAGGATGTATCAATTGGCCCAACAGACCAAAAGGAATTTTATAATCAATAATATCTTCCATTTCTATACCGCCTTCAATTTCTTTTATAAAATGTTTGTGATGCCATAATGAATAAGGACCAAACCTTTGCTCATCTACAAAATAGTGTTTCTCCTTCATATGTGTGATCTCTGTTACCCATTTTGTTTTAAGTCCTAGAAAAGGAGTAACAATATACTGAATGATCTGACCAGGAAACATTTTTCGATCGGCTCCAGATATGATGTCAAAACCCATATAATCAGGAGTAATTATTTTTAAATTTTCTGGACTAGACAAGAACTCCCAGGCTTCATTTAATGTTATAGGAAGAGATTGTTTTTTATGTAGCCTGTAAATTTTCATCTTTAATTGACTTAAAGTACAAACTTTTTAAGATATTATCAAAACGTGTGTGTGTATTTTATACAGCTGATAGCGGTTTGCCTTTTAAACGTTTTTCTATTTTTTGTTTGATGTCTGTGAGTCGCTTCATTAAATCCATAAGTTCGGTATCTTTTGTTTTCTTATAGACTTCATTAATGCCCAAAATCAAGTCTTTGGCTTCTCTAGAAGCAACAATACGATCACTTGTAGTTTGAAATTTATGTTTTTTTTTCTCGAATTCTAATCCTTTTTCTATAATATTCATAATATTTATTTAGATTATTAAACACTTGTTTTAACTACGTCGTCTTATAAGTGTAATCCTTAAATTTTTAACAAAGATAATTTTGTTAAATAATTTAATAAAATAATTAAACAAACATTAACATTTTGTAGGCTCAAAAAATAGTACAGTAGCTGCTTAATTTATTATTTGAGCATTTTTTTTGTAATAGTATTGCCATCTGGCATTTGAATTTTTATGATATATAATCCAGTAGATAGTGTAGTGTTTAATTCAATTTGATTATCTCCTTGATTTAGATGTCTTTGTAAAATCTCTTTTCCAGTCACATCATACATTTTTAAGTTAGCAGAGTTAACTTTTAGGTTAACATTGAAACTATTATTTGCTATTGGGTTTGGATAAATAGAGTTTATATACTCGTCGTAGTTATCGTCAGTAGATAAAGTGCCACAATCTACACCACTTCTACTATAATTACAAACAGTTTCATACGCCAGTTCTTGTAGCTTTAAACCCAAAGCTACACTGGGAGTGTCATAAGGCACGAAAGGTCCATTAGTTTCTAGTGTTAATCCTACAGGAGATGCCTCGTAAACTGTGGCATATACTACACACGAAATATAATATAATCCTATTTCGTTTAGATGGATATCATCTAAGAAAAAATCATTTATAGATGTAACTTCGGGTACTTCATTATTTTCTATAGCATCATATAAACGCGCCATGGCCTGACCGCCAGGAAGCATTAATACCTCTGTTTCTGAATGTAGATTATTTAAATGATCAGCAATTCCCTCCCATAAAGGCAAATCATCATTTATACGTTGCCTCCATTGTGCTACACCATTTTGTGTGTTATCCCAAGTTTCATAGATATACATTCGAGTTTCTCTAGAGTTATTAGAACTATTAGAGCGATTTTGAAAAAAATAATTATAAAAACTATTCGCATGTGTATGTGTTCCAGCAAATATTATTTGACTTTCTAAGGGGATTGCCTCAGTTATCACTAAGGTATTATACCTTCCTGTTCCTAATTCTTCTTCCCAATTTCCTTCATCAAATCCGCTTTCCCCTGTAGGGTGTAACCAATGGTTAAGAAGATTTGTGCCATTACTTATCTTTGCATCTGTATAAGTAGATGTGCCTTCTGCACTATTAGCTATATCTCTTACCATATCTGGTATAGTAAATGATATAAGACTGTGGCCTATAAAATAGATGCTGTCTGTTTGTGTTTGCGAGTGCATAGAAGATAATATGCAGCTAGTAAACACCATAAATAAAACCTTCTTCATTTTAATATTAGTTTTAATAATTTCATCACTTTTAACTAACTGTTAAATAGTCAAATACGTTTGCAAAGATACCTAAAAGTATATAAAAAGATGTAAAATTATTATTATACATTCTATATAAAAAATTTATGTTTGTAACATCGAGTGTTGGAGTTATTGAATTAGGAAGGTTTAAAATAATAGTTAATTGAAAACAATAGCTAGAAACTTTATTTTTTAACTGGCATTGTATTTGATATATTCATTGTGCAGATATAGTTGCCTTAATTCTGTAAAGCAGAAAATAGGTATAAGCATATATTATTAACACATATAATAGTTTCCTTATGTTATTTTTTAGTGATTCAAATTTTCTTAATTTATCTGAGAGAGAACTCAATTTAGTTAAGAAAACTATTGTTTTTAAAGACGTTAAAAGAGGAGAGGTTTTGTTAAAAGAAAATGAAATAGCTACTTCTTTCTATTATGTAAGAAAAGGTTGTTTAAGACTTTTTCATGGTTGGGATGAAGAAAAAACAATTAATCTATTTTTAGAAGATGAATTTGTAATTTCTCACGAGAGTTTTTTTAGAAAACAACCATCACAATTTCATATAGATTGTGTTGAAGATGGAGAGGTTGTTATGTGTACTAAAGAAGGTTTAGATAAAATAATAAGAGAAGTTCCAAAACTTAACAGCTTTTTAAAAGATCAGTTAGAAAACAATTTAATTGATTGCTACCAAACAATAACCTCTTTTATTGTGAACTCACCAGAAGAAAGATATATGAATTTGTTAGAAAACAAACCAGAAATATTAAGGAGAGTTCCAAATCACTATATTGCTTCTTACTTAGGGGTTACGCCACAATCTCTAAGTAGAATAAGAAAACGAATCGTGAAAAGTAAAGAGGTTGCTTAAATAATTATAGTAAGTAAATTCTTCTTATCCTTACCTTACGATTATTATTTTTTTAGATTTGTCAACCATCTAATAGAGGCTAGAAATAAAGCTGCATTTTCACTCTCAGGATCGTGAATTGTAACGGGAATTTTTTTGTCATCTATTAGTAAATCGAGACTTCTAAAAATACCTTGATCTGTACAAATAATTACTTTTCCTTTTCCGTAAGTAAACCCAATCATTCCAGCATAATAATTTGATGTTTCTTCAAGTTCTTTCTTGCTAGTTGTCGCAGGAGTGTAGTTAATAGTTTCTTTTGGGAACGGTAAAATAACATCTTCTGGATTTCTGAAAACTGCAGCACCACAATAAAATTTGACATTTTTAGGGATGTCTTTTCGGCGAATTGTATTATTAAAAACAGGGTGTTTACTATTTAGCATGCCATTTTTTTCATTCATTAAAAAATGACCGCAATTTCCACCTTCACTAATATGATAATCTTTATTAAAAGCATAACCATCTCTAAATTTAACGCTAAAAGCTTCTAATAAAGGTAAGCCGCCACTGCCTCCAGGGAAATGAGATAAGAACATAAGAAGTCCACCTCCATTATACACATATTTAGCAATATTAGTTACTTCACTATTGGTTAATGGAGAAGTATAAAGAACTTCTTTAATTCCATTGTCTTTTAAAACAGTTCTATCATTTGGGATTCCGTGAATAATTAATAAATCGGAAGATTCACTATTTAAAACATCAGCATTTAGTTTTTTGTCAGTAAAGTTCAATTGAAACTTATCGGCTTCTAGTATCCGTAACATTTCTCGTGCACTCTGCCTGCCGTAAGATAGAGAATATATTGTATTATGCCCTGCATCAACTAAAACCTTTTTATTGTGGTTCTCTTTTATAGGCTTAAAATCGTATTTGTAAATTGTGTCGAACTCCGCTTCAACACTTCCTTGAGAAATTAAGTTAAGTGAATAGAATAATGCAAGTAAAATAAAAGTAATTCTCATCTATTTAAGATTTACAGGTTAGTAATTTATTTGGTAATTTATCGTATATTTTAATTAGTTGATCCTGTAATTGTACAAGATATTTTAGCGACCTTAATAGCTTTTCAAAATTTCCATTATAAAAATCTGACATTGCATGGTCAATACTTATTTTTACTTTCTCTTGCAAATTATAAACACTCTCAAGTTCATACAGGCAATTATAACTTGCAAAATCTAATATAGAGGTTGATTTTGCGGTTTCCCAAGCAATACTTTTTAAATCGGTTACCTCTATTTCAATACCAATTTGCCCTCTATAGTTATATTTATCAAGTCCTAGTTTAGAAGAGTCTTTAACAATATAAAAGTCAGAGAAATCTTTTCTGAATTTACTCATTAAGTCAGTAGAAGTAACAATATCAGTATTGAAATTCCCTATCTCTTTATAAGCAGTTAAAAAAGCAATAATTTTATGATGGCTTTCGATTGAGTTTTCTAACTCGTTTTTATTATAAGTTGTCTCTTCATTTATTTTTTCAATCGCTATCTCAATAGATTTCCTAGCTTGACGGGTGCTATTCCAATTATTAAATTGAATTGCTAGGTTTATACCAATAAACAAAAGCAGAACTTCTCCAATAATATATTTGACAGCAAAACCTTTAGAATTAGCAAGTGAAAATAATCGTCTTTTTCCCATTTTAGTAAATGAGCGCTAAAGATAGTTAAAACAACTTTTATTTAGTCAATTAGTAATGATTGTTTAATTTCATTAAGAGGAAGAAACGTTTTACCTAAAATTTTATCTATTTTTCGTGTTGCTCGTTTAATAATCCATTTAGTATGCTTATTCTCTGATTTAGACCAGTTTTTTAATAACTCTAAAGTTGGTTCTGGATTTACTTTTAACCAATCTGTAATATGATTTGCTACAGATTTTTTTACAAACATTATTGTGTCTTCTTTTAAAATTTCAAGAATTTCAAATACAGGATAAGGATTTTCATTAAAGGTATCTAGTTTTGTAGACCAAGGAAGTTTAGGCCTAAGTCCTTCTGATGCAAGTCTTCTTAAGTGAAAATTCTCTGAAAAAGCCCATTGTTTCATAATTTTTAATGTTTTTTCAGGATATTTTCTAACATATGGCCTAATTGCGTATTCACCTGTATTTCTCTTTGTGATTTCTGCGATGGCATTTATAGAACTATCAAAATGATCTAAACCATATAATTCTACAAATTTACCAATTGGCATAATCCAATAATAATTAGTGAACATCCCTGTTTGTTCTGGATTTTCTTCTCCTAGTATTGCTAGTAAAATCTTAACAGACTTATCATAATCATTAGGTAAATATTCATATAGTTTTTCTGCTAATAAGACAATTCTTTTTGTATACGACTTATTTATACATAATTTTTGAATTTCATTTATAAAGCTTTTACTATCAAATTCAGGATAGACAGTTATGATTTTATTGGACAATTTTTCAGCTAGATTTGCCCCAAAATACTCTGTTATACTATAACTAGTTCCCATTTTTTTTACGTTTTTTAAAGAAACAAGTGAGAAGAACTTCTCACTTGTTATATTATTTTCATTAATTTTTATCAAATTGCACTACATCAATCAACACGCCGCTTGGATCTTTTATGGTAAAGTGAGTGCCATTAAAAGGTTCAGACACTAAATCTAAAACAAGCGGAGTGCCCGATTCTTTTATTTTATAATACATATTATAAACATCGTCTGTTTCTATCTGTATCAAAACTCCGCTACCTTTAAATTCCTTATGATAAACTTTATTTACAAAAGGAGAGTTGGGTACACAAAACATAAGCTCATACATAGGTTTTGTTTTGTGTTGAAGAACTACAAACCCTTCATTTTCATCCTTCACAGCAAAATCAAGTAGGTTTGAATAAAAGAGTTTGCATTCTTCTACTTTACTTGTATACACTTCGGTACTAATTTTCACTGCTCGGAGCTTTATAAGTAACAATATCAATACCTATTCCATTTGGGTCTTGAATAGCAAAATGTCTATCGCCCCAAGGCTCATCTCTTAGTTCAATTTTAATATCAATTCCTTTATCTTTTATCATTTTATAATATTCATCTACATTATCAACTTCTATGGTAAGATATATGCCTTGTTGCTGAAATGGTTTTTGAAACAACGATTTTTGTGTAGGATGATTGGGTAGTAAAAAACTTAAAAAAGCTGAATGATTAGGCGTGTGCATTAAGAGATAAAAATCGTTTTCAAATGTAACACCAAACCCTAATATTTCTGAATAAAACTTTTTAGTTTCGTCAATTTTTTCTGTAATAATACCCGCGTTTAATTTCATTTTCAAGTCTTTTTTTGCGCTTGATTGAGCGATGCTGTTTATCGTTATAAATAATACAAATACTGTTTTTATTAGTGTTTTCATGGCGGTTGTTTTTTAAAGTTAATATTACTGTTTTTTAATTAGGAGCATTATAAGTCACAATATCAATTCCAATTCCATTTGGGTCTTGAATAGCAAAGTGTCTATCTCCCCAAGGTTCGTCTCTTAATTCGATTTTGATGTCAACTCCTTTACTTTTTATAGCTTTGTAATATTCATCTACATTGTCAACTTCTATCGTAAGATATACTCCTTGCTGCTGAAATGGTTTTTGAAATAAAGACTGCTGTGTTGGGTGATTTGGTAATAAAAAGCTTAAAAAAGCTGAATGATTAGGCGTGTGCATTAAAAGATAGAATTCATTTTCGAATGCAATTCCAAAATCTAGTACTTCTGAATAAAACTTTTTAGTTTCATTGATTTTTTCTGTAATAATACCTGCGTTTAGTTTCATTTTTTTGATTTTTAATAGTTAATATTTTTTGATGTTATTCTCTTGAGAATTAATTACACACCAAAAGTACTGTCTATTAAAAATCAGGAATAGTAAAAAACGGACATAATTACCTATTGTAGGTTTGAGAAGGAGTAACGCCGTAGAAATTTTTAAAATCTTTTATAAAGTGTGATTGGTCAAAATACCCCATTTCATAAAAGAGCTTATCTTTTTGTAAACTTTGTTTAGAGGGTTTGGCTTTTAAGATATTTTGAAATTGAACCATCTTACAAAACGTCTTAGCAGTATTGCCAACATAAAATTTAAATAATCTTCTTAATTGTCTTGGGCTTATGCCAACATCAATATCTTTTTCAATATTTAATACTCCATTGTTTTTTAAGATGATAAGCATTGCTTTATGAAAACGATTATCGAAAGGGAGCTCTTTTTTTTCTTTAATTACATTTATAAAATGCTTGTCAAGCTTATCAATTATTTCTCTAGTTGGTTGTGTATTTGTAAAACAAGAAGAGATAAATTTTGACACATTGGGAAGTACATTAATTAATGGCTCGCAGACATTACTTAACTTAGAAGCAGGAACATTAAATAAAATGGGAAATTTAGTTGGTAAAAAACGAATTCCTACATAGCGAAATTCTTTTTTTAACTCAACTTCTGTGTATTTGTTATAAAAACCCATAGCAAAGTTTTCGTCTATGTTGTTAAGTTCAAACAAAATATCGATGCAACCATCAGATACAACTCGATAAACGAAAGGTTTATCAAGCTCTTTTAAGGTTTTTAGTTCCCAATAACAGTAAATATAATTTTGAAGTTCAATTTTAGGTAAAAACTCCTGATACGAAATACTTTGAGTTTTTACCACAGAAGGCTGAATAGGTGTGTAAAGTTGTCTAATATTTAAATTTGATAAATCTTCCGACACTTTTATTAAGTCATTATAAATTATGTTTAAAGATAAAATTTATAATATAATTACTAACGATTTCGGGTTCTTCGCCATGCAAAAAATGAGAGGCTTTAATTATTTTTTTTTCACTATTAAGGTTTTTCTTTAATAAATAATTATGCCACTCTTTTTCTTCTTTATCAGCTAAATTTAGTAATTCTTGAAGTTGTGAGTCGTTTTGCTGTTCTTCAGGCTCATTATTCTCGTCAGCTTTAATTAATAATAGAGGTAGTGCTAGTGATTCTTTGTAGGTATTTTCATTTTCTTTTAATACAGAAGGAATTGCATAAGTCTCCTTTAAAATAGCCTTAGCATACTGTCTTGATAGCCTTTGTTTTTGAACAAGATTTTTGAAGGACTGATCTACAAATTCAAATGGTTTTGGATATTCACTTAGAGGTGTAGTGAGATGTTTCCTAAATAACCTTAAGTGAATGATTGTAGCTTTTTGTAGAGACTTGAAAAAGTTGTTGGGTTGAATTTTATTCATTAGGTTATAATTAGCAGGAGTTAATGCTAATCCATCTAATGAACAAATCCCTTTTATATTTACTGAATCTCTATAATTTTCTGCAAACATAAGAGCCGATAAAAACCCTATTGAATGCCCTATTAAAAAAATAGAGTTAACTTTTAGTGATTGCAACACATTAAAAACATCCTCTGTAACTTGATTAAAAAAATCATTTTTATAAGGTAAATCTGTCAATAAAAACCCAGGCTTATCTATAATTATAATCCTGTAGCCTTTAGCAGAAATTTTTGTGCAGAAAGGAATCCAATCATAACTATCTGATGCCGCACCGCTAAAACAGACAAGAGTAATATCGTTATCAGAGTTAGAATTATAATCTAGATAACTTATATGCCTTTTTGAATATTTAAGTGTATGGTATTTCAGTAGAATCAATTATATCTTCTCGAGGTCACTTACCGTATAGTCATTTGTAACGTTCCCTGTATTTAATGTAGTGTTAGGTTCAAATAATAAGACTTTAACTTCTTCTTTTGCAAAAGGTTTATGATAAACACCTCTAGGCATAACAACAAATTCACCAGGATTTATTGTCAGTACTTCTTTTTCTGTTTCAATATATAATGTGCCATCTATAACGAAGAATAGTTCATCTTCATTTTCATGTTGATGCATGGTAAATTCCCCTTTAAATTTTGCTACTTTTACTAATTGATTGTTTAGTTCTCCTACAATTTTAGGGCTCCAATAATCATTGAAGGTATTGAACTTCTCTTTTAGATTTACTACTTTAATTTCCATAGTTAAAATTAAGTTTAATTAAGAATCTAAAGGTACTCATACCGTTTAGCATAATTGATAAAAAACTAACTATTTTTCCTTGTTATTTTTCCGCCATTGATCAAAAGTCATTTCGAATTTTATTTCGGTTTTGTTATGAGTGCCTATTGCAGACCACCCTATATTTCTGTAAAAATTTTCAGCTCGAGTATTAGGATCTGTTCCAAGCCAGATTGTTTCTTGCGTAATGTTAAAATACCATTTTAGCATTGTTGTATGTAATAGTTTTCCTATTCCTTTTTTTTCATAATTTGGCATTACAAATAGAGCCCAAACATTATTTTCTTCTATATCAATAACTGCAAAACCAACAATACGTTTGCCCATTTCACAAACCCATCCTTTTCCTCGAGTTGTTAAGTACTCTTTATAATCTTCTTGTGATATGATATTAGGATTTGATAAAATATTTTCCCTTACAGAGTTTCTTATTTCTTGAAGTGTTGGTATGTCTTCAATCTTCGCTATTCTGACTCTCATTTGTCCGAGTAGATTTTACTTCATTTAATATGGTGCTAAAAATTAAATCTTGATGATTTATTGGGAAAAAATGACCTTGATTTTTTAGTTCATGTAGTTCACAATGTTGGAGTTGTTCTTTTTTATGTAAAGAATATTTGAAAGGGACGTATTTGTCTTGACTTCCATGAAAGATGATAACTTTAGTTTCGATATCACGTATTTTATAGCCCCAATCTTTATAATGAATGAAAGCATCTATAGTAACTCCTTTTGATTTTTTCTTAAAAGCTTCTTTCTGATCTTCTACAAAATTTTTGATTATATCAGGATGATTAAATGCTTTTGAATCCTCTTTAGAAAGTCCTTTTTTTAACAGTTTAACATAAAGAGAAGGAAAGTATTTTATGGCGATATAAAATAAATAAAAGAATAATTGAAAAAGGACTTTGCTATTTTGAGCCAGTTTGTATGACCATTTATCTGCTTTTGTAGTTAACAAGCTTTTCGCATCAGATAACTCTGCAAAATTTGTATATCCAGCACAATCAATAACAAAAAGTAATTTTCTTTTTGGAATAGAGTAAGTACAAGCTAAAGCATGCGCGCCACCACCAGACCAACCCCAAATTCCAAATTTATCAATAGCTAATTTATCAGCAAGGTTCAAAACATCTTTCGGGTAATCTAAAAAAGTTCTTTTCTTTTGATAGGATGAATTACCCATTCCAGGTCTGTCAATTGCTATTAAACGAATTCCATATTGTTTAGCTTTTTTATCAAATAATAATCCTTCTAATCTAGAGCCAGGGCAACCATGTGCATAAAAACAAGGAATTCCGTTTTGATCTCCCCATTCAGAATACGCTAAAATTCGACCATCATCTAGTTGCAGATTACACTGATTTAAACTTAATTCCATTTTCCTTTTGCCCATTTTTCTTGTAAATCAAGATATTTATCAAGAGGTTTGCAAGTTTTCCAATTAATATCATATTTTTTACAAATTTTTATATAAAACAATAATCCGATAAGAGGATGACCAATTATAAAAATAAGTGCGTAATATTGAAACCAATGGGTAAGAATACCAGTTACTAACGTGTAAAATAAAAACTTTCCAGGAATTTTCCATTTAGGTCTTACGTATTTCCCATGATGAAAATATCCTGTAAACCAAAGAATACAGGCTGTTAAAATATGGTATAATAACAAGCTCATTTAACAGATGTTTTTAGTTTTTGAATTAAGTAAAAAAAGGGTTAGTAGTATTATTTTAAAAAAGTAGTACTATTGATTTTCATTATTAGTTTGTACACTATTCCATATATCCACGTCCATTAACCATGTAGAGTTTACTTTTTTCCAGATTATAGTATATTTTCCTTTCCAGTGCTCTTTTTTATTAGTAGAATTGTTTAACGATACACCTTCATAATAACCATAGTCGTAAGCATAATCTCCTAAAACTTTAATTTCTTCAGGAGTTATTTTATGAGAGAAAATTTTGACACTTTTGGGTCTTTTCCAAAAATTTGAAATATTGTTTCGTCCATGAAGAATCTCTGATCCCCCAGGTAATAACTTAGCTCCCTTGGTGTACAAATTAGCAATCTCTTCATGATTTCCTGTAACATAATGTTTAGAAAAAAGAGTTACTTTTTTTAAAATTTCATCAATATCAGATTTGTTTCCAGTATAATTTTGAGAAAAAGATAATTGAGTAAATAAAAATAAAGCAATTAATAAACTGAATTGTGTTAGTTTTTTCATTATAAGTGAAATTTTGATTGTGAAGTTCATGAAATTTTGTCGGGGTGGCAGGATTCGAACCTGCGACCTCCTGCTCCCAAAGCAGGCGCGATAACCGGGCTACGCTACACCCCGAAGGCTACGCAAGCTACAACTTTAATATCATATATTAAACAGCAAGTAAAACAAAATTAACAATAATCAAAATTTCTTTAATGTAATTAATTTTTGTTATTGAATCATTGCAAATTATCATACAAAAAATGAGTAAATATTTGTTTAAAAAAATACATTTGTAGTCGTAAAATTCAGTTTATATGTCAGATACTATTGAAAAAATAGAATGCCTAATTATAGGATCAGGACCAGCAGGTTATACAGCAGCCATTTATGCAGCTAGAGCAGATTTAAAGCCAGTTATGTATACGGGAATGCAAATGGGGGGACAGCTTACTACCACAACAGAAGTTGATAATTTTCCAGGATATCCAGATGGAACGGATGGAACAATGATGATGGAAGATTTCAAAAAACAAGCAGAACGTTTTGGTACAGATGTTCGTTTTGGTTTGGTTACCGCAGTTGATTTTTCAAAAAAAGAAGGAGGAATTCACAAAATTACTGTAGATAATTCTAAAGTTATCGAAGCAGAATCAGTAATAATTTCTACAGGGGCATCAGCAAAGTATTTAGGTTTAGAGAGTGAACAACGATTGATTGGAGGAGGTGTGTCTGCCTGTGCTACATGTGATGGTTTTTTCTATAAAGGTCAAGATGTAATTGTTGTTGGAGGAGGAGATACTGCTGCTGAAGAAGCTACTTATTTAGCCAAATTATGCAGAAAAGTTACAATGCTTGTGAGAAAAGATGAGATGAGGGCGTCTAAAGCTATGCAACATCGAGTTAGTAATACAAAAAATCTAGAAGTCTTATACAATACAGAACTAGATGCGGTTTTAGGAGAAAATGTTGTGGAAGGTGTTCGAATTATAAATAATCAAACGGAAGAAAAAACCGAACTTTCTGTAACAGGTGTTTTTATAGCGATTGGACACAAACCAAATACAGATCTATTCAAAGGAATCATTGATATGGATGAGACAGGCTATATTATAACAAAAGGAAAAAGTACAAAAACCAATATGCCAGGAGTTTTTGCTGCAGGAGATGTGCAGGATAAAGAGTATAGGCAAGCTGTTACTGCTGCAGGAACAGGTTGCATGGCTGCATTAGATGCAGAACGTTATTTAGCATCATTGTAATAAAAATAATGAAGTTTAGACTTTTTATTTTTTTATATCTTTTTTGTGTTGCCATACAATCACAAGAAAAAGAAGATGAAAGATTGTTAACTCAACTTTCATCTTTTTTGTCTAAATCTTACTATAGTATAAATCTGGGTGGGATTTTTTATAATTACGGGAATCACAACCTTCCAGAAGATTATAGCTCTAGCTCAGTTAGCAGAAATTTTTTTTCAGGTAGATTATTACTCGGACATAAGTTAAATGAAAATTTAGCAGTTCAGTTTGGAGTTATGAGGCCGGCTGCTTGGTTTAAATACGATAATATTAATAATATAGGTTATTTTAGAAGTGTATGGGTAAATGTTTGGTCTTTATCATTAAAAAAGAACTTTACTATTGATGATAAATGGTCTTTATATGGAGAATTAGGTTGGGCTAATGTTGCCAGAGTTGGATTTTCAATTGATGATACAGAGATATATTCAGATGCCCATTTTGGAGAAATTATAACAGCATTTGGATTGCAGTATAAACTAAGTGATAAGTGGCGGTTGTCTTTAAACGGAACATACATTCCAAAATCGGATACACATAATCAGCCAGCAATATCTCAAGCATCTTTAGGTTTTGAATATCATTTACAGCAAAAATCAAAAGAAAAAGCGCTTAAGCAAGCTGCCAATCCATATTTCTTTCCTAGAAATATTATTCAAATTAGTTATGGAAATGGCGGTATAGGATATGGAGTAAATCGGTTTTTTGGAATGAGTACTAAAGTAGGGAATTTTGAAAGTTTTGGAATTCCTATTTTTTGGGTTGGTGATGTAAAAGCACAACATTCATTTTCTATAACTTACCAAAGAACTGCGTACCGATCTAGAAAGTTGTTTTCGTTAGATTGGGGTGCTAGCATAACAGGGTTTCAATCCGAACTTGGTAAAACAAATGTTTTCGCATTCTCAGTATTTCCAGTGCTAAGATTTTATTTATGGCGAAATAACACATTTGATCTTTATACAAATTACTCAATAATAGGACCAACATACCTTACAAAATCGGATATTGATGGCTTTATTTCTGGACCTAAAATAACGTATCAAGATACTATGGGGTTAGGTGTTTTTTTAGGGAAAACAAGAAAATACAATTTTGAATTACGTATTATGCATTATTCAAACGGTAATATATTTAATAGGAATGCAGGTGTTGCCGTTCCTATACAATTTACATTAGGAAAAACATTTTAATATACAAAAGGAGGTAATTTTATCTCCTTTTGTATGAATTAACTTTTTATTGCTTAAAACTGTTTTAAGAAAGAAATTTTACTAATAAACTGTTGGTTTTGCTCCACTGGATTTAGAGATTCTGTTCTAACATCGTTAAAAACTAAGTAAATAAAAGAAAGAGGAGAATATTCCCAGCTAAACCTAATGTTCATGCTTCCTTGTTTATTAAAGCTATTGTATTGATAAAAAGAAGATAATTGAACTCTGGGATTTAAAGCTAATCGCAAATTACCAGAGTACAAATTAGTTGATAGATTTCTTTTGTTGACACCAACCTTCTTTAGCTCATTGTGTTCATAATTTAATGAGAGAGATATATGAGGAATAGGAGCAAAGCGAGTAGAAACCTTTGTAGTATTTCTATTGCCATTGTAAAACCCTCCAAAACTATGGCTCATAGTTGTGGATAATTTTCTAGACTGATCTGTGTTGTAGCGCAGTAAATATCTATTATAAAAATAATCATCTTGCTCTATTTGAAGCCCAAGAGGAGCGAAGTCAAAATTAATGTTTTGCCAAGTAGGTGTTGAGGAAAATTCAACAAAACTATTGTCTCTAAACCATACGTAAACAGGAAAAATATAGATTGATGCTTGTTGAAATTTTGAAAACTTTGTAGCATCATGATTATAATTTATGAATATACCTGGATCCCATCGTCTTATCCAATCAATTCCCTTAGGGCGCCAAATATAATATCCTCCAGGATTATGGCTAACAATGTTACTTTGCTTTATAAAACCCATTTTAGGATCATATTTATCATCTATATATTCTGTTACCCATCCGAAATAGTAATCGTTAGTTGACTTTCCTGCAAAAACCCGTCCAGCATATCCTGTTTTTCCAGAAATTTGATCTATTGAAGAGGATAGTAAATACTGAATATCCCAAGTGCTTTCGGGTCTTATTCTTCCATCTATAGTAATGGTTGTATTATGGTTTTCTTCCTCTGTTTGATTTTGTTCATCAATACGATGCGTTATCATTAATCCAATATTATTTTCTTTACCATAATTTCTAAGATAACGAGCTACACTAAAGTTTGATGGGGCAAAATTATCTGTTCCACTTTGCCTTACAAATAAACCAGCTAATGTTTGTTTTTCTGTTCGCTGTGTAAATCGAGTGCCAAATTCAATAGGGACAGATGCTGCATTAAATGCTCCTTTTAAACCAATTCGTCTACTAAAAAAAGGTTGTATTGATTGTTGGGAACTGCCAGACCATATACCCGAGTTTTCTAAGAAGAATTGTCTACGCTCTGGAAAAAAAATATTAAAACGCTCAAGGTTATTTACAGCTAAATCAACATCTGCCTGAGCAAAATCTGTATTCACAGTAACATCTAATATTGTCTTAGGATCAATTACCCATTTTGCATCTATCCCCGTTTTTAAATTATCGCTTTCATTTTCGGTCGAAATTCCTATTTTTTGTTTATTAAATTTATATAACGTATATGGTTCAGCTCTTATGTTTAGAGAAGGTGGAGGAGCTTTAATACCTGTTAGCTTTGCAGCGTATGTCATTCGATAAGGTGAGAATGATTGGGGTATTGCTGGAAACGTTGATTCTTCTACATACTTCCTTGAGTAGCGTACTAATGTGACGCCTATTTCGATAGTGTTTTTATCTTTAGGAAGATTATATCTTAAAGATTTAAATGGAATTGCAAATTCTACAGTGTACCCTTTACTTGTTCTTTTTGTCCTTACATTCCATAATGTGTTCCAGCCGCTGTCAGAAAAATTACCATTAAAATTCTGAAAATCTTTCTGATTTCCATAAGGAGTTGTTTGAAAACCTTGAGCATATTGTTTTAAATTTTGAGGATCAAGAGCTATTCCAAAAAAATCATTCTCTCCCCAATTAAAGTCGCGTTTCAAATCTTGAACTCGTATTCCTTTTATGCCAAGTGTATCTTGACAAAAAGCACCTACGTATAAGTTTTTATCATCATATAAAAAGTAAACAGTTGTTTTGTTAATAATCTCATCACCTTGTCTCGGTTCTCTTCGGAAAAAATCATTAATAATCTTTGCATTTTTCCAATCAGATTCATTTAGTTTTCCATCTATTTTTATTTTAGTTTCAATTCTAGGGACTTCTATTTGTAATGGTGTTTTTGGAGGAGGAAAATTTCCTGCTTCATGTTTTTGAGCTTGTACGCGAAAACATACAAGTAATATTAGTAATATAATTAAACGCATATTTAATTTTTTAGATTTATAAGAATACTTGTACTCATAGCACTTTTTGCTGATTATATTGTTCTTTATCAGTATATATTATGCTTAAGTATATTTTTTCAGGATTGTGTATAAGTGCCTGAAACAAAAAACCAGATATAGTTATATGTAGAAGGGAGGAGGCCTACAATGAAGATTCTCTTTTTCTAAAAAACTTTTGAAATGCTGAGTGCAATCAAGCTGATTACTTTCTTTTAAAACACAGAAAACTTTGACTTTAAGATCTGTTAAATCTGGCGTCAGAATAGGTAAAAGCTGATTTTGTAGAGAGATGTCACAAAATTCGCAATGAATTATATCGTGACTATCGTGTGTGTATGAGTGATAATTAGCAACTTTTGCACTTGAGAAAAGTACTAAAAGTAGTAGAGTTACTAAGTTTTTAAAAAGTTGATTTTTCACATTCTAAATGTAAAAAGAATAAGTATTCTAAGCTATGAAAAAGAGTGTTAAAATAAAGTCGCCATACAATTTGTATGGCGACTTAAACAAACAACTAAATTCTAAAACCTATTTAATTTAGGTTGAGAATATTTTACAACTGATAACTATTATCAGCTTTTATTCTTTCAGCAATGGTATTTCTAAGTTCTACAACATTAGGATAGTTTGCGTATTTCGTAAATCGCTTTAATCCCATTAACATCATTCTTTGTTCATCACCTTCAGCAAAAGAAATAATCCCTTCTTTTCCTTTTCTATTGATAATTTCTACCGCGTTATATAAATACAACTTAGCCATAGCTATTTGAGTTTTCTGAGAATCTTCTCCAAAACGTTTTGTATTTTTCTCCGTTCTTAGGATAGTAGATTCTGCCATATAAATCTCAATTAGAATATCTGAAGCAGCTAATAATAACTGCTGATGTTTTTCTAAATCTGGTCCATATTTTTGAACAGCAGATCCAGCTACCATTAAGAAAACCTTTTTTAATTTTTTAATAAGTTCTTTTTCTTCTGCAAACAACTCAGAATAATCAGGCGTGTCAAAAGAAGGAATACCCATTAGTTCATTTGCAACAGCCATTGCAGGGTTTAGTAAATCTACATGACCTTTCATTGCTTTTTTAACAAGCATACCTACAGATAACATTCTGTTAATTTCGTTTGTTCCTTCATATATTCTAGCAATTCTAGCATCTCTCCATGCTGCTTCCATTGGTGTTTCTTCAGAGAATCCCATTCCGCCAAAAACCTGTATTCCCTCATCAGAGCAATTCTGTATATCTTCAGAAACAGCTACTTTTAAAATAGAACATTCAATAGCATATTCTTCTACGCCTTTTAACTCAGCTTCTTGGTGTGTGTTTCCTTCTGCTACTCTAATAGCAATTCTATCTTCAATATTTTTTGCTGCCCTGTAACAAGCGGACTCTCCAGCATAAGCGCTAGTAGCCATTTCAGCTAATTTTGCTTTGATTGCTCCAAAATCTGCAATAGGAGTTTTAAATTGTTTTCTTTCATTAGCATACTTAACAGCTTCAGTAATAATTCTCCTTTGAGAATCTAAACACGCTGCAGCCAATTTAATACGTCCCACATTTAGTGCATTCATAGCAATTTTGAATCCGCCACCGCGCTCAGATAACATATTTTCAACAGGAACTAAGGTGTCGTTAAAAAACACTTGTCTTGTTGATGAAGATCTAATACCCAATTTATGCTCTTCTTCACCAAGAGTGATTCCATTTTCTGGATCATTTTCTATAATAAAACCTGTGATGTTTTTATCATCTTCTATTCTAGCAAATACAATAAATAATTTACAGAACCCTGCATTAGAAATCCACATTTTCTGACCATTAATTTTGTAGTGTTTCCCGTCTTCTGTTAATTCTGCAGTAGTTTTTCCTGAGTTAGCATCAGATCCAGCACCTGGTTCAGTCAAACAATAAGCACCAAACCACTCTCCACTAGCTAGTTTTGGGACATATTTTTGTTTTTGCTCTTCAGTTCCGTACAGCGTAATTGGCATAGTGCCAATACCTGTATGAGCCCCAAAAGCAGTACTAAACGACCCTGTTCCGCTGGAGATATAATCGCACACAAGCATTGTAGAAACAAACCCCATTCCTAAGCCACCATACTCTTCTGGTACTGAAACTCCCAAGAAACCAAGTTCTCCTGCCTTAACCATGCACTCTTCTGTTAGTGCAAAATCTTTGCTTTCAAAACGCGGCTTATTTGGTATAATTTCACGATTGTTAAATTCTATAACCGCTTCTTTCATCATGTTTTGCTCTTCAGAAAAATCTTCTGGTGTAAAAACATCTTCACAGTTTGTTTCTTTTACAAGGAATTGTCCGCCTCTTAAAAGTTCTTTATTTTGAGTTTCCATATTTATTTCTTTTTAAGTGATTCTTATTTTAAAAATTCGAAAATTCCGGCAGCTCCTTGCCCAGTTCCTACACACATAGTAACCATTCCGTATTTTCCTTGCATATTTTGTTTACGCATCTCGTCAAATAATTGAACGGATAGTTTTGCTCCTGTGCATCCTAGGGGATGACCTAATGCAATAGCTCCTCCATTTACATTGATGATATCTGGATTTAAGTCTAACTCACGAATGACAGCTAATGATTGTGAAGCAAACGCCTCATTTAATTCTATTAAGTCTATATCGTTTTGTTGTAAACCTGCTTGTTTTAATGCTTTTGGTATAGCAGCAACAGGGCCAATTCCCATAATTCTTGGAGGTACACCTGCAGCAGCATAACTTACCATACGAGCAATAGGTTCTAAGTTTAACTCTTTTACCATTTCTTCACTCATAACCATTACAAAAGCTGCTCCGTCACTTGTTTGTGATGAGTTACCAGCAGTAACAGAACCATTAGCGGCAAATACAGGACGTAATTTAGCTAAGGCTTCTACGCTAGTTCCACGACGTGGGCCTTCGTCTTTAGTTATAGTGTATTTACGATTCGCTTTTTTGCCTTTTCCATCAATATATGTTTCTTCAACTTCAATTGGTGCGATTTGATCTTGGAATCGATCTTCGTCTAAAGCTTTTAAAGCTTTCATGTGAGAATTGTATGCAAATTCATCTTGATCTGCGCGAGATACCTTAAATTGTTGTGCTACTGCTTCAGCAGTATTACCCATGCCCCAATAGTAATCTTCGTGACCTGCATTTACGATATCGTAGTTTAATTCTGGTTTAAAACCTGTCATTGGTACAGAACTCATGCTTTCTGCTCCACCAGCAATAATACATTCTGCCATTCCAGATTGGATTTTTGCTACTGCCATACCAATGGTTTCTAACCCTGAAGAACAGAAACGATTTACGGTAACTCCAGGAACATCAACAGAGTTTAATCCGATTAAAGAAATAATTCTTGCCATGTTTAACCCTTGAGAACCTTCTGGCATTGCGTTACCAACAATAACATCGTCAATACGCTTTACATCAAACTCAGGAAGTTTTCCCATCATGTATTGAATGGTTTCAGCAGCTAACTCATCTGCTCTTTTAAATCTAAAACCACCTTTTTTAGATTTCCCTACGGCAGTTCTATATCCTTTTACTATATATGCTGTTTTCATATTTTCTTGCTTTTGGCTATTGGCTTTTAGCTATTTGCTAACAGCTAGAGGCTAATAGCATAGTAATTTTAATTACGTAATGGTTTACCAGTTTTTAACATGTGCTGAATACGCTCTAATGTTTTACGCTCTGTGGTTAGACTTAAGAAGGCTTCGCGTTCTATATCCAATAAATACTGTTCAGATACTTTTGTTGGTTCTGATAAATCTCCACCTGCCATTACATAGGCTAGTTTGTTTGCAATTTTCTGATCGTGTTCAGAAATATATTTAGAAGCTTCCATAGAATCTGTTCCTACTAAGAACATACCTAAAGCCTGCTTGCCTAATACTAAAACATCTTTACGTTTTACTGGTTGTGTATAACCTGCTTCTGCTAATAACATAGCGTGTTTTTTAGCTTCAGCTATTTGGCTATCTTTATTTACAACAACAACGTCTTTTCCTTTTTGTAGTAAGTTTAAGTCGTATGCTTCATAAGCTGAAGTTGCCACTTTCGCCATACCAATAGTTAAGAAGTGTTCTTGTAATACGTTTAATTGCACATCACCAGTGTGGAATAAATCTTGTGCTCTTAATGCCATTTCTTTTGATCCACCACCACCAGGAATTACTCCAACTCCAAACTCAACTAGTCCGATGTAGGTTTCAGCAGCAGCAACTACTTTATCGGCATGTAATGATAATTCACATCCACCTCCTAAAGTCATTCCGTGAGGAGCAGCAATAGTTGGAATAGCTGAATAACGCATACGCATCATTGTATCTTGGAAATATTTGATAGCCATGTTTAATTCGTCGTACTCTTGTTCAACAGCCATCATAAAAATCATTCCGATGTTGGCACCAACAGAGAAATTTGCTCCTTGGTTACCAATAACTAATCCTTGGAAGTCTTTTTCAGCTAAATCAACTGCTTTGTTTAATCCCGCTAGAACATCACCACCAATGGTGTTCATTTTGGATTGGAATTCACAGTTTAAGATTCCGTCTCCTAAATCTTCAATCACAACTCCAGAGTTTTTGAATACCTCAGTAGTTTTACGGATGTTGTCTAAGATGATAAATGAATCTTGTCCTGGCTTTTTAACTTGTGCTTTTGCAGGTACATCGTAGTAATATGTTGCACCGTCTTTAACTGTATAGAAAGATTTTTCTCCTTTAGCTATCATTTCAGTAACCCAAGCAGCAGGTTCTTTTCCTTCAGCTTTCATTAATTCAATACCTTTTTCAACACCTACAGCATCCCAAATTTCGAAAGGACCATTTTCCCATCCGAAACCAGCTTTCATAGCATCGTCAATTCTATATAATTCGTCAGAAATTTCTGGAATTCTATTTTGAACATACGCAAACATTGCTGCGAAGTTCTTACGGTAGAACTCACCCGCTTTATCTTTTCCTCCAACTAGTACTTTAAATCGGTCGATTGGCTTATCAATAGTTTTTGTTAATTCAAGGGTTGCAAATTTTGCTTTTTTAGACGGACGGTATTCCATTGTGTCTAGATCTAACGCTAAAATTTCACGTTTCCCTTCTGCATTGGTTGTCTTTTTATAGAAACCTTGCTTAGTTTTATCTCCTAACCACTTATTTTCTACCATTGTGTTGATGAAATCTGGTAACTTAAATAAGTCGTGAGCTTCGTCGTTAGGACAGTTTTCATAAATACCATTAGCAACGTGTACCAATGTATCTAATCCGACTACATCAACAGTACGGAAAGTAGCTGATTTTGGACGACCAATTACTGGTCCTGTTAATTTATCAACTTCTTCAACAGTTAATCCTAATTCTTTTACTTGGTGGAATAAAGATTGAATTCCGAAGATACCAATACGGTTACCAATAAAAGCAGGAGTATCTTTAGCTAATACAGAAGTTTTTCCTAAGAATTTAGAACCGTAGTCCATTAAAAAATCAGTTACCTCTTGTTTACAGTCAGGTCCTGGAACAACTTCAAATAATTTTAAATAACGAGGAGGATTAAAGAAGTGCGTTACCGCAAAGTGTTTACGGAAATCTTCACTTCGTCCTTCGTTCATAAACTTAATAGGAATACCAGAAGTGTTGGTAGAAATTATAGTACCTGGGGTACGGTATTTTTCAACTTGTTCGAAAACACTTTGTTTAATATCTAAGCGTTCAACAACTACTTCCATAACCCAATCTACATCTTTGATTTTGTATAAATCGTCTTCAAGATTGCCAGTAGTAATTCTATCTGCAAATTTTTGGTTGTAGATAGGTGATGGTTTCGACTTTAATGAAGCAGCTAAAGCATCATTAACCAAACGGTTACGAACTACTTTGTCTTCTAAGGTAAGGCCTTTTGCTTTTTCTCTGTCGTTAAGTTCTCTTGGAACGATGTCCAATAATAAAACTTCAACGCCAATGTTAGCAAAATGACATGCAATACCTGATCCCATAATGCCTGAACCAATTATTGCTACTTTTTTAATTCTTCTTGTCATTTGTTTTTGATTGTGTTTTGTATGATTTTGTTAATCGGTATAAATTTCTTTTTCAGTAATAAGTCTGTTAATAGTACTAGTCACTTTAAAAAAAGCATTCAGTTCACTTTCAGAAATATGTTCTCTTATTTTATCATTAAAAATGATTACAGATTCCTTAGAAACCTTTCTCATTTCTTTTCCAAAATTGGTTAGCTTAATAATTACACCTCTACCATCATCAGGATTTTTTGCTCTCACAATAACTCCTTTTTCTTCCATCGCCTTAAGGATTCTAGACAAGCTAGTAGGTTCCATTCCCATTTGTGGACCCAACGCGGTTGAGGATGTACCGTTTTCATAATCAATATTTAATAAAACAAAAGCCATTGCCATTGTACTATTATGTTTAGCAGCTCTTTCATTGTATAACTTAGCTACTGCTTGCCATGTGGCTCTTAATTGATGATCTATTGATTTATTTTTTTCCATTCTCCCCAAAATTACTAAAAAATATTATGCACGCATAGTAAATTGAAAAAAATTATGCGCGCATAGTAAAAAAATCATTTTTTTCTTTTCAAAGAATAATAAGGTTCAAAAATTTTACCTTTATCAAAAATTACATTTGATATGAGTAACATATTAATAATAGAAGATGAAGGTGCGATTAGAAGAGTGCTGAAAAAAATTATAGAAGATGAAAATAAGCAGTACAAAATAGTAGAAGCAGAAGACGGATTATCTGGAATAGAAATGATTAAAGATAATGATTTTGATTTGGTTTTGTGTGATATTAAAATGCCTAAAATGGATGGAGTAGAGGTGTTGGAAAAAGCTAAAAAAATAAAACCAGAAACTCCTTTTATCATGATTTCTGGACATGGAGATTTAGAAACAGCTGTAAGTACAATGAAATTAGGAGCTTTTGATTATATATCAAAACCACCAGATTTAAATCGACTTCTTAACACAGTGCGAAATGCACTTGAGAAAAAAGACTTAGTAGCAGAAAACAAACGTCTTAAGAAAAAAGTAAGTAAAAATTATGAGATGATAGGAGATAGTAAGGCAATATCTCATATTAAAGAAATCATAGAAAAAGTTGCTGCTACGGATGCAAGAGTTCTTATAACAGGTCCTAACGGAACAGGGAAAGAGTTGGTGGCGCATTGGCTACACCAAAAATCAGATCGATCTCAACTATCAATGATAGAAGTAAACTGTGCGGCAATACCATCAGAATTAATTGAAAGTGAATTGTTTGGGCATGTAAAAGGAAGTTTTACGGGTGCTAATAAAGATCGAGCAGGAAAATTTGAAGCGGCAAATGGTGGTACAATATTTCTTGATGAGATAGGTGATATGAGTTTATCTGCTCAAGCAAAAGTGCTTAGGGCACTTCAGGAAAACAAAATTCAACGTGTTGGGAGTGATAAAGATATTAAAGTGAATGTACGAGTTGTTGCAGCTACAAACAAAGATTTGAAGAAGGAAATAGAAGAAGGAAAGTTTAGAGAAGATTTGTATCACAGGTTAGCTGTTATTCTTATCGAAGTTCCCGCACTAAATAATAGAAGAGAAGATATACCTTTATTGGTAGATTTTTTCACTAAAAAAATTGCTGAAGAGCAGGGAATTGCAAAAAAAGAATTTTCTGCTGATGCCATTAAATTATTACAAGGCTATGATTGGACTGGTAATATAAGAGAGTTACGCAATGTAGTAGAGCGATTAATAATTCTTGGAGAACAAATAGTATCCGAAAGTGATGTTAAATTGTTTGCTAGTAAATAAAATTAAATTATTGTTCCTTGTGCTTTGTATAAATAAAGCTGATATAGAAATAGGAAAATTGCATCAAATTTTTTACATATCAACACGAACGGATAATATCTTTGTTTGTGAAAAAAATAAATATTATTAATCAATTTAAAACTATACAACACATGTCAACAGCTGTAGGAAAAAAATTTCCAAATATTACCGTAGATGCCATGAACGAAATGGGAGATACTTTTAAGTTAAACGTACTAGAGGAAGCTACTAAAAACAAGAAAAAAGTATTGTTGTTCTGGTATCCTAAAGATTTCACATTCGTTTGTCCAACAGAGTTACATGCTTTTCAAGAAGCGTTATCAGAATTTGAAAAAAGAAACACAATGGTAATTGGTGCTTCTTGTGATACTCCAGAGGTTCATTTTGCATGGTTAAACACAGCTAAGGATAATGGAGGAATTGAAGGAGTTACGTATCCAATTTTGGCAGATAGTAATAGAAATTTATCAAGCGTTCTTGGTATTTTAGACATTACTGAAGAGAGATATGATGAAGATACTGATACGGTACAAGTTGTTGGAGATAATGTTACCTATAGAGCTACTTACTTAATTGATGAAGAAGGTACTGTTTTTCATGAAGGAATCAATCACATGCCTGTAGGTAGAAATGTAAATGAATTTTTACGTTTAATTGATGCATATTCTCATGTACAAACTCATGGAGAAGTTTGCCCTGCAAATTGGGAAGAAGGAAAAGATGCTATGGCTCCTAACGCAAAAGGAACTGCAGAATACTTAGCTTCTCATTAATAAACAATTTATATCCACAGATTGTAAATTTTTTATGATCTGTGGTTTTTGATGTAAAAAAATAATTATGATACAAGAATTAAATCAAGATAACTTACAAGAAATTGTAGCTAATAACCCAAAAGTTGTTGTGCAGTATTCGGCAAGCTGGTGTGGCAACTGTAGAATAATGAAGCCAAAGTTTAAAAAACTATCTTCAGAAAAAGAGGATGCTATGTTTATAATTGCTGATGCAGAAAAGTATCCAGAAAGTAGAAAACTAGCAACTGTTGATAACCTCCCTACCTTTGCTACCTTTGAAAATGGAGTTTTTGTAAAACAAGTGCAAACAAATAAGTTTGATGTTTTAAAAGAATTAGTTGATCAAATATAGTTGCTAAATGAAACTACCTGTTATAAAACATTTAACAAATTTTATCGAGGAAAACGATCAAGATTATATTCTTGAGACGATAGAAACACTTGAAGCACTGACAGAGGTTTCTTCTTTAAAAGATGAGGAACTTGATGTTATGGGAGAGTTGATATCTAATATGTATGGTGCAATAGAGGTAAACAAAATGATAAAAGAAGGAACTCCTAAAAAAGAAGCATTAAATGCTTTTATGAATCGAGTTATGGGTTCTATTGATTCTTGATAACCCTTTGAGTTTTTTAAGTAAAGTCTTCAAAAAATGTACAGAGTTTATTTTTCTGTATAATAAAAATCCTCAATACAAAAAGACTTACTAAACTCATAAAGATTGATGATGTTAAAAGTGGTTTCTAAAGGTATTTTAATAGCTGTTTTTATACCTTTGTCGTTTTACAATCTTTATAAACCTCATGGAATTACAGCTTACAAAACCACTTGTTTTTTTTGATTTAGAAACTACAGGAGTTAACATCGCAATAGATAGAGTAGTAGAAATATCTATACTAAAGATTTATCCTAATGGGAATAAAGAATCTAAAACATGGTTAGTTAACCCAGAGATTGAAATTCCACCTCAAGCAATAGCTATTCACGGAATAACAAATGAAAAAGTGGTAACTGAGCCTACTTTTAAAGAGTTGGCGTCAACCATAAGTAAGATGATAAGTGATTCAGATTTAGCAGGTTTTAACTCCACTCGTTTTGATATACCATTGCTTGCTGAAGAAATGTTACGTGCTGGCATTGATTTTGATATGAGCAATCGAAAATCAGTAGATGTTCAGGTAATTTTTCATAAAAAAGAACAACGAACATTAAGTGCAGGGTATAAATTTTATTGTGGTAAAGATTTAGAAGACGCTCATTCGGCAGAGGCAGATACAAATGCTACTTACGAAATTTTAAAAGCACAATTAGATAGATATGATGATATTGAAAATTCAGTAACAGCTTTGAGTGAGTTTTCAACACAGACAAAACGAGCTGATTTTGCTGGATTCATTTTATTTAATGATAAAAAGCAAGAGATTTTTTCTTTTGGTAAATATAAAGATAGAACAGTAGAAGAGGTGTTAAAGGAAAATCCAGGATATTATGCTTGGATGCAAAATGCAGATTTTCCTTTATACACTAAAAAAGTATTAAAACAGATTAAAGAACGAATGATTTCTCCAGAAAAAAAGATGAGCGATGAAGAGAAATTAAAAGCATTGCAACAAAAGTTCAACTTGCGATAAAATGAGAATATTCATTACATTGTTTCTTTTTGTTAGTGTTACAGTTCTTAATGCTCAAACCTTTGAGTTTAAAGGAAAACTGTTAGATAAAGAAACACATGATCCTATTATTTATGCAAACTTAAGTTTTTTAAATACCGAAAAAGGAATTTCTACTACTGAGGAAGGAACATTTTCAATGTATGTTAATCAAGAAGATTTAAATGCCAAAATTCACATTTCGTGCTTAAACTATAAAGACACTATAATTAGCGTGAAAAGTTTAATAAATAAAACAATATTTCTGTCACAGAAATCAGAAGTTTTACAAGAAATTATATTGACAAATTTAAAGCAGAAGAAAGTAGAATTAGATCCTATTAGAAGAAAAGTGTATCCACTCCATACTAGAGGGTTGAGAATGATGGCTAAGTATTTTCCAAACACGAAAAAAAATGAATGTTGTCAGTATCTATCAAAAATTAAGATTCAATTTCCTAAGGATAAACTAAAAAAATCAAAGTTTAGAGTGCGTATTTTTGATAAAGATCCAGAAACAGGACTACCAAGAAATGATTTATTAGTAAAGAATATTGCTGTTACAATTGATAAAGAATTAAAGAATGCAACAAAAGAGATAAATCTGGAAGATGAGTTTATTAAGATTCCGGAAGATGGGTTTTTTATAGCAATTGAAAAATTGCTTATCCCATTTAATAAGTATTACGAAATACCAGGATATACAAATAGTATATTATACTCTCCTGTTTTAGGTTTAATGAAGTCGAAGTATAAAAATTCAAATCAGAATTATACCTTTTCAAAAGGGAAGTGGATTAAGCCAAGCTATCTTAAGCAGAAAGGTGTTTCATTATCAATTTCTGCAACATTATCAAACTAAATAAGTAGATTATTATGTTTATACCTTTTAAACAGTTACCCAATAATTCAAGAATTTGGATATACCAATCCAATAAGGAGTTTGCTAAAGAACAGATTAATTTTATTTCAGAAAAAGCAAAAGATTTTATTGAACAATGGACACGTCATGGAAAAGATCTAAAAGGATCTTTTACTATTAAGTATGATCAATTTTTAATATTAGCAGTAGATGAGAATTTTAACAATGTCTCAGGTTGTTCAATTGACGCTTCAGTCCGTTTTGTTAAAGAAATAGAAAAAGAATTAGAAATTGATTTATTAAATAAAATGAATGTTTCATTTAGAGTTGGTAATCATATTAATATTGTACCGATGAGTTCATTTAAGAAGTATGTTGAAGAAGGTAAGGTAACTTCAGAAACAATTGTTTTTAACAATATGATTACTGTGAAAGAAGAATTTGAAACTCAATGGGAAGTTCCAGTTAAACAGAGTTGGCATCAAAAATTTTTAGTAAATTAGTGTGTGTCGTGTTATGTTCAGAAAAATTTGCCAAAAAATGAGAAAGATATTTTTTTTAACCTTCTTTTTACTAACTACGTTAAGTTATAGTCAGAGATTAGATCCTTTGAGAACAAAAGATTATGATGCTCAAGAAAAGTGGGTTGATAGTATATTAAATAACCTTACGCTCGATGAAAAGATAGGCCAGTTATTTATGATACAAGCTTATTCTAATAAAGGACGTAAGCATGAAAGAGAGGTTAAAGAAATGATTAATAAATATCATATTGGGAATCTTATTTTTATGCAAGGAAAGCCCAAAAAACAAGCAAATCTAACTAACACGTATCAAGAGCTGTCTAAAGTTCCGATTCTAATTGGCTTTGATGGAGAATGGGGATTAGATATGAGATTGAAAAACACCTATAAATTCCCATGGAATATGACGCTGGGTGCTATTCAAAATAATGAACTTATTGAAAAATTTGGTAAGCATTTAGCGCAGCATTGTAAACGTTTAGGAATTCATGTGAATTTCGCTCCAGTAGTTGATATTAATACCAATCCTGAAAATCCTATTATTGGTAATCGCTCTTTTGGAGAACGAAAAGAAAATGTTACTCAAAAATCAATTTCATTAATTAAAGGTATGCAAGGTAATGGTGTGCTAGCTACGGCAAAACATTTTCCTGGGCATGGAGATACTTCTACGGATTCTCACGTAGAATTACCAGTATTGAATTTTGATAAAAAAAGATTGCATGATGTAGAGCTGTATCCTTATGATCACATTTTTGATGCCGGAGTTGCCAGTGTAATGACAGCGCACTTAAGTGTTCCTGCTCTAGAGTCTGATGAAAAGCTTCCTACTTCTCTATCTTATGATGTTGTTACAGGTTTGCTTCAAGAAGAAATTGGTTTTCAAGGTCTTATTTTTACAGATGGATTGAATATGAAAGGCGCATCTAATTATGCGACTCCTGAAGAAATTAATTTAGCAGCAATTTTAGCAGGAAATGATGTGTTATTAATTCCTCAAAATATCCCTGAAACGATTGCTTTAATGAAACAATCTCTACAAATGGGAACGCTAACAGAGGAAAGAATCAATAAATCTGTGCGTAAGATTTTATTAGCAAAATATTGGGCTGGTTTACATCAATACAAACCTGTAGACACCTCAAATTTATCAAGCGATTTAAAATCAATATCTGATAGAGTTTTACACCATGAATTAGTCAAGAATTCTCTTACTGTTATTAAAAACAAAGAACGTTTGTTCCCTATACAAGATCTAAAAAAATATAAGAAAATTGCTTACGTAAAGTTAGGAGATGATTCAAGTTGGGCTTTTGTGAATATGCTGCGAAATTATACACAAGTAAACATGATTTCGGAAAAATATTTAGATAGACTTGTTAAAAAATTAAAACCGTATGATCTAGTAGTTGTAGGCTATCACAAGTCAAACAAAAGCCCTTGGAAAGACTATAAGTTTAGTAATAAGGAGCTGGTTTGGTTAAACGAAATTGCTAGAGAAAAAAAAGTAATATTATCTGTTTTTGCTAGCCCATATAGTCTTAGAGATGTAAAATCTTTTACAAATATTGAAGGTGTTTTTGTGGCTTATCAAAATAGCATTGAAGCTCAAAAAATTGCAGCACAAGCTATTTTTGGAGCTGTAGAAACAAATGGAAAGCTGCCAGTTTCTATCAATGATGAATTTAAAGAAGGAACCGGAATTGTAACAGAAGACCTAAAAAGATTAAGTTATGGAATTCCTGAGTCTGTAGGTATGTCATCTAAAGAGTTGAGAAAAATAGACTACATAGCTCGTAAGGTGGTAAAAGATAGCATGGCTCCTGGTATGCAAATTTTAGTTGCCAAAGACGGTCATGTGGTGTATCAAAAAAGTTTTGGATATCACACGTATGAGAAAAAACGTCGTGTTAGAAATTCTCATTTATACGATTTAGCTTCGTTGACAAAAATACTGGCTTCTCTACCAATGGTAATGAAAGCAGATGAGGAACAAACAATTAGCTTAAGTTCTAGTATTCGTGATATTTTACCCGATTTTGCTAATTCAAATAAAGATACAATAACTGTAAAAGAAATATTGTCTCATTATGGTAGATTGCGAGCGTGGATTCCGTTTTACAGATTGACACAGGATACAATTGCCAATATCAATTTACCTAAATTTTATCGTAAAAGATGGTCTAGAAAATTCCCAACTAAAGTTGCAGATAGCCTGTATTTAGCTAAAGATTATAAAAAAATAATGTACAAGTACATTAAAAATTTACGGCAGCGAGAAACGCCAGGATATAAATATAGTGACTTGGGATATTATATATTAAAAGAAGGAATTGAACGAAAGTATAAAAATAGATTAGATAAGTTAGTAACGGATGCTTTTTATGAACCCATGGGAGCATACAGAATGACTTATTTGCCATTAAGAAAATATTGGAAAAGCCAAATTGTACCTACAGAAGAGGATACATATTACAGAAATCAACTAGTTCATGGATATGTTCATGATATGGGCGCGGCAATGTTAGGCGGAGTTGGTGGTCATGCGGGGTTATTTTCTAACGCAAATGATGTGGCTAAAATGATGCAATTGTATTTGCAAGAAGGTTACTATGGTGGTAAACAATACTTTAAAGCTTCTACGTTTAGAAAGTACAATAAACGTTATTATCAAGATAAAAATGTTAGAAGAGGTGTAGGTTTTGATAAACCGCAACTCGATCCAGAAGTACATTCTACTTGTGGTTGTGTTTCAGATAATAGTTTTGGTCATAGCGGTTTTACAGGCACATACACTTGGGCAGATCCTGATAGCGGAGTTGTATATGTTTTCTTATCAAACAGAGTATATCCTACCATGGAAAATAGAGGGTTGGTAAAGCAAGGCATCAGAACCAAAATACAAGAGATTATTCAAGGAGCTATAATAGAGTAATTGTTTTGATAAAATAATTAAAACCCTTCGGCAATTTTCTTCAGCTTTTCAGGATTTAAAATAAAAATATCTTTTCCTTTAAGTTTAATGAGTTCGTCTTTTTTAAAGCTAGATAGCAAACGAATTGCAGATTCGGTAGCGGTTCCAATAATACTAGCAATATCATCTCTAGAAAGCTGTATTTCTAAAGCACCATTTTCGGTTTTTGTATAATTATTATGCAAGTAAAGCAAAGTTTCTGCCAAACGTTGTTTTACTGTTTTTTGAGCCATATCTACAATAACATCATCGGCTTCTCGTAATGAAACAGCTAGTTCTTTTAGCATGCTCATTGTAAAATTATTATTCTGCTTTAAATCTTTTACAATCTCTTCTTTTGGAATAAAACAAACTTCTAAATCATTTAAGGCAGTTGCTCGTAAGTTGGCTGCTTCTTCCGAAATTAAACTTCTTTCACCCAATAAATCTCCTTTTTTTACGAGTTTAATTATTTGATCTCTCCCATTATCACTCATTTTTGTAACCTTACATACACCATCTTTAATACAAAAAACACCATTTATGTATTCTCCTTCATTAAAAAGAATTTCTCCTTTTTTAATCACTTTTGAAGTTTTGCAAGCAGAAATCCTGATGAGTTCATCCTTGGTAAGTTCATTTAAAGAGTTGAGTTGACGAACAATACATTGTTCACATTTGCTCATGATTTATTTTATTAATGCCTGTTTCAAAGTAACGAAAAAAGCTGATAAATGTCATTTTTTATCATAAAAAACAAATCAATATTTGCATTGGGTAAAAGAGCAAATAATAAAATGAGCAAACCACTGTGTTTTCACTGCGGTAATTCTTGTAATTCTTCAAGTATTTCTATTCAAGATAAAAACTTCTGTTGCAATGGTTGTAAAACAGTGTATGAGTTATTATCTGAAAACAACATGACTTGTTACTACGATTTTCAATCAAATCCAGGAGCAATTCCAAAAGAAATAGCAGAGAAATATGATTATTTGGATAAAGAAGAAATTCAGAATAAACTGCTGGAATTTCAAGAAGAAGAGCTGCATATTATCACACTTTATATTCCTCATATTCATTGTAGCTCTTGTATTTGGGTGTTAGAAAACTTAAACAAACTGCAATCAGATATTATAAACTCACAAGTTAATTTTCCAAAGAAAGAAATAAGGCTTTCATACAATCCAAAGAAAATTTCGCTTAAAGAAATAGTACTGCTATTAAACTCTATTGGTTACGAACCGTATATAAGTTTAGATAATTTAAATGCAAAACCTAAAAATGTAAATCGATCGATGATATACAAATTAGGCGTTGCAGGCTTTGCTTTTGGAAACATAATGTTCCTTTCTTTTCCTGAGTATTTCGAAATTTCTGAATTTTGGTTAGAAAAGTATAAGTATGTTTTTCGTTATCTGATGTTTTTCTTTTCTCTTCCAGTTGTTTTTTATTCGGCAAACGATTTTTTTATCTCTGCTTACAAAGGATTGAAAAATAAGATATTAAACATAGATGTTCCAATCGCTTTAGGAATTTCTGTATTATTTGTAAGAAGTACAATTGAGATTTTTTTAGATATCGGAACGGGTTTTTTAGATAGTTTATCTGGATTGGTGTTTTTTTTGTTATTAGGAAAATTCTTTCAGCAAAAAACCTACAGTTTCTTATCTTTTGAAAGAGATTATAAATCGTATTTCCCCATTGCAATTACCAGAATAAAAAAAGAAAAAGAAGAAATTATTGAAATTTATGATATCAAATTAGGAGATCGGTTGCTGATTCGAAATGAAGAATTAATTCCTGTTGATGGCATTTTAATTTCAGAAGTTGCAACAGTCGATTATAGTTTTGTAACAGGAGAATCAAAACCAGTAGTTAAACATTCTGGAGAAAAGCTATTTGCTGGAGGTAAACAAATCAATGACGCCATAGAAATAGAAGCTGTTTCTTCTATATCACAAAGTTATTTAACACAACTTTGGAGTAATGATGTGTTTAGTGAAAAAGAATCGACAACCTATCAAACAATTACAGATACTATTAGCAAGCATTTTACAACCATTGTTCTATTAATAGCTACTTTTTCTGCAGTTTTTTGGTTGTTTTATAAACCTAGTTTAGCATTAAATGTATTTACTGCAGTATTAATTATAGCGTGTCCTTGTGCAATTGCTTTGGCAGCTCCATTTACGCTTGGTAATATGCTTCGGATTTTTGGATATCAAAAAATCTATTTAAAAAACACAAGAACAATAGAAAAATTAGCAGACATTGATACTGCAATTTTTGATAAAACAGGAACGCTTACTACCAATAAAGAGAGTGATTTTATCTACAACGGAAAATTGTTAGATCATTCAAGTAAAGTGAAGTTAAAAAGTATTTTAAGAGCTTCTAACCATCCGTTAAGTAGAAGAATATACAATGAGCTTGATGATGTAGAAGCTGAAATAGTTACAAACTTTAATGAGTATTTAGGTAAAGGAGTAGAAGCTACAGTAAACAAAACCAAAGTGAAAATAGGATCAGAATCTTTTGTGAGTCATAAAGAAGAAACTATCGGATTTGATACGTCTGTTCATATTAGTTTTGATGATGTTTACCAAGGAAAGTTTACACTCAAAAATAAATATAGAAAAGGTGTAGAAAAACTGTTTAGTTGGCTAAATAAAGAGTACAAGACAATTATTTTATCAGGAGACAATGAAGGAGAAAAGACTTATTTAAAAAATATATTACCATCACAAACAAAGTTGTATTTCAATCAAAAACCCCAAGATAAATTAGATTTTGTTGCAAAACTACAAGAAAGAAAACAGAAGGTTTTAATGGTAGGGGACGGGCTTAATGATTCTGGAGCTTTTGCTCAGAGTGATGTTGGTTTAGCGGTTTCAGAAGACATCAATGTATTTTCACCAGCTTGCGATATCATTATAGACGCATCATCATTTTCAAAAATTCCGAATTTATTAAAATTGTCAAAACAGTCTATGAGTGTAATTAAATATGCATTTGTCTTATCATTTTTTTATAATATTATAGGGCTTTACTTTGCAATAACAGGCCAGTTATCTCCTGTAGTGGCTGCTATTTTAATGCCGCTGAGTTCTATTAGTATTGTGATATTTACAACAGTAGCTACTAACTTAATTGGTAAAAAACAATTGTCATGAAATTACACACATTTATAGATCAAACAGTATTAAAACCTACAGCAACAAAAGATGACATTTCAAAACTTTGTAAAACAGCTGTAGATTATGATTTTTATGCCGTTTGTGTTAATAGCTGTTTTATTCCTCTAGCTAAAAAACAGTTAAAAAACAGTTCGGTAAAATTAGCAACAGTTGTTGGTTTTCCTCTCGGCGCAATGGATACAAAATCGAAAATAGCTGAAGCAAATCAAGCGATAAAAAATGGAGCAGACGAAATCGATATGGTTATTAACATTGGGTTTTTAAAATCATGTGATTATTTGTATGTCAGAAATGAAATAGAGCAAATTAAAAAAATGATTGGCGATAAAGTATTAAAAGTGATTTTAGAAAACTGTTATTTAACAAAAGAAGAAATCATTGTGGCTTCTCAACTAGCTGTAAATGCAAAAGCAGATTTTATTAAAACCAGCACAGGTTTTGGAACTGGCGGAGCTGTGTTAGAAGATGTTAAATTGATGAAAGAAGTAGTTGGCGAACTAATAAAAATAAAAGCTTCTGGAGGAATTAAAACAACAGAACAAGCCATTCAATTTATTGAGGCAGGTGCAGATAGAATAGGAACATCATCAGGAATTCAAATCGTAACAAATACAGTAGAAAAGATATGAGTGTACATTTGGCGGCTAAAAAAGGAGAAATTGCAGAAACAGTTTTATTGCCTGGAGATCCTCTTAGAGCAAAATGGATAGCCGAAACATTTTTAGAAGAAGCTATTTGCTATAATGAAGTTCGAAACATGTTGGGATATACAGGTTTTTATCAAGGGAAAAAAGTTTCGGTGCAAGGAACAGGAATGGGAATTCCTTCTGCATTAATTTATGCACACGAACTCATAATCGATTACGATGTCAAAAACCTCATAAGAGTAGGATCTGCAGGATCGTATCAAAAAGATGTAAAAATAAGAGATATAGTAATCGCTATGGCAGCATCTTCTAATTCGGCAATTAATAGACATCGATTTCGAGGAGCAGATTTTGCCCCTACTGCTAGTTTTAAACTCTTTAAAAAAGCAATAGAAATAGCTATGCAGAAAAATATTGATGTTAAAGCAGGAAACGTCTTAACATCTGATACATTTTATGCTGATGATTTTTATGACTTTAAGTTATGGGCAGAATTTGGCGTGTTATGTGTGGAGATGGAAACAGCAGGTTTATACACAATTGCTGCAAAGCATAATGTAGATGCATTAAGTATTTTAACTATATCTGATCATTTAGTTTCAGGAGCTAAAACTACTGCATCAGAAAGAGAAACGTCATTTAAAGAAATGGTAGAAATCGCTTTAGATACTGTACAATGAGTTCGTTAATTCAAAAATATAATGTTCCTGGACCAAGATATACAAGTTATCCTACAGTTCCTTTTTGGGATGTAGCAAGTTTTTCCAAAGAACAATGGATTCAATCCTTTCAAAAATCGTACTCTAAGAGTAATCAATCAGAAGGAATAAGCGTCTATATTCATTTGCCGTTTTGTGAAAGTCTTTGCACGTTTTGCGCTTGTCATAAACACATTACAAAACGTCATGAAGTAGAAGAAGAATACATTAACATTGTCTTAAAAGAATGGAATTTATATCTCAATTTGGTAGATGAAAAACCAATTATAAAAGAAATTCATTTAGGAGGAGGTACTCCAACTTTCTTTTCGCCGAATCAGTTAAAACGATTAATAAAAGGAATTTTATCCAAATCGGTTAAGCACTCAAATTATGAGTTTAGTTTTGAAGGACATCCTAATAATACAACAAAAAAACATCTTCAAACATTGTTCGATGTAGGGTTTACCAGAGTTAGTTTTGGTGTTCAAGACTATAATCAAACAGTTCAAAAGGCAATTCATAGAATTCAATCTTTTGATAAGGTAAAGAAAGTAACAGATTTAGCCAGAAAAATAGGTTACGCATCTGTTAGTCATGATTTGGTTTTTGGCTTACCGCATCAAACATTAGAAAACGTTTTAGAAACCATACGCAAGACAAAATCCGTTTTGCCAGATAGAATTTCTTTTTACAGCTATGCGCATGTTCCTTGGATAAAAGGTGTGGGACAGCGTGGTTTTGATGAAGGTGATTTACCAAAAGATGAAGAAAAAAGAAGACTTTATGAAGAAGGTAAAAAACTGCTGGAAAAAGTAGGGTACAAAGAAGTAGGAATGGATCATTTTGCATTGGAATCAGATTCGTTATATCAGTCAATGCAAAATAGAACAATGCATAGAAATTTTATGGGTTATACCGCCCAAAAAACACAGGTAATGATTGGTTTGGGTATGTCTGCAATATCAGATTCTTGGTATGCATTTGCTCAGAATGTTAAAACGGTTAAAGAATACCAAATGTTAGTTAATAAAGGAAAAATTCCTGTCTTTAGAGGTCATTTGTTAAAAAATAAAGATTTGCAAATACGCCAAATAATTCTAGACCTTATGTGTCAATTTTATACAGAAAAAAACTCGTTTGAGTCTCTTAAGATTGATGCTAATTTATTAGAAGAATTACAAAAAGATGGATTAATATATTTGGATAATTCATATCTAAAAATTCCAGAAAAAGGAAGACCTTTTGTTAGAAATGTATGCATGGCTTTTGATCAGTATTTGCTAAATAAAAAAGAAAAAGAAAATCGTTTTTCTTTAACGATATAATTTTCTAAAACATGACAAAAGTCATTTTTTAAGAATAAGACTACACCTACTTTTACTACGATTTTATCAGGCATTTATGAGCGTAATTTATCTATTACTCACCTTGAGTGTTCTTGTTGCATTAGTATTTTTTGTAGCCTTCATTGCTTCCGTAAAAAGCGGTCAGTATGATGATTCGTATACGCCGTCTGTAAGAATACTATTTGAAGATGAACTGGTAAAAGACAACGAAAAATTGACTAACGAGACTAATAAAAATGATTAAAACTATGGAAACGCAACAATTTTATTACGATAACAAAATCGTAAAAAAATTCATGTATGCAACAATGCTTTGGGGTATTGTAGGGTTTTCAGTAGGATTGCTACTGGCCTTCATGTTTTTATTCCCAAATGTAACAGATGGAATTCCTTGGCTGAGCTTCGGTAGATTAAGACCATTGCATACCAATGCAGTTATTTTTGCTTTTGTAGGAAATGCAATTTTTGCGGGAGTTTATTATTCGCTACAGCGATTGCTAAAGACAAGAATGGCAAGTGATTTTCTAAGCAATTTTAATTTTTGGGGATGGCAATTGATTATTGTTGTGGCTGCCCTTACACTTCCTTTAGGGTATACAACTTCAAAAGAATACGCAGAACTAGAATGGCCAATTGATATTGCTATTGCTCTAGTTTGGGTTGCTTGGGGAGTAAACATGATTTGGACTATTTTTAAAAGAAGACAACGTCATTTGTATGTGGCTGTATGGTTTTATTTAGCCACATTTGTTACAGTTGCAGTACTACATATATTCAATAGTCTAGAATTACCAGTAAGTTTCTTAAAAAGTTATTCTGTTTATGCAGGAGTTCAAGATGCTTTAGTACAATGGTGGTATGGGCATAATGCCGTAGCATTTTTCTTAACAACTCCTTTCTTAGGATTGATGTATTACTTTGTTCCAAAAGCAGCTAATAGACCTGTTTATTCTTATAGACTTTCGATTGTTCATTTTTGGTCGTTAATTTTTATTTATATCTGGGCAGGTCCTCATCATTTACTCTATTCTGCTTTGCCAGATTGGGCACAAAACTTAGGAGTAGCTTTTTCAGTTATGTTGATTGCTCCGTCTTGGGGAGGTATGATAAACGGTTTATTGACACTTCGTGGGGCTTGGGATAAAGTAAGAACAGATCCTGTATTAAAATTTATGGTAGTAGCTATTACGGGTTACGGAATGGCAACATTTGAAGGACCTATGTTATCGCTTAAAAATGTAAACGCAATAGCACATTTTAGTGATTGGGTAATAGCGCATGTACATGTTGGTGCATTAGCTTGGAATGGTTTTATGACGTTTGGTGTTTTGTATTGGTTATTCCCAAAACTATTTAAAACAAAACTATATTCTAGAAACTTGGCAAATGCTCATTTTTGGATTGGCACATTAGGTATTGTTATTTATGCTTTACCAATGTATGTAGCTGGTTTTGTACAAGCTTCTATGTGGAAACAATTTAATCCTGATGGAACCTTAACATACGGTAACTTCTTAGAAACAGTAGCAGAGATCATTCCGATGTATTGGATGCGTGCAATTGGAGGTAGTTTGTATATAGTAGGATCTATTGTAATGCTATACAATATTACAATGACTGTTAGATCAGGATCTAAAGTTAAAGATGAATTAGCAGAAGCTCCTGCTTTAGAAAGAGTTCCTAAATACAGACAAAAATCAGAAAAGTACCATGCTTGGTTAGAAAGAAGACCTGTAAAGCTTACAATCTATGCAACAATTGCTATTTTGATAGGAGGAGTTATACAGATTATACCAACCTTATTGGTAAAGTCAAATATTCCTACAATTACTAGTGTAAAACCATATACCGCATTAGAATTAGAAGGAAGAGATATTTACATTAGAGAAGGCTGTGTGGGTTGTCATTCTCAAATGATTCGCCCTTTTAGAAGTGAGGTAGAGCGTTATGGAGAATATTCTAAAGGAGGAGAATATGTATATGATCATCCTTTCTTATGGGGTAGTAAACGTACAGGTCCAGATTTATTAAGAGTTGGAGGTAAATACTCAGATAATTGGCATTTCAATCATATGTATGATCCGCAAAGTACTTCTTCAGGCTCAATTATGCCGGCTTATCAATGGCTAATAAGAAATGAGTTGGATAAATCAGATACTGAAGATAAAATGAAAGCAATGGTGAGTTTGGGTGTTCCTTACACAGATGAAGATATTTCAAATGCACAAAAAAGTATGCTAGCGCAAGGAACCAAAATAGAAGAGAACTTATATTCCGATCCAGATTTTGTGTCCTCATATGAAGAGGATAAGAAATACGCAAAGGAAAACAATTTGCCTTTTGTAGAAATGAAAAATCGAGAGATTGTTGCATTGATTGCATATCTCCAAAGATTAGGAACAGATATTAAGTTAGTAGACATAGAAGATCAATTAAGTTTAAAAAAGTAGATCATGTTAAAGTTTGTAAAAGGACATATGGAAAGTATAGATAACGTAGCTATTTATCCTATGATATCATTAGTAATATTCTTTGCTTTTTTTGTTGCATTAGGTTGGTGGGTTTTTTCTGCTAAAAAAGCATACATAAAGAAAGTTAGTCGTATACCATTAGAAGATTAATAAATTTAGAAAACATGAAAAAATATTTTCAATCAACAATATATATTCTCTTTTTAACAGTAGCTTTTATTGGATTAACAAAAGCTTTTGTTAGCTATGAAAATCCTTTTGATCTCTATGAAAATCCGTTGGTATGGATAGCCTTAATTGCATTTATACTTGTAGTTATTTTAAAAGAAATTCTTAATATCGTTTCACTTGAACAAGCAGAAAAACTAAAATTAGAAAAAGAAGGAATTGACCCTTCAACAATTGATAAGTATGCTTGGTTTAAGAAAATGATGAAGCTATTTACTAAATCAAAGCCAATAGAAGAAGAGAGTGAGATTATCATTGATCATAACTACGATGGAATAAGAGAATTGGATAACTCTTTGCCTCCTTGGTGGTTATATCTATTTTATGGAACAATATTATTCGCAGCTATTTACCTAATTCGCTTTCATGTTTTAGGAGGAGATACTCAAGCGGTAGAGTATGAAAAAGAAGTTGCAGCGGCAAAAGCAGAGTTAGAAAAGTATAAAGAATCAACCCCTAATTTATTCGATGTTGCTAATATTGAATTGTTAGCAGATGACGCTTCTTTAAAAAGAGGAAAAGCTGTGTTTAATTTAAACTGTGCGAGTTGTCATGCACCTGATGGAGGAGGCGGTATTGGTCCAAACCTAACAGATAAAAACTGGATTTTAGGAGGCGGTATACAAAATGTATTCAATACTGTATCTAATGGAGGACGTTCTGGAAAAGGAATGATTGCTTGGAATAAAACATTAAAACCTCAAGATATACAGAAAGTAGCCAGTTATGTGTTATCGCTGCAAGGAACAACTCCTGCTAATCCTAAGAAAGCAGAAGGAGAAATCTGGGAAGAAGAATAAAAAAGTAGTTAAAGTTAGTTTTTCAGTTTAAAAATGGAAGCACCCAAGAATGAATCTTTTAGAGACAGTATTGGTACTGTTAACCAAGAAGGGAAGCGATCTTGGGTGTATCCTAAAAAACCAAGTGGTAAATTTTATAAATACCGAACTTGGGTTAGTTATGCGCTATTATTATTTCTGTTCGCTGCGCCATTTATCAAAGTAAAAGGAAATCAGTTTTTACTGTTTAATGTTTTAGAAAGACGGTTTAACATTTTTGGATTTCCTTTTTGGCCGCAAGACTTTCATCTATTTGTCATTTCTATAATTATAGGTGTTGTTTTTGTTACGTTGTTTACTGTTGTTTTTGGTCGGATTTTTTGCGGATGGATTTGCCCGCAAACCATTTTTATGGAAATGATATTTAGAAAAATTGAATATTGGATAGAAGGCGATAGAGGAAAACAAATGCGATTAGACAAGCAACCTTGGAATAGTGAAAAGATTAAGAAAAGACTTTTAAAGTGGACATTGTTCTTTATCATCTCGTTTCTTATTGCTAATGTGTTTTTAGCCTATCTTATAGGTAGTGATCGTGTAATTAATTACATTTTTTCTCCTCCTTCAGAAAATATAGGAACATTAGTGTCGCTGCTTATCTTTACAGGAGTTTTTTACTTTGTTTTTACTTGGTTTCGAGAGCAAGTCTGCATAATTGCTTGTCCGTATGGACGATTACAAGGTGTGTTGTTAGACAATCAATCAGTAGTTGTTGCGTATGATTATAAACGTGGAGAAAAAGAAAAAGGACGCGCAAAGTTTAATAAGAAAGAAGATCGGCCAGCTTCAGGTAAAGGAGATTGTATAGATTGTAGTTTGTGTGTACACGTCTGTCCAACAGGAATTGATATCAGAAATGGAACGCAGTTAGAGTGTGTTAATTGTACTGCTTGTATAGATGAGTGTGATCATATGATGGAGAGAGTAGGTTTACCTACAGGATTGATCCGATATGCAAGTATAGATAATATAGAAAAAAAAGCTCCTTTTCGCTTTACTGCTAGAATGAAAGGATACACTGCGGTATTAACAATTTTGATTTTTGTGCTTGCAGGAATGCTATTCTTGCGAAATGATGTAGAAGCTACTATTCTTAGGTTGCCAGGTCAGTTGTATCAGAAAACAGCCCAAAATACAATCAGCAACGTATATACTTATAAAGTAATCAATAAAACAACTAATAAAATTGATGAGGTTAGTTATAAGCTATTATCACACAAAGAAGGAGTAATCAAGCTAGTAGCGAGTAATAGTTTTACCGTTCCAGAGCAAGGAATTGCCGAAGGATCATTGTTTATAGAATTACCAAGATCTTCTTTGAAAAAAGATAAAATTAAAATAAAAATAGGAGTTTTTAGCAACGACAAACTAATAGAAACAACTACAACCAACTTTTTGGGGCCTAGAAGTTTCCGATAAAAATTATAAATAAGATGAATTGGGGTAAAGGAATTTTTTTAGCAATTGTAGCATTTATAGGATTTATTATGTATTTCGTAATTACAATGAATACAGATAAGAAGTATGATCATGATTTGGTTACAGAAAAGTATTACGAGCAAGAACTCTATTATCAACAAAAGATTAATGCAGCTAGAAATGTAAGTGAATTAGGAGAAGATATTCTAGTAAAGAAAACAGAAGAAGGATTACAAATTGTTTTTCCTCCATCAATGAAAACCTCAGAAATAAAAGGAAAAGTGTTCCTATACAGACCATCTAATAAACAATTGGATTTTGAAATGCCTATTTCATTTTCCGATATTTATTTGCTCGTGCCTGACAAACGTTTGTTGGGTGGTCGTTGGAACATAACTGTTGATGTTATGTATCAATCAAAACGATATTTTTTTACAAAAGAAATTACTTACTAAATGCTTTTTTCTGCACTAATTTTTGGATTGTTAGGAAGTTTTCATTGTATGGGAATGTGTGGTCCTATTGCATTTATGCTTCCCATAAGCCACAATAATAAGCTTAAAAGTTATTTCCAAATTAGTTTGTATCATTTAGGAAGAATATTTTCATACGCTACTTTAGGAGCTGTTTTTGGAATTTTAGGAAAAGGCTTTTATTTCTTTGGAATGCAACAAAAGCTATCAATTATAATGGGTGTAATGATGATTGCCGTTGTGTTACTTCCTAATATTTTTAAGAAAATTAACGTAGTAAAACCTTTCTATAAACTAACGGCTAAACTTAAAAATGCGTTAGGATATTCTCTTAAAAGAAAAGAGAATTCTACCTTTTTTACAATTGGATTTTTAAATGGTTTGCTGCCTTGTGGGCTTGTGTATATGGCTGTTTTTGGAGCACTAACAACAACAAGTATTTTAGAAGGAATGCTGTATATGTCTTTATTTGGATTAGGAACAGTTCCTTTAATGACAAGCGTTGTGTTTTTAGGATCTGTAACTCAAAAAATTAACCGTCAAAAAATTCAAAAAGTAATACCCATTTTTGTTGTGGTTATTGGTTTACTTTTTGTTTTTAGAGGTTTAGGTTTAGATATTCCTTTTTTATCACCCAAGCCAATTGTAAATCTTGTAGATGCAGCTCAAAGTTGTCATTAATTACTAAAAACATATTCAATAATATTACTCCCCATTTGTAGCGCTTTTAAACGAATTTCTTCTGGATTATTGTGAATGCTGGCATCTTCCCAACCATCACTTAAATCTGATTCATAGTCATAAAAGCAAATCAATCTGCCTTGATAAAACAGTCCAAAACCTTGTGGCGGTTTTCTGTCGTGTTCATGAATTTTAGGTAATCCGTTTTTAAATTTGAACGTTCGATTGTAAATAGGATGATTCTTTGAAATCTCCTGCAGTTGCAGTTCTGGAAAAACTTTTTTTAGCTCATTTCTTATGTATTTGTCCATTCCGTAATTATCAGAAATATGCAAAAATCCGCCAGAAGTTAAATAGTTTCGAAGGTTTTTAGCTTCTTCATCAGAAAAGAAAACATTGCCATGACCAGTCATAAAAATAATAGGAAAATTGAATATATCTTGGCTGTTAGTAGCAACAGTTTCTGGGTTTTTACTAATAGTTGTTTTTATGTTTTTGTTGGTAAAAGCAATCAAGTTTGGAACGGCAGTAGGATTAGAATACCAATCGCCTCCTCCACTATATTTAAGAATCGCTACTTCTTGACTTAGCGTTATTTGAGAAAGAAAAACGAATAAAAAAATGAGATATCTAATTTTCATTTTACCATTATTGATTGATGAAAGCAATATTTTGCACGGCAACAATTCCTGCTGTTTCCGTGCGGAGTCTCGTTTTACCTAAACTAATCGGACTGTAGTTTTCTTGTAAAGCTTTATTTATTTCATTTTGACTAAAATCACCTTCAGGACCAATTAAAATAAGAATATTTTGCTTTGGTTTTGCGCTATTTTTTAGTGATTCTTTTTCGCCATCTTCACAATGCGCAATGTATTTTACGCCATCAAAATCAGTTTTTAAAAAATCGGAAAAAGATATTGCAGCGTTTAACTTTGGTGCATAAAACTGAAGTGATTGCTTCATTGCCGAAATCACCATTTTTTCTAAACGTTCTAACTTGACTACTTTTCGCTCTGAATTTTCACAAATAATAGGTGTAATTTCATCAATTCCTATCTCAGTTGCTTTTTCTAAAAACCATTCCAAACGATCATTATTCTTTGTAGGAGCTATAGCAATATGAAGGTAATAATCTCTACTTTTTTGTTTTGAATCAATAGATATAACTTTTACAATACATTTTTTATCACTTGCGCTTTCAATACTTGTTTTTGCAACTAATCCTTTCCCATTTGTTATCAGTAACACATCGTTTGTCTGTTTTCTTAAGACTTTAATAATATGTCTACTTTCAGCTTTATCGAACACGATTTGTTGTGTGTCTTTACTAAGATTTGGATTATAGAAAAGTTGCATTATAAATTGTATCTATAAGTTCTTCTTCTTTTATGAGTAATTGGATTGAAATCTTTCCACATTGAGTGAATTGCTTTATTCTCTTCTAATTCGGGAGTTCTAATACAGTTTTCTATTTTCTTTTTTTGGAATACTTTACCAAACTCTGCCATAATAATACTAGTTACACCTTTACTTTGATATTCTGGATCTACGCCAATTAAATAAAACGTAACATCTTTTGCATGTTTCTTGGCACGCAAAAGGTAAAAAATGCCAAAAGGAAATAATTTCCCTTTTGCTTTCTGAAGCGCTTTTGAAAAAGAGGGCATAACAATACCAAAAGCAACTATTTTATCATCTTTATCCATCACAAAATGAATATATTCTGGATTGATAAAAGATATATATTTCTTTTTAAAATAGGCTTTTTGATTCTCTGAAATAGGAACAAAAGAAGCAAGCTTAGAATACGTTTTGCTAAACAGATCAAACATTTCATCCGCATATAACATAATTTCTTTGGTTGATTGAAAGTTTTTTTCTTTTAACTCAAAACGTTTTTTTACAATATTGGCCGCTCGTATATAACGATCTACGTTTACATTTTTAAAAGGAAATTTATTTTCTAAATATTCTTTTTCTTTTACAAAACCTAATTGTTCTAAATGATCTTTATAATAAGGTTGTGAGTACCAGGTAATCATCGTGCCAATATGATCAAACCCTTCAGTTAAAACACCTACTTTATCTAAATTAGAAAACCCAACAGGGCCTTCTGTGTAACTTAAGCTATTATCTTTTCCAATTTGTTTTACTTTGTTTAACAAGGCTTCTGTAACTTTTACATCATCAACTACATCAAACCAACCAAACCGCATTTTTTTAATGCCTTGTTGTTCTGTTTCATAATGATTTATAATCGCTGCAATCCTACCAGCTATTTTCCCATTTTTATAAGCAAGAAAAAAACGAGCATCAGCGTGTTCAAAAGCAGGATTTACACTTTTATCTAACGTTTCTAATTCATCTTTTATAATAGGAGGCACCCAATAAGGGTTATTTTTGTATAGGGCAAACGGAAATTTTACAAATTGAAGCATTTCTTTCTTGCTGCCTATCTCTTTAATTTCAATCATTTTAGTTTGTGTGTTTTAGTTGAAGTAGTTTCTCCAGTTGCCTTGGTATTTTTTATCAAAATTCTCTTTACTGTCAAAAAAAAGGTGAATTTTATTTATGCTAAAAATATCAAATTCATCTTTCGATTTAATCACGTCAAAAAAAAGTTTTCGAAATTGACTAGAATAAGAAGACAGATGGTTAATTTGATTTTGTTTATACGTAAAGCAAGTGAAACTAAGATTCATTTGTTTTATCGTCCATATTTCATTATGGTTATCTACTATTTCTCTAACCAACTTAGCCAATTTTGTAGATAATTTGTCTACTAAGTATTTGTCGAATGGTTCACATGTTATATGAACTTCCTTTGTTGTGTAATTATTTAATGCTGAATAATGCTCGCGAAAAAAAGTAACTACTCTTTCATTGCCATAATTACTAAGGTTTTCTCTAAATTTAGCTATATCTTCTGTTGTTTTTAAAATGAAATTAAGGCGAGATAACTTATCAGGAAGAATTATTTCATAAGTAATGTTGTAAACATCAATGTTAAATTCCGTTTTTATCCAATTAATTAAACTAATGAACTCATGATTACGAACTCCATTTTTTATGTTTTGATATGTTTCATCAAAAAGCTTTTTGTTCATTTGAAATACATGAAGTTACTGGTATCACAAACATACAAAAATCAGACAGATTAAAATTTGGTGTATTATTTATGGTTAAAAAAGTTTTGGAATCTGTTAACGCCTGATTTCTATTCAAATTAGTACTTTTGGAATCGATAATTTTTACAATGCAAGAAGCCGGAATCGTGACTTTATTCAGAACTATACTTATTTTACTCCTAGTTTATTATGCTTTTAAGTTTTTGGCTCGTTTATTAGCTCCTTATGTGATGAGAAAAATGGCGGCTAAAATGCAAAATCAGACAGAGCAATATTATAATCATCAAACAAGAAATACTACTGTTAAAGAAGGAGAAACAGTAATTGATAAAAAACCATACTCTAAAAAGCCTTCAAATAATGATGATGCAGGAGAGTATGTAGATTTTGAAGAAATAGATTAGTATGAAAAGTAAACAAATTATACCTTATTTAGTTGCTCTAGGAATTTTTGTAATCACATCTCTTATTTATTTTCATCCCGTTCTTAAAGGAGAAAAAATTCTTCAGTCAGACATTACTCAGTTTAGAGGAATGGTTAAAGATATACAAGATTATAGAGCTGAAACAGGTAATGAACCCTATTGGACGGATAGTACTTTCAGCGGTATGCCAGCCTTTCAAATAAGTGCGCACTATCCAAATGATTATGTGTATTATGTAGATAAAGTAATTCGATTTTTACCAAGACCGGTAGATTATTTATTTCTTTATTTTTTAAGTTTTTTTATCTTACTACTAGCATTAAAAATTGATTGGAAACTATCCATTGTAGGAGCTCTTACTTTTGGATTTTCGACCTATTTAATTATTATTTTTGGAGCAGGACATAATGCAAAAGCACATGCTATTGGTTATATGCCATTAGTTGTTGCAGGTGTTTTATGGGTTTTTCAAAAAAGATACCTCTTAGGATTTATTGTAGCAAGTATATCAGTTGCCTTAGAAATAATGGCAAATCATCCTCAAATGTCTTATTACCTTTTCTTTTCTTTATTGATTTTAGGAATTATTGAACTAATCGAAGCACTTAAAACCAAAAAATTAAAGGAGTTTACAAAGCAAATAACTATACTGTTGGCTGCTGGTTGTATAGGAATTGGAGTAAACTCATCACGATTGCTTTCCACGAAAGAATATGCAGATGCCAGCACGAGAGGAAAATCAGAACTAACGATCAATCCAGATGGCAGCTCAAAAGAATCAAAGTCGGGTCTAAGTAAAGAATATATAACACAATTTAGTTACGGAATTCCAGAAACTTTTAATCTGATTATTCCCAGGTATATGGGAGGAGGAACAGTGGAAGAATTGGATCAAGATTCTCATGCATATCAGTTTGTAGAATCTTTGGCAGGTAAACAACAAGCAAGTGCATTTACCAAACAAGTATTAACTTATTGGGGAGATCAACCTATTGTAGAAGCTCCTGCCTACATTGGCGCGGCTATTTTCTTCTTGTTCTTTTTAGGAATTTTTGTAGTTAGAGGAAAGCTCAAATACTGGCTGATTTCGGCTACTATTTTTTCCATTTTATTAAGCTGGGGAAAAAACCTTTCTTTCTTGACTAATTTCTTTATTGATTATGTTCCGCTGTACAATAAGTTTAGAGCCGTTTCTTCTATCCAGGTAATTGCTGAGATGAGTGTGCCTATTTTAGGAATCTTGGCGTTAAAGCAATTTTTTGAGATTTCAGATAAAAAAGAGCAAATACAAAAACTGAAAAAAGCTTTGTACATAACTGGCGGAGTATTGGTTTTAGGATTGTTATATGCGGTTACTTCAGCCACTTTTGAGGGAATTAGAGATGCAAACTATTCACAATATGAAGGACTTCTAGATGCAGTTATTGCTGATCGAAAAAGTATGTTGTACAAAGATACATTTCGGTCTTTTTTGTTGATTTCTCTTATAGGAGGCGCTTTGTGGTTATATAGTAAAGAGAAAATCAATCGTTTAAAAACAATCATCTTAGTTGGAGTTATCATTGTATTTGATTTGGTTAGTATAAACTTGAATTATGTAAATGATGATGATTTTCAAATAGCAAGAAAGGTTGAAAAACCTTTTATCAAAACAAATGCAGATAAAGAAATTCTAAAAGATAAAAGTCATTACAGAGTTGCAAATTTTACAGTAAATCCAATGGAAGATGGTAGCACCTCGTATTTTCACAAATCTATTGGTGGTTATCATGCAGCAAAAATGGGCAGATATCAAGATTTAATCGATTTTCATATTTCGAAACAAAATCAAGAAGTATTTAACATGCTTAATACAAAGTACTTTATTTTAGGGAAAGAAGCTAACGAAGTACAAATAAATCAAGAAGCTAATGGAAATGTGTGGCTCGTTAAATCAATTCGCATTGCTGATTCTACTGACGAAGAAATCAGAGCATTAGATAGTTTGCAAACAAAACAAGAAGCTGTAGTTGAAAAAAGCATCTGGAATTCCAATTATCCAGATATGCCTATCACTTATAAAAAAGATTCCTTATCAACTATTGAGTTGATAAAATACAATTTGGCTGAGTTAGTATATCAAATAGATGCTGCTTCACAACAATTTGCTGTTTTTTCAGAGATGTATTATGAAAATGGGTGGAATGCCTATTTGGACGGAGAAAAAGTACCGCATGTTCGTGTGAACTACGTATTAAGAGGAATGGTAATTCCTGAAGGAAAACACACAATTAAATTTAAGTTTGAACCTCAAACTATTCAGAAATCAAACAAATTGGTGCTAACCTCGTATGCTCTTTTATTATTGATTCCTATAAGTTGGTGGTTTTTTAAAAAAAGAAAATCTAGTTAATTGACTTTAGATATTCAGATAGTGTAGCTCCTTTTTACTTTAAATTGACGGAGTCTAATTATCTTCATATATTAAATGCACATATGAAATGAATATAGGAATGATTTTAGATCAACCGTTTCCTCCTGATCCGCGAGTCGAGAATGAAGCTGTTACACTTATTGAAAATGGTCATAATGTGTTCCTTTTTTGTTTATCCTATAAAAGAGAAAGCCTACAAGAAGAAATTAATAAGATACAGTTAAGGAGGTATTTTTCATCTAAATGGGAGTATAAGCTGTCTGCATTAGCATATACGTTTCCATGGTATTCAAATAGAATGAGTAGAAAAATTCAGGATTTTATTGATTGCAATACAATAGATGTTCTGCATATTCATGATATGAGAATTGCAGGGGCTGTTTTTAGAGCTAATATGAAGTTTGATTTGCCTATTGTACTTGACCTGCATGAAAATCGCCCTGAAATAATGAAATATTATCCGCATCTTCAAAAATTTCCCGGAAAGTATCTAATCTCGTTAAAGAGATGGAAACGTAAAGAAGAAGAGTTTATTAAAAGGGCATCTCAGGTAATTGTTGTAACTGAAGAAGCAGCTCAAGAAATTATAAATAGAGTAGGGGTTAAACGAGATAAAATTACTGTGGTTCCCAATAGTGTTCGCCGTTCTTTTTACGAGAGAAGTAATTTGAAATCTGATATTTTAAATAAATACAAAGATCATTTTGTGATTTTGTATGTAGGAGATACTAATATTCGTAGAGGGCTGCTTACTGCAATTGAAGCCAGCGAACAACTATCAAAGAAAATAAAAAATTATAAATTAGTTATTGTAGGAAGTAATACTACTGATGTTATTCTAAAAAAGAAAGTACAAGAATTAAACTTGGAAAGTTTTGTGGATTTTGAAGGTTGGCGAGACCTTTCTTTATTTCCTTTGTATATACAAAGTAGTGATATTTGCATATCTCCTTTGCATAGAAACTTACATCATGATACTACCTATGCAAATAAGATTTTTCAGTATATGAGTTACGGAAAACCTCTAGTAGTAAGCGATGCTATTGCTCAAGAAAAAATAGTGAAAATATCAAAATCAGGATTGGTACATAAAGAAAAGAATGCTAAAGATTTTGAAGATAAAATTTTAGAGTTATATCACAATAAAGAAACTCTAGCTACTTTTGGACAGAATGGGAAGAAATTTATTGAAGACAAGTTTTCATGGGAAATTACTTCTAAAGAGTTAGTTAAGATGTATGAAAAAATCTAAGCTTAAAGTGCTTATTATTACATATTATTGGCCACCAGCAGGAGGAGTGGTTGTACAGCGCTGGCTTAAATTTGTAAAATACTTAAATTATTTTGGTGTAGAACCAGTTCTTTTTACCCCTAAAAACCCTAGTTATCCTGTTGTAGATGAGTCTCTTGAAAATGAACTGCCAGAGGATTTGAAGATGCTTACATATCCTATTTTTGAACCCAATCAATTTCTATTTAGTAAGACAAAGAAGCAAAGTGGCGGACTGTTAAAGTCGAGAAAAGGTTTTTTAAGTAGCCTTGCCTTATATGTCCGGGCAAATCTTTTTATTCCAGATACAAGAAAATTTTGGATTAAGCCTTCTGTTAAATATCTAAAGAACTACTTAAGAAATAATCCAATAGATGTGATCATTACAACAGGACCTCCTCATAGTGTTCATTTAATAGGCAAAAAGTTAAAAGAATTATTAGCCGTAAAATGGTTGGCAGATTTTAGAGATCCTTGGACAAAGATTGATTATTTTCATCATCTTCCGTTAACAAAAAAAGCTCTTAGAAAACATGTTAGAATGGAGAATGATGTAATATCTTCTGCAGATGCCACTGTTGTTGTAGGAGAAACAATGAAAAGAGATTTTGAAAAGCTCAATTCTAATACTTTTGTTATAACGAATGGATATGATACTGAAGAGTTTCATGCAATTAAGGAGCTGGACAAGAATTTTACTATTGCGCATACGGGAATGATGAATTCTGATAGAAACCCAAGACTATTATGGAAAGTATTGAAACAACTTTGTGACGAATATCCTGATTTCTCCAATGATCTGAGAATAAAATTAATAGGTGGACTATCTTCTGAAGTAGAAGAAAACCTAAAAGTATTTGATAAAGAACAATTAGAGTTAATAGATTTTGTCTCGCATGAAGAAGTAAGTAGTTATCAACAATCCGCTCAATTACTCCTATTAATCATTAATAATGTTTCGTCTGCTAAAGGAATCATCACAGGTAAAATTTTTGAGTATTTACAAGCTAAGCGTCCTATATTAGGAATTGGACCTGTAGATGGTGATGCAGCAGAAATTATTAAAAACACCAATTCGGGAGTTTGTATTGATTTTAATGATAAGGAGTCATTAAAAAAACAAATACTTATTTTTTACAAGGAATATAAGAAAGGAACTTTGCATTTGAATCAATCAGAAATCAACCAATATCATAGAAAAGAACTAACAAGAAAATTAGTAGAAGTTTTAGAAACGATTAAAGCTGACTCATGAAAAAAATAGTAACTGTTTTAGGAGCAAGACCTCAGTTTATAAAGGCGGCTGTATTAAGTAGAATTATCAAAGAAATGTCTGAAATTGAAGAGATAATTATTCATACGGGACAACATTTTGACGAAAATATGAGCGACGTTTTTTTTCAAGAAATGCAAATTCCTAAACCAAAATACAATTTAAATGTTAACAACCTTAGTCACGGAGCAATGACGGGTAGGATGCTTGAAGAAATAGAAAAAACTCTTGTTAAAGAAAACCCTGATGCAGTAGTAGTATACGGCGATACAAATTCTACTTTAGCTGGGGTTTTAGCTGCAAAAAAGCTACATATAAAGACAGTTCATATAGAAGCAGGTTTACGATCTTTTAATATGAAAATGCCAGAAGAAGTTAACAGGATTTTGACGGATAGAATATCTGATTTATTGAGTTGCCCTACTCAAACGGCTGTCAATAACTTAAAATTAGAAGGATATGATAATCTATCTGCTATTGTAGAAAAACATGGAGATATTATGAAAGATGCAGTAGACTTTTATAGCGATTTTTCATCAGAAAAATCATCTATTATTTCAAATCTAAATTTGACTCGATCTAATTTTGTTTTAGCAACTATCCATAGACAAGAAAACACAAATGATTCTAAAAAATTAAACGCTATATTTAATGCATTAGATAATATTTATCTAAAAAAGCCAGTTATTTTACCTCTGCATCCCAGAACAAAAGAAAAGTTAAAAGAATATAAAGTAAAAACGAAAGTTAAACTTATTGATCCTGTTGGTTATTTTGATATGTTAGAGTTGTTAAAAAATTGTTCCTTAGTTATAACTGATAGTGGCGGACTACAAAAAGAATCCTATTTTAATAAAAAACCTTGTGTAGTGTTAAGAGAAGAAACAGAATGGTCAGAACTAGTTAATTATGGTTACGCAACACTTGTAGGTTCAAATACAAAAAAAATTATTCAATCGTTTAGTGATTTTTCTTTAACCCAAACAGATTTTTCTAGAGATTTGTACGGAAGCAATGTGGGAGAAAAAATTTACAATTCAATTTTAAGTTTAATAGAAGCCTAGTGGGTATTGTATTTAAGCAATCATTCAAGAATTCGTTAATAATCTATCTAGGATTTCTAGTAGGCGGGATTAATACGATTATTTTTTATCCAAGATTTCTTAAGTCGGAATATTACGGATTGGTAACCTATTTGTTATCAGCCTCTAATCTTATTATGCCTTTAACGGCTTTAGGAGTTCATTTTACAATTATAAAATTTTTCTCTTCCTATAAAACAAAAGAAGATCAAGATAAGTTTTTGTCTGTTGTTCTTTTTTTTCCTTTAATCATAGCGATTCCTTTAGGATTTTTGTGGGATTATTTTCATGATTGGATTCTAACAAAAATTCCAGAAGAGAATGCTGTTATAGCAAGTTATACTCCTGTGATATACATTGTTGCTATTTCTTGTGCGTATTTTGAAGTTTTTTATTCTTGGGCAAAAGTGCAATTGCATTCCGTTTTTGGGAACTTTTTAAAAGAACTTTGGAATAGAGCAGTAGTAATGATTCTATTGATAGCTGTAATGTTTGAATTGATATCTAAACCCGAGTTTATATACTTTTTAACTGGAGCATATGTATTAAGAACATTAGTTATGATGCTCTACGCATTTAAACTATATATGCCCCGAATCAAGTTTGCGTTACCATCTGACTTTATAGAAGTAGTGAGGTATTCATTATATATTTTAATGGCAGGAAGTGCTGGTGCTATATTGTTAGACATAGATAAAGTAATGATTCCGGGGAAAGATACAATTGAAACTGCAGCTTATTATTCGGTTGCTGTTTTTATCGGTTCTTTTATCGAAGCACCTAGTAGAGCAATGAAACAAATTTTACAGCCATTAACATCTCAGACGCTTAATGAAAAAAACGACAAAGAACTACACTCTTTATACAAAAAGAGTTCGATAAATCTACTTTTGATAGGAGGCTTCTTTTTTTTACTAATTAACTGTAATGTGAGTGAGTTATTTCACCTGATGCCTGATAAAGGTTATGTGGGCGGAGAATTAGTTGTTTTACTGATTTCATTAGTAAAATTGTATAACATGTTCTTGGGAAACAATGGTGATATTATCAACACATCTAAATTTTATAAGGTTACTTTACCTATAGGTATTGGTATGGCAGTAATGGTTTACTTACTCAATAAACTATTTTATTTTAATCTTGATTTTGGAACAGATGGTTTAGCAATAGCTACTTTTCTTACTATTTTTCTTTTTAATACAGTCAAGCTGTGGTTTGTTTGTTGGAAGTTTAAGATGAGTCCGTTTACAGACAAAACAGTTTTGATTCTGCTTATTATTATTGGTTTGTTTTTCGCTTTCTATTTCTGGGATTTTAATTTTCACCCAATAATCAACATCATCTTAAAAAGTATATTGATTATTATTGTGTATTGTGTTTTAAGTATTAAACTTAAAATTTCTAATGAGATCAACTTGTTAGTAAAACGAATACTTAAAATTTAAATCCAGCAATCAATAGCATCTGTAATCATGTGAAATAAAAGGGCAATTCCTATTATTCGTGTTTTTTTGAAAAACAACATCATTAGATAAATACAGATAGCGTAATAACTATGAAGAGGATGAAAATTGATACTACATCTATTTTGATCAAAGATAGGATTGGCAAGTAAATGATCTAAGTCAACTAGCATAGATAAAATAAAAATAGTGTAAACACGAAGCCATTTATCTTTTAATAAATAATAGCTGATAAAAAAAGGTGCGATGAAATGAAGTCCGTAGTGAATAAAAAAAGAAAAACTCATTAGTTAGGATTCAATAAAAGTGCATAATATGTAATAACCTCAGTATTTTATATGATTTCAGATCATTGAGGTGGATTTTAGATGTATTCTTTTAAAATCGATAGTATTTGACTATCACTAAACTTGCTTTGTTTCATATCCTAAATGTATTAATTAAACTTCTATTTAGTAGGATAATAAACGGCCCAGTTTTTAGGGAGACTTACAATATTATATACGTTAGGTGCTTTAATTAAAAATGTAAAGCTTAAATCTATAGCATGATGGTTTTAGTTTTTAATTGTAAAAATTGTAAGTCTACTAACCGAATAACTAAAAGAGCCAATGACCGTGTAGAACTTTCAAGATTTTTAGGTGATACATTTGTAAGAGAGTGTAGATTTTGTGGAGAAAAAGAAAAATATTCTGTAAATGATGTTTATGCAACAAAAGGACTATGGAGTTTAATATTCATTTGTACCACAGTAATCTCTATCATATTTATATCTACTTACTTATATGACTCTTTTACTGAAGCTAAAAATGTACAGGCTAAATTTTTACTACCAATAGGTATCGCAATACCACCTATAGTTTATTTTGTTTGGCTTCAAGGACAAAAAAAACTCATAAGAAATTTTAATCGATTCTTTTAACTTGCAATATTGAATCAATATTTAATTTTCGTTACTCTCTAAACAATCAGAAAACTTTTTACCAAAGGCTTCTTCTAAAAATTTAATGTCGTAACTGAGTATTTTCCAGTTTTTGTCTCTATCGTACACTAATATTGTATGCTTCCTTTCTGTAACATGTAAAATCTTTGAACTTGGATTAAGGTAAACATTCTCTTTACCGTATTCTTTATAATTCAGTTTTAAAGCCGTAGAATCTATAAAAGGTGTCATTTGAGATTTTGTTACTAAATATGTAACATCATAATAACGATAAGAACGGCATTTGCCTTCTCTTTTAACATCTAACTCTCCAATATTACTATAACCAACAGGATACTCCCTACTATCGTTAAAGACTAACATTAGCTTTTTTCTTAAACCTTTTTCACCATATTTTTTTAAGAGCTTAGTTGGTGTATCTCTAATCATATGTTCAATATCACCTTCAAAATGAGCTGTATAGTCATCATTTATTTTTTCCTCTATTTCAAAAATAGGTAACTTAGGAGAGCAGCTGTAAATACCAAGGAAAAGAATACAATAAGCTATTAATCGAATAGGCTTAGTAATTATTTTATTTCTCATACTGATGTTCTGATATTTTAATTAATGTACCAAAATCTAATCTTGGTTTTACTTTATTGTTAAAGGCATCCATTGCTCTTTGCTTATTCAATGAGTTCATTGTTCCATCACCTAGTGTGGTAGATTCTAATGTCATTTCAAGTACAGGAAGCAATCTCTTACCCAAACCTAAGAACTTAGATATTTTATCAGAAGCTTTGGTAGATGCACTTTAAAACCATTTATCAAGTTTTTACTCTTTTTTTATAAGAGTTTTTTTTATGTAAATATCATTTCCATAGTCAAAAACAATCTCTAGTTTACTAGTTTTATTTAATACATACTTTATCTCTATTTCTTCTCCTTTTTTGTAAAAATCTTGAAAAAAGATATCGTTTGACTCCTTAAAAACTAAAGATTTATTAGATTCGTTAAAATAAAATTTAATATAATTATTAGACGATGACATCTTTTCATTCCAAGATGATTCTGTTATCTCAACATTAAAAACTTCTCCTAAATAATCTTTGTAAAAATAACTTCCAATAATCTTTTTTAGTGAGATAGTTTTTGAGCTATCAAAAACATTTTTATAAATAATACGCACATTCTAGGCACTTGCGCTGTAAATATGTGTCAGATTTTTGCGCATATATTTCCCTTGTTGATTTGTCTTTAATTACTGATAACCCGTCGAATAAAACAGAAGAGCATTCATCTATTCTAGTTCTATCATCTTTTAATTTATTGGATTCTAAACAATCACAAAGTATTGTATTTATAGCTTTAACTTTTTCCATGTCAACTTGTGAAGATAAACTAGTCACATAACTGAAAATTAAAATTGTTAATATGTTTTTAACCATATAATCTAAATAAAGTAATTAGCAAGGTTATAAAAAAGATTAAGGATATTAAACCAGTTGTTAACTTGTCTTTACGAGAACTGTTAGAAAGCCAATTTTCAACTTTTACTTTATTTCCTTTTTTTGAAAAAAAATAGTAGGTAATAAAGAATATTGCTAAAACACAAGGCACCAAAAAGAATATTCCTAGGCTTCTGATATCAAAATCAATTAGCTTTAATAAAATTCCAAATAAAGCAGAAACAGTAAGGGTAAACACCGAAGAAGCTCTTGCATCTTCATTGCCGACCCCAATATCTAAAAATCGAATTAGTCCTAAAATATTAGCATAGTATTTACTTATTAGGTTCATTATAATGTTTTTTTAGTCTCTTGCTGGTAATACTCTGTTCCAAAATTGAAGTATTGGATTGCCTTTAGCTTTCTCTTGGGCAGCGGCATTTCTAACAGAAGCAGGTCGAGTATCTACTGTTCGTTGATTTCTCATAGTAAAGCTTCTATATATATAAGCATTTCGCTGCCTTCCACTTTGAGCAAAGTTATTCGACATATTTGAAGTATTAGTTACACCATCATCAGATCTACCATCTTGCAAAACTATTTCCGTAAGTGGTGCGGCAGGTCCTGTTGCATTAGCTACTAACTCACCCGTACCTTTTTGCACTAAATCTTCAGATATCCCATTTTCAGCCGCCTCTATTGTTAAAGAAGTTATAGTATTTACAGTTCCTAAAACTCCTGCTTTTCTTGAAATATTTTTGGCAAACTTACTTCCTGTCTCTTTAGCTATAACCTCAGAACCTACTTCTACAAAATCATCTCCCGAATCTATAGTTGGCTCTATTTCTTCTTTAAAAAGAGATGCAATGCTATTAGCCATATTACTTAAAGATTTATTTGCTCTATTAACTGTATTTATAAAAGACCTTGTAATACCATCTCCTATTCCAGAGACAGGATTCCAGTTATTACAACAATCTTCTTCAGCAAAGGGTTTCATTCCATCAGGATCAATAAATCTAATTGGATTATTAAACGCATAATTATAAGGAGAGTACCTTCTCATTTCCTCTGTTAGTGGATCAATACTAAACCATCTTCCTAAAGAAGCATCATAATTCCTTGCGCCGAAGTCATGCCAGTTTAAACCGAGTTCTTGTACATGTTCTTTTCCATTGTACGTCTGATAGTTATTTTCTGTGCCTCTTACCACATTGCTGTACCCGCGGTGTTCAAGACCAAAAGGATAGTAGTTAGATTCTTCAATAATTTCAGTTGTGGGTTCAATAACTCCGTTATTATTACTATCTGAATACGAGAGTCTAACATTATCGACTTGATCCTTATACTGATACACATAAGAGAACTGTCCATTATCATACTGTACATATCCTTCTGGGTAAATTTTATCCTGCTTATTTTTTCTTTAAAGTCAAAAAAGTATTTAAAATTTTTCTATTGTATATTGTGTCACTTACTTTCTTAATAATGCCCTCATATTTATAATCTATTTTAAGGTATAAAGGCTTTGCTATATAATTGTAAAAATTCTTGTTTTTAGTGTAAGACACTATCCAAGTTATTGTATCCAAATCATTTCTTATCTCATATCTTTTGAAATAATAATTACACTTTTTTGATTTGATTTTTAATATGTTCAAAAAATTTTCTTCGGGATAATATTCTATCTGAAAATTATTCTGTCTATATATTCTTAATATTTTTTGTCCTTTGTCATGTATTTCAAAAACACCTGATTTTAAGCTCTTACAATCTACTTCTCCCTGAGAAAAAGAATTTGATGCTGCTATTAGTGATATAATAACTAAAATGTATTTCATAACAGCTTATTGATTTCCACTAAAAATAAATATATCCCTATTAAACCTAAAACGAATGTTCCGTAATAAACTTGACCTTTACCTACTACCCAACCATCTTTTTTATATTTTTTAAATTTATATTGATTATAAAAATAATATACAGCCCAAACAGATAAAATCAAACCAATTAGTAATCTTAAAATATTCATATACTATTTTTTTATTGTTGATTAACAGGTCCCATTATTGGTAAAACAATTTTGTTTTCAATTGCAGGTACTATTATAGGTGTCAAAATAGTTTCTTTTAATTTCACAACTGAATGTATTATTGATTCTGATATTACATTTTTACCTGCTTTAACATATTTATCTCCAGCTACTTTTCTTGTAGCTTTAATTCCTTGCGAAGAAGCAGTTCCAAAAACCTGTTTTACAGCTGCTTCTGTTCCTATAGTAGATAAAGGCTTCCCATCAGAATAATCAACTAAAGCATTTACCCCTGCTCCAACACCACTCATGGCTTCTCCTGCAATTACTACCTCAGGTTGGGCTGTATAAACACCTACTGTACTCACTGCATCTCCAGAAACTTCTAATACTGTACCTGCAACTTGTGCAGTACCTTTTGTTGCTTCAATAACTCCCTCTCCCATATTTCCTAGAGCTTTTGAAGTATCCATCAATTTTTCATGCTTACTGTTCTCAATTGCATTTGGTTTTGATGTCTTGGCATTTTCAAACTTAGCTTTGATATTATTTTTAACATTTTTTTGAGCTAAATCATCAGCCCCTGTAAGAAATTGCGTGACTCCATTTTTAATTCTTTCAAATAATTCCAATCCTTCAAGCTCTATACCTAAACCTAATTTATTTTCTTGAAAAGCATATGTGGAATTATAAGTATACTCCTCGGCTAGAGGATCAATATTAAAGAATCTTGCTATTGCAGCATCATAATTTCTATACTTAAAGGCATGCCAATTCAAACCTAAGTCATCATCTAAACGTTGTCCTTGGAACGTTTTCTCTTTTTGTCCTAAAGAATTCCCATTAGCAGAAACTACCTCATTAAATCCTCTCATTTTCATACCAAAGACCTGATTGCTATATGCTTTTTCAGTCGTATTTTTTGAGGTCAGTATATCCTTTCGATGAACTATTTTAAGTTCAGTATTATAATCAGGATATGTTAATTTAAGGCAACCCAACTTCGATAATTATTGTGTTTCCAAAGTTAAAAAAATAGCCTAATTATCCTTATAAAAACGTAGTAAGTTTGGTTATCGGTTAACGATGTGTGTATAAATCTGTGTGCTTTCTAAGCTGCTATGTCCTAAGAACTGTGCAATATTTTCGATGCTTACCCCATTTTGCAAAAGATGTGTTGCGATGCTATGGCGCAAGATATGGAACGCTAACTTTTTACCTTGTATCGCTTTGTTTTGGGTTATTCTTTGTAAGTCCTTTAAGCTGTTAGCCAATGAACATTCACTGTGTATAAACAGTCTTTTATGCTCCACTTTTTGGAAGTTCCTAAAGTTGTAAACGTACTGTTCCAGTACTTTGTACACGCCTGCGCTCATTGGTATAATACGATCTTTGTAGTTTTTTCCTTGCTTAATAAACAGGCTGCGCCTGTCAAAATTAAGGTCGGTTACTTCTAACTTCATTCCTTCGGTTCTGCGGATGCCACAGCCATAAAAGAGCGCAAAAACAAGTTTTAACTGCTCGTGCTTGCGCTCTCGCTTCTCAAAATGATAGTTCGGATAGATTTTAGGGATGTGCGCTTGTAATAATTTTATTTCTTGTTGTGTAAAGGGCTGTATATTCTCTACTCGTAATTGCTTGTCCTGTTCAATGCGATAGTTAGTTGGCAATGGTGCTGTATGCAGTTCCATTTGGTGCAGGAACTCTAGCAGCTTGTCGATAGCTGTAAAGGTTTTGTTTAGATAAGCGATACTTAATCCTCCTTGCCGCCGCTTATTGGGGCGAGTTTGTAAGTAATCAAAATAGGTACTAATATGCTTATTGGTAATGCTGTTAATATGAGCGATGCCTTGTAGCGATAGCCAGTTAAAAAAATCTCTTGCTCTAAAGTTAAAATCGTAAACGATAGCATGCGAGAAGCCCAACGTATCTAACCAGTCTTTGTAGGCTTGGTTTATGACTGTAAAATTAGCACTCATCTTTAATTGTTTTAATTGAACGTTGAGTCTCTCGACTCAAAACGGATGATGTTTAGCAATATCATCGGTTAAACTTTCAAGGTCGTTAACCTTGTAGCTTTCTGTACTGGATATATACCGATGTCCTGCCAAGTATTGTGCTTTGCGTAAGCCCTCGTTTTTTATCCAATGCGTGATGAGCGATGCTCGTATTTGCTTGAAGTTTACAAATTTGGGGTCTATGTGCTTGACTTGTGCCATAAGATATTGCAGCATGCCTCGCATTGCATCATCGTGGCTTTTTTGCTGACCAGAGAGTGGCTGCGATAAAAAAAGTTGGTCGCTTTCTTTGCCATATAGTGCTACTAATTGTGGTCTTATTTGTTGTGTGTAGTTAATTAATGTACCCATTTGCGCTGCGTTTAATGGTAAGGTTCTGCCATTACTTCTTTTACGTCCTTTTATAGTTAGCGTAGCTTTGTTTAGGTCTAAATTATCAAGTGTTATTGTTTTGAGTTCGGTAGTTGCTATACCTTGAAAGAGCAGCACCCCAAGCATGGTGTAATTACGCTGTCTGCATAGCTGCGAACGCTTGCGGTCGTGCTGGCTAACATACTTGTTATACCCTACATTATTAATATAGTAGTGATAAAAGTTGTCGTTAAGTTCCTCTAGTTCTGTAAAGCTGTAAATGTTGTACAGTATTTTTTTGCGTGCGCCTCGTATGTTTATAAAGTTGGTCGGATTAGAAGCCATTAGATCAGCATCCTGTAAAAAAGTAAAGTAGTGTTTTAATCCTGTTAAATGTCCTTTGCGGCTACTATTACTTTGGTTACGCTTCTTTTTTAGGTAGGATAAATACCCAAGCACATCTTTTTTACGAGCATTAATAGGGTCTTTTTTGAACCACTTTAAAAAATCATTGACACTATCGGTATATCGTTTTTGTGTGTTGTTACTATGTTTTTTGGACTGTAGATATTGTGTAAAGCCGAGAGCCTCGGCAGGCATTTTAGTATTCATAGTTTATCATTTAGGTATCGAGCTTCTTGACTTTTGGTGTCGTCCTAGTGGTTAGCACCCGCAGGCAAAGCGATTAAGAGTTGGACACCGCCTTTTGGCTAACTGACCGACTAAGTTGACTTTTGGTATTATCAGTATGTTCTTGCTGTTTTTGATAGGCTTGTTGTATCTGTTCTAAATTGTTTTGTAATGCTTGTTCAATACGGTTTTGTACGTCTGTTTGGTTGCCCAGTTCTGTAAGTTTGTAGATATAGCCGCCACGATGTTTATTGCCGCCTGTTACCTTAATGTAGCTGTACAATTTTAGTTCTTGTAAATACCTGTTTAAGGTTCTAGGATGGACACTTCGTACCTTTCTTATATCTAAGGCTGTAAATTGATTGGTCTTTGCTTGACTTAAATAGTCTGTAAGCCAATGATAAAAACCTCTTGTGGTCGTGCTTAACTCATCTGCCCTGCGTAGCAAACTGTTTTTTAAAAGTCTAAAGGCTAGTGCAATATCTTCGGGCGTGGTGGTTATATAAATCTCGCCAGTATCTTTATTTACTTGCCTGTGGCGCTGCCACTGGAAGAAGTAAGTAATAACCTCAATGAAGTTTAATAAGAGTTGCAGGCTTTTACGAGGATGCGCCACATCGGCAGGCAGTTCAATAAGGGTTGCATACGGATTTATAATACTGATGTTCTCTAATGAAGCAACAATACATTTAAGTTCGTGCTGTGCTTTTTGAATCGTATGTAGCTCTACCAGTCCAGCAGATACGGCTCGTTGATAGTTCATGATGGCACGGTCTTGTGCTGCACTATGGTTCAGGTGTATCATCAAGAACGGAAGCGATAAACTTTCTAGGTTCTTATCAGAATACGCACAAGCAATAAGGCACAGCTTGCCTATTACTTCAAAAGTGGTACTGTGTAACATGCCGTCCTTATTTTTGGTGGTTCGCGTGTGGATTAACTTGCCTTGTGATTGCAGCGTAGCTAAAGGTGTAAGCATTTGCATTGTCCATTCTAAATCTTCAATTAGTAACGCCTTGTTTTGTATGTTGCTGCTATCAAAATAATATAGAGCGTTGGAACTAATACGCGTGTGGAAGCTGTAAGCCCCTTGCGGCATACAGTCGGCTAGCTTCTGTAAGACGTAGCTTTTGCCGATACCACTTTTTGCTAAACACAATACAGAAAATGGATTGCTGAACTTATGCGATGCCAATGCTAAAAATAGTATGGTAGCGTTATCATCTTCGCCAATGATGCCCGTTGTGTTCAGTTTTGTAACCAGTTGTTTAAGTAGCGACTTGCTTTTTAGTGTTTTAATCGCTTCTTTTTGGTCGGCTTGGCTTGGTTCAAACACTGGACGTTGATGCTTGCCTTTAAATTTTAGCTGTTCCAGTCGGTAATCTTCAAGCTGTAAGGTTAGTTCGTGTAAGGTCTTGGAAACATCCACTAATTTAAGTTCCCATTTATCGCACAAGCTTCGTATTAACTTATCACTTTGCCTATCGTTATATAAATCAAGTGTACTGCGGTGCGGCGGATAGTTTTTATAACTGATGCGAAGCGTGCAAATCATCCGTTCCACCTGTGATAAATCAACGCCACCTAGAATATCAATCGTAAAAAGCACTGCCTTACACGTGATAAAATTAGCGTTGTGAATAATGAGTTTTGCCATAGCCTAATGCGTTTGTTAGGCTACAAAATAGCGCATAACAAATCACAAAATCAATAGGCTAAACCGCTGATGATAAATAGTCTATGTTAATAACTCTAGCAAAGAAACCCCCATTTTCTGCGACCTGCTAGGGTGGTTTTGGGGGTATCTTTCTGTTGCTGTTTTTTATTGCACTTCACTTGATTGTGTGGTGTCGTTTGTAGTTGCACTACGATTGTCAACGACTTGATTATATTGCCCTGCCAGTACGCTAATCTGTTCTAATAACGTGCTGTGCTGTGGAGCTGTTGCTAATGTGGCGTGTGCTTTAATATGAGCAATTAAGGCACGATAAGACGTTGTTGCTTGTTCTCTTAACTCTGGGATATCGCCCGTAGCGTTTGCGGCTTGTTCTTCAACCCTTGATAAATATCGTGTTGCGAAGCTGCTATTGGTGGTTTTTAAGTAATCGAGCCACGTTGTTAAATTTAATGCGGTTACGGCTGCTGTTAACTCGGTTTGTCCCTCCCAATCAGCAATGATACTGTTTAATACTGCGGTTTGTTCTTGATAGCTTAGGCGTTGGATGTTGTTCCCATGATTGTCAATATTGTTCAATAAGGCTTTGGCTGCATTACTTGTAGCTTGTTCAAAGTGGTACTGATAACCATTGATTACAGCACGCAATCCTGTTAGTGCGTTATCTCGCTGTTCGTCTAAGGTAATCAGTTCTTGTGTAATCTCGCTACCTTGACTTTGTTTAAAGGCGGCATCTATGGCAGCTACTTGTGGCTGCAACGCATCGTGTTGTGTGGTTAGCTGCAACGCAGCTATATCTTGTTCACCTAAGAGTTGTAATATATCTTTGAGGTATTGCAAAAACTCACCGTGCCGATAGCGGTTTAAATAGGGGGCATTCATAAATTTATAGTTTTAAGGTTTTGTTCGATAAATATACTTGTTTTTTTAACATAACCCTCTAAAATATAGCAATGTGGACTGTGCCAGATCATCTTACAAACCACAGAACCCTGCTGCATGGTGCAGCATCATTTTGTAGGAGCAACAAAGTCGCCCTGCATGCTTGGCGTAGCTCCAACGCAGCAGCAAAAGCTTCCTGCATCGTGCAGGAACACTTTGTAGGAGCAGCAAAACCGTCCTGCATCCTTGGCGTAGCTCCGTCGTGGTAACAGAGGCTTGCTGCACAGTGCAGGACGGTTCTGCTCGTGGCATAGAATCGCCTTGAACACTGCTTGAGTATAAAAATCAATAAATTACAGTATTAGCAGTATGATTTTTAACCCGCTTGTTTTAATCGTGTTTATTCTTATGGAAAAACGCTTTAGAGAACGCATCTCGTTCAACACCCACAGGAAAAAGCACATGATACCACAAACAGTTAAATAGATACCTGATGTATCTTAACCAAGTCGGCAATTTTTTTCGTTTCATAGCACGAAGATAAATAGTAAAAATGGTAATCAGCAAGTCTAAGAAAAAAAGGGGCTAACAGCCCCTAAGTGCTAGGCTGCTACCACACGAAGTGGAAGCCCTAACTGCTGTGCACTGCGGATAACATGTGTTGTGCCCTTGCTACCTGCCAATGGAAACGCTAAAACGCCCTGTGCCATAGAGAGCATAAACTGGTTGCGGACTGGGCCTGCTGCCTTGCCTAAACTAGACCAATGTGCAGGAGCAACTAACAAAGGCACTTTATTGCTTGCTGCCCACTGCCTAACCAGTGTATCACAGCCCTTGCCGTTGCCACAGACCAGTACAAGACCTGGCTGCTTTTGAAGTGCCGCCGACAAGTGGCTGGCTAATAATGAAGGATTGCTAAAATGGCGAGAGCCTGATACTACTAAATAAAAAACAGAATGTGACATAATAATAGATATTAAAAATTATGATGCCCCATACAGACCCAAAAACGACTTTTTAAAAGCAAGGTTTAGCTACCGTTTTTTTACGGCTTCGCTTACAAAAAACTGTGGCTAACTTGTCCTTGACCTTGCTGTAAAAAGCTTGGGGCTACTATTGCGGCAGAATTTTAATACCTATATAATGGCACAGCTTGGTATAGCGTAGTAACAGGCTCGTTTTAGTAACCCTACATATAACCAATCAAACGGCAATAACAAACCAATAATCCTTGTACTACTAGATGTAAAAGGCGCATATACTGATTAGGCTCGCAGTACCATAAAAATCGATTGCTTCAAAGACTTTAATCTAGGCAAGCTTGCACCCCAAAACCACCCTAGCAGGTCGCAGAAAATGGGGGTGTTTTCAGTAGTAAATAAGTGTTGATAAGTTTTTGGATTTTATAAAAAACCGCTTTTGAGTAGTTTTAGTTTGTTAGTTAAAGTTCATCATCAATTAATCTGTACCATTATCTTATTTATCGATAATTGTCTAATTCCATATTCAAGTCTCTTGAAAACTCTTCTACATCAACAACAAAACCAGCCTTTTTATTTAAAGGAAAAATATTTATAAGATACTCCTCTTTCAAAATAAGAGGTAAATATGTATCTACAAACTCATCCAAATCTATTTTATAAGGGACGAACTCCTGCCAATCGCCTTCTAAATTACTCTTAATGAATGGTTCTGCTGACCATAATGAAACTAAAATATTATCTCCTATAGATAAAAGTGCTAAGTCGTTATTTTTATCTTTTATTGTCCATAAAAACCCAAAACCGACTACTCTCTTAATAAAATATTTATACCTTTCAAAAGGTGCTAGCCTTGAAACACTCTCTATCTCTTTTGTATTTAAATTCATTTTATTATGTTATTTCTTTTCTTCCTCTTTTTTATTTAGTGTTTTGTCTGCACTCTTGAATATATCTGACAGTCCTATGTTTAAAATATTAAGCTCGTTCAACGTTCTACCAAACTGATTGTTTCCAAATATTTTAGTACCAAAGTTTTCAACAAAATCAGTCATTTTAGAACCAAAACTTATAGCTTTTTTCGCTGTAGCTTCTGTCGTATCGTTATTTGCTGTTTCCATACTGCCATATTCTGTGCCAGAAGTAGAGGCAACTGTAGCAACACCAATTGTAGCAGTTTCAATCACAGGTCTTTCTTTATTCAGCTTTCCATTTTTATCGTGCTTGTGTTGGAGTTTATGAAGTCCTTCATCTTGCAAATTAGAATACTTGTAATCATATCCTTTAGCAGCTTCACGACCTCTTTCATGAGCTAAAGCTTTTCCTGGTGGGTTTCTAACATAGGTGGTTTGACCTCTTTTAATTCTATTTTTTTCCTGTTTTATCCAACCTTTATCTGCTCTACCAATCCTTGGGTCATTCACTAAAGATTTTAACTTTGTTTGATGTCCTCTTCGTCCAATCGTACTAAGAGCATTTTTTATTTGTTTAAGAATCTTTTTAAGTATTGGATTTCCAACTGGCGCCATTCCATCAGGGTCAACAAAATAGATAGGATTATTAAACGCATAATTATATGGCGACCAAGAAGACATTTCCTCTGTTAGCGGATCAGTACTAAACCATCTTCCTAAAGAAGCATCATAATTCCTTGCGCCGAAGTCATGCCAGTTTAATCCGAGTTCTTGTACATGTTCTTTACCATTGTACGTTTGATAGTTATTTTCTGTGCCTCTTACTACGTTATTGTATCCTTTATGTTCAAGACCAAAGACCTGATTGCTATATGCTTTTTCAGTCGTATTTTTTGAGGTCAGTATATCCTTTCGATGAACTATTTTAAGTTCAGTATTATAATCAGGATATGTTAATTTAAGGCAACCCAACTTCGAT